>NC_003318.1:192500-792500 GCF_000007125.1 Brucella melitensis bv. 1 str. 16M | reverse complement strand
GGCACATAGCTGTGTTCCTTCTGCCCTGCGTCCTAATCTATACCGCCGTGATGGTGCTGCCGCTGATCGAGACATTGCGGCAAGCTTTCTATAATGTCGTGGACGGGCAGCGCGTCTTCGTCGGGCTGGCCAATTTTGAGGCTCTGTTCGGCGACCCGAATTGGTCACGCGACTTCTGGAATGCGTTGAAAAACAACGTCATATTCTTCCTTATTCATATGCTGGTGCAAAATCCCATCGGCATTTTTCTCGCGGCCATGCTGTCTCTGCCGAGGCTGCGTTTCTCCGCGTTTTATCGCACGGCACTTTTCCTTCCGACACTGCTTTCCTTCGTCATCGTGGGCTTCATCTGGAAGCTCATCCTGTCACCCATCTGGGGCGTGGCGCCATGGATGATGGACCTTGTGGGCCTCAAATGGGCTTTTGCGCCATGGCTCGGCAAGGCTGATACGGCGCTCGTCACCGTCTCGCTCGTTTCCGTCTGGCAGTTCGTCGGTATTCCGATGATGCTGATCTATGCAGCACTTCTCAATATTCCCGAGGAAATCGTCGAAGCCGCCGAATGCGACGGCATTACCGGCTGGAGCCAGTTCTTCAAGATCAAGCTGCCGCTCATCCTGCCATCCATCGGCCTGATCTCGGTGATGACCTTCGTTGCCAATTTCAATGCTTTCGATCTGATCTATTCGATGCAAGGCGCGCTGGCAGGGCCCGACAAGGCGACCGATATTCTGGGCACGTTCCTTTATCGCACCTTCTTCGGCTTCCAGCTCCAGCTTGGCAATCCATCCATGGGCGCAACCATCGCCGCGGTGATGTTCCTCATCATTCTGGCCGGTGTGTCGCTCTATCTGTTCGGCATCCAGCGCCGTATGCGCCGCTATCAGTTCTGAGGAGCGAGTACCATGTCGAAAGCACGCACTTCACCCGTTCGTACCGCACTCGTTCACGCGACCCTGATCTTCTATATGTTGATCGCCGTGTTTCCGGTGGCGCTGACGCTGATCAATTCCTTCAAGAGCCGCAATGCGATCTTCCGTGAGCCGTTGCGGTTTCCTACGCCGGAAAGCTTTAGCCTCATCGGTTATGAAACCGTTCTGAAGCAAGGTTCGTTCCTGACCTATTTCCAGAACAGCGCAATTGTCACGGTTGTCAGTATTTTTCTCGTCATCCTGTTTGGCGCGATGGCGGCCTTCGCGCTCGCCGAATATCGTTTCCGCGGCAATATGCTGACCGGGCTCTATCTGGCAATCGGCATTATGATCCCGATCCGGCTTGGCACGGTCGCACTGTTGCAGGGAATGGTTGCAGCAGGGCTGGTCAATACGCTGACGGCACTCATACTTGTCTATACGGCGCAAGGGTTGCCGCTTGCGATCTTCATTCTCTCCGAGTTCATGCGAACCGTTTCGGATGACTTGAAAAATGCCGGGCGAATAGATGGCATGTCGGAATATGCGATCTTCTTCAAGCTGGTGTTGCCGCTGATCCGTCCCGCCATGGCTACCGTCGCCGTCTTTACCATGATCCCGATCTGGAATGATCTCTGGTTCCCGCTCATCCTCGCGCCCAGCGAGGCCACCAAGACCGTTACGCTTGGCGCACAGCTTTTCATCGGTCAGTTCGTCACCAACTGGAATGCAGTCCTCGCGGCCCTGTCATTGGCGATGTTCCCGATCCTCATTCTCTATGTTCTCTTCTCGCGGCAGTTGATCCGTGGCATTACGGCTGGAGCGGTAAAATGAGTTCAGAAAATCAGGCTCCTGTTCGCGTTCTTTCAGCCGGCCTCGGCAATATGGGCCGCAGCCATGCCCTTGCCTATCACCGCAATCCGGGTTTTGAAATCGTCGGGCTCGTCAACCGCACAAAGGTTCCGGTGCCAGATGAACTGGCGGGCTACATCATTCATCCGTCCTTCCATGAGGCGCTGAAAGAGCTGAAGCCCGATCTGGCCTGTGTCGCCACCTATTCGGAAAGCCATGCCGAATATGCCATTGCGGCCATGGAGCAGGGCGCGGACGTGTTCGTCGAGAAGCCGCTGGCAACAACGGTTGAAGATGCACGCCGGGTAATCGACTGTGCAAGGGCCAACGGGCGTAAACTCGTTATCGGCTACATCTTGCGCCATCACCTTTCATGGATGCGGCTGATAGAAGAGGCGCGCAAGCTTGGCGGGCCTTATGTCTTCCGCATGAACCTGAACCAGCAGTCGAGCGGTGCAACCTGGGAAACGCACAAGAACCTGATGAACACGACGTCGCTGATCGTCGATTGCGGTGTGCATTACGTGGACGTCATGTGCCAGATCACCGACGCCCGGCCGGTAGAAGTGCGCGGCATGGGCATGCGGCTCTCCGACGAGATCAAGCCGGATATGTATAATTACGGCCATCTCCAGGTTCTGTTCGATGACGGCACGGTTGGCTGGTATGAGGCTGGGTGGGGGCCGATGATGTCGGAAACCGCCTTCTTTGTGAAGGATGTGATTTCGCCGAACGGCTGTGTTTCCATCGTCATGAACGAGGCCGTCACTAAGTCTGATGATGTGGATGCGCATACGAAAACCGCGAATATCCGCATCCACCGCGCGGAGCGGGACGCAGATGGCAGGTTCCTGCACCCGGATACCAATCTTTCCATGGCGGATGAGCCGGGCCATCAGGAGCTTTGCGAGCGCGAACAGGCTTTCATGCTGAAAGCTATCCGTGAAAACCTCGACCATGACCGTCATATGAACGACGCGCTGCAATCGCTGGGCATTTGTCTTGCCGCTGACGAAAGCGTGCGTTCCGGCCAGCCTGTCAAGCTGTAAGCCGGTGAAACTTTAAGGGAATTTGTTACGTGGGATCGCTGCAACTCAAATCGGTACATAAGCGCTACGGTGCACAGGAAGTTCTCAAGGACATCAATCTGGAAGTGAATGACGGGGAGTTCATCATCTTCGTCGGTCCTTCCGGTTGCGGTAAATCAACCCTGCTGCGCTCCATCGCGGGTCTCGAAGACGTGTCCGCCGGGCAGGTGCTCATCAATGGTGAGGACGTGACCGTCACGCCGCCTTCCAGACGTGGCATTGCCATGGTGTTCCAGTCTTATGCGCTTTATCCGCATCTGACCGTTAAGGCCAATATGGGGCTTGGTCTCAAACAGGCCGGTGCGCCGAAAGATGAGATTGAAGGCCGTGTGGCCAAGGCTTCCGCCATGCTGGCGCTGGAGCCTTACCTTGCGCGTCGCCCGGCGGAACTTTCAGGCGGCCAGCGCCAGCGCGTCGCCATTGGGCGCGCATTGGTGCGCAACCCGGAATTGTTCCTTTTCGACGAACCGCTGTCGAACCTTGATGCCGCGCTTCGTGTGCAGACCCGGCTTGAAATTGCCAAATTGCATCGTGAGTTGAAAGCAACGATGATCTATGTGACCCACGATCAGGTCGAGGCAATGACGCTCGCCGACCGTATCGTGGTGCTGAATGCCGGCCGCATAGAGCAGATCGGCTCCCCGATGGAGCTTTATAACCGCCCGGATAATCTGTTCGTTGCCGGTTTTATCGGCTCGCCGCAGATGAACTTCATTGAGGCCGCGCGCATCGGCGCGACGGGCGCCAGGACGATTGGCATTCGCCCCGAACATCTTTCTGTCAGCCGCGAGAGCGGAACGTGGAAAGGCAAGGTCATCCATGCCGAGCATCTGGGTGCCGATACGATCCTCTATGTCGAGACAGAAACGGCAGGTCTTGTCACTGCCCGCCTGTTCGGTGAGCAGCACTATAATGAAGATGATGTGATCTTCCTCACCCCGGAAGAAGGCAAGACCCATCGTTTCGATGAGGCAGGCAAAGCGATCCGCTGATCTTCTTTGGCATAATCCCACAATTGAAAACCGCGCCTGACCGGCGCGGTTTTTGCGTTTTGAGATGAGAATCGCGATCCGAATTCTGGTCGTCCGCAAAGAGAGATGTGGACAGAATATCGCACCTCATACTATTTTCTTATTCTTAAAGCTGTGGCGGGAGCGCAAACAGTACCAACCGGTACTGACGTTATCGGCAATGATAGGCAAGAATATTGCGCTGGAAGGCGCGAATTCTTTCCATATAAAACCGCCTATAAATCATGGAAATAAGCTTATTTCTTCGCAGGCCAGGCGGAGCTAAACCTCGGCCGGACGAACCGGTTGCGAATAAAACAGGACTTAGCGATGAAAAATATTCTTGCTTTATTTTGAAAGCCGTTCCACCCTAAAAAGGTGAAGCTTGAGGAGGAAAAGTCGGCTTCGCGTCGCATGGGAGGCGTTGTCGGTTTTCCTTTGGGAAGATACGCCAGCAGGGTAGTGGGAAACCTTGCCGAAATGGCTGCAAAGGTTTGCTGTGCAGGCACGGTCGTGATTTTGCGTTTGCCGCCTATAATCTCTCATTCGACTATCCATGCCAGTTTTGCGAGGTGTGCCCGCATGAGCGATGATGTCGTACTTTCACTGCATGTTCCCGAGCCGGAATGGCGCCCGGGTGATGCGCCGGATTTCTCCCACGTCAAGATTCCCCGTGCAGGCAGCGTGCGCAGGCCCGAAATCGATGAAAAGCCGGAAGCCATGCGCGATATGGCGTTCAGCATCATCCGCGTGCTGAACCGGGAAGGTGAGGCGGTTGGCCCATGGGCGGGCACGCTTACCGACGAGGAACTGAAGGACGGGCTTCGTCACATGATGATGTTGCGTGCCTATGATGCGCGCATGATGATGGCGCAACGTCAGGGCAAAACCTCGTTCTACATGCAGCATCTGGGTGAAGAGGCGGTGAGTTGCGCCTTCCGCAAGGCGCTGCGCAAGGGCGACATGAATTTCCCGACCTACCGCCAGGCGGGCCTTCTCATCGCGGACGACTATCCCCTCGTCACGATGATGAACCAGATATTCTCCAACGAGCAGGACCCGCTGAAAGGCCGCCAGCTTCCGGTGATGTATTCCTCGAAAGAGCATGGCTTTTTCACCATTTCCGGCAATCTGGCGACGCAATATACGCAGGCCGTCGGCTGGGCGATGGCATCGGCCATCAGCCACGACACGAAGATTGCCGCCGCATGGATCGGTGACGGCTCGACGGCGGAAAGCGATTTCCACGCCGCACTGGTCTTCGCCTCGACCTACAAGGCCCCGGTGGTGATGAACATCGTCAACAACCAATGGGCTATTTCCACCTTTCAGGGCATTGCGCGCGGCGGTTCCGGCACTTTTGCGGCGCGGGGCCACGGCTTCGGCATTCCGTCGCTGCGCGTCGATGGCAATGACTATCTGGCCGTCCATGCGGTGGCGAAATGGGCGGTCGAACGCGCGCGGCGCAATCTCGGCCCGACCATCGTGGAATATGTGACCTATCGCGCCGGCGGGCACTCCACTTCGGACGATCCGTCCGCCTATCGCCCCAAGGCGGAAAATGACGCATGGCCGCTTGGCGATCCGATCCTGCGGCTCAAGAACCACCTCATTAAGCGCGGCGTGTGGTCGGAAGAGCGCCACAAGCAGGCGGAAGCCGAGGTGATGGATATTGTGGTGAGTGCGCAGCGCGAGGCGGAAGCCATCGGCACGCTGCATGATGGCCGTAAGCCCTCCATGCGCGACATGTTCGAGGATGTCTATGCCGAAACGCCGCCGCATCTTATCCGCCAGCGTCAGGAGGCGGGGTTTTGAGCATTTCCAGGAAAAGTGTGAAGCGCCTACGTAGGGAAACCAGTCCACTGGACTGGTTTCTGATCCTGCTTCGATCCGTTCGGAAATGCGGAGGAAGTAATCTATGACGAAAATGACCATGATCGAGGCGATCCAGAACGCCCACGACATTGCCATGGAACGCGATCAAAAAGTGGTCGTGTTCGGCGAGGATGTCGGTTATTTCGGCGGCGTCTTCCGCTGCACCGCCGGATTGCAGAAGAAATACGGCAAGGAACGCTGCTTCGATGCGCCGATCAGCGAGCTTGGCATCGTCGGCACGGCAATCGGCATGGCCGTTTACGGCCTGCGGCCCTGCATCGAAGTGCAGTTCGCCGATTATGTCTATCCGGCCTATGACCAGATCGTTTCGGAAGCCGCGCGCCTTCGCTATCGTTCGGCAGGCGAATTTACCTGCCCGATCGTGATCCGTATGCCTTCCGGCGGCGGTATTTACGGCGGACAGACCCATAGCCAGAGCCCTGAGGCGCTATTTACCCATGTTTCCGGCCTCAAGACCGTTATGCCGTCAACGCCTGCCGACGCTAAGGGCCTGCTGCTCGCAGCTATCGAAGATCCCGATCCGGTCATCATGTTCGAGCCGAAGCGCCTTTATAACGGCCCGTTCGATGGCCATCATGACAAGCCGGTCACGTCATGGAAGAAGCATGATCTGGGCGAGGTGCCGGAAGGCTACTATACCGTGCCGCTCGGCAAGGCCGCGATCCGCCGCGAAGGCAGCGATGTGACGGTGCTGGCCTATGGCACCATGGTTCATGTGGCTTTGGCGGCTGCCGAAGAAACCGGCGTCGATGCGGAAGTCATCGATCTGCGCACGTTGCTGCCGCTCGACACTGAAACGATCATGGCTTCGGTGAAGAAGACCGGGCGATGCATTATCGTGCATGAGGCGACGCTGACCTGTGGTTATGGCGCGGAGCTTGCCGCACTCGTTCAGCGCGATTGCTTCTATCATCTGGAAGCGCCGATCATGCGCGTCACCGGTTGGGGCACGCCTTATCCCCATGCACAGGAATGGGCCTATTTCCCCGGCCCGGACCGCGTCGGTCGCGCGCTCGTATCGATCATGGAGGCTTAAATGGCTCATTTTGCAATCAAGCTCCCTGATGTTGGCGAAGGCGTTGCGGAAGCAGAACTTGTCGAATGGCATGTGAAAGTGGGCGACATCGTGCGCGAGGACGATCTTCTCGCTGCTGTCATGACCGACAAGGCGACGGTGGAAATTCCCTCCTCACGCGCAGGCAAGGTGATCGCCATTAACGGCGAAGTGGGCGAGAAGATCGCTGTTGGCTCCGAACTCGTGCGCCTTGAGATTGAAGGCGGTGCGACGGAAAAAGCCGAAGAACCGCAACCGCAGGCGGCTGAGCCGACCGCGCCTGCTGCTGCAGTCCCGGAAGCGCCGGTTCTTCTGCAAACGCCTGTGCCGGAAAAACCTGCCGCGCCGAAGCGTGAAAATGCTGGTCGCCCGTTCACCGGTGCTGGCCCATTGCGCCCCGAAGGCGAAAAGCCGCTCGCCACGCCGTCGGTGAGGCTACGCGCGCGTGATGCGGGCATCGATCTGCGCCGCGTTCGCGGCACCGGACCGGCCGGGCGCATCACGCATGAAGACTTGGATGCGTTTTTCCAGATGGAAAGCGGTGCCGCTCCGGCACTCTCCGGCTATGCAGCCGATACATCCATCAATGAAATCAAGGTCATCGGCCTCAGGCGCAAGATTGCGGAGCGCATGGCGGAAGCCAAGCGCCACATTCCGCATATCACCATTGTCGAGGAAGTGGACGTCACCCAGCTTGAAGAGCTGCGCAACGGCCTCAACCATGAAAAGAAGGAGGGGCACCCACGCCTCACACTTCTGCCGTTCATCATCCGCACAATCGTAAAGGCGGTGAAGGAACAGCCGGGCCTCAACGCGCATTTTGACGATGAGGCGGATATTATCCGCCAGTTTGGCGGCGTGCATGTCGGCATCGCCACGCAGACGCCGAATGGCCTCATTGTGCCCGTCGTGCGCCATGCCGAAAGCATGAGCGTGTTTGCGGCGGCGACCGAGCTTTCCCGTGTTACCGAGGCCGCGCGCAACGGAACAGCCAAGCGTGAGGAGCTGACCGGTTCCACCATCACCATCACATCCCTTGGGCCTCTTGGCGCCATTGCCACGACGCCGATCATCAACCGGCCTGAAGTGGCAATTGTCGGCATCAACAAGATGGCCGTTCGTCCGATGTGGGATGGCACGCAATTCGTGCCGCGCAAGATGATGAACCTTTCATGCAGTTTCGATCACCGGGTCATCGACGGCTGGGACGCTGCCGTCTTCGTGCAGAAGCTGAAAAGCCTGCTCGAAACGCCTGCCATGATTTTTGTAGAGGGATGACCAGACGAGCGAGATTTCCTGCAAACTTCTGATTATCGGCGGCGGTCCCGGCGGCTATGTATGCGGCATTCGCGCAGGCCAGCTTGGCATCGATACGGTGCTGGTGGAAAAGACGCGCCTTGGCGGCACCTGCCTCAATGTCGGCTGCATTCCGTCCAAGGCATTGATCCATGCGGCAGATGAATTTCATCGCCTCACCACTTTCGCGGCCAAAAGCCCGCTTGGCATCACGACGCAAAACCCGGCCATCGATTTCGCCCGGACGCTGGAATGGAAGGATGGAATCGTCCATCGGCTGAACAGTGGCGTTGCCGGGCTTTTGAAGCGGTCGCGCGTGCGCATGTTTCAGGGGCAGGCGCGCTTTCAGGATGGCAAGACGGTGCTGGTCGATACGGATACGGGCCGCCAGACCATTCATGCTGAAAACATCGTGATCGCAACCGGCTCGGTGCCGGTCGAAATTCAGGCTTTGCCCTTCGGCGGCAATATCATCTCCTCCACCGAGGCGCTTTCTCTGGAAAAGATACCGGAGCGGCTGGCCGTGGTTGGCGGCGGTTATATCGGGCTTGAAATTGGAACGGCCTTCGCCAAACTTGGCTCCAGGGTGATGGTCGTGGAAGCGACCGACCGGATTCTTCCCCAATATGATGCGGAACTGACCCGCCCCGTAATGGCGCGCCTCAAGACGCTTGGGGTGGAGGTACTGACCGGAACGTCCGCCAAAGGGCTGTCCGCGGACGGCAAGGCGCTGGAAATCCGCACGCAGGACGGTGCCGTCAAGGCGATTGAGGCTGACAAGATCCTCGTGACCGTCGGGCGCAAGCCGCAGACGGATGGCTGGGGCTTAAGCGAAATCCGGCTGGATATGGATGGCCGTTTCATCCGCATCGATGATCGCTGCCGCACCTCCATGCGCGGGATTTATGCCATTGGCGACGTCACCGGCGAACCGATGCTAGCGCACCGCGCCATGGCGCAAGGAGAAATGGTGGCCGAAATAATTGCGGGCGGTAAACATGCCTGAGACAAGCGGTGCATCCCCGCTGTCTGCTTTACCGACCCGGAAATCGTGACCGTTGGCCTTTCGCTCGATGAAGCGCGCAAGGCCGGGCATAATATCCAGACTGGCCTTTTCCCGTTTCAGGCCAATGGCCGCGCCATGACGATGGAACGCGATGATGGCATAGTGCGCGTGGTTGCCCGCGCGGACAATCACGTCATCTTGGGCATTCAGGCAGTCGGAGCCGGTATTTCGGAACTGTCGGCAGCTTTTGCTCAGGCGGTGGAAATGGGTGCACGTCTGGAAGATATCGCCGCAACGATCCATGCCCACCCGACCTTGGGCGAAGGCTTTGCCGAGGCCAGCATGAAGGCGCTTGGCCACGCTCTACATGTTTGATGATCTGCGCTCGTGCCGCGAGACGAAAATGGCGGCACCGGCAACCATAGCCGCCAGCGCAAACCATGTGATGGCATAGGAAAGGTGGCTGTTGCGAAACTTCACCACCGTCAGGCCGCCAACCGGCAGGTTACCGGGGTTCGACTGCGCATCGGCATCGATGAAATAGGGTGCAACAGGGCCCAGATTTTCCTTTTCGGCAAAAGCTGCAATATCGCGTGAATTCCAGTCGTCGCGTGACGGATCGTTGGGGCGCAGGAAAAAGCCGCCGGGCTCCGGCATTCGCAGCAATCCGGTAACGGTTGTTTCGCCTGCAATCTGCGTTTGCGCGCGGGAGGCTGCATCGCGCTTTTCACCCGGCACAAAGCCGCGATTGATGAAGATGAGCACCCCGGCGTCCGAGCGCATCGGCGTCAACACCCAATAGCCGGAACCACGCTCGGTCAAGGCGTGAACCAGTATTTCCTTGTCGTTCAGATAAGTGCCCGTCAAAGTGACGTGGCGGTATTCATCATCCTTCCGATTGATATGTGCCCACTCGTCCTTACCCGGCGCGGCGACCGGATCGGCATGCACGCGCGCATCCACGCGGGCGATGAGGTCAAGCTTCCATTGAAGCCGTTCCACTTGCCAGATGCCAAGGCCGACGAAAAGAAGAAAGAAAGCGGCCCCCAGAACAGCCATGAAACCAAGGAAAAAACGGGAGCGTTTCCTTACAATCTGTCCATTTGCTTTGCTGGGGAGGGGCATGTTGTTTCCTTGGGGGCAGGATCAATAGACAATGCTGCCTTCCTTACTCCAGACAACACGCTTTAGAAAGACCGGCATCGCCACAAGAATGTGAGTGAAAAACCGATTTGAAGCCGAGCGTCGTCGGGGCTGGCCGCGCGGTCTGCCTATAATGATCGAAAAGCTGCTCTGAAAAGAATTACAGCGCCTGCTGCGCTGGCGCGCAAGCTCGGCGCTGAAAGAAAAACGCAATACTCATATCGCCTGTCAGACGAGCTTGTGAACTCTCCGCCGGCGATGGGAATAACCACCCTTTGCGAGACGCAAGACATTGCAAACCTGCGTCTTGTCTTCAGATGGTTTTGGCATTTGTGCATGAATACGCTGCAATATCTGCTGCGTAACGGTGCGTTCCTTTTCGGTCGGCCCAACGATTATGCTTCTCATCGATCATTCTCCCTGTTTATCGGCATAAGGCAACCCCCAGGTTGCCCCAGCCAAGCGCCAAGAATGTACGAATGGATGAAGTATTAACCAAATTTTAACTGTTGACAAGTGCATTGATGCAACAGAATCGCCTACAATCTTGCAGGAGCCGAAATGTTACTGGCCGCCCGGCCTGATCGTTCCAGTCAAGCCCATAGCAAGCCTATAGAATGACAGCGAAAAGCCGGGCGCGAGACCCGGCTTTTCTTGCATTCCATATTGCGGGGATCAGTCGCGCTGGCCTGTCAGGATCTCGCGCTTGCCGACGTGGTTCGCCGGGCCGACAAGGCCTTCCTTCTCCATCCGCTCGACCAATGACGCCGCGCGGTTGTAACCGATGCCGAGGCGGCGCTGGATATAGGAGGTGGAGCACTTCTTGTCGCGCATCACCACTTTTACGGCCTGCTCATAGACGTCTTCGCCGTCTTCCCCACCCATGGCCGTGTTGTCGAAGACTGCCGGTTCGGCCGCGACATCTTCTTCTTCCTCATCCTCGGTCACCGTTGCCAGATAATCCGGGCGGCCCTGTTCCTTCAGATGATTGACGACCTTTTCCACTTCCTCATCGGAAACGAAGGGGCCGTGAACACGGACGATGCGTCCGCCACCAGCCATATGCAGCATGTCGCCCTGACCGAGAAGCTGTTCAGCACCCATTTCGCCAAGGATGGTGCGGCTGTCGATCTTGGATGTAACCTGGAACGAAATACGGGTCGGGAAATTCGCCTTGATCGTGCCGGTGATGACATCGACCGACGGGCGCTGCGTCGCCATGATGAGATGGATACCGGCTGCACGGGCCATCTGGGCAAGACGCTGTACGGCACCTTCAATGTCCTTGCCAGCAACCATCATCAGGTCGGCCATTTCGTCGATGATGACGACGATATAGGGCATTGGCGTCAGGTCGAGTTCTTCCTGAATATAGGTCGGCTCGCCCGTTTCCTTGTCAAAGCCGGACTGCACCGTGCACATCACGGTTTCGCCCTTGCCCTTGGCCGATGCGGCGCGCTGATTGAAACCCTCGATGTTGCGCACACCAAGGCGAGCCATCTTGCGATAGCGGTCTTCCATCTCGCGCACAGCCCATTTCAGCGCCACGACCGCCTTTTTCGGATCGGTCACAACTGGCGTAAGCAGATGCGGGATGCCGTCATAGATCGATAGTTCCAGCATCTTCGGATCGACCATGATCAGGCGGCATTCTTCCGGCTTGAAGCGGTAAAGCAGCGACAGGATCATGGTGTTGATCGCAACTGACTTGCCCGAACCCGTGGTGCCCGCCACCAGAAGATGGGGCATCTTGGCAAGCTCAGCGATGATCGGCTCACCGCCGATACCTTTGCCGAGGCAAAGCGGCAGGCGATAATTGGACGACTCGAAAGCGCGGGAGTCGATCATTTCGCGCAGGTAAACGGTTTCACGATTGGCGTTCGGCAGTTCGATGCCGATCACGTTACGGCCCGGAACCACGGCCACGCGGGCTGAAAGCGCCGACATGGAGCGAGCGATATCATCCGCAAGGCCGATAACGCGGGAGGACTTCACGCCCGGAGCAGGCTCGAATTCATAGAGCGTGACGACCGGTCCCGGGCGGACATGGATGATCTCGCCGCGTACGCCAAAATCTTCCAGCACACTTTCGAGAAGCCCGGCGCTACGCTCCAGCATCTCCTGCGTAATGACATTGCCTTCCAGTGATGGCGGCTCTTGCAGCAGTGCGCGCGGCGGAAACTCATAGGCGCCGAAAATCACCGGCGTTTCCGCACGGGGGAGGGGCTGCGGCTGGTAAAGCGCGATGGACGGCGCGGCTTTCACCGGAGCGGGTGCTTCGACAATAGCCGCAGGCGCTGCTACTTCCTCGGCCTCATGCTCTTCCGCTTCCGCGACGCTCAGAACCACTTCGTCCTCGGTAGATTCACCCTGTGCCACCGCCATTTCGACGGCAGGCGCCGCCGGCTCTTCCACAAAAGGTTCTGCGGCAACCGGTTTGGCCGTTTCTGCAATCGGCTGGACGGGCTGTGGTGCGACGACTGCTACCGGCGTTTCTTCCTGCGGCTTTTGCCATTCGCGAACGCGAAAGCGCGCCAGAATGGATTCGACGCTTGGCGCAGGCTTGCGCGGCTCCGCCGGGACTGCGGCCACAACCAGCGTGGAGGGCATCAAGGCGATGTCGATATCACAGCCTTCCCAGAAGGCGGAATCGGACACATAGGCAAACGCGGGAACAGGTGTTTGCGTTGTGGTTGTGGTTGTAGTCGCAGGCGCAGCAGAAGCGGCCTGACGAGGCTCATTGTCCACGGTCGGGGCAACAGAAGCCGGAGCAGATGGAATGACAGGCGGTACAGGGGCGACAGGCGTGCGGACCATGTTCTGCGACACGGTTTTCTGAAGAGCGGCTACAGCCATGGGCTGAGCTTGCGCAGCCTTCTTTACATCCACGGCAGGGACCGGCGCCTCGGCGCGGGGGTGCTGTTCATTGACGTCAGGCAGAACTTCACCACGGCGGCGCATCAATTCCACTTCGGGGGTGCGGGTGAAACGGACATTTTCACCCAGTGAGAAATGAATCTTCCAGGCGCCGTCGCTTGCAGGATTCTGCGCTTCCGCCTGCCCGCGTTGCAGCTTCGGGTCCGAGGCGTTTTCAACACGATTTCCGTTGGAATATGGGAAATTTTCTCTCAAATTACGCATGATACCTGAACCATAGATACGATCGCCTGAATGAGCCCAAGTAATAAAAAATGAAGGTTAACAACCCCCTTCCGAAAGCGCCAAAAAACGATAAATTTCTCGGTGAGGGCTGGAGCCACAATTATGGGTGATCAGGCGTAAAAACTATTGGTTGAGTATCATATATAAATTAATTCAGTATGTTATAGCGCATTATTCATCTTTATTATAAACAAATTGACAATCGCAGGTAGCAGGAAAATCTGCGTTAACGGGTGGGAACAGCGGTAGAGATCCGCCTGCAATGGCTATAGCCTAGTGGCTAAGCCAGTCGGCAAGTGAACGGCGGCGATTCCCGGCGCGTCCGCGCATTGCTTGCGCCCGGCACATGGAGTTCAACACCGCTTCCTCAGTCGCTTCCGCTGCCGCGCGAAAAAGAGTGTCGATGCGATTCTCGTTGAGAATCATCATCGGGATGAAATCATTCGGTTCATCATGGTCGAAAGTTATGCCGGTGGTAAAACCAATGGCTATATCGCCGCTGCCATGCCCCCAGAATGCGCCAAGCCGGGCGAGGCCCGCGCCGCAGCGGCGCGTGACGCGCTTCAACTGGCGATGTTCCAGCGCAACATCGGTCGCGAGCACCAGAATGACCGAGCCTTTTTCGGGTTGCGTTTCGGCCTTTGGCGAGGGCCTGCGTCCGTCCGGCAGGACGAGATCGCCCGCGCGCCCAAAATTGGTCAGCGCCAGAATACCGAGATGATGGAGTTTTCCATCAAATTCAAAGCGGCGGGATGAAGTGCCTATCCCGCCCTTGAAGCCGAAACAGGTCATGCCGGTTCCCGCCCCGACATTGCCTTGCGGCACATTCACCTGGGCAGAACGCAACGCAAGCCGCGCATGTTCTTCTGTGACTGCCATGGCCTGAATATCGTTGAGCGGACCGTCATTGCACTCCAGCACGACCGGATTGACGGTGGCTGTGGCACGGCCGATGTCGGGATTGGCGGCGATGGCGTCACGGATCAGCGCATTGGCGCAGGTGCCGACGCCAAAGGTGTTGGTCAGCAGGATCGGCGTTTCAAGTGACCCCAGTTCTTCAATCTGCACCAACCCCGTGCTTTTGCCGAAACCATTGATGATATCGCAGGCAGCCAGCACCTTGCGGCGATAGAGATTGCCACCATGCGGGATAATCGCCGTCACGCCGGTATTGATATTGCCATCGCGCAACGTGTGATGACCGACCTGCACGCCCGGCACATCCGTTATGGCATTTCTTTCGCCTGTTGGCATGATGCCGCAAACAATGCCGAAATCGCGTGCGTTGCCCGTCATCTTGTTCTTCTCCCTGCGGTTCGGCCCGGCCTATCCATAACTTAATAATAATACGGCTTATGCAGATACAAGGTTTTGCAATCAATGTGCAGAAATTGAATAGGAGTGAGGGAGTATTCTGGCCTATGGCAATTTTGCATCTTGCGTTACGCGTTATAAATCTGTGAAAGAGCAATTGACAGTGAAGGATTAGAAGCGCAGCAAAAGCGCATGAATATTCGGCCGGAAGCAGGGGACGTTGCTGGCATGAACATTACGATCGAAGAAACGCTCGACCAGGCGGGGACGGGCTCATTTCAGCGCGGCCTTCTTGGGATTTTTGGCCTCGTCTGGGCAGCAGATGCCATGCAGGTGCTGGCCGTAGGCTTTACGGGTGCCGCAATTGCGAAAACTTTCGGCCTGACCGTCCCGCAGGCCTTGCAGACGGGGACGCTGTTCTTCCTCGGCATGTTGGTTGGTGCTGCACTTTTCGGCCGTCTTGCCGATAAATATGGCCGCCGTCGCATATTGCTCATCACTGTGGCCTGCGATGCGCTGTTCGGGTTGCTTTCGGCTTTCGCCCCGGATTTTGGCTCCTTGCTTGCCCTTCGTTTCCTGACCGGCTTGGCAGTCGGCGGTACTTTGCCGGTCGATTATGCCATGATGGCGGAGTTTCTTCCGGCGAAAAATCGCGGGCGCTGGCTGGTCATGCTGGAAGGGTTCTGGGCAGTTGGCACGGTCGTGATCGCAATTGCAGCCTGGGCGACGAGCGTGGCTGGAGTCGAGGACGCCTGGCGCTATATTTTCATCGTAACCGCTGCCCCCGCCCTGATCGGCATATGGCTGCGTTTCCGCGTGCCGGAATCACCGATGCATCTGCTTAAATCCGGGCGCGTCGAAGAAGCAAAAGCCGTTATTAACCTGGTGCTGAGCCGCAATGGCAAGCCGGAATTGCCCCCCGGCGCGAAACTGTTGGCGCCGCGTCTGGTGACGAATGAGCGGCTGCTTTCACCCAATCTGCGCCAGCGCACATTGACGAGCCTGGCGATCTGGTTTCTGGTTTCGGTTTCCTATTACGGCATTTTCACGTGGATTCCGGCAAAGCTTGCGAGCGACGGGTTCGGATTTGTGCGGGGCTATGGGTTTCTGGTTGTTGTGGCACTGGCGCAATTGCCGGGCTATGCGCTTGCCGCCTATGGCGTCGAGGCATGGGGGCGTCGCAAGACGCTGATCGGGTTCCTGTTCGTCAGCGCCGCCGCCTGCGCGCTTTTCACGGTGGCGACAAGTTCATCTGTCGTTGGCGCTTCCATCCTCATCATGAGCTTTGCTTTGCTCGGCACCTGGGGCGCACTTTATGCTTTTACACCAGAGCTTTATCCGACGGCGCTAAGAGCAAGCGGTATGGGGGCGGCAGGGGCGATGGCGCGCCTTGGCGGGCTTCTGGCGCCATCGGCCATGGCTGTGGTTATCAACCAGAGTTTCTATACGGCGGTGGCAATGTTCGCAGGGCTGTTGGCGCTGGCGGGTATCATCGCATTCTTCATTAATGTTGAAACACGCCAGCAGGCGCTGAACTAGTGGTCTGATTCCAACATTTGCATCCCTCGGTTCAAGCGTTGAGCAAATGTTGGAATCACAAAGACCACTCGTAAGTATATGTATCTAGTGGATTTTTAGAATTTAACGTTTGAAACAGCATATGTAACAGCCGGGATTCAAACGTCAAATTCAATCCACTAGAACGCCTTTCGGAAGGTCAGATTAAGCCGAAACGGCCCCAGCCGCTCATGCTCGCCAGACTTCAATGGCAGAATACCGTGATAGAAAAGCCGCGACGGCCCGCCCCAGACAACCACGTCGCCATGGTGCAGGATATATTTGGTGATCGGGTCCGTCCGTTTCATTCCGCCAAACTGAAACGTTGCCGGCAGGCCAAGTGAAACGGAAACGATGGGATTGGAAAAATTCCGTTCGTCCTTGTCCTGATGGAGCGAAAGCCTTGCGCCCGGCTTATAACGATTGATGAGGCAGGCATCAGGCGTAAAATCAGGATAGCCTGCTTGCCGCGCTGCGTCCTGGGCAAGGGCAAGGAACGTATCGGGCATGGATGGCCATGGCTTGCCGGTTTCGGGATCGGCAGGGCTGTATCGGTATCCGGTGCGGTCTGTCACCCATCCCACAGGGCCGCAATTGGTCATGGCGACAGACATGCGATAACCGCCGGGTGTGGTCATATGCCGAAAAGGTGCTGCTGCGCAAACCCTGGCCACCGCGCTCAGGATCGATTCTTCACAGGCAAGCGCAAAACCGCGCAGAAGCACGGCCCCCGGCGCCATAATCTCGCGCGTGTTCAAATTGTCAAAGAGGTCTTTCATCAGCCCCTTTTATCATAAGGCCGATCTTTAAACGTCCCGAAAACTGTTTGAAATCCCAGGCGGGGCCGAAGCCCCGCTTATTCATCCATTCGTACCGAAACGTTCTTCGCTCAGCGCGGCCGCCATGAGGGCCTTGGTATATTCCTCACGGGGATGATCGAAGACCTGTTCGGTATCGCCCTGTTCCACGATCTTGCCGTTCTTCATCACGATCACATAGTCAGAAACCGCGCGGACGACCGCCATATCATGGCTGATGAAGAGATAGGAAAGTCCGTGATCCTTCTGCAAATCGCGCAACAGGGTGACGATCTGCTTCTGCACCGAACGATCCAGCGCGCTTGTCGGCTCATCGAGCACGATCACGCGCGGCTTCAGGATCATTGTGCGGGCGATGGCGATGCGCTGGCGTTGACCACCCGAAAATTCATGCGGATAGCGGTTGCGCATGGCCGGGTCCATACCAACTTCCCGCAGGGCTTCCTGCGCGCGGCGGTCACGGTCTTTCGCAGAAAGTTGCGGCTCATGGATCAGAAGCCCTTCGGTAATGATGCGCCCGATTGTCATGCGGGGGCTCAGCGAGCCGAATGGATCCTGAAAAACAAGCTGCAATTCGCGGCGTTTCGCACGCATTGCCTGCGATTCACGCGGCAGTTCCTGCCCGAGATAGGCGATACGGCCTTCTGACTCGATCAGACGCAGGATGGCGCGCCCCAGCGTGGACTTGCCGGAACCGGATTCGCCCACGATGCCGATCGTCTGGCCTTCCTTCAGTGTCAGCGAGACATCGTTGACGGCTGTGAGATAGTTCGCAGCGCCAATCCATGGCTTGTTGATGAGAAAATTGACCTTCACATTGTCGGCGCGAATAAGCACCGGGGAATCGTCTGGTGGAGGGGCTTTTTCGCCTTCCGGTTCTGCGTCGAGCAGCATCCTGGTGTAGGGATGTTCCGGCGCGGTGAAGAGCTTTTCCGTCACACCGGTTTCGACCACTTCACCGGAGCGCATGACATAGACCCGGTCGGCGAAGCGGCGCACGATGCCCAGATCATGCGTGATGAAAACCACCGCCATTCCGAGCCGCTTTTGCAAATCTGCCAGAAGGTCCAGAATCTGCGCTTGAATGGTGACGTCCAACGCTGTGGTCGGCTCATCCGCGATCAGGATATCCGGCTCGTTGGCAAGCGCCATGGCAATCATGACGCGCTGGCGCTGCCCACCGGAAAGCTCATAAGGGTAGCTGTCGATGCGCCGTTCCGGTTCGGGAATGCCGACCAGTTTCAGGAGTTCCAGAATGCGCGGGCGGGCATCCTTCTTGCTGAGGCCGCGATGATAGCGAAGCGGCTCGGCCAATTGATCGCCAATCCGGTATAAAGGATCGAGCGAGGTCATCGGCTCCTGAAAGATCATTGTGATCTTCGCGCCGCGTATCTTGTTCAACTCCTTTTCGGACAGGCCGATCAGATCTTGTCCGCGATAGAGCGCCTGGCCCGTCGCCTTGCCGTTCTGGGCCAGAAGGCCCATCATCGCCATGGTTGTCTGGCTCTTGCCGGAGCCGGATTCACCGACAATAGCGATGGTTTCACCGGCTTTGACGTCGAGATTGATGCCGCGCACGGCCTGCACCGGCCCGTCATGCGTATCAAAGGTGACGCGCAGGTCGCGCACGCTCAGAATGTTTTCCGTCGTCATCTCAGCGATCCTTCGGGTCAAGGCTGTCGCGCAGGCCGTCGCCAAGGAAGTTCAGCGCAAACAGGATGATGGTCAGCGTTGCGGCAGGCCAGATCAATTGCCAGCTTGCGCCGCGCATGTTTTGCGCGCCTTCCGAGATGAGAAGGCCGAGCGAGGTGAGGGGGTCTTGCACACCGAGACCAAGGAAAGAAAGAAGGCTTTCCAGAAGAATGGCCTTCGGCACCAGAAGCGTCACGAAAACGATGAAGGGACCAAGCGCATTGGGAATGATATGGCGGGTGATGACACCGCTCCGCGTCGCGCCCAATGCTTCTGCGGCCTGCACGAATTCCTGCCGTTTGAGGCTCAGGGTCTGTCCGCGCACGATGCGCGCCATATCCAGCCACTCCGTTGCGCCGATGGCGATGAAGATGATGAAAATGGACCGCCCGAAGAAGACGAGCATCAGGATCACGAAGAAGATGAAGGGCAACGAATAGAGAATATCGACCAGCCGCATCATCACATTGTCGACGCGCCCGCCCAGATAGCCGGAAATAGCGCCATAGCCGACACCGAGCACCAGCGCCATTGCAGACGCAAGCAGGCCAATGGCAAGCGACATACGCACGCCGATGAAGATGCGCGTCATCAGATCGCGACCGAGATTATCCGTGCCGAGCAGGAAATAATTGCGCGACACATTCATCGTCAGTTTGCCGGAAAGTCCATCGGGTGCAAGTTCGATCTTCGGGTTGCTGAAGAGATCGGAACGCTGGAAATAGCGCAGCACGCGCTCATCCGTCGGGCGTTGCGCCGTCACATTGAGGACCAGTTGATTGCCGGTCAGCTCAGGTTCTCCGGCTGCTTTCAGCCGTGCGCGGGCCAATACCTGTTCAAGCCCCGGCATGATGGTGTCGGCGCGGGGATAGGCTTCCAGGCTTGGCGCCACACGCACGAATTGCGGATAGATTTTATCATAGGGGTGGGGGCTGAGCAGGGGGCTGAATATACCGATAAGAGCCATCAGCACGAGAACGATGGCACTGGTAACGGCTGCCTTGTTCTTGCGCAAGCGCAGGAAGGCATCCTGCCAGAGCGAACGGCTTGGCATGCTGAGTTCGGCGGTTTCCGTTGGTACAGTGAGATCAGTCATAGCGAACCCTCGGATCAAGCCATGCATAAAGAAGATCGACGATCAGATTGAAAACAATCACGAAAATCGAGATGACGACAACCGTGCCCATGACGAGGGTGTAATCGCGGCTGAGGGCGCCCTGCACGAAGTAGCGGCCAATGCCGGGAATGCCGAAAATGGTTTCCACCACGACCGAGCCGGTGAGAAGGGCGGCGGCGGTTGGGCCCAGATAGGAAACGGCGGGAAGCATGGCGGCGCGCAGTGCATGAATGCCGACCACCACGCGCGAGGGCAGGCCATAGGCGCGGGCGGTGCGCACGTGATTGGCGCGAAGTGCCTCGATGGTTGCGCCGCGCACGAGGCGCGCGATCACGCCCACTTGCGGCAATGCCAGTGTCAGGACCGGCAATATCCAATAGGCTACATTGGCAGAAGACCAGCCGCCAGCCGGAACCCAGCCGAGAATGACGCCAAAAAGGAGGCTAAGCAAAGGGGCCACGACGAAATTGGGCGTGGTGATGCCGAAAGTGGCAAGTGCGACGACAAAATAATCAGTTGCCGAATTCTGTTTCAGCGCAGCCAGCGTGCCGAGGAAAGTGCCGATGATGGCGGCAAGGGTCAGGCCAAGCGTGCCGAGTATGATCGAGACCGGAAGGCCGGAAGCGAAAAGATCGTTCACCGTGAAGTCACGCCGGGTGAAGCTTGGGCCAAGATCGCCATGCAACAGATTGCCCAGATATATGAGATACTGCTGCCATAGCGGCGCATCCATATTATAGGCTTTCTTGAGGTTCTCCAGGATCAGCGGGTCGATTGGGCGTTCCAGATCGAACGGGCCGCCCGGCGCAAGCCGGATCAGGAAAAATGTCAGCGTGATGATGATGAAGATTGTGGGTATTGCACTACCCAATCTTCGGAGCGTGTAGCCCAACATGTTCTTTTCCCTTCCTTGCCGGAGCGCCAAGCGATTCCTATCGCTAAACCGCTTTAACTATTTGTTTTGCCGCATTTTTCAACGCATTGAAGCGAGGTTGGAAATCAGTCCAGTGGACTGATTTCCCCGCGTAGGCGTTTCACACTTTTGGCTCGAAAATGCTCTCATGCAGCGTTCCAAACGGCCCGGCAAACCCCTAAGGGGTTTCGTTTTGTTAGTTCTTGACGGATAGCCAGCGCGTGCCGTGCGAGTTCATGAGGTTATCGTCGTAACCTTGAACCCTGTCGGCAACCAATGCGGTCGACGAATAATACATCAATGGCACGATAGCCCCTTCCTTCAGGAGAATCTCTTCTGCCTCAGCCAGGATCTTCGCACGTTCGGCGAGATCGGTCGTGACAGCAGATTTATCCATCAGCGCATCGTAATCCTTGTTCGACCATTCGGCATAATTGAAATAATTGCCGGTTGTATAAAGTTCCAGGAACGAATTCGGATCGTTATAATCTCCGATCCAGCCGTCACGGGTCAGGTCGAACATGCCTTTTTCCTGAAGATAGTTGAAATAGGTCGTGCCTTCGACCTCATCCAGCTTGGCATTGATGCCGATGTTTTTCAGCATGTTGGCAAAGGCTGCCATCGTATTCTTGTGATTTTCCGATGTGTTGTAGCGCAGCGTCACCGACAGCGTATTGGGCTCCACGCCTGCTTCCTTCAAAAGCTCCTTCGCCTTGTCTTCGCGGTCGAGAATGTCTTCATTGGCAAAGTCGAGCTTCGGTGCATCCTTCACGTAATTGGCGATGCCGGGCGGCACCATGGAATAGGCGGGCAGCATGACGCCACGCCAGACCTCATCCGCCATGAATTCCCGGTCCGCGGCCAGAGAAATGGCGCGGCGCACACGCGGATCGCGCAGTTTGCTGGAAGGCTCGCCCTTAATGTCCACGTAATAAATGCCAAGATAGGGCGCGAGGCGGAATTCCTTGGAAAGGTTCTTCTTCACATAGTCCATCTGCTCGGCAGAAACATCGGAGCAGATATCCACTTCCTTTGCCTCAAAGCGGCGCATACAGCTCGACCGGTCTTCAAAGGGCATCCAGTTGACCGTGTCGATCTTGACGTTCTCGGCATCCCAGTAGTTCGGGTTCTTTTTCATGACGATCTTGTCATTCGGTACGAAGCTGACAAGCTGGTAAGGGCCATTGATCACGAGATTGCCGGGAAGGGTGAACTTGTCACCAAACTTCTCGACAGCTTTCTTGTTGACCGGAAAGCCGGTCTGGTGCGTCAGAAGCTCAAGAAAATAAGGGGCAGGGCTTTTCAACGTGATCTGGAGTGTCTTGTCGTCCAGCGCCTTCACGCCAAGCTGGTCCACCGGCATTTTTCCGGTTGCAACTTCTTCGCCATTCTGGATGGCATAAAGAACGCTTGCATAACCGGCTGCCGTCTTCGGGTCCATGATGCGGCGGAACGAGAACTCGAAGTCGCCAGCCGTCACCGGATCACCGTTTGACCATTTTGCGCCGTCGCGCATATGAAAGGTATAGACCTTGCCGTCTTCCGAAATATCCCAAGAGGAGGCAGCGCCCGGAATGGCTTCGCCCTTGGCATTTTGCGCCAGAAGACCTTCATAAAGGTCGCGGAGAACGCGGTTTTCGGAAACGGTCGAAGTATGGTGCTGATCCAGTGTCGCGGGATCGGTATCGTTACCCCGGTTGAGCACTGTTTGTGCCGATGCGGCACTGTTCAACGCCAGAAGGCAAATGCCTGTCATCAAAATTTCGCGAACCATCGAAAACTCCCATATGCTTTTCTTGGAAAATGCTTGTCAAAACGCGGCCCCTTCGGGCCCCCCCCGGAAGGACAAGGGCCGCGCTGATAAGCGCAGCCCAAGCTGAAAATTTTATTTTTTAAGGGAAAGCCAACGCGTCTTGTGGCTGTTCATAAGGTTGTCGTTCCAGCCATCCACATCGCTGGAAACGAGCGCGAGCGACGAATAATAAAGGATTGGAATAGCGCCCAATTCGTTGAGCTGGATCTTTGCGGCGTCGGCCAGAATATTGGCTCGTTCACCGAGGTCCTGTGTCTTTTCCGCCTTGGCCATCAGCGCATCATAATCGGCGTTCTTCCACTTGGCATAGTTGAAGCTGACATTGCCCTGGCTGATGTACAGGAAGTTCTGCGGATCATTATAATCGCCGATCCAGCTCGCGCGGGCGATATCGAAGGGGCCGTCTTCGCGCAGGAAATTGAAATAGCTGGCGCCTTCGGTTTCGTTCAGTCTGGCCTTGATGCCGATATTGCCAAGCTGGTCTGCAATGGCTGCCATCGTGTTCTTGTTGTTTTCAGACGTATTGTAGAGAAGCTCGATGGAAAGCGTATTCGGCTCCACGCCTGCTTCCTTCAACAATTCCTTGGCCTTGTCCTCACGCTCCAGCATGTCGTCGAAATAGTCGAGCTTCGGCGCGTCCTTCACATAATTGGCGATGCCGGGCGGAACCATGGAATAACCTGGGATCATCGTACCCTGCCAGACCTGATCGGCGAGGAAATCGCGGTCGATAGCCATGGAAATCGCCTGGCGGACGCGCGGATCTTTCAGCTTGCTGTCCGCAGTCTTGCCCTTGACCGGCAGGTAATAGACGCCGAGATAGGGCGCCATGCGGAATTCCTTGGAAAGGTTCTTCTTCACATAGTCCATCTGCTCGGCCGGAACATCGGAGCAGATCTGTACTTCTTTCGCCTCGAAGCGGCGCATGCAGCTTGCGCGGTCCTCGAAAGGTATCCAGTTGACCTTATCGATCTTCACCTGATCCGCTTCATAATAATACGGATTCTTCTTCATCACGATCTTGTCGTTCGGCGTGAAGCTTTCCAGCATATAGGCGCCGTTCGTAACCATCTTGCCCGGCGTGGTGAACTTGTCGCCATTGGCCTCAACGCTTTTTTGATGCAGCGGGAAGCCTGTCTGGTGGGTCAGAAGCTCAAGGAAATAAGGGGCAGGGGAGTTCAACGTGATCTTGAGCGTATGATCGTCAACCGCCTCGACGCCAAGCTGATCGACAGGCTTCTTGCCAGCGGCAGCATCTTCGGCATTCTTGATGATGAACAACATGCTGGCATAACCGGCAGCCGTTTTCGGGTCCATCAGACGGCGGAAGGTGAACTGGAAGTCGCCAGCGGTAACCGGATCGCCGTTCGACCATTTCGCGTTGTCGCGCAGATGGAAGGTATAGACCGTGCCATCCTCGGAAATATCCCAGGATTTCGCTACGCCGGGAATGGCCTTGCCGTCAGCATCCTGAATGGTCAGGCCATCATAAAGATCGCGCAACACATTGCCTTCGGCAACGGTGGACGTGTGATGATGATCGAGCGTGGCCGGATCGGTGTCATTGCCGCGGTTCAGCACCGCCTCTGCCGAGGCTGCGCCCGCGAGCGCCAGAAGACACACGCCCATCAGTAGAAATTTGCGATACATCGAAGAACCCCTCCGTTGAAATTTTTGAAATGGCCCGCATATTATGGATAAGCGTGGTACTTGCAAGCAAACTTATCAACGTATTGAATTCATTCAAATATTATAAAATATTTCTGTGAAACACGCGCCCTGTTTCCAGTACGTGCGACTTCCCTGTAACCGGGTTTCCCTTTCCCGAAACATGATGGTTTCACGCAGAAAATTTCCGTAATTTCCGGGAGTTGAGAGGCGCATATAGCGACATGGGGAACCTGCCTGCGGCATTCGATTCGCGCAGCTTATTGCTTCCGAATTTGGAAAAAAATAAAAAGCGGGCCGCAGCCCGCTCTAATCCTTTGTTTTGACGCGCATCTTTTCCGAAAATCGTTTCACACTTTTCGGGATGCGCTCTAATTATATTCCCATGTGGTGTGAGCCGATCAAGCCTTACCGGCCAGCCAGAACGCCCACAATAAGGCCGGTTGCTGCGGTAATCAGCAGAAACTGATCGTCTACCTTGATCCAGCGCTGGCCACGCGCCGGCGCACGCAGGCCATAACGCTTGTAATCGCGGATTTCCTGATGGCGCCGCCAGTCGTTATAACGCTGGCCCTTCGACCAACGATTATGCTTGCCATAATCACGGCGGTCGTTGCGCTCAAATTTATGCGGCGGCATGGGCCTGCGCGGCTCAACCTTGTGCTGGCCATGCTGGGGGCGCCAATCCTGCGCCTGGGCAAACGACGCGCCGACGAATGAAAAGGCAATCGCGGCAATGAGGGTTTTCTTGAACATCAGAGGTCTCCTTCTTTCTTGGGGCCAAACTATCCGCGAATGTCTGAATGCAGTATGAACGGAGAGCTCGATAATAGAACAGTAAAATCAATGTGATGAAAAGAAACCATTAACCATGTGGCGCGAGGCATTTCCCGCGCGCAAGCTATCCGTTCAAAAAGGGCTATATCGTGAAGCAGCGTGATGCATTTCCCCGCTGAATGCGCCGAACCTCCCTTATGAAGAGGGGTTAGCTTGCCGGATGAAAGTGCTTTATTTACGTAGCGTTTCCATCCAGGTGAGGCCAAACACCACGGCCACCATTGACGAGGGCAAGCGGTCTGCCGAAACGCTGTTCCACGATTTCCACCAGCAATATGGTGTCGATATCCGCATTGTCAGGATTTTCAATACCTACGGTCCGCGCATGCGTCCCGACGACGGCCGTGTGGTGTCGAACTTCATCGTGCAGGCGCTGAAGGGCGAGGACATTACCGTCTATGGGGATGGTTCGCAGACGCGCTCCTTCTGTTATGTGGACGATCTGATCGAGGGCTTCCACCGGCTCATGTATAGCCCGCACGCCATTCGTGTGCCGGTGAATATCGGCAATCCGGGCGAATTCACAGTCGGCGCCCTGGCAGAGCAGATCATTGCCATGACCGGGTCGCGGTCGCGCATCGTTTATTATCCGCTGCCGGTCGATGATCCGCGCCAGCGCCGGCCCGACATCACCGTTGCCAAGCGCGAACTCGGCTGGGAGCCGACCGTGGCGCTGGCCCAGGGCCTGGAACCGACTATCGCCTATTTCGAGCATCAGTTGAGAAAGCCGACCGGCAAGCTGGTGGAGGCCGCATAATGTCCGCGAACAACGTCCTCGTCGTCGGTGGCGCCGGATTCATCGGCAGCCACACGGCCAAGCTTCTGGCCGGGCAGGGCTATGCACCCGTCGTCTACGACAATCTTTCGACGGGCCATCAATCCGCCGTCCGGTGGGGCGACTTTGTCGAGGGCGACATTCTTGACCAGGCGCGTCTGGTCGAGACAATGGAAAAATATGCGCCGGTCGCGGTAATCCATTTCGCCGCCTCGGCCTATGTCGGGGAATCGGTGGAGGACCCCGCCAAATATTATCGCAACAATGTAGGCGGAACGCAGTCGCTTCTCGACGCCTGCCGTCTGACGCGCACGCAAAACGTTATCTTCTCCTCCAGTTGCGCCACCTATGGCGTGCCCAGCCGGCTTCCCATCGGGGAGGGCGAGGCCCAGAATCCGATCAACCCTTATGGGCGCACAAAGTTGATCGCCGAGCACATGCTGGCCGATTATGCGGTGGCCTACGGGCTGCGTTATGTGGCGCTACGCTATTTCAATGCATCCGGTGCCGATATCGACGGTGAACTGGGCGAAAAGCACGACCCTGAAACACATCTCATCCCGCGCGCCATGATGGCCGCCGCTGGCAGGCTCGACGTTCTGGAAGTCTATGGCGACGATTACGAGACGCCGGACGGCACCTGCATCCGCGACTATATCCATGTCATCGATCTCGCGCGGGCGCATGTGCTGGCGGTCGAGCATCTGAAGGAAGCCGGGGGCAATCTGGCCGTTAATCTGGGTACCGGGCGTGGCACGTCAAGTCGTGAGATCGTGCAGTCCATTGGCCGCCTGACGGGCCGTAGCGTGCCGGTCGCCATGCGCGCGCGCCGTGCCGGCGATCCGCCAGCGCTCTATGCCGACCCGGCACTTGCTGCCGAAAAGCTCGGCTTCCATACGGTCTATTCCGATCTGGACACTATCATCCGCACCGCTGCCCCACACTTCGGACTGGAGGTTAGGGGATGAAAATGCGTTCCACCGATAGCAGGGCCGATCAGGTTTCGGCATGGGCTCCGGTATTTGGCGGCGTGTCGAATATCTGCTGGGCGCTGGCGTCTGGGTTGCTGCTATCATCTATTTCTGGCACTGGTGGCTGCAACCCGCAAACCACACATATCTCGTTGGCTCCATCCTTGTGACGGCAATTCTTGCCTGGGTCACGCTTTTGCCAGCCTATTTTATCTTCCTGTTCTTTCGCGCCCGGCGCCCGGTCGGACCTTTGAACCTTCCTGCTGGTAGCCGTATCGCCATGGTGGTGACGAAGGCTCCGTCAGAACCGTTCGGGGTGGTGGCCGAAACGCTCCGCGCAATGCTGGCTCAGAATGTTCCGCATGATACCTGGCTGGCCGATGAAGATCCTTCACCGGAAACACTCGCCTGGTGTCGCGAACACGGCGTCTTCGTTTCCACCCGCAGAGGACGGGCCGACTATCATCTCCACACCTGGCCGCGCCGGACGCGCTGCAAGGAAGGCAATCTCGCTTTTTTTATGACCATTACGGGTACGAGCGCTATGATTTCGTCGCGCAGCTCGATGCCGATCATGTTCCGACCGAAGGTTATCTTTTCGAGATGCTGCGCCCGTTTGCCGATCCGGCGATAGGCTATGTATCCGCGCCCAGTATATGCGACCGTAACGCGCATGAAAGCTGGTCGGCGCGCGGGCGCCTCTACGCAGAAGCCAGTATGCATGGCTCACTGCAAGCCGGTTACAATAACGGCCTCGCGCCCCTCTGTATCGGGTCCCACTATGCTGTCCGTACAGTTGCGTTGCGGGAAATTGGTGGTCTTGGGCCCGAACTTGCGGAGGATCATTCCACCACATTGATGATGAATGCCGGTGGCTGGCGTGGCGCGCATGCACTCGATGCAATCGCCCATGGCGACGGACCGCGCACCTTTGCCGACCTGGTGACACAGGAGTTCCAGTGGTCGCGCAGTCTGGTGATGATCTTGTTGCAATATTCGCCCAGACTTGTGCGTACCCTTCCGTTTCGGATGAAATTCCAGTTCCTGTTCTCGCAGTTCTGGTATCCGCTGTTCTCCGCTTTCATGGCGTTGATGTTCATGCTGCCGATTATAGCGCTCGTCGCCGGACAGAATTTCGTTGCAGTTACCTATCCGGACTTTCTGGCGCATTTTGTGCCGCAGGCCGTCATATTTATCCTGCTGGCCTATCGCTGGCGTGCATCCGGCACCTTTCGTCCTTTTGACGCGAAAATACTGAGTTTTGAAGCGACACTTTTCCTGTTCGCGCGTTGGCCCTGGGCTCTGGCGGGTACGCTTGCGGCACTGAGGGACTGGGCCACGGGTTCATTCGTGGATTTCCGGGCCACGCCGAAAGGTGCTTCGGAGGTGGATCCCCTTCCACTTCGTGTCCTGGCGCCATACGGCGTGATGGCAATTCTCTCTATTATGCCGGTCCTGCTAATCCGGGATGCTAGCGAAAGCAGCCGGGGGTTCTACATCTTCGCCATTATGAATGCGCTGGCTTATGTCGTTCTGCTGCTCGTCATTATCGTCCAGCATGCCCGCGAGAACACCGTGCGCTATCGCACGCGGTTCTATCAGCCGGCTCTGGCCGCCAGCCTTCTCGCGCTCATGGCCCTGCCGGCTGTCGCGACGGTCGAAAGGGGGCGCGACGGGATCGTGGCACTATCGTGGGGCACCCGCAGCTTCAGCCTTTTCGACGACCGCTTCTCCGTCGCAGGCGCCGGTATCGGCGGGCGCGACATCCACAAAGTCATCTTCAATCCGCACTGGCGCGTCGGCGCGACCGGCAATCCTGATCAGAAATAGGGGGTCATAAAGCCATGAAAATTGCAGTTATCGGAACGGGCTATGTCGGTCTTGTCAGCGGCACCTGCTTTGCCGCCTGGGGGCACGAGGTGGTCTGTGGGGACAAGAACGCCCGCAAGATCGCAGTGCTCGAACGCGGCATCCTGCCGATCTACGAACCGGGCCTTGACGAACTGGTGGAACGCAATTGCGCCGAGGGCCGACTGCGTTTCACCTGCAATCTGGCGGAAGCCGTGCGTGGCGCTGAGATGGTATTCATCGCCGTTGGCACGCCGCCGCGCGCTGGCCACGGCGACGCGGACCTGTCCTTTGTCTATATGGCGGCACGTGAACTGGCTCCGCTGATTGATGAAAACGCCGTGGTGGTGGTCAAATCCACCGTGCCGGTGGGAACCGGCGATATCGTGCAGAAGCTAATCGGCTCGGTGCGACGGGCAGGCACTTTCTCCGTCGCTTCCAACCCGGAATTCCTGCGTGAAGGCGTCGCCATCCGCGATTTCCTCTATCCGGACCGCGTCGTGATCGGCGTGGAAGACGAGCGCGCCCGCAAGGCCCTGCTGGACCTCTACGGCACGCCGCTAAAGGAGCAGAAGACGCCGATTGTGGTAACGCAGCGCCGCACATCAGAGCTGATCAAATATGCCGCCAATGCGTTTCTGGCCACCAAGATCACCTTCATCAACGAGCTGGCCGATCTGTGTGAGCATGTGGGCAGCGATGTCAGCCAGCTTGCGCTCGGCATCGGCCTCGACAAGCGCATCGGTGAGAGCTTCCTCAATGCCGGCCCTGGTTATGGCGGCTCCTGCTTCCCAAAGGACACGCTGGCGCTGCTGCGTACCGCGCAGGACCATGGCGTTGCGCTGCGCATCGTGGAGGAAACCGTCACTGCCAATGAGGCGCGCAAGCGCCGCATGGCCTTGAAGGTGCTTGACGCACTGGGCGGCGACGTGGAGGGGCTCACCATCGCCGTCATGGGCCTGACGTTCAAGCCCGACACGGACGATATGCGCGATGCGCCTTCTGTGCCGCTGATCGAAACCTTGCAGCGCTTTGGCGCCCGTATCCGCGCCTACGATCCGATCGGCGCGGAAAATGCCCGCAACATCCTGTCCGATGTCGAACTATGCGACGACCCCTATGAATGCGTGCGCGCCGCCGACGCCATGGTCGTCATCACCGAATGGGACAGTATCCGGCGACTGGACCTGTCGCGCGTGCGTCAGGCCATGCGTCAGCCCGTACTGATCGATCTCAGGAACGCTTATGAGCCGAACGTGGCCGAAAATCTGGGCTTCCGCGTCTCGGCGGTGGGCCGCGCCGCTACCGCACGCCACGAAACCAGCATCAAGGATGCGCTTTCACTGCTGGCGAGCCGTTCCCGCCGCGCTGACAGCGCGGAGGAATTGGTCCCGGAAGGGGGAGGCTCCAATGACCTTTAAACCGGAAAAGGCATTTCATGCGTTTGTCGCCCTGCCGACAGTGACCATCCTCCTGATGGCGACAACGGCGTTTGCCGGGCCGGTGGCGTCGGCGCCACAGGCCTCCGAAACGCCCACGGGAACCCGTGTCATGACGGCGATGGAACTCTACACACTTTACCGCAACAAAAGTTGGCAGTGGACCGATGGGGCCGGATATATGACCGGCAAGGACCGTTCGTTCGCTGCCTGGGTGGACGGTCCGAACGGAAAATCATGGGGCGAGGGGCGCTGGGTCATCACCGACACGGGCCGGATGTGCCTGAAGGCCAACTGGTATACCAAAAAGGGTGTGTTCCCGGCCGAGACCTGCTTCGAGCACCGGATCGGCGACGGGAGCATCTATCAGAGGCGTGAGCCGGATGGGACCTGGTATGTCTTCCGCCATGACCCGATGCAGGATGGCGACGAGGCCCAAAAGCTGGTTTCGGCCGATCTGGTCTCCGCCCATCGCGAAGAAATGAAGGCCGCGCTGGCGGCGATCCCCGTTAAGTGAATCCCGTCGGATGAACCCGACGACTGAAAATGAAAAAGGGAGGGAGGCCATGAAGCGTCTCTTGAAAGTAAGCGCTGCCCTGTTATGCGGCACGATGGTGTGCGGGGCGGTTTATGCCGCAAGCGGCGTTTCCGGCGCGAATGTCGACACCCGTAACATCTTTCAGGATAAACGCCCCGTCATCACGGCCAATTCAGTCACACCTGCGCCTATGACCCGCATGGCGATTACACCAATGACCCTAACTCCAAAATCGAGCATTTGTTTCTGCCATGGGAGGATGTCGATTTAACCAGTCTCCATGCCGCTGACGCCTATGCACGTGAGCGCGGCCGTTCGCTGCTGATCACCATAGAGCCGTGGTCATGGGCGCGCGACTGGCGCGTTGGGCCGGAAGATCTTCTGAGCGGAATTTTGAATGGCCGCTACGATTCAAATATGGCGGCGGTTTGTTCTGAGGCCGCAAAATTGAAAAGTCCCGTCACCATCCGCTGGGCGCAGGAAATGGAAGATGATGCTGGCCAGTTTACCTGGGCTTTCTGGAAACCGGAAGGTTACGTAAAGGCCTACCGGCATGTAATCGACGTTTGCCGCAAATCGCTGCCGTCAGCCCGGTATATGTGGTCGCCGAAGGGCGAGGAGGGGTTGGAAGCCTATTATCCAGGCGACAACTATGTCGATATCATCGGTTTGTCGGTCTTCGGATACCAGCCCTTCGATCAACTGGAGGTGGGCCGCGACACCACTTTCGTGGAGCGTACAAAGCCCGGTTATGACCGTGTGGCGCGCTTCAACAAGCCGATTGCCATCGCTGAGCTTGGCTATGAAGGCGACGACGATTACGTGCGCGCCTGGGCGGCGGAGGCCAATAAGCCCCATGCCGAATTCCCGGCCATGACCGCCGTCGTCTACTTCAACGACCGCGAAGTCTATCCATGGCCACGCGACGTCGGGCGGCCCGACTGGCGGGTCGCCAATCACCCGCTGGATTGATCGGCGGCTGTCGTAGATATGGGGCCGCGGCGCTGGCCGCGCCCATACCAGTCTTTGTTTTTCTTCACGATTGCCGCCTATACGGGCTGCAATTGTCTCGCTGGAACAGGAATATGATGATGTCTTCGATCCGATTCTCCATTGCAGGCGCGGCGTTTTCCGTGCTTCTCCTGACAGGAGCCGCCGGAGCTGCCCCCGGAACCGAAGCCGATATTGCCGTGCAGAAAATGGCGCTGGCGGCAGCGCCGATGAGTGCCGCGGCGCTGGAACAGCTTTATGGTGGTCGCACCTGGCGCTGGAACGACGGTGGCGGTTATTTCTCCACTAAAAAGCATCGCTTCACGGCGGTAACGCGCAAGGGCACGGCGCGCAGTTTCGCGACGGGGCGCTGGTTTGCGACTGATGGCGGCAAGCTTTGCATGAAAGCCTATTGGTCCAACGCGGGCGGTGGCAGCGGTGCCATCACCTGCTTCCTGCATCGCGAACAGGATGGCGTTGTCTACCAGAAGCCAAATCTTGGCGGCCAGTGGTACGTTTTCAGGCATAATCCCGTGCAGAAGGACGACGAAGCGCGCAAGCTTCTGCGCGGTGACAGGATCAGGCAGGGCCGGTGATGATGGTGGGGACGCCGCTGCCCGGCTAGTTGACCGGTTTATTTCGGGGGGAGGGAGCTCATACCCGCTGGATGAAAACATCCAGCGGGTATGAGGCAAGCCGGTTCGCATTTTTATTAGAAATACTCTTTGATCTGGTTGGCCGTGTGGCAGTGCGATTTCTGGCCGAAGCCGCTTGGCGTACAGACATAGGAATTGCTGGTCCTATATTGTGAGACCGAAACTCGCATCAGTTTGCCTCTCGGCTGCTTGGAATAGCGGACATCACCGTTCACGCGATATTTGGCCAGATAGACCAACCGTATGTCCTCTCTGGATTTGCGAGCCTCGCCTGCCTGTGCCGGCGCAGTGAAAAGCGGGGAGGCGGTAAGGCCGATGGCCGCCACCGTGAACATTACGGCCCTGCGGAAATTCATCCGATCAAAAATGTTGGCGATATTCATGACATGCCTCCTGTCTTCTTGTATGGAAGACGTTTAGCATTCGTAATTTAAGCAATTTGCCGAAGAATCGTGAAAATTTTCAGTAAATTCTATCGATTTGGGCGGTTCAGCTGACATAAAGAAGAAGGCTGGAAAGAACAGATCAGAAAAGGCCAAGTGTGAGCAATAGGCTTTCGAACGTAGCCTGCGGTGGTATATCAGGCGTGTTGCGGGTGCGCCAGTTGCCGTTTGCTTGCGGATATTGCTCGGACTATAACCGAACTGATGCGTGAAGGCTCGACTGAAATTCGCGGCGGAATCAAAGCCGATCACCTCTCCCACTTCCGCCACCTTCCGCGTGTCGGCGGGATCGGCCAGCATGGCATGGGCCGCCAGCATGCGCCGGCGGCGGATATAATTGGCCACCCCGCCGAATGTCTCGAAAAGCTCGTAGAGCCGGGTTCTGGAGAGCGCCAGTTCCCGACCCAGCGCATCGGGCGTCAGGTCGGGCGAGGCAAGATTGTTCTGGATGAAGCGGCGCGCCTTGGTCATTAGCGCGATCTGTGATACATTATCCTTCTCATCGATATGCTCGACCAGTGGGGCAATCGCGTCGAACACCAGTTCCCGCAAATTCGCTTTCACGCCTGCCAGATCGCCCTGCGCAAGCTTGCCGAGACTGGCTTCGACGCTGGTCAGATAGCCTATAAGCAATTGCGCGCGGTGACCGCCGAGCGCGACATTGTTGCACGTGATGGGGAGGCCGCCGCGATCAGCGAATGCATCGGCGGGAATGATAAGACTGGTAGAACTGGCCGCAAGCGTCCTGCCGCTGAAGGGTTGGCCGAGTGAGCGGATTTCTACCAATCCGGGGTGGTTTTCCACGACCTGACCGTTCATGCCCGTCCAGCTCTGGCCGCTCCGCATGATGGTGATCATCCAGTGATCGATCGGGCTGAACCGCACCTCGTTCGCCGAGCGCTCGAAATGAAAGGCGGACGTGTCTTGCTGGACGATCAGGATGCCGTCCAGGTTCCATACGTGCTGCGTGACGCTGAACCATCGTCGGGCTGCGCGCTTTCCGGCAGATGCGTTGTCAGCAATACGGACATATGTGCCTGCCACGCGGCAAACTGCTGGTCGGTCGGCAGGCTCGATGTCTCGAAGCGTAGCGGAACCAAGGCCGGGCTTGCCGTGAGCCCTTCGCCCAGTGGAGCTTGCGACACGCGTGGCCACCGTCTGCGCTCAACGAATTGTGATCCGTTGTAGGCTGCCAAAGCTTCTATCTCCCCCCCATGTCAACGAAAAATGATAAAGCATTTCCGGCTGATGCACTAGTCTGTGAATGAGCGCACAATTGTGACCACATGTCGGCATAGATATAACCAGTTGATATAGCGGGGAATATCACGTCTTGAACGCGGTTCTAATCGGTGCCGATCTGAATTCCACCTTGAGATGATTTGGTTATAAAAGCCAAAGTTTTATCGTTTTTTGCCAACGGTTACATTGCAGCATTTATTCATGCCTCGTTTTTGTCGCCGCTTAAGTGCCTCATAATATCGTTGCAAGGTGATATGTTCCATAATACATATTATCTGATTTTTATATAAAAGGGAGTGGGTTCTAGGGCGTGTCTGCATTCAACGTAACCAGATCATAGCGCATGCGAGATGGACGAAACCCACGAATGCGGTCAATGTTTTCTCGCATCGCAGCGCAATACGACGATAGCGTTTCAACTTGTTAAAAAAGCATTCAATCTGATGGCGTTCCTTGTACAGCCTCCAGTCGATTGTTGGGGCACTGGAACGTGTTGGATTGGCCTTGGATCTGAGCCGTTGCCTTGAGATCGCTGGCAATGAAGGCCCTTAAGTGATCGGCATCATAGGCCGCATCAGCAATGACATGCCCCACACCCTCTAAGCCGGATAGAAGGCTTGAAGCTTGCGGACAGTCACCATAATGGCCGGGTGTTGGCTTTATTCGCAGCGGTAGGCCGATAGCATCGACAACAGCATGCAGCTTGGTCGTCAATCCCCCGCGCGAGCGACCGATGCAGGCAGCTTCAGCCCCCCTTTTGCGCCCGCCGCATCTGCGTGGACTTTCGATATGGTGCTGTCAATGAGGACATATTCAAAGTCCGGCGTATCAGCCAGGGCATGGAAAAGCCTTTCCCATACACCGGCGTGCGACCAGCGCCGAAAGCGGGCATGAACCGCTGTCCATTTGCCGAAGGTCGCAGGCAGATCGCGCCAGTGCGCTGCATTGGCAGCCATCCACAAGATGGCGTCGACAAATAATCGGTTATCAACGCCACTGCGGCCGGGCGTACCAACTCGCCCCGGAAGATATGCTTCGATCCGGTTCCATTGCTCATCTGTAAGGCTTCGTCTGCTCACGGCTGTTCTCCTTTAACAACCTTGAATCAGAATTTCGTACAAAAGGGAATCCTTGAATGCAGACAGGTTCTAGGGCATTGACTCTCCCCCCAATCGACTGATCGTTGATAAGGCCATAGGCCGCCATGATCATAGGCTGATGAATGGTATGGAAACTATCTTCGTTATCGCGTACATACGCTCCGTCAAGACCGGTATTTGATGAAGTGGGATGCTCTTGAGCACCAGTTCCAATATTGGCAGTGACGGAATTGCTCTCGACCACCAGTTCATTGCGGCTCTGGGTGCCGCTGGCTGAGGCGCTCTGCACATTGTCGGTTACCGAAAAGCTGGATTCCTCCTGTTTAACGTTGGCATTAAAAAACGGTAGCGTTATGGGAGCCCTACTGCTGATTCCTGGGAATCCTGCGACCGCATCGGTCAACGAAGCAATGACCGACGATCCAGCATCACCCACCTGAACGTTGGCAATACCGGCCGAACCGGCGACACTGTTTCCGCCAAGTCCGGCTACATGATCCGCCTTGCCGTCCTCATAATGCACTTGTCCAAGCAGATTAGTAGCGTCGCTACCAATCGCAGTCGCCTGCTGCGTGTTGTTCTCGACGGTTAATTTGGCTCCAGATATGTCGCTACCAACCTTGTTGTCGCCGTAGACACCAACCACCGACGCCGCATTGTTGGCGGAAATATCACTGCTATAGTTTGCCTGTAGGCTGGTAAGCATAGCACCTGCCTTAGCCCGAAGGCCGCTATCATGGGTAGTCTCGTCGTTCGGCCCGCCCGTCAGCAACCCAGTGCTATCCCCAGCGGTTAGGTTATTGGCGTCCAGGGCCAACTGCTGGCTGGCGCTGTTGCCAAACGCCAGTGCGGAAATCTTGTTCCCCGAAACATCAACGGTCCCTTCATCGAAGATACTGTCTCTCGCTTTACCGACAATGGCAACCACTGAGCCATTTTGCGTGGTCGCCGCAATATCAGAAAACAGATTAATCTGATGGTTAGCAAGGGCAGCTGTTGCATCAAAGCCGACTGCGGAGTCATCATCCTTCAAGATTGCGGCGGATGTGTTGTTACCTACCGCCTGAGACGTCACGGCATTATCCGCGAGGACAACCGAACCTCCTTCGACGGCATCAACAACCGCACCAATCGTCGGTGTACCCTCCACACCAATAGACGCGCTGGAGATTGTCAAATGATCAGCCGCATCTGTAACGATGTTTGCCTGGTTATTGGCAATAACAAAGTCAGCGGCGGTTTCGGCAAATGCAGAGCCTCCGTCATGCGATATCGTTGAACTGCCGTTTCCGGTAGTATTGCTATCGACGCTGAGTTGACCACCGATCACAATCTGATGACCTGCGGCGCCTGCGGCACCAACGGTCTGGTTACCGGTTGCAGAACTGGAAACAATGTTTTCCGCTACGTTCAGACTGCCCGACAGAATAGACATTACATTCGCAACATCTCCTTCTGTCGCTTGCGCCAATATACCCGACTCTGTCGTTTCTGCGTCAACAGAGCCCTCTTTGTTCTGCTGCAGATTGGTAATAAGGACCGAGCCTTGGAAAGTCGGATCGCCTTCCTTGTCGATGGCAATCCTGTTCGCCGCATTGTTGACGGCAAGCGAAGCATCAATAGTATTTTCTTGCAGACTGAGGCTTGCCCCAGCGGCCACCTCTTGTTTTGCCGTATTCTGGGTTCCTATTATGCCCTCGGAAACCGTCGCCTTATGGCCGGTTGCAATGTTTATCTGCGCCGTTTCTGCCAGGATTGCCCCCTGAGTTACATGCCGAGGTTCCAATCCGAAAGGAGTCCCAAAGGTTAAGGAAGAGGTACCCAACGTTGATGACGCATAGTCGTCCGACAGTTTTCCTTCAAGGGTATTAGAACTATCATTCACGATCGTCTGGGCGCGAATGGTATTGCCGCTGACTGCAGCCGTATTTGTGCCGCTATCCTCAGTCAGGTCGCCAATTCTGGTGGCAACCGCCATGCTCGTGATCTTGCCGCTGTTTTCTTGCGCCGCCAAGGCTGCTGCACCGCAATCATCTCCACACGCTTCGTCAACAGTACTACGGCGTCGACTCATAAACTTTGGCACCATATTCTTGTTGCGACGAGCTTTACGGCTGCGAGGTAGTTTTCCGGGCGCTTATCATATCGGGTTGCGATGCCTCGGAACTGCTTGATCCTGTTGAAGAAGCGCTCCACGAGATTGCGTTGCCGATAGACCCAGCGCGAAAACACGAAAGAGCCCTTGCGATTGCTCTTCGGCGGGATGTTGGCCCAGGCCTTTCGCGCGGCGGCCTTAGCCCGAATGGCATTCGTGTCATACCCCTTGTCGGCCAGCAGGATGTCTCCCTCACCAAGCTCATTCGTCAGCGCGTCGGCTTCGGCACAATCGGCGATCTGTCCACCAGTCAGACGTAGATTGACCGGGCGACCTTCGGCATCAACGAGCGCGTGGATTTTGCTCGTAAGCCCGCCGCGGCAACGTCATATCCGCTGCGAACACCCCACACGGATTTAGCTTGACGCTTGACGAGACGCCTTTGGGGGATCTCTGTCCTACGAGATGTCGTTTGCTGGAGCGCCGGGATTGAAGCGCATTGGTTTGCAGTGCGCGTAGATGGTTTCGATGGCGGTTGGGATGGCCCGCCATGCATCTTTAAGGATGGCCTCGGGCGGCTTCGGGTACACCGCTGAGACCATTTCGAGCAGATCTGGCTCCGTGGCTTGCATCAATATGGCCATGATGGGGTCGCCAGTCTGTTTCTCGGCCATGAGGGGCGCCCAAGCTGCCAGGTTCAGTTTGATGGCGCCATAGAACCCATCGGCCCAATCGCCAGGCAGGACTTCCTCATCATCCGTGCGCATGAACATCGGAGCATATCGGCCGGGCGCCGTCAGTTGGTGAGCGATGAGGTTGTAGTGATCGACGATCGTTTCGATCACGGCGTAGGTCTTGTTTCCGACGAAGGCCTTTTCCTCGTGCTTCCCAATGACATGGAACATCCAGTCATTGGGAAGCAGGAAGACCGGACCCGCGGCCAATCCCGTCAGGAACCCATTGAGCGTTGACACGCCCCGGCATGGTGGCGCCGGCTCTGCCTTGTCGAACCATGTCTCCAACTGATCAAGCGTCAGAAGCTTTGCACGCTTGGGAGCCTTCACGCTGCTACCGCCATGTTCATATCCGCATGCTCCTGTTTCCAATGCCAAGGCAGGCAACGCCAAAGCGAGGTCGACTTTATCTCCCCGGACACGATGCGTTCAAGAACGTCATTGAGCCAGGTATAGGGATCGAGCCCTTTCAATTTTGCCGTGGTCAGCAAGGAGCCCAATATGGCCCAGGTCTCGGCACCGCCATCACTGCCGGCGAACAGGCCTACAAGAGCCTGACCCGACCGGATCGTCGGGCCGGCAGCATTGCGCTTGCCTACTGCCTGGCCCATGCGCGTCGCAAGTTCGTTGATGTCTTCAAGAAGTACAAATCCGAGCTGGCAAAGGTGGTGATTGAACGCCTGGCTGAGGTCTATGCGATCGAGGCCTCAATCCGCTCAACGAGCGCCGAACACCGGCTCGGTGTCCGGCAAGCGAAGAGTAAGGTCCTGATGGCTGATCTAAAAATGCTCCTGATGGATACGCTCAAAGATATATCCGCCAAGGACCCAGTCGCCTCTGCCATCAAATACACGCTGGGCCATTGGGCTGGCCTGACCCTCTTCCTTGAGGATGGAAGACTTGAAGTCGATTCCAATACCGTCGAGCGCAATATGCGCAGCGTCGCACTCGGGCGCGTCAACAGCCTTGTACGCATCAACCTGCAAAATCCCGCTATAGCGGACCAACTGTGATTGGATCTCCGTCTTTCCCCGACCTTGCGCAAAGACATAGGCGACAGCCGGATAGGCTGGGCCATTCCAGGGCCGATCGTCCACGGCGTGAGCCCAGAACTGACAAATCTTGGTTCGTGTTCGGTCTCGCTTGAGTACCGGCATTCGGGTTTCATCGACAAAGACCCGAGAATGACTATGGATATAGGCCAATAGCTTGTCGTAGAGCGATTTCAGCCACCAGGCGGCACGTTTCACCCAACTGCAAAGCGTTGACGTATCGAGCCGGACACCCTGACCCTTCAACATCTGAACCTGACGGTTGAGCGGCAGATACCAAGCATATCGCCATACCACGACATTGCTGATCATGGATGTCGTGGCCAGCCCTCCGTCGAACAGTCGAGGCTTCGCCTTGGCTTGAACGATGCCGGCCTCGCAGGCCCGGCAGGCATATTTCGGGCGCACCGTGCGCAGGACATAGAGGGTTGCCGGCCGTGAAGCCAGGACCTCGCTCTCGTCTTCTCCGATACAATGGAGCTTTCCCTGGCAGCAGGCACATTCCAACGATGACGGTTCGATGACCTCGACAACCCGCTCAAGATGCTCCGGCAGAGCGCCGATGTTGCGACGAGGCCGAGAATGGGCGCTTGCCTGGCGCGGCATTTTGGGGAGGCCCGCACCTTCGCTAGCCGAAGCCACTTCAGGTTCATGGACCACGTCGCCCAGATCGAGACGAATCTGCTTTTCGACCATATGGGCCAACTGTTCGGATCGTTGGCCAAAGGGCTTTGCATTGGCCGCCTTCAACAGCACCTTCAGACGCTCGATTTCAGCGTCTCTTTCCAGGATCATGCCGACCAGAATGTCAGGATCCCGCGGCAGATGTTGGCCACGATTGAGCATGCCAAAATCTAGCAGATCGGCACGGAATTGTCGATCAATTCCAATGAGATCACGCTGTTTTTGCGGGCCGTTTGACTGGCTTCTTCTCCACTCTTGTCCAGTCCAGGCCATCGAGCAAAAGCGCCAATTCGCTGGCGCTGAGACGAACGGCTCCAGCGTGAACAGCCGGCCAGATAAAACGCCGATCCTCCAAAACTTTGGTCAACAGAACCATGCCGCTGCCATCCCAAACGACCATCTTCAGACGATCGTTACGCTTGCTGCGGAAGACATATATGTCGCCTGAGTATGGGTTGGGGCCGAGCGCAGTCGATACCAGCGCCGCCAGCCCATTGATGCCCTTCCTGAAGTCCACCGGCTTTGAAGCAATCATGATCCGCAAATCCGATCCAAGTGAGATCACGCCGAGGCCCTGAGCGCTTTGAACACCATGCACAGTGCCTGCTCATCGATGCCACCCTCGATCACGGCACAGGTGCCGTTGATTTCGACACGGATCGTCAGCGCCGTCACCGCGGCCGGGACGCCCAAGCCTTCATCGGCTCTGACAACCGGCACAAAGCGCATCTCCTCGTCATCCGACATGTGCTCTCGCGCGCAGCGCCGCCAATAGTGCAGCAGCCCCTGGCTCACGCCATATTGGCGCGCAACGGCAGAGATATTTGCTCCAGGCACAAAGCTGGCCGCCGTGATCTCCGCCTTCTCATCAGCGCTCCAACGGCGCCGGCGCTCTTTGCCGAGGAGAACCTCGACACGGCGAGGTGCCGGCCTATCATCGACAACTTTGCTCACCGCATAGTGCTGATGTCTGTCATCAGCACTATGCGGTGAGGCCTTCTCGTCGACATCTACTGATCCCAAATCCATAGTTCCGTCTCCCAAAATCATGACAAAGCGGAACTATGCGCGAGCCGAAACCATCTGGAAATGTGGGGTGCTCGCAACGGTTACGGAACGTCCCATGCCACCATCGTCTCCATCCCCTTTTTTCCTGTGGCCGCGTGCTGGTGAACGCGGACACAGGTCGAGTCGATCATGACGATGTCGCCATCGTAGGCTTTGGACACCGCTTCAAGAAGCCGATCCCAGACCCCGGCTTTGCGCCAGCGCACGAAGCGGTTGTAACAGGCCGTCGGCGGGCCATAGCGTTCGGAAACTTCCGCCCAGGGCGAGCCCGTTCGAAATCGCCACAGGATGCCATTCAGCACCCGCCGATCATCAACGCGAGCAACGCCGCGCGGTTTGTTGGGCAACAACGGCGATATAATCGACCATTCGTGGTCAGTTAGTTCGTAGCGACGACGCGTCATCAAAGGCTTCCCTATTTCGAAGCTTTGAATCATAGCGGCCGATAAATGCCAAGAAATTTTATGAGTTTACGCTGTAAGCTAATTTACAATGAGACTTCACATGCGATCTTTGTATTCTTCGCACCAAGATTGATTTCTTCCAGTTGTCATCTTGCCGAAATAGCTTTGTGAAAAATATATTTTACAAACATTTTTATACATTTTGTCGCGTTCTTCAATTATTGCTTTTTCGCTTAATGTTTTTGATTGTTTGAGCTTGTTAACTGTTCTTACGTCATTGCTCATATCTGAAAACATCGCAGATATAAGAGGCGCTGCAGCTATTGCTACGAGAGCTAGAGCTATAAATTTACGCATGAGACCCCCGTTGTTTCTTCTTGTTTTGCTATAAAATATGCTTGTTTTCAACTTAATTTTCATATTTATTTCAAGTGTTTAACGTTCTTTTTTTGGGGGCAGATGCGTAAGTTTGTTAAGAGAACCGCAATTTGTGGATCGCTCTTATTGATAGCGATTTTTATGATGAATAGTTGGAGCGGTATTCAGAGCGGGCATAACGCATTTCGTCCAGTCTCAAAATCAAAACCAGCATCGAGTGAGACTTGTAAAGAGTATAACGAAAAGGGTTTTATCGGAAAATTGTTTGATTTTTCTGCACGTGGTTGGTGCGATTGATTAAAGAGGCTTCGGCCTCTTTTTTTGACGCTGTATTGTTTAATTGAAGGCCGACAAGCATACTCATTTCATTGTTTTATAGTGTGTTTAATGTCTAATATTGAAACTATTTTTTCTTCCGGCTTAGATCAGCTTATGACTTTTTCCATTGGTGCATCAGCTGGTATTGTCGGTTTAGCGTTAGCTAAACGCGGCGTCGAATACGCAAAATCGTTCGTCGGATTCTCTGATCCATTCTCATACGTTCACAGCATCGACGGCGTCGAATCTGGTGATTTCGATGGTTTCTCACTTCGGTACAATGGCATGTATTTTGAAGATGAATCTGAATTGAATGATTATCTTTTAGATCAGAACGATCCAGATCGTGAAGCGAATTGGCAGGCGTATTTGCGAGACATTGGCTATTATGAATCGTCTGGCGTCGATAGCTATATTCGCGAAGCGCTCGCAAACGATTCTGCATCAGCTTATGACGATCACGAGCAATCTTTCTGATTCACGCTTCTGCAACAGAAAAATTGTTGCATCATTGTTGCAGCCGTAAACAAATTTGTTGCAGCGACGACTTAGAACCGTCGAATTCCGTCAACTAAATTTGCATAATGAAATCATAAGTTTGTGGCGGAGGGGGTGGGATTCGAACCCACGGTACGATCTCTCGCACGCCGGTTTTCAAGACCGGTGCCTTAAACCGCTCGGCCACCCTTCCGCAGTTGCGCGAAGCAAATTTCTGGCCTGTTTATAGATATACGCGGACAGCGTCAATCTGCCACTTGATACACCGTACCGATAGGCTTTTGATAAGTCCGCAGGAGAAGCACTATGGCAGGAAACACACAAATACAAGCGGGTTATGGGTTTTGGCTCAATGCCATATGAACGAACCGCCATAGCCAGCGCAAGCTTGCGCTTTGTCACAATGTGGCCTAAACTTGAGTTTAATAGTTAAGAATAAACGGGGGAGCCTATGAGTTTGGAATCGGTGAAGGCATTTTTCGCCAGCAAGGCGCCGGAAGTCGAGGTTATCGAATTGCCCACCAGTACCGCAACAGTCCCCCTCGCCGCCGAAGCCCATGGTGTTGAGCCTGGACAGATCGCCAAGACTCTTTCCTTTTCTACCAAGGACCAAACTATCCTGATCGTCACACGTGGCGATGCCCGCATTGATAATCGCAAATTCAAGGACCGTTTTGGCACAAAGCCGCGCATGCTGGATGCGCAAACCGTGCTGGCGGAAACCAGCCATCCGGTGGGCGGTGTTTGTCCGTTTGGATTGCCGGGTGCCCTGCCCGTTTTCTGCGACATTTCGCTGAAGACATATGATGAAGTCGTGCCTGCGGCCGGCGCCACCAACAGCGCCGTGCGTATCGCACCGCAGAAAATGGCCGATTTGGTCGAAGCCGAATGGGTCGACGTCTGTCAATAATCATCTGCCTTTCAGTTTTCCGGCAGATCGCAGTAAATTGAACAGGCCTTTTTCATTTTAAAGGTGAGAAAAGGTTTCATATATTTTAAGAATGATTCTAAAGTGCTTCTCAAGAGAATGTATTGTTGGAGCAAGGCTCTGGGGGCTCGGTTCTCCAATAGGCTATGCGCAACAAGAATTGGGGCAGTTTCAGCCGGGGAGTGTCCGGTTCGGGAATGTTCCAAAATGTACGAAAAGGAATAATCATGCGTCTTACCCGTCAGACGAATTATGCCATTCGGATGCTCATGTATTGTGCTGCCAATGACGGCAAGCTGAGCCGCATTCCTGAAATCGCCCGGGCTTATAATGTTTCGGAGCTGTTTCTATTCAAGATTTTGCAGCCGCTCGTTGAACACGGATTGGTGGAAACGGTGCGGGGCCGCAATGGCGGTGTGCGCCTTGGGCGCGCGTCCCAGGATATTTCACTGTTCGATGTGGTGCGCGTGACGGAAGAAAACTTCTCCATGGCGGAATGCTTCGAGAACGATGCAAGCGAATGTCCGTTGGTGGATAGCTGTGGCCTGAATGCGGCCTTGCGCGAAGCACTCAATGCCTTCTTTGCCGTATTGATGAAGTACAGCATCGCAGATCTGGTCAAGGCGCGCCCGAATGTACGTTTGCTGCTCGGCCTTGATGAAATGGAAGCGCCGCGGATCGCCAGCTGATCCGCTCGCCGCTCGAATGCCCGATCTGATTGCAAAATGTTCTGGCCGATTGAGGTAACACAGTCGGCGCAGGCAGAAGGCGGCTTTAAGCGTATTGATCAAGAAAAGGATCAGCAATGTTCATTGCAATGAATCGCTTCAAGGTTCGCATCGGTAGCGAAACCGATTTTGAGACCGTCTGGAAGAACCGTGACTCCCAGCTCTCCGATGTGCCGGGTTTCGAGAGTTTCCATCTTCTGCGTGGTGCAACCAACGAAGATGAGGGCTATACGCTCTATGCATCCCACACAGTCTGGCGCAGCCAGGAGGATTTCATTGGCTGGACCAGGTCCGAACAGTTTCGCCATGCGCATCGCAACGCCGGGGAAAACAAGCCGCTATATCTTGGGCCGCCCCAGTTTGAAGGTTTCACTGCCGTTCTCGGCCAATAGGCTTCCGTATCGTCACTTTTCCACATGGGTGCGGCGAAATGGCACAGAGACGAAAGGTGAGCATGATTGCCACCTGCCCTCGCCAAGTAAAACGCTAATTTACGTTTAAACATGGATATTTAACTCATATTTAAAATAATTCTAACCGATTGATTTTTTAGAATATTTCAAAAACATAAAGTTTGACAGCCCCTACCCTGACCCGTCATAACTTGAGCCAGATTGGCGGGTTTAATCAACGCCGCCAAGATAAGCCTTTAATGTTTGGGCCTTTAACCCTAGCAATTGGAGGAACCATTGTCTGTTTCAATATGGCTCCGCGCCAACGGTAAAGTAAGCTCGCGTATATTTAGCGGCTATTTGAAACTAAAAAAACAAAATAAACCGGCAATTTCTTTCCATTTTGGGCGTTCTGAATTTCATTATTGCGGTGCAGGTATGAGAGTGTACTTCTCATGCTAGTCTGTAGCTGCAACATTATTACCGAAAAAGAGATTGAAGACACCATCATCGAGCTTCTCGATGAAGATTGCTGGCAACTTATTGTGCCGGGCGCTGTCTATAATGCCATGAATCAACGCGGCCGTTGCTGTGGCTGCTTCCCAAATGTCGTAGAAACCATCATAAGGGTGACTGAAGAATACTATCTTCGTCGCAACCAAATGGACGAAAACGTTATCCAGTTCATGGATCGTGTGCGTTCTCTACGAGATAAATTCGGGAGTTCATGGAATGAAAGGCGAACCAAAGGTCATCGAGCGGCTTAACGATGCACTGTTTCTTGAGCTCGGTGCGGTAAACCAGTATTGGCTGCACTACCGTCTTCTCAACGATTGGGGTTACACGCGCCTTGCAAAGAAGGAACGCGAGGAATCCATCGAGGAAATGCATCACGCCGACAAGCTGATTAATCGCATTATCTTCTTTGAAGGCTTTCCGAACCTCCAGACCGTTTCGCCGTTGCGCATTGGCCAGAATGTGAAGGAAGTTCTCGAAGCTGACCTCAAGGGTGAATATGACGCTCGCGCTTCGTATAAGGAATCGCGCGAAATCTGCGACAAGCTCGGCGACTATGTGTCGAAGCAGCTTTTCGACGAACTTCTGGCCGATGAAGAAGGCCATATCGACTTCCTTGAAACCCAGCTCGACCTTCTCGCCAAGATCGGCGAAGAACGCTATGGCCAGCTTAACGCGGCGCCCGCCGACGAAGCTGAGTAAGCCTGTTTCAATCTGTCTTGAAAGCCGGGGCGCATCGCTCCGGCATTTTCTTTGGCAGCATTTTCAAACCGCTGCGACACCGCAAAAGCGCCATCCAATCTTTACCTCCGCCCCCTTGTTGTGATAAGGCGCGCGCAATTTTCCCAATTCGTAAGGTATTACAATGAGCGCACCGCGCGTCAGTTTTGTTTCACTTGGCTGCCCGAAGGCGCTTGTCGATTCCGAACGCATCATCACCGGCCTCCGCTCTGAAGGCTATGAAATCTCCCGCAAACATGACGGTGCTGATCTAGTGATCGTTAATACCTGCGGCTTTCTCGATTCTGCGCGTGACGAGTCGCTGGAAGCGATCGGCCTTGCACTGAACGAGAATGGCAAGGTGATCGTCACCGGCTGTCTTGGCGCAGAGCCGGACGTTATCCGCGAGCGGCATCCGAATGTGCTCGCCATCACCGGCCCGCAAGCCTATGAAAGCGTGATGAATGCGGTGCACGAGGTTGCCCCGCCCGCCCATGACCCATTTGTCGATCTTGTGCCGCCGCAGGGCGTGAAGCTCACCCCGCGCCATTATGCCTATCTGAAGATTTCCGAAGGCTGCTCCAACCGTTGTTCCTTCTGCATCATTCCGGCACTGCGCGGCGATCTGGTCTCGCGTCCGATCAACGAAGTGCTGCGCGAAGCTGAAAAACTGGTTCAGGCGGGTGTGAAGGAAATTCTCGTCATCTCGCAGGATACGAGCGCCTATGGCCTCGATATCAAGTATCAGGAAGCCATGTGGCAGGACCGCACGGTGCGTACGAAGTTTCTCGACCTCTCGCGGGAACTGGGCGAGATGGGCGTTTGGGTGCGGATGCATTACGTCTATCCCTACCCTCACGTCGATGAAGTCATTCCGCTGATGGCCGAGGGCAAGATCCTGCCTTATCTGGATATTCCCTTCCAGCATGCGTCGCCCGCGGTTCTGAAGAACATGCGTCGGCCTGCGCATCAGGAAAAAACCTCGCGCCGCATTCAGGCCTGGCGCGAAACCTGCCCCGATCTTGCCGTGCGTTCCACCTTCATCGTCGGCTATCCGGGTGAAACGGAAGAAGATTTCCAGATGCTCCTCGATTGGCTGGATGAAGCCAAGATCGAGCGTGCCGGTTGCTTTAAATATGAGGCGGTCAAGGGCGCGAAGGCTAATGATCTTGGCCTTGAACAGGTGCCGGAAGAGGTGAAGGAAGCCCGCTGGCATCGCTTCATGGCAAAGCAGCAACAGATTTCAACCAACCTCTTGAAAAAGAAGGTTGGCAAGCGTCTGCCGGTCATCATCGATGAAGCCAACGGCACCATTGGCAAGGGCCGCACCCGCTACGACGCGCCGGAAATTGATGGCAGCGTTCATATCAGCTCGCGCCGCCCGCTGCGCGTGGGCGATATTGTGACGGTGAAGATCGAAGCAAGTGATGCCTACGATCTGCACGGCACTGCTGTCTGATAAGAGGTGAACCGCTTTTCGGACATGATGCGCGCTTCATTCATGAAGATCGAAACACGCTGCATAAGCAGTCCCATCACATTGCAGGATAATAAAAAGGGCGCTTTGGGCGCCCTTTTCCTTGTTTATGCTTTCAAGCTTATTGCGGCAGCTTATCATCCACGCCAGCAACGTAGAAATTCATGCCAAGCAGGGTCTGGTCATCAGCCTTTTCGCCTGCTTTCAGCCATTCCGAACCGTCTTGCTTCTTGATCGGGCCGGTGAAGGGATTGAGTTCACCAGACTTGATCCTGGCTTCGGTTTCTTCCGCCAGCTTCTTCACATCATCTGGCATATTGGTGAAAGGCGCCATCTTCACGAGGCCTTCCTTCATACCCCACCAGATGTTCTGGCTTTTCCACGTACCGTCAAGAACAGCCTTGGCGCGGTCGATATAGTACGGACCCCATTCGTCAACAACAGCGGTAAGCTGCGTGTCAGGCGCAAACTTGATCATGTCCGAAGCCTGGCCGAACGCCTTGATGCCGCGGTCGTGCGCCACCTGAATGGCGGCGGTGGAATCCGTGTGCTGGGTGATGATATCCACGCCCTGATCAATCAGCGCCTTGGCGGCATCGGCTTCCTTGCCCGGATCGAACCAGGAATTGACCCAGATTACCTTGACCCTGAAATCAGGATTGACGGACTGTGCGCCCAGCATGAAGGAGTTGATGCCCTGCACGACTTCCGGCACCGGCACGGAGCCGATATAGCCGGCAATGCCCTTCTTCGACATCTTTGCGGCAATCACGCCCTGCACATAACGGCCTTCATAGAAGCGCGCATTATAGGCGGACATGTTGTCTGCGGTCTTGTAGCCGGTTGCATGTTCAAACTTCACGTCCGGGAACTTCTTGGTGACCTTCACGGTCGGGTCCATGTAACCGAAGGAGGTTGTGAAGATCAGCTTGTTGCCTGCGCGGGCAAGACGTTCGATGGAGCGCTCGGCATCCGCACCTTCGGCTACGTTTTCAAGAAAGGTGGTTTCAACCTTGTCGCCGAGCGCCTCGACCAGCTCCTTGCGCGCCTGATCATGCTGGTACGTCCAGCCGAAATCGCCGGGAGGGCCGATATAGATGAAGCCCACCTTCAGTTTTTCTTCTGCATGTGCCGCCCCGCCGAGCATAAAGCCCGCGACAGTAGCAATTACCATAAGGGTCTTTTTCATGATCCCTGTGCTCCTTGTTTGCACCCACTAACCAAAACGAAAACCCTTGGGATGGTTTGCGTTTACTCCAAAGCCGCTTGTTCTATCGATCCGGAACAAATGGCTTGCCGAGCGAAGCCGGCGTATTCATCATCGTCAGGCGCTTGTTGCGCGAGATGATGACCAGCACCACGATCGTCGCAAGATAAGGCAGCGCAGACAAAAACTGCGATGGCAGGCCGAAGCCGAGCGCCTGCGCGTGAAGCTGGCCGATTGTGACCGCGCCGAACAGATACGCGCCGACCAGCACCCGCCATGGCCGCCATGAGGCGAAGACGACAAGCGCAAGTGCAATCCAGCCGCGCCCTGCCGTCATGTTTTCCACCCATTGCGGCACATAAACGAGCGAGAGCTGTGCGCCCGCAAGCCCGGCACAGGCCCCGCCGAACAGCACCGCCAGATAGCGCGTGCGCACCACATGCACACCAAGCGCATGAGCCGAGCCATGACTATCGCCAATGGCGCGCAAGGTAAGGCCCGCGCGTGTGCGAAACAGGAACCATGCCACACCGATAACCAGCGCAATGGACATATAGAAGATGGGATCCTGACCGAAGAGAAAGCGCCCGATGAGCGGAAGATCAGTCAGATAGGGAATATAGATCGGGTTCAGCCGCACGCCCGGAAGCCCGACGAAGCTTTCTCCAAGCAATGCCGATACGCCGACGCCCAGAATAGTGAGTGCAAGGCCGGTCGCCACCTGATTGGTGACGAGGGTGAGCGTAAGAAAGCCGAAGACTGCCGCAAACAGCGCCCCGACCAGAACGGCGGCAACAAGGCCGAGCCAGGCCGAGCCGGTTATCTGCGCCACGGCGAAGCCGGAAACCGCGCCCATCAGCATCATGCCCTCGACGCCGAGATTGAGAACGCCGGAGCGTTCCACCACCAGTTCGCCAATGGCCGCAATCAGGAGCGGTGTTGCTGCGGTAGCGATGGTGAGAAGGATTGCCTGTGTCAAATCCATGAGATCAGGCCTTCCCCGCCTGGCGGTTCATCACAATGCGGATGCGATAAAGAATGAGCGTATCGCAAGCAAGCACGAAAAACAGGATCATGCCCTGAAACACACGGGCGGACTTTTCCGATATGCCAATGGCCACCTGTGCCGCCTCGCCGCCAAGGTAGGAAAGCGCCAGCACAAGGCCCGCCACAATCGCACCCAGCGGATTAAGCCGTCCCAGAAAGGCAACGATGATCGCCGTGAAACCATACCCGGCGAAATGACCGGGCGAAGCTGGCCAATAGCACCGGAGGTTTCGGCAATGCCTGCAAGCCCCGCAAGCGCGCCGGACAGGGCGAAGACAAAGAACACCATTCTGCCTGCGCTGAAACCCGCAAAGCGCTCTGCTCTCGGGCTCTGTCCGATCACCTTGACCTCAAAACCCTTCAGCGTGTGCTTTAGGAGAAACCAAACCATGACGGCTGCAACGAGCGCAAATATGAAGCCCCAATGCGCACGCCCTGATGCGCTCCAGATTTCCGGCAGGATGGCGCTGTCGTTGAACTGGCGTGTTTCCGGGAAATTATGGCCTTCCGGGTTGCGCCATGGCCCGCGCACCAGCCAGTCCAGAAAAAGCTGCGCGACATAGACCAGCATGAGGCTGGTGAGAATTTCATTCGTATTGAAGCGCACTTTCAAAAGGGCCGGAATGGAGGCATAGGCCGCCCCGCCTGCCATACCCATCGCCATCATCAGCGGCAGAACGATCCAGCTTTCCAGATCGGGGAACATGACCGGCAGAATTGAACCGGCAATTGCGCCCATGATGAACTGGCCTTCCGCCCCGATATTCCAGTTGTTGGAAAGAAAGCAAACGCAAAGACCGACCGCAATCAGGATGAGCGGCGCTGCCTTGACCAGAAGCTCGTGCCACGACCAGATATCGAAAAGCGGCTCGACAAAGAATACATAAAGCGCATGGAGCGGATCCTTGCCCATCACCAAGAAGGCGAGGCCGCCAAAAATCAGCGTTAGCGCCAGCGCCAGCACTGGCGACAGCGCGCTGAACAATCTTGAAGGCTGGGGCCGTTTGACAAGCTCAATCCGCATCATGCCGCTCCAGCCTGTGTTTCGCCCGCCATGCCGCCCATGAGAAGCCCGATCTTTTCGAGCGTCACATCGGCAATGGGTATGGGATCGGAGAGGCGACCATGGTTCATGACGGCGATACGGTCGCTGATTTCGAGAAGCTCATCGAGATCCTGACTGATGACAAGAACGGCGGAGCCGGAACGGGCAAGGTCGACAAGCGCCTGACGAATATGGGCCGCAGCGCCCGCATCCACGCCCCATGTCGGCTGGTTGACAACCATTACGGATGGCGCGCGATCAAACTCACGCCCGATAATGAACTTTTGCAGATTACCGCCGGAAAGGGCTGATGCTGCTGGGTTTTCCGCACTTTTGCGTACATCCATCCGCTCGATGATCCGCTTTGTGGCGGAACGCAATGCGCTTTCGGCAATGAGTTTCAGCTTGCCGCCACGCAGAAATGCCCGTGCATCGGTCTTGTAGCGCGAGAGAAACAGATTGTCGGTGAGTGTCATGCCGGGCACCGCACCATGGCCGAGCCGTTCTTCCGGCACGAAGGCAGCCCCCATCATGCGCCGCTCGCTGATGCCAAGCCTGCCCGCATCCTTGCCGCCAATGCGCACCACCGATGCGCCCGCTTGCAGCACCTCACCGGAAATGGCTTCAAAGAACTCACCCTGCCCGTTGCCCGCCACACCGGCAATGCCCACCACTTCACCCGCAGCCACGCAAAGCGAAATATCCTTCAACGCGGTGGAAAATGGCCCGCGCGGCGGCTGCGACATGGCCCTGATTTCAAAAAGCGGCTCGCCCGCTCCATTCGCGGCAATGGTCGAGCGTGCGACGACATCAATGTCGTTGCCCACCATCATGCGGGCGAGCGAGGCCGCCGTTTCCTTGCGCGGGTCGCAATGGCCGACCACCTTGCCATGGCGAAGCACAGTGGCGCGGTCGCAAAGGCGCTTCACCTCTTCCAGCCGGTGGCTGATATAAAGGATGGATTTGCCCTCAGCCCTCAAACGCTCCAGCGTTTCAAAAAGCCTGTCGGCTTCCTGCGGCGTCAGCACCGATGTCGGCTCATCGAGAATGATGAGGTCAGGTTGCTGGAGGAGACAGCGTACGATTTCGATGCGCTGACGCTCCCCCACCGAAAGATCGCCGACATGGGCCTGCGGATCGACCGGCAGACCGTAGGTCCTGCCCACTTCACGCGCACGCCTGGCGACTTCGGCCAAAGGCAGCGAACGATCCAGCGAAAGTGCGATATTTTCAGCCGCCGTCAGGGAATCGAAAAGCGAAAAATGCTGGAAAACCATGCCAATGCCGAGCTTTCTTGCCGCAGCAGGTTCATGGATGGCAACACCTTGCCCCTTCCAGACAATCTGGCCTTCAAGCGGCTGCAAGGCGCCAAACAGCATTTTGACGAAAGTGGATTTGCCCGCGCCGTTTTCACCCAGAAGCGCATGGATTTCACCCTCGGCAATGGTGAGATCGACCCCATCGCAAGCTCTGAGCTGACCAAAAACTTTCGTGAGCCGGCGGACATCCAGAAGAGGCCGGTCGGTTGAGCGCGCTGACATTGTTCCCCAAAGTATTTTTGAGCGACTTTATCCAGCAAGCCCGCTCTTGAAAAGCCCAAAAGAAAGCAGCGATGGACATATGCACCGCCGCTATCGTCCCCACCTATGGCAACAGGATGCTCGTGCCTGTCGTCTTGCGTGCCTCCAATGCTTCATGGGCCTTGCAGGCGTCCTTGAGAGCATAGGTCTGGTTGATCTCGATCTTGACCGCCCCGCTTTCCACGACATCGAAAAGCTCAGCAGTCGTCTTTTCCAGATCGGCCCGCCTGGCAATATAATTGAACAATGTCGGGCGCGTCGCGAAGAGAGAGCCCTTCTGCGCCAGAATACCCAGATCGAAAGGCGGAATGACACCGGAAGACTAGCCGAAACAGGCAAACATGCCAAGCGGTTTCAGTACGTCGAGCGAGCCCATATAGGTATCGCGGCCAACCGAGTCGTAAACAACGTCCACGCCCTCGCCATTTGTGAGTTCGCGCACCCGTTCGACGAAGTTTTCGCTGCGATAATTGATGACATGATCGTAGCCATGCTTTCTGGCAAGCGCGATCTTTTCTTCCGAACCTGCCGTGCCGATCACCGTTGCGCCAAGGTGCTTGGCCCATTGTCCGGCAATCAGGCCCACGCCGCCGGCGGCCGCATGAAATAAAATGGTCTGGCCCGGCTCGACGCGGAAGGTGCGGCGCAGCAGATATTGCGCGGTCATGCCTTTCAGCATCATGGAGGCTGCGGTCTTGAGATCGATCGTGTCGGGCACTTTCACCAGCCTGTCGGCTGGCAGGATGCGCTCATCCGCATAGGAACCGGGTGTTGCAGCATAGGCAACACGCTCGCCCACGCGCACGTTTTCAACGCCCGCGCCAACGGCAACCACAATGCCTGCACCCTCATTGCCGGGCGTGAACGGCATCTTGGCCGCCTTATAAAGCCCGGTGCGGAAATAGACGTCGATGAAGTTCAGGCCCACGGCCTCATGGCGAACACGTGCCTCGCCCGGCCCTGGTTCGCCGATTTCCACCTGTTCATAGTGCAGAACGTCCGGCCCCCCGGTCCGATGCACGCGAATGGCGTTTATCATGGTGCTTCTCCGCTCTTCTGTTGCTTTTCAACAAGTTTTCGGGCCTTGGCAAGTGCAGCTTCACGACCAAGGCTTGGGAAAAGCTGCATGATCGCGCCGATGAAATAGATGTAAAGGCCGGTTACGGAAATGCCGATACGGACCCAGAGCGGCGCATCCAGCATGTAATAGAGGGCAATCACGCCAAACGCGCACCAGAGCAGGAAAATCGTGAGGTTGAGCGGGCGCAGCCGCACCACCCGCACCGGATGCAGGAAGTTGATCGGCAGGAAGGAAAGGATCGCCGAAGCCACGACCGTTCCGAAGGCCACCCATTCGCCGGGCCTGACGATGAAAAGCGTGAAAACCACCATGTTCCAGACCACGGGGAAACCCTTGAAGAAGTTCTCCTTGGTCTTCATGCCGGTATCAGCATAATAGATCGCGCTTGAAACCACGATGATCGCGCCGGAAATGAAGGACAGGTTCGTCCCCATGAACCCGCTTTGATAGAGCGCGAAAGCGGGTATCAGCACATAGGTAACATAGTCGATAATACTGTCGAGAAGCTCGCCAGACCAGTTCGGCAGGACATATTTGACTTCAAGCTTACGCGCGATGGGGCCGTCTATGCCATCCACGAACAGCGCGAGGCCCAGCCACCACCACATGGCGGTATAGCGCCCGTCGCTTGCCGCCACCACGGAAAGGAAGGCCAGAAACGAGCCGGAAGCCGTCAGAAGGTGAACGGAAAATGCCTTGGCCTGCGGGGCCGTGACTTTCTTGGCCTTCAGTTTTCCGGTCAGTTTGGTTTTCACGCTGTCCGCCATTTCTTTCTGTCCGCCCATATAAACCGTCAGGCAGCGAATCCAGTTCCATTCACCGGAAGCGCATATACCGGACTGACCGACGCTCCAGCCTCACGGGAGATGCTCTAAAAAGCCGCAATGTTCCATCAGCTTTCACCGAATAAGGCCAAAAGAGCAAGTAAGCCATAGGGTATTAAGCCGTCATTCCACGGAAGATTGGCCTTTTGATCGCAATTTGGTTTAAGTGCGGCGGAAACGCATCTGGCAAGAATCGCTTTTGCTGCCAGTATCAAGAGCGGCGGCTTCACCCGAAACCGCCATGGCCGAGGATGAGCGCGATGAATGACGTGGTTGTAAACAAGCCCCTCACCGACATTGTTATCAGTGGCGGCGGCCCGGCCGGCATGATGGCGGCGCTGGCGCTTGGGGTCCGCGGCTACCATACCGTGCTGCTCGGCCCCGAAACCGACAAGACCGACCGGCGCACCACCGCACTGATGATGCCCGCGATCCGTTTTCTGGAGCAGATCGGCGTCTGGGCTGCGATCGAGCCGGAAGCGGCTCCCTTGCAATCCATGCGCATCGTGGATGCAACCAGGCGCCTTATCCGCAGCCCTGCGGTCATGTTCCGTGCGAGCGAGATTGATGAGATTGCCTTCGGCTACAACATCCCCAACGCCGTGCTGAATGCAAAGCTTGCCGAAGCGGTCGCGGCCAGTCGCAATATCCGGCGCATCACTGTCCCGGCCATCGAATATCGCCCCAATGGCGACCATGTCACCGTGACGCTCAAGGGGGGCGATACGCTGCACACACGCCTGTTGGTCGCCGCCGACGGGCGCAATTCCGGTGCGCGCGACGCCGCTGGCATCCGCACCCGCCGCTGGAGCTATCCGCAAACGGCCGTGGTTCTTTCCTTTTCCCATATGATTGACCACGAGAATATTTCGACCGAATTTCACACCGAAGAAGGCCCGTTTACACAAGTGCCGCTCAAGGGGCGGCGATCAAGCCTCGTCTGGGTGGTTAATCCGGCGCGCGCCGAAAAGCTGCTTTCAATGAGCGATGAGGCTCTTGCGGTCCATATCGAGGAGATGATGCAATCCATGCTGGGCAAGATCACGCTGGAGGTGCGCCCGCAAGCCTGGCCGCTTTCCGGCCTCGTGCCCCATGTCTTTGCAGCAAAGCGCACCATCCTGATCGGCGAAGCTGCCCATGTCTTTCCGCCCATCGGCGCGCAAGGGCTGAACCTTGGCACACGCGACGTGGAAACACTGGTAAAGGCCATTGAGAGCGATTCGGTCGATCCCGGTTCCGAGCGTGTCATGCGCGCTTATGACCGCGCGCGGCGTCCCGATATTTTCGCGCGTACCGGCTCGGTCGATGCGCTCAACCGCTCGCTGCTTTCCTCCATGCTGCCTGCGCAGATCCTGCGCGGTGTAGGGCTGGAAATGCTTCGCTCCTTTGCGCCGCTGCGCGCGTTCTTCATGCGCGAGGGCCTTCGCCCCGGCAGCGGTTTTTCGCACCTTCTGCCCCGGCTCCCGCGTCTGCCCGGCAAAGCTGACGACGCCGCAAGACAATAGATCTCTCACCCTGACAGTTTTCCTGCCTGCCGACGACTTTAATTCGCCGTACAATGAACTACATTAATTCCCATGGGTATGGCACAGATAAAACACGCAAAATATCAGATCGGGCAGGTTGTGCAGCATCGGCTTTTCCCCTTTCGCGGGGTGATTTTCGATGTGGACCCGGAATTTGCCAATACCGAGGAATGGTATCAGAACATTCCCGAAGATGCGCGCCCGCGCCGCGACCAGCCTTTCTACCACCTTCTGGCGGAGAATGGCGAAACCGAATATGTCGCATATGTTTCCGAGCAGAACCTTGTGCCTGATCTCAGCGGCGAGCCGCTTCGCCATCCGCAGATCGATGAAATGTTCGACCGGATGGACAATGGGACTTTCCGGGTAAAAGCGCAGCACTCGAATTAGACCATGTCTCCCGATAGGGAGAACAGCTTTTTTCGATGCGGCTGCAATGGGATAAAGCAATCTTCTCAAATAATAATAGAACGAAAAAGGGGCGCCTGAAGCGCCCCTTGTCTTTACCTGTCAGCCTGCCAATTATTTGGCAGCGCCTTTTGCCTTGTCCTGTTCGGCCTTCATCTTGGCCTCAAATTCCTTTTGGCGCTTCTGGACGGCGTCCTGAAGTTCCTTCTGGCGTTCTTCCAGTTCCGACTGTTTGAGCGCCGGGCCGGTGAGAGCCTGCGAGAAGCCGGTGAGCGCGACCGGAATCGGGTTCGGCTTGTTCTGGTAGTTGACGGAGGTAAGCGTCAGCTTGCTGCCCTTTTTCAGCGCATTGATCAGCTCGTCGGTCAGCGGCGCTTCGGCAATGCAGCGATCCGGGAAGCAGATGCCGTATTCAAGCTTGACCGGCTTGTTGTTGTCGATCTGGAGACCGACACCGGCTGGAATCAGACGGCCGATCGGAACCGTGACCTGAAAGATCTTGCGATTGATCTTGCCCTTGATCTCGATGAGGTTGACGGCCGTCAGAAGCTGGCCGGAATCAGCAGTGACGATGTTCTGCGTGTTGCAGATGTCATTGTCTTCCTGCTTTGAGCAAACCTTGAACCAACCCTGCGGCGGCTGCTGCGCTGATGCGGGCATCGTCGCGGAGGCAAGCAAGGCGAACGCGCCAGCAATGGCAGATGCGGCAGCGATTGTCTTCGTGCTGGACATGATCAACAGGTTCCTTTCAACACTTTGATCTATTAGTTCCCGTTCTGTATTTAAGTCAGCGATAGACCGTCACTGGTTTGAAAATGCGGCAACAGCGTGACCTCACGGATTTTGAATCCTAATCCGGGGCGGTGTTACAACGACTGAGAGCATGAATCCAGATGGGTTTCCAGATTGCCCGCACAGAATCCGCTAAAATCTTTATTTTAGTTCCCACTGTCGCGCGGCAGACACGCCCTAATTCCGCACATAATATACGATCATGGTAATTTCCTGCTCCGAATCGAAAAACGGCAAAGTTTTATTGAAACCGGGGCATCACTCTTGTTTACAATGGACCATTGATGTTGAACAGATTTATTGCTTTTTTCCGCAGTGTGTTTCTCATTGGCCTTGTTGCGACAGCCTTTGGCGCGTTGCCCGCGCGGGCGGCAAACGAGACAGCACCCGACTATGCGCTCTCCATGCATGGCGACGTGGCTTTGCCTGCCGATTATACCCATTTTCCCTACACCAATCCCGATGCCCCGAAAAAGGGTTCGCTGACCGTAGGCGTGGTGGGCACTTTCGACAGCCTTAATCCCTTTGTGCTGAAAAGTATGCGCACCACCGCGCGCGGCCTGTATAATGATGGCGAGTTTGGCAATATGGTGTACCAGACGCTGATGCTGCGCTCGCGCGATGAGCCTTTTACGCTCTATAGTCTGCTGGCTGAGAAAGTTGCCATCGATCCCGAGCGCAAATGGGTGGAATTCACGCTCAATCCAAAAGCCAAATGGTCAGATGGCCAGCCTGTCACGGTGGACGATGTTCTCTTCACCTATGACATACTGACCGAAAAGGGCCGCCCGCCCTATAACAGCCGCATGAGCCGGGTGGCGAAGATCGAAAAGACCGGCGAACGCTCAGTGCGCTTCACATTCAACGAGAAATCCGACCGTGAGTTTCCGATGCTGATCGCAGGCTCGATGCCGGTTCTGCCGAAACATGCCATCAACCGCGATACGTTCGGCAATTCCACACTGGAACCGCCGATCGGCAGCGGCCCCTATGTGGTCGCCAGTGTGCAGCCCGGCCAGCGGATCGTCTACAAGCGCAACCCGGACTATTGGGGCAAGGATCTGCCCTCGCAGCGCGGCTTCAACAATTTCGACAAGATCTCCATCGAATATTACCGCAACGAAACCTCGCTGTTTGAATCCTTCAAAAAGGGCATTCTCGACATTTTCATTGAAGGCAATCCGATACGCTGGGAAAAGCTCTATGATTTTCCGGCGGTCGAGCAGGGCAAGGTCATCAAGGACACTTTCGAGAAGGGCACACCGGCCGATATGCTGGGCTTCGTGTTCAACACGCGCCGCCCGATCTTCGCTGACCGGCGTGTGCGCCAGGCCCTTGGATTGCTGTTCGATTTTGAGTGGGCGAACAGCAATCTCTTTGCAGGGCAATATCGCCGTACGCAGAGCTTCTGGGAGGGGTCGCAACTTTCATCCGTCGGCAGGCCCGCCGATGCGCGCGAAAGGGAGTTGCTGGCCCCCTTCCCCGGTGCTGTGCGCGAAGACGTGATGAATGGCACCTGGCACCCGCCCGTTACAGATGGCAGCGGCCATGACCGCGTTCCGGCCAAGAAGGCCTATGATCTTCTAAGCCAGGCCGGTTTCCAGTTCAAGGACGGCATGGCCATAGATCCGACCGGTAAACCGTTTGCCTTCGAGATTATGACGCGATCACCGGACGAGGAGAAAATCGCGCTCGCCTATCAGCGCAACCTCTCGCGCCTTGGCATAGCAGTTGAAATCCACACGGTGGACGATGCGCAATATCAACAGCGCCTGCAAACCTTCGATTATGATATGATCCTCGGTGCACTTGCCAGTTCGCTTTCTCCCGGCAATGAGCAATGGTTGCGGTGGGGTTCCGCCTCGCGTGATGTGCAGGGCAGCTTCAACTTTGCGGGCGTGGCCGACCCTGCCGTTGATGCGATGATCGAGGCGCTGCTTGCCGCGCGCAACCGCGCCGATTTCGTCAGCGCCGTGCGTGCACTCGACCGTGTGCTGATTTCAGGTGATTATTATGTTCCGCTCTACCACCTGCCCTATCAATGGGTTGCGCGGTGGGACCGGATTGAACATCCCCAAAAAACACCACTTTCCGGCTACCAACTGCCGGCATGGTGGCACACGTCCCAATAATACCAAACCCGCGCGGCGATTGAACCTTTTCAGGGCGTGGATGGCGTCAGTATTTTAGCGCCCTGGGTATAATGGGCTATGCGGGCCCGCTATACCGGGCCATAATCTGCCTGTATAATATTGCTATAGANCGCAAGCGCTGCTTCCGCGCCTGCATGGAGATGCCGCAATGACCGGAAAAAAGATTACAATCGACGTCGTTTCGGACGTCGTCTGCCCGTGGTGTTTTCTTGGTCGCAAGCGGCTTGAAGCGGCACTTGCCTCGCTGCCGGACGTGGAAGCCGAAATTCGCTGGCGCCCGTTCCAGCTTGACCCCACCCTGCCCCCGCACGGCAAGGATCGCCAGACCTATCTGCGTGAGAAGTTCGGCACCGGCTCCAAGATTGATGACAGCCACCGTCAACTCCGTGCGCTTGGTGAGGAATATGGCATCGTCTTCGATTTCGATGCCATTATACGTGCGCCGAACACGCTTGACGCACATCGCGTGATCCATTGGGCTGCACAGGCAGCACCCGACACGCAGGATCGCATGGTTGGCATGTTGTTCTCGCTCTATTTCGAGCAGGGACAGGATATCGGCAACCATGAAGTGCTGGTGGATGCAGCGGCAAGCGTCAGCATGGATGCGGAAGTGGTTGCCCGCCTTTTGCAGAGCGAAGCCGACAAAGACACGATCCGTGACGAGATCGCCACCGCCAACCGCATCGGCGTGCGCGGTGTTCCCTGCTTCATTATCGATCAGAAATATGCCGTCATGGGCGCTCAAACGCCCGACGTGCTGGCCGATGCCATCCGCCAGACGGCAGAAGGCTTTGAACCCGGGATTGCCGAAGACAGATAATCGGGAAATTCGCGCAAAAGACGACCGCTGGCCCATCTATCGTTGCCAGTCCACTCAGCCACAGCCAAGCAACAAATCCCAGAGTGACCGCTCCGGCTGGTTAAAACATGTCTCTCAAAAATGGCAACCGCCTCAGCTTAAAGCGCGTCGTATGCGTATGATAAAATGCGGCGCGCTTTAGCGGCCTTGCCCATAGCGTTTTAAACGTTCGTCAAGCGTTCCGGTGTGCAACTCGAACATATGATTGTCATCGTCATAGAAATATATGGATTGCCCTTCACCCGGCACGCGGGACCGCCCTTCACGCACTTCAAGGCCAAGCGCACGAATACGTTTCAAATAGGCTTCATATTCATTGTTGGCGATCTTGAAAGCCACATGATTGTTGGTGCGAGTTGGAAGCGGTTCGCCTTCCATGGTCGCAATCCATATTGGTTCTTTACCGTTTCCGATGAGGAAGAAGCGCTCTTTAGAGAGGGAGAACGTTTCCGCACCGCTATCATAGACCCTTCGGGCATCGAATACCGTTGTGAGAATTTCCTCCATGCGATCAAGGTCGCGGACAATGAATGTCATGTGGCTGAGGCCCTGAACCAAATGCTCCTCCTGTCATGCGCTGAAGCGTGCCGCATTTTATCATACGACACGCTTTAACAATTCGCAGCCGGTCAGGCCGCCGCAATCTTTGCAAGCTGTGTCATGATGACGGCGGAGCCGTTGAGGCGCTTTTCCGGTGTCGGCCAATCGCGGATGAAGACGATGCTCTGGTCCGGCCTGATCTTCGCCATGGACCCCTGCTCGCCGATCATTTTTACCAGACCGACCGGATTGTTGAAGGTCGCGTGGCGGAACTGGATAACCACGCCCTTCGGCCCGGCATCGAGTTTCTCAACATTGGCGCGGCGGCAGAGCGCCTTGATATAGACGATCTTGAGAAGATGCTGCACTTCGTCGGGCATCGGGCCGAAACGGTCGATGAGTTCCGCACCAAAGGCATCGATATCCTGCGGCTCTTCCAGATCGGCCAGACGGCGATAAAGGCCAAGGCGCAATTGCAGGTCGGGCACATAGGCTTCCGGGATCATGACCGCCGTACCAATGGCGATCTGCGGCGACCACTGGCTGTCTTCCACTTCGCCGGAGCCCTTCAGCGTCGCAACCGCTTCTTCAAGCATTTGCTGGTAAAGCTCGAAGCCCACTTCCTTGATGTGGCCCGACTGTTCCTCGCCCAGCAGATTGCCTGCGCCGCGAATATCCATGTCGTGGCTTGCAAGCTGGAAGCCCGCGCCAAGCGTGTCGAGCGATTGCAGCACTTTCAGACGGCGTTCGGCCATCTGCGTCAGCATCTTGCCCGCCGGGAGCGTGAACAGCGCGAAAGCGCGCTGCTTGGAGCGGCCCACGCGGCCGCGCAACTGATAGAGTTGCGCCAGCCCGAACATATCGGCACGATGCACGATCATGGTGTTGGCGGTTGGAATATCGAGGCCCGATTCCACGATGGTTGTGGAAAGAAGCACATCATACTGCCCGTCATAGAAGGCATTCATGATGTCATCCAGCACACCCGGCGCCATCTGGCCATGGGCCACGGCCACTTTCAGTTCCGGCACATGCTCCTTCAGGAATTCTTCAATATCCGTGAGGTCGGCTATGCGTGGGACGACATAGAAGCTCTGGCCGCCGCGATAGCGTTCACGCAAAAGGGTTTCGCGGATCACGAGCGGATCGAATGGCGAGACGAAGGTGCGCACCGCCATGCGGTCCACCGGCGGCGTGGTGATGAGCGAAAGTTCACGCACGCCGGTCAGCGCAAGTTGCAGGGTGCGCGGGATCGGCGTGGCCGAAAGGGTCAGCACATGGACGTCGGATTTCAGTTCCTTCAGCCATTCCTTGTGCTTCACACCGAAATGCTGCTCCTCATCGATAATGAGAAGGCCGAGATTCTTGAACTTGATGGAGCTGCCCAAAAGCGCGTGTGTGCCGACGACAATATCGACCGTTCCCTCTTCCAGCCCCTTTTTGGTGGCGGCCAGCTCCTTCGCGCCGACGAGGCGTGAGGCGTGGGCCACATTGATCGGCAGGCCGTGAAAGCGGTTGGAGAAGGTCTTGAAATGCTGGCGCGAAAGAAGCGTGGTCGGCACGACCACTGCCACCTGAACGCCGCTCATCGCGGCGATGAAGGCGGCGCGCAGCGCCACTTCCGTCTTGCCGAACCCGACATCGCCGCAGATGAGGCGATCCATCGGCTTGCCTTGCGCAAGATCATCCGCCACGGCCTCGATTGCCGTCAACTGGTCGTCAGTCTCATCATAGGGAAAGCGCGCGGCAAATTCCGCATAAAGACCGCCCGGCGGCGTCATCACAGGTGCACCGCGCATCTGGCGTTCGGCGGCAATCTGGATCAGATGGCCGGCAATTTCCAGAAGCCGTTTCTTGAGTTTTGCCTTGCGCGCCTGCCATGCGCCACCGCCCAGCTTGTCGAGAACCGCATCGGACCCTTCCGAGCCATAGCGCGACAGAAGCTCGATATTCTCAACCGGCAGAAACAGGCGGTCATCGCCCGCATAATGGATTTCAAGGCAGTCATGCGGGGCGCCTGCCGCAGTAATCGTCTTGAGGCCGATAAAGCGCCCAATGCCGTGATCGACATGGACGACGATATCGCCAGCCGTCAGCGAGGCGACTTCCGAGATGAAATCCTGATCGCGCTTGCGGCGCCTGGAGCGGCGGATGAGCCTGTCGCCCAGAATATCCTGCTCCGCCACGACCACCAGATCGCCCGCATCGAAGCCGCTTTCGACCGCCAGCACCGCCGCCGTCACCTTGTCGCGCGACAGGGCCTTGACGGTGGAAAGCCTATCGACGGTCTCTATTTTTTCAAGCCCGTGTTCGTCCAGAACCTGACAGAGCCGGTCGAGCGAACCTTCGGTCCAGGCGGCAACCAGAACCTTTTTGCCGGAGGCGCGCAGGTCTGCAATATGTTTCACCACGGCTTCAAACAGGTTCACGTCGGTTGCGGCGCGCTCCTCGGCAAAGCTGCGGCCCTTGTGCACATCGGCATGAATAATGGTCCGGCCGGAAACCTCCGGCGCGCCGAATGGCGTAAGGTCAATACGCAGGCCAGCGGCCTCGGCGGCTTCTTCAACCTGGCCCGGCGTAAGATAGAGCATTTCCGGCTTTACCGGCTTGTAAGGCACGGCATCGCTGCCCGCCTCTTTGCCCTCCGCCTGCCGCAGTCGCGCTTCGTAATGGTCCACAACCATGGTGTGGCGCTCGGTCAGCGCCTCATGCACCAGATGGTCGAACACGACCGGCATTGGCCCGGCATGGTCGAAAACTGTCTCCATATTGTCATAGAAAAGCGGCAGCCAATGTTCCATGCCAGCAAAACGGCGGCCTTCGCTGATGGCCTGATAAAGCGCATCGTCACGCTGCGGCGCGCCGAACATGGCCACATAATTCTTGCGAAACCGGCTTATCATGTCGGACGAGAGCGTGATTTCGCTCATCGGCTGAAGCACGAATTCCTTTCGGGTGCCGGTGGTGCGCTGGGAGGCGGGATCGAAGGCACGGATCGTTTCCAGCGTATCGCCGAAAAAATCAAGCCGCAGCGGTTCTTCCGCTCCCGGCGCATAAAGATCGAGAATGCCGCCGCGTACCGCATATTCGCCGATGTCGCGCACGGTAGAGACACGCTCAAAGCCGTTGCGCTCCAGCCGTGCGGCAAGATCGTTCATGTCGAGCTGGTTGCCGGGGCGCGCTGAGATCACCTGTTCGCCAAGTGCGGCCTGCGGCGGCAATTTTTGCAGCACGGCATTGGCCGTGGTGAGAATGACGGCTGGATGCGGTGCTTTCTTCAGTGCGCAAAGCGCGCTGAGCGCCGCAAGTCTGCGCGCTGCAGCATCCGCCCCTGGCGACACGCGGTCATAAGGCAGGCAATCCCAGGCGGGCAGGTGCAGCACCGGCAGATCGGGCGAAACGAAACCCAACACCTGCTCCAGATCGGCAATGCGCTGCCCGTCGCGCACGATATACATGATCGGCCCGCGCTCCCCGATCTCTTCCACCAGACGCGCAAGGCAGAACGCCTCAAAACCGTCCGCAACACCGTCAATGACGATATGGCGCCCCTTATTCGCGATCGCGCCGGGCTTGAGACCGAGTTTGCTGAAAACGGGCATCTTGTCTTTCTCAGAATTCTACGCGGTCGCGGAAAGCCACGATATCGCGGAAAAGCGGCGTGTCGTATTCAGCGGGAATGGGGCTGGGGCTTTCGCCCGTCACCCATTTCAGGAGGTCACGGTCCAGCACTTCCAGAATATGCTCAAATTCATTGAGCTGATCGTCGTTGAAACTGACGATATATTTATCGGCATATTGGCCCAGAATCAGATCCATCTCGCGCATGCCGCGATGCCAGGCGCGAAACAGAAGTTTGCGGCGCCGCACGTCCAGATTTTCCGTCGCCATGGTGCTGCCAGTCATCGTGAGAATGCTCCGTTCGTCTATTCGAGTGCCGGTATATAGCATCTGGGGCGCAAACGGGAACCCGTTTATCGGATAAGAACAAAAAGAGCACAGAAAGATTGCGCACCGCCCTTGCGCCGCGAGGCGAAGCAGTTAATGTTCGACCCCATGCGCCCATCCATGCTCGATCCATTTTTTGCGTCCGTCCGTTCACTTTCAGGCATCGGCCCGAAAGTGGCCGTCCTGCTTGGAAAATTGCTGGGAACCGATGTGCCGGGCGGCGAACCGAAAATAGGCCAGCTTCTTTTCCTTCCGCCCCACAGCATCATTGACCGGCGCAACCGGCCCGGTATCGCTTTTGCGCAGGAGGGGGCCATTGTCACGCTGGAAGTGACCGTCGATCAGCACCAGCCCGCACCGAAAGGGCGTGGCAATGTTCCCCACCGTGTTTTTGCACATGACGATACGGGGGAAATCGCGCTGACCTTCTTCCACGCCCAATTGCCCTGGCTGCAAAAGATGCTGCCGGAAGGCGAAACCGTTATTGTTTCAGGCAAGGTGGAATGGTTCAACGGGCGCGCTTCCATGGTGCACCCGGATTATATTGCAAGCATGGACGATGCCGCCAGCCTGCCGCTTGTCGAGCCGGTCTATCCGCTGACGGCCGGCCTCTCACCCAAGACACTTGGCCGCGCCATCAAGGAGGCGCTGACCCGCGTGCCTGTCCTGCCGGAATGGATCGATGCGCCTTTGCTGGCGCGCGAAGGTTTCCCGGCGTTTCAGCAGGCGCTCAACACGCTGCATCAACCGGAAGACCCCGGCGATATCGCGCTTGAAAGCATTACGCGGCGCAGGCTTGCCTATGATGAATTTCTGGCGGGCCAACTGGCGCTTGCCCTTGTGCGCGCCAAGACTCGCAGGCTTTCAGGCCGCCCGCTTGAAGGCACCGGCAACATCGTGGCCGAAATCATGCGCCACCTGCCCTATCGCCTGACCAAAGCCCAGGAACAGGCCGTGCGTGAGATCATCACCGACCTCAAATCGCCCCAGCGCATGTTGCGGCTTTTGCAGGGCGATGTCGGTTCCGGCAAAACCGTGGTGGGCCTGCTTTCCATGGCCCATGCGGCTGAATCCGGCGGGCAATCGGCACTCATGGCCCCAACGGAAGTGCTGGCACGCCAGCATTTTGCAACTATCGCGCCGCTCGCGGAAAAAGCCGGGTTGAAAGCGGCCCTTCTTACAGGCCGCGAAAAGGGGCGCGAACGAAATGCCGTTCTGGAAGGGTTGAAAAGCGGCGAAATCGATATTGTCATCGGCACGCATGCGCTGTTTCAGGAAAAGGTCGAATATCACGATCTGGTTTTTGTCATCATCGACGAACAGCACCGTTTCGGCGTCCATCAGCGCCTCATGCTGACCGCCAAAGGCTCCGCGCCCGACATGCTGGTGATGACCGCAACGCCGATCCCGCGCACGCTTGTTCTCACCGCCTTCGGCGATATGGACGTGTCCAAGCTCACGGAAAAGCCTGTCGGACGCCAGCCCATCACCACCGCAATCGTGCCGATGGAACGCATGGGCGAACTGGTGGAGCGCATCAGAAAGGCGGTCAGTGAAGACCAGAAGATTTACTGGATTTGCCCTCTGGTCGAGGAATCTGAAGTCGTTGAACTGACATCAGCCGAGGAGCGTTTCGAGAGCCTCAAATCCGTTTTCGGCGAGCGGATCGGCCTTATTCATGGCCGCATGAGCGGCGCGGAAAAAGACGAAGCCATGCGCGCCTTCAAACAGGGCGAGACGCGGCTTCTGGTGGCGACAACCGTGATCGAGGTTGGTGTGGACGTGCCCGATGCCACCATCATCGTCATCGAACATGCGGAACGTTTCGGCCTGTCGCAATTGCACCAGTTGCGCGGGCGCGTGGGGCGCGGCGACAAGCCCTCAACCTGTCTTCTGCTCTATAAGGGGCCGCTTGGTGAGATTGCGCAGGCGCGGCTGAAAGTGATGCGCGAAACAGAAGACGGTTTCCGCATTGCAGAAGAAGACCTGAAATTGCGCGGCGAAGGCGAATTGCTGGGCACGCGCCAGTCCGGCACGCCGGGTTTCCGCCTTGCCTCCATCGAGGCGCATGGTGACCTTCTGGAGATCGCCCGCAAGGATGCGCGCTATATTCTGGCGAGCGATCCCGATCTGGAATCCGAACGCGGGCAGGCTTTGCGTGTGCTGCTCTATCTCTTCGGGCGCGACGAGGCCATCCGCCTGCTTAGGGCAGGATAGCACTCTCTTTGCTCCCCCTCATCCTGAGATGCGGAGCAAAGCGAAGCCTCGAATTGCGATAAGTCTATTGAGAACCAATGCCTTACCCGTCGAGACGGTGCTTCGCACCTCCTCAGGATGAGGCATTGGAGGAGCCATAACGCTTTTGTTCTGATTACTCGACAGTAACAGACTTGGCCAGATTGCGCGGCTGGTCCACGTCCGTTCCCATAAGGACTGCCGTGTGATAGGCGAGCATCTGGATCGGCAGCGCATAGACGAGCGGCGAGATGAATTCCGGCACCTCGGGCAGAACGATGGTGGCCATCGTGTCGATGCTGGCGCTTTCTGCCCCCTTCTTGTCGGTGATGAGGATGATGCGCCCGCCGCGCGCAGCCACTTCCTGCATGTTCGACACGGTCTTCTCATAGAGACGATCAGATGGTGCGATGACGATCACCGGCATGGTTTCATCGATGAGCGCAATCGGCCCATGCTTCAACTCACCTGCCGCATAGCCTTCGGCGTGGATATAGGAGATTTCCTTGAGCTTCAGCGCGCCTTCCATGGCGAGCGGGAAGGACGTGCCGCGACCGAGATATAGCACATGATTGACCTTCGACAGGTCATGGCAGACGACAGCAATCTGGTCTTCAAGCTTCAAAACCTGATTGATGAAACGCGGCGCTTCGGAAAGCTGGTGCACCAGTTCCTGCTCGCGAACCTCGTCGATTGCACCACGCGCACGCGCCGCCGCAATAGCGAGTGAGGCCATGGCCGAAAGCTGGCAGGTGAAGGCCTTGGTGGAAGCAACGCCGATTTCAGGGCCTGCGAGCGTCGGGAACACTGCATCCGATTCACGCGCGATGGTGGAGCCGGTCACGTTGAGCACCGAGGCGATTTTCAGGCCCTGCGCCTTGCAATAGCGCAGCGAAGCAAGTGTATCCGCCGTTTCGCCCGACTGCGAAACGAACATGGCCAGCGAATCCTTCGAGAGCGGCATTTCGCGGTAGCGGAATTCCGACGCGATATCGCTATCGACCGGCAGGCGCGCAATCTGTTCAAACCAGTATTTCGCAACCGTTGCGGCATAATAGGCCGTGCCGCAAGCGGTGATCGTCAGGCGATCGACCTTGCTGAAATCGATACCGATCGCTTCCTTGCGCACCTTGCCCGTCGTGAAGTCGAGATAATTGGCAAGCGTGTGGGAAATGACTTCCGGCTGCTCGAACATTTCCTTCTGCATGAAGTGGCGATGGTTGCCCTTCGATACCAGCATATTGGTGTTCTGCGACTTCTGGACCGGGCGCTCAACCGGCTTGTTGTTTTCGTCATAGATGCTGACGCCATTGCGGGTCAGCACAGCCCAGTCGCCATCTTCCAGATAGGAGATGGTATCGGTGAAAGGTGCGAGCGCAATCGCATCGGAGCCGAGGAACATTTCGCCTTCACCATAGCCAACCGCAAGCGGCGGCCCCTGGCGTGCGCCGATCAGCAGTTCTTCATCGCCCTCAAACAGGAAGGCGAGTGCAAAAGCGCCTTTGAGATGCGGCAGGCAATCGCGCACGGCTTCCACCGGCGACTTGCCCTTTTCCAGTTCGCGCGTCACCAGATGGGCGACGGCTTCCGTGTCGGTTTCCGTTTCAAATTTGCGGCCTTCGGCTTCCAGCATGGCGCGCAATTCGGCGAAATTTTCGATGATTCCATTGTGAACCACGGCAAGACGTGTGGTGATATGCGGATGCGCATTGTGCTCCACCGGCCTGCCATGGGTTGCCCAACGGGTATGGCCGATGCCGATCACGCCCGGAAGCGGCTCGCCCGCAAGACGCTTTTCCAGATTGACGAGTTTGCCTTCGGCGCGGCGGCGGTCGAGCCTGCCATTCTGCAATGTGGCAATGCCGGCGGAATCGTAGCCGCGATATTCAAGGCGCTTCAATGCGTCCACGAGACGCGGAGCGACCTCGTCATTTCCGATAATGCCGATGATTCCGCACATAAATGCATGCTCCAAATAGAAAGTCTGGCCTATTGCAGGCTTTAAAGGCTTGAAAGCTTTACGGCACCCGGACTTGTTGCCGTAAAAGCCTCCATCCGTTCAATTACTTTGAAACGCTTTTAGCCGCTTTGATGGCGGCATACTTCTCCCGCAGGATCTTTGCCCGGCCTTCCTTCGTCTCCTGACGGGCGCGGCCAAGGGCCAGCGCATCGGCTGGAACGTCTGCCGTGATGACGCTGCCGGAGGCGATATAGGCGTTGTCGCCGATTTCCACCGGCGCAACGAGCGAACTGTTGGAGCCGATAAAGGCATTGTCGCCGATGATGGTCTTGAACTTGTTGTAGCCATCATAATTACAGGTGATCGTGCCCGCACCAATATTGCTGGAAGCGCCGATGACCGCATCGCCAATATAGGCCAGGTGATTGATCTTTGCGCCCTTGCCAACCTTCGCGTTCTTTACTTCGCAGAAATTGCCGACCTTGGATTTTTCCGCCAGATCGGCGCCGGGGCGAAGCCGGGCAAATGGCCCGATCTCGGCCTTTTCACCCACCTGCGCCCCTTCCAGATGCGAGAAGGAATGGATGAGCGCACCCGATGCGACATGCACCGAAGGGCCGAAGAAGACGTTCGGTTCGATCACAACATCGGGCTCAATCACCGTGTCATATGAAAAGAAGACTGTTTCAGGTGCGATCAGCGTCACACCGGAAAGCATAAGCTCCCGACGCTTGCGGTTTTGCCAGATGGTTTCGGCCTCGGCCAGTTCGGCGCGATTGTTGATGCCGATGACATTATCGACCGGCACTTCGATGGCCGTGACGTTCAGCCCCTTGCCGTGCGCGATTGCAACAATATCAGTGAGGTAATATTCGCCCTTCGCATTGTCATTGCCAACGGCATCGAGCAGCGCCAGCGCGTGTTGTCCGCGCAACGCCATGAGGCCGCCATTGCAGAAGCCGATTTTCTTCTGTTCGTCGGTCGCCTCTTTTTCCTCGATAATCGCGACAAGCTGCCCGCCTTCTTCGATCAGGCGGCCATAGCCGTGCGGGCTGGCCGGGCGAAAACCGATCACGACAAGGTCTGCCCCTTGCGCCAGCCGCTCACGCGCGGCCAGAAGCGATTGCGCCTCGATCAGCGGCGTATCGCCAAAAACGATCAGAAGGTCGTCATAGCCACGCGCAATGGCTTCGCGCGCGGCAAGAACAGCGTGCGCCGTGCCAAGCCTTTCCTTCTGCTCGAAGGCCGAAACCGGCCCGGCGATTTTCTCCACCGCGCTGCGCACGTCTTCCGCACCGCGGCCGACCACAAGCGCAACGTCGCTTTTGCCCGTGCCCCGCACCGCATTGACCACATGGCATACCAGCGGCAGGCCTGCCACGCGATGCAGCACTTTCGGCAAATTCGATTTCATGCGCGTGCCTTCGCCAGCGGCAAGCACGATGGAAAGGCATGTACGGTCAGTCATGGTGTTGTCCGAATTTTTTGAAGACTTATACGCACATAGCATCAAAGCGTATATGGAAACTTACGGATTGCTGGCACAGTTTTAGCCCAAGCGCCCCAGTGCCGGGAAGTTTTCAAGCAGCCAGAACGAGAAGGATTGCATGCCGCCTGTCAGGAACACGACGCCCGCAATGATGAGAAGCACGCCCATGGCTTTTTCAACCTTGCCCAGATGCACCCGGAAGCGCGAAAGAAAGCGCATGAATGCGCCGGAAAAAAGAGCAGCGATGAGAAACGGAATGCCAAGGCCTAGCGAATAGGTGGCAAGCAGAAGCGCGCCCTCACCCACCGTGCTGCTGCCGCCTGCAAGCGTCAGGATTGGTCCAAGCACCGGCCCGATGCAGGGCGTCCAACCGAAAGCAAAGGCAAGCCCCATGATATAGGCACCAAGCGGTGAGGCAGGCGCATTGCGGGCCTGGAATCGCGCCTCACGCGAGAGGAACGAAAGCCTCAGCAAACCCAGAAAGTTGAGCCCCATCAAAATGATGACGACACCCGCAACGATGGCGATCTGCTGCTGCCAGGTGCGCAGGAAGGCGCCGATGGACGACGCGCCCGCGCCAAGTGCGACAAAAACCGTGGTAAAGCCCAGGACGAAGCAAAGCGCGGCGAAACCCAGCGAACGGCGTGCGGAAGGTTTTGCTGTTGCCTTCGATGCATCGGCACGAAAATCCTCGACACTGACACCGGCCATATAGCACAAATAGGGCGGCACGAGCGGCAGGACGCATGGCGAAAGGAAAGACAGCGCGCCTGCTCCGGCGGCGGTCATATAGGAAATATCAAGCACCAGTACCTCTTTCATCCATTCATAATATTACTACGGCCCGGGCCAACCGCGAGGGTTATATAAACCAACTTCAGCCTTACGGTGACTATTTTCAATGCGGCATCTCGTTCGAACACAAGTTCGCCCTAAATCGGGATCATTTCGCAAATTAATAATTTGCTGATTGCTCTGGTGGGATGACATTTCGATGAGCCTGATTGATGATGAAATACCTTCTTCGCAACCGCAAGTGTCAGGTAGGCATTTCGGCTGGTTGAAACAATATCAGCATTTTCTGTTTCCAATCGCAGGCATCGCCATTGCGTTATTGGCTATTTATGTTCTGGAAAATCTTCTCAGGCACACCTCCCGCACCGAAACGCTTGCAGCCCTTCACAATATTTCATGGACGACGCTCGCACTGGCTGTCTTTTTCACAGCATTAAGCTATGCCGCAGTGGCGCTTTATGATGTCGTGGCGGTGGACACCATAGCGCCCAACCAGATACCGCGCCGCATCGCGGCGGTGGCGGGTGCTGCGGGCTATGCGATTTCCAACGCGCTCGGCTTCTCGCTCCTGACCGGCGGGGCGCTGCGTTATCGCATTTATGCCGCAGAAGGCATAAGCCTGGCCGATATCGGCAAGATCGTCGGCACCTCATGGTTCGCCATCTGGTTCGCCCTCATCATCATGGTGGGCGCAGCCCTGCTGATCGATCCGCAGGACGTGCCTTTTCTTTCCGCCATCGATATACGGATTGATATTGTCGCAGGCATTCTCATCCTTGGCGGCATTGGCTGGCTGATCTACTGGCTTTCGCATGGCGAACGCAATGTCAGCATCGGTTCGTTCAGCCTGCGCCTGCCCAATTCAAAAGGCGCGCTCACGCAGATTTTTGCGGGCGTGGTGGATGTGGGCGCTGCCGCGGCCACGCTCTATGTGCTGTTGCCGGAAGGGGCTGTGCCAAGCTTCGCCATCTTTGCGCTCGTTTATGTCATCGCCATCGTGCTTGGCATTGCAAGCCACGCGCCAGGCGGCCTCGGCGCTTTTGAGGCAACAATCATCGCAGGGCTTGGCCTCGGTGGAAAACCCGATGCAATTGCGGGCCTGCTGGCCTATCGCCTCATTTACACGGTTCTTCCCCTCGTGGTTGCCACCGCCGGAATCCTCATCTGGGAGGTCATGCGCCGCCGCCATATGCTCGACAAGCAGGCCCGATTCGCCAAGCGGCTGGTGGAGCCGCTGGTTCCGGGGCTTTCAGCCAGCATCATCTTTCTCGGTGGCATCATCCTGCTTATCTCAGGCGCCACGCCCGATATGCGCTATCGTGTGAAGTTGCTGTCCGACATCGTGCCGGAATTTCTTGTGGAGATGTCGCATCTGGCGGCAAGCCTCGTCGGCGTTGCTCTTCTCATCGTCGCGCGCGGCCTTTCCAAACGGCTGGAGCGCGCCTGGGTGGCCGCGATGGTGCTTCTTCTTTGCGGCGCGGTGTTTTCGATCGCAAAAGGACTGGACTGGGAAGAGGCAAGCATTTTGTGCCTTTTTGCCCTTTCACTCTGGGGCTTTCGCGATTCCTTCTACCGTCGTCCGATTGCCGGCCCGTTTGAACTGAGCTGGAACTGGATCGCAACCGTTGGAACCACGGTTCTCGTGTCCACCTGGCTTGGTTTTTTCGTCTACCGCCATATCGAATATTCAAGCGATCTCTGGTGGGATTTCGCGTGGAACGGCAACGCCCCGCGTTTCCTGCGCGCCACCGTTCTGGTTTTCGCAGTCGTGGCGGCAGTCGGCCTTCATTCGATCATCAACCGGCATGGCCAGCGCAGGCGCAAGGTTGATCATTCCATCCCCGATGCCGTGCCCGCACTCGTCGCCCGGTGCCCGCATACAGATGCAGCCCTTGCCATGCTGGGCGACAAGCAATTTCTGCTGGCGCCCGACGACAGCGCGTTCATCATGTATGCGCAGTCGGGCGGCAGCCTGATCGCGCTTGGCGAGCCTATCGGCGATGCCGAAGCGGGCAAGGAACTTGCCTGGTCTTTCCATTCGCTTGCCGACCGTCTGGCGCTGCGCACTGTCTTCTATGGTGTCGGCCCGCAAAGCCTGCCGCTTTTCCTCGATATGGGCCTAATTGCGCTCAAGCTGGGTGAAGTCGCACGCGTTGATCTGACAGATTTTTCGCTGGAAGGCCCGCGCCGCCAGCCCTTCCGTTATGCCGACCGCAAGGTGGACAAGGATGGGCTGACCTTCGAGATTATCCCTGCTGCGGACGTGCCGCCGCTGATTCCGCGCCTGCGCGCAATTTCCGACGCTTGGCTCGACCATAAATCAGGCAGCGAAAAGGGTTTTTCGCTTGGCTATTTCAACGATGAGTATTTAAAGCGTTTCGATATTGCCGTGCTGAAGAAAGACGGCGAAATCGTTGCTTTCGCCAATATATGGCGCGGTGCCGACAAGTATGAGATCACGGTCGACCTGATGCGCTACATGCCCAATGTGCACAAGCTCCTGATGGATGCGCTGTTCGCCAAGCTGCTGACCTTTTCCAAGCAAGAAGGCTACAAATGGTTTAACCTTGGCGCGGCCCCGCTTTCCGGCCTTAGCGGCAGCAGGCTTGCCTCGCGCTGGAACCGTTTCGGCTCGTTCATCTATCGCCGTGGGGCCGATCTTTATCACTTCGACGGGCTCAAAGTCTTCAAGGAAAAATTCGATCCCGTCTGGACCCCGCATTATATGGTTTGCCCCGGCGGGCTTGAAACGCCGCGCGCCCTTCTTGATGCCACAACACTGATTAACGGCAGCCCTTTGGAGTTCATTCGCAAATGAAGAAAGAACGCGTATTCTTTATCGTCCTGGGGTTGGCGCTTGTCTGCGCTGCCGGAATTTATGCCTCGCTCCACTCCGGCAAGATCGCCCGCTTCTGGGCGCAGCTCTACAATGCCGACGAGCCGGTCATTCATGCTAGCGCCGAACGCCTGTCGAACATTCCGGTCTATATGCCGAAGGGCGACCCGGTTGGCCTTGCCATCCTTCTCAGCGATGAGAAAGGCATTGGCGATCAGGAGCGCAGCTATATGGATGCCATGTTGGCCCGTAACATCATCGTCATGCCGGTTGAACTGGGGCCGTGGCGCGCCGCACTCGATAAGGAAGACGGCGAATGCAACTATCTCGATTCCGATTTCGAGGCTATTGCCAAGGAAGCCCTGCGCGGGCTTGATCTTGGCGTCTATTTCCACCCCGTGCTGACCGGCATCGGCCAGGGCGCAACCATTGCCTATGCCGCCGCCTCCGATTCTCCTGATGCGACGATTGCAGGCGCGGTTTCGCTGGACCCGACACCCGCCAGAACCCGCCTTCCCTCCTGCACGGAAAAGGCCGAGGCCATCAAGGGGCCGGACGGAGGCTTCACTTACAGCGTCAACGCTGCCCTGCCTGCACCTGCATTGCTGATAAGCCCGCCCGGATCGCCGGTAAACAACCCGGTAGAAGCGCGTCGGAAGAACATCGCCGTGTTGCAGACTGCGCCCGATTTTTCCGCACGCATGAAAATGGCGGTTGATAATGTGGTCGCCATGGCAGATCAGGACGCCAAAAACGAGGCCCTGCCCATCATTGACCTGCCCGCCAAAGGCGGCAACGCGGATATGGTCGCCGTGTTCTATTCCGGCGATGGTGGCTGGCGCGATATCGACAAATCCATTGGCGAATGGCTGCAAGCCCATGGGGTGCATGTGATCGGTGTGGATTCGCTGCGCTATTTCTGGTCCGAACGCACACCGGAGGAAATCGCCAACGACACAACCGCCATGATTAAAAAGGCAGATCCGACCGGAAAGCTGCCCGTTGCCGTGCTTGGCTATTCTTTCGGTGCTGATACTTTCCCGTTCGCATGGAAATATCTCGATCCTTCCATTCAGGACCGCACTCGTATGGTGGGGCTGCTGGGCGTCGAAACCACCACGACCTTTCAGGTTTCCATTGAAGGCTGGCTCGGCATGAATGGCGACAAGGATGTGGTGCCGGCCATTGCGAGCATTCCGCTTGATCGCGTGGTCTGCGTTTATGGTCAGGAAGAAGACGATACCGCCTGCACCGCCGATGAGTTGAAGGGAATGGATACCATAAAATTGCCCGGCGGCCACCATTTCGACGAGAATTATGAGCCGATTGCCGCAGCCCTTCTCGACAAGATGCGCAGCCGCGCCGGCTTGCCGCCGCGCCCTGCGCGCTGAGGCAAATCACATGCCGTTACCGCTTTCGCGGCAAGTGGGATATGAATGTGAGACTTTAAACTTATGGTGCTAAGTGATTGATTTTGGTGAGCGCGCAGGGATTCGAACCCTGGACCTACTGATTAAAAGTCAGTTGCTCTACCGGCTGAGCTACGCGCTCCCACATGGAGCAAATCGCCCCCGGAAGTGCGGCGGAACATAAGGGCGCCTTACGGATTGGTCAACACCATAAAATCACGTTTCTCCAATATAGATTTAAAAAATAACAGCTTTTCAGCCACCCGTTCCGCCCGACACCACTTCAACCCGCACAAAGCAGCCTGTTTTGTGTTCCCTTGACCTCGCACATAGTTTCAACAGAGAATCATAATTATCGGGAAAAACAGCCAAGGCAGGCATTGCCTGGCCTTCGGCCAAGCGACACGCAGCGCCCCTGATCTTCGATAAAAAAGCCGCCCCGAACAAGCGGAGCGGCTTTACAGTCCGGGACTTTACCCCGTTAATCAGTAGGGCGAATAGCACTGCTGGCGGGGGCCATTATAAGGCTGGAACGTGTTGTCCGAAGCCCTGTAGGACTTATAGCGGTTATAGCACCACTGAATATGGGCGTTGCTGTAACGATAGGCTGGCGCCGGATAAACGGGAGGCGGCGGCGGTGGCGGGGTAGCAAGAGCGCCGCCAATGATCGCACCGGCTCCGAAAGCTGCCAGCGGATACCACCAGCCATCGCTGTGGCGGCGATAGCCATGGCGGTAATAACGATAACCGCGATGGCCATTCCAGTAACCGGGACGGCCCTGCCAGCCGGGACGATAACCCGGACGATGCCCGCCCCAATGCCTGTCGCCACCACCCCAGCGATGATCGCGGACCTGTTGCAGATTTTCATTGGCCACAGCCGGAGCAGAAAGCATGGTGGGAGCAGCCGAAACCGGCGCAAGCGCACTAATCAGGAAGGTCGCCCCCAACATGCCGACCATAACTTTTTTCAAACTTTTGAGCATCTTCTTCTCCAGTTTAATTAACCCCATTATTATGCGGGCAATATGAACGCTTCCTGAATGGCAAGAAGAATCTGTTGCTCTTATACGAAACTGAAAGTAGTGGTCCACAAAACGAAGCATGGCAGCGCCCTTCCCGGCGGGCCACCATGCGCTGATTTTAGTCGTAAATTTAAAGCTTATGCGATAATCTGACAGAAATTTGGACTGGTTTTCGCGTTTTGAGTAAGTTTGAGGGCTGTATGGCAATAGATTTAAGGCCATTCATACCATTTGGGAGAGGTGCGCTATCGCAGGCAACCGATCCCTTTCGGGCCGCGGTGGAATTCACGCTTATGCCCATGCTTATTACCAATCCACATCTGCCGGACAATCCGATCGTTTTTGCCAACCCCGCCTTTCTGAAATTGACGGGTTACGAGGCTGACGAGGTTATGGGGCGCAATTGCCGCTTTCTTCAGGGGCACGGAACCGATCCTGCGCATGTTCGCGCCATCAAATCTGCAATTGCGGCTGAAAAACCCATTGATATCGATATCATCAATTACAAGAAGTCCGGCGAAGCCTTCTGGAACCGCCTGCATATTTCGCCGGTGCACAATGCAAATGGGCGGCTCCAGCATTTTGTTTCATCCCAGCTCGACGTGACATTGGAACTTAGCAGGCTGGTGGAACTGGAAAAAGAGCGCAAGACGCTTTCCATCGAAACGGCGCGCAGCAAGGACCAGCTTGATTATATCGTCGAGGTCGCGAATATCGGCTTCTGGACGCGGGAATTCTATTCCGGAAAGATGACATGTTCGGCCGAATGCCGACGGATTTATGGATTTACGCCGGATGAGCCGGTGCATTTCGATACGATCCTCGATCTGGTCGTTCTGGAAGACCGGATGACTGTCGTGCAAAAGGCCCATCAGGCGGTTACGGGCGAACCCTATAGTATCGAATATCGGATCGTCACGCGGCTGGGGGAAACGCGCTGGCTGGAAACCCGCGCCAAGGCGCTGACGGGTGAAAATCCGCTGGTTCTGGGTATCGTGCAGGATGTAACCGAGCGCAAGAAAGCAGAAGCGAACAAGGCTCTGGTTTCCCGCGAAATTGCGCATCGCTTCAAGAACTCCATGGCGATGGTGCAATCAATCGCCAACCAGACCCTGCGCAACACCTATGATCCAGAACAGGCAAACCGGCTGTTCAGCGAACGGTTGCGCGCGCTGTCGCAAGCCCATGACATGCTGCTAAAGGAAAACTGGGCGGGCGCCACCATACAGCAAATCTGCGCGACCGCGCTTGCGCCATTCAACAGCACTTTCGCCAATCGCATCCATATGAGCGGGCCGCACCTGCTCGTCAGCGACCGTGTGACGGTAGCGCTTTCTCTGGCGTTTTATGAACTGGCCACCAATGCGGTGAAATATGGCGCTCTCTCGAACGAGAAAGGCGTGATCAATATCACATGGGCCATTATGGAGGATAAAGGCGAAAAGAAATTTCACATGCGCTGGGCGGAAAGCCGGGGACCGGAGGTTATGCAACCGGCCCGGCGAGGCTTCGGGCAGAGACTGCTGCATTCTGTGCTGGCAGAGGAACTGAAGGCGAAATGCGATGTGGAATTCGCCGCATCCGGGCTTTTGATAGACGTTCTGGCCCCAATCACGCCGGAAGTCTTTCCGGGCATGGGCCACAATGTGCCGGAACAGCGCATCGCGTGACCCATATGGCAATGTCTCAACTTATATGTCCTTATCCAATCGTAGTTGGAAAATGCGACAAAACAAATAGTTAGTGCGGTTCCGACGATTCTGTTAAAATGGGAACCGCTCTAAATGGCAGGGCATTTTGCCCACTGGCAAATTGCGCCAAAAGCCGCCATATGCTGCCATCATGACAAACAGCCCAGTTACCCCTTCCACTGAAACGCAACAGCCCAAACGCTATGCGCGCTTCCTGCCGCAGGAAGCCGATGCGCCGCCGGTGGAGTGGCTCATCGCCGAAGGGTTGACCGACTATGAGGAAGCCCTCGCCTTCATGGAAGCGCGTGTGCAGGCGATCCGCGAAGGCACTGCCAGCGAACTCGTGTGGCTGGTGGAGCATCCTCCGCTCTATACGGCCGGAACGAGTGCCAACGCCGAAGACCTGCTGACGCCGGACCGCTTTCCGGTGTTCAACACCGGGCGTGGCGGCGAATATACCTATCATGGTCCCGGCCAGCGCGTTGCCTATGTAATGCTCGACCTGAAGCGCCGCCGGGAGGATGTGCGGGCCTTCGTGGCGTCACTGGAACAATGGATCATCGAGACGCTGGCTGCGTTCAACATCAAGGGCGAACGCCGTGAAGACCGCGTTGGCGTCTGGGTCGTGCGGCCTGAAAAGCCGCGCCTTGCCGATGGAAGCATGTGCGAGGACAAGATTGCCGCTATCGGCATTCGCCTGCGCCGTTGGGTGAGCTTTCACGGCATCGCCATCAATGTAGAGCCGGACCTCAGCCATTACGGCGGCATCGTGCCTTGCGGGATTTCCGAGCATGGCGTGACCAGCCTTGTCGATCTTGGCCTGCCCGTCACGATGGGCGATGTTGATGTCGCGCTCGGCAAGGCTTTTGAAAGCGTGTTCGGACCCCGACAGACGAAATAAATATCATGAGATCCGTCCTGTTTTTTTCTTGCTTTCACGCATGAAGACGTAAAAGCCGGAGCCAATGATGATGGCGATGCCGAGCCATTTGGATGGCGTTGGAAAATCGCCGAAGATAATCAGTCCCATCAGAACGGCATTCACAATTTCCAGATATTGAAACGGTGCCAGCATGGATGCGGGCGCAAGCTTGGATGCCTGCACCACGATGAGGTGACTGACCGTACCGATGGTGCCCAAAAGCAAAAGGAGCAGCCAGGGCTGTACGCTGTGCGGCAGGGCGAAATGCATATCGTCAAAGCTCCTATCGGCAGCGAGCAGCATTGCCACCCCCACGAACAGCCATCCGCCCAGCCCCGCATACAACTGCATGGTAAGCGGGCTTTCCTTCGCGCCATATTTGCGGTTGAGGATCAGATAAATTGCAAAAGTAACAGCGGTTGCGAGCGGCAGAAGCGAAACCATGCCGAAAATCTCGAAACTGGGCTGAATGACGATCATCGTGCCGATGAGGCCGATGCCAACGGCGCTGAAGCGCCGCCAGCCGACTTTCTCCTTCAGGAAAAGCGCTGAAAACAGCGTCAGGATCAAAGGCTCGGCAAAAAACACCGCCAAGGCGTCGGCAAGCGGCATATATTTGACCGCCGTAAAGAAGCAAAGGCCGCCGAACCCCATCAACGCGCCGCGCAGCAGATTGCCCATCAGATGCGAGGTGGCCAGCGCCCGCAAGCCACCCACAACAAGGATGATGAAGAACATCAGCCAGCACTGTACGAAAAACCGCATGAAAGTGGCGGTCGCAGGCGGCAAATCGTCCATCATGGCAAGCCATTTGCCGATGGCATCCATCAGCGGCAACATGAGCACGGAAAGGACCATGAAGCCCATTCCCTTCACATGCGCCTCCACGCCACCCCCCGTCGTTTTCGGCATCGTCCCACCCTTCCCCCGATCGGATATTTATAAAAAAGCTGTAAGCCAAGCGCAGACCGCTTTCCATCAGGCACACATAAAGAGGTTTGACTTCCGCCTTGTTTCTGGTGCAAATCCTGCCAGCGGCAGGCAAAATCCTTTGATAAAGCCGGGTAAAAGCGGAACGTAAAGCGAACTTCTATCGCCTTTCCTGCCGGGGCATGGCATCATCCATGTGATTCGCAGGCACTTTATTTTGGAGCGATACCGGGCTTTGCGCCCGGCACTTCCTTGAAAAATTCTGACAGAAAGCTTTTCAGGCACGATGGACGACAGCAACGATCTCTTTTCAAGAGTAGTGAACAACGCCAGGGAACGGCAGATGGAGCGCCAAACGGGTGAAAACACCGTGGCGCAACCGGTCGTGCAGCCGGCACCATCCGCGCCCAAGCCTGTGCCTGCCGCTGCCAAGGCGCCGCCTGCTGCATCAGGCGGCGACGATTACAACGCCTCCTCCATCCGCGTTCTTGAAGGCCTGGAGCCGGTGCGCCTGCGCCCCGGCATGTATATCGGCGGCACGGACGAAAAAGCACTGCACCACCTGTTTGCCGAAGTCATCGACAATTCGATGGACGAAGCGGTTGCTGGCCACGCGAATTTCATCGAAGTCACCGTGGATAAGGAAGGTTTTGTCACCGTTTCCGATAACGGGCGCGGCATTCCCGTGGACGAGCATCCGCAGGTGCCGGGCAAATCCACGCTCGAAGTCATCATGACCAAGCTTCATGCGGGCGGAAAATTCGACGGCAAAGCCTATGAAACCTCCGGTGGCCTGCATGGCGTTGGCGTGTCGGTGGTCAATGCGCTTTCGGATGTGCTTGAGGTGGAAGTGGCGCGCAATCGCCGGCTTTACCGCCAGTGTTTTTCACGCGGCATTCCGCAGGGAGGCCTCGAAGAACTGGGCGAGGTTCATAATCGCCGCGGAACGCGGGTGCGCTTTCATCCCGACCCGGAAATTTTTGGCAAGAATGCCCATTTCGACCCGCACCGGCTTTATCGGATGGCGCGCTCGAAGGCCTATCTGTTCGGTGGTGTGGAAATTCGCTGGAACTGCGATCCCTCGCTGCTCGACCCCAAGAAGGAAACGCCGGAAAAGGCCGTTTTCCACTTTCCCGGCGGGTTGAAGGATTATCTGGAGGCCTCGCTCGGCAAGGAACATCAGGTTACGCGCGAGGTTTTTGCAGGCCGCACGGAGAAGCAGGGCGGGCATGGCGCGGTTGAATGGGCCGTTGCATGGTTCGGCGGCGATGGTTTTGTCCATTCCTATTGCAATACCATCCCGACCGGCGATGGCGGCACGCATGAAGCGGGCCTGCGCATCGCGCTCACGCGCGGCCTCAAGGCCTATGCGGAACTGACCAATAACAAGCGCGCTTCTATCATCACCACAGACGATGTGATGGTGTCGGCGGCTGGTATGCTGTCTGTTTTCATCCGCGAGCCGGAATTCGTCGGCCAGACCAAAGACAAGCTTGCGACCGTGGAAGCACAACGCCTCGTGGAAAACGCAATCCGCGATCCGTTTGATCACTGGCTTGCCGCTTCCCCGCAGGAGGCTTCGCGCCTTCTGGAATGGGTGATCGACCGTGCCGATGAACGCCTGCGCCGCCGTCAGGAAAAAGAGACCGTACGCAAGAGCGCGACGCGCAAACTGCGCCTGCCCGGCAAACTTGCCGATTGCACGCAGAATGCGGCAGCAGGTGCGGAATTGTTCATCGTGGAGGGCGATTCGGCTGGCGGTTCCGCCAAGCAGGCGCGCAACCGCGCCAATCAGGCCATTCTGCCGCTACGGGGCAAGATTCTGAATGTCGCCAGTGCCGGACGCGAAAAACTGACTGCCAACCAGCAGATTGCCGATCTCGTTCAGGCGCTTGGTTGCGGCACGCGGAAGAATTACCGCGAGGATGACCTGCGTTATGACCGCGTGATCGTGATGACCGACGCGGACGTGGACGGTGCGCATATCGCCTCGCTTCTCATTACGTTCTTCTATCAGGAAATGCCGGAGCTCATCCGCAATGGCCATCTCTATCTGGCCGTACCGCCGCTCTATCGCCTGAGCCAGGGCGGCAAGACCGCCTATGCTCGCGACGACGCGCATAAGGAAGAACTGCTGCGCACCGTGTTCACCGGACGCGGCAAGATCGAAATCGGACGTTTCAAGGGGCTTGGCGAGATGCGCGCCGACCAGCTCAAGGAAACGACGATGGACCCGGCCAAACGTACGCTGTTGCGCGTTCAGGTGGATGAGGAATATGGCGATGAGACGCGCAATACGGTGGATGACCTGATGGGGACAAAGCCGGAAGCCCGCTTCCGCTTTATTCAGGACCGCGCGGCCTTCGTGGAGGAGCTGGATATCTGATAAAGCTATTCCCTCACTTTGATACCCAGTCTCGTCTCGATTTCCTCGGTCGATTCCCGCACAAAAAATGTGAGATCCGCGCTTAGCGTTACAAGGCGCGTACCGGTTCCGTAAACATTATAGGAAAGAACGTGGTTGAAATTAACGGCAATTTTATCGCCGCTCACATCCGTCAGCATGATCCACGTGGTTTGCCCTCTTTCTGAAAAATTGCCCTTTCAGGAAAGGATAGGCGCGCTTCGACATCCGGCAACGTTGATTTATACCAAAACCCCGTGCGGCGATTGAACATTTTCAGGGTGTGGATAGCATCAGCATCTTCACGCCCCGATATTGCGGGGCGCTCGATATCTTTTGGCATTGCATCGTGAATTGGCCGATTTTCAGGCCGACGCAATCCTGGGCCGATAGAACCCCGGTTTTACCACCACTTCGCTGGCGTGAAACGCCCGGCAGCCTGCTCGATGACATGGGCTGCCTGAAACAGCGTTTCTTCCTCGAAGGGGCGGCCGATAAGCTGGAGGCCAAGCGGCAGGCCCTGCCCGTTCAGCCCGGCAGGCACCGCGATGCCCGGCAATCCCGCCATGTTCACGGTGACGGTAAAGATATCGTTCAGGTACATCTTGACCGGGTCGTTGGCGAGGACTTCATCGGCAAGGCTGAAAGCCGCCGAAGGCGTGGCCGGGGTCAGGATAGCATCCACACCCTTGGCGAAAACGTCCTCGAAATCCTTCTTGATCAGCGTACGCACCTTCTGGGCGCGGAGGTAATAAGCGTCGTAATAGCCCGCCGACAGGACATAGGTGCCGATCATGATGCGGCGCTTCACCTCCTTGCCGAAGCCTGCGGCGCGGGTCTGTTCGTACATGTCGGCAATATCCTTGCCGGGCACGCGCAGGCCATAACGAACGCCATCATAACGTGCGAGGTTGGACGAAGCTTCCGCAGGCGCCACGATATAATAAGCAGGCAGCGCATATTTGGTATGCGGCAGCGAAATATCGACAATCTCGGCACCTGCATCCTTCAGATACTGGATGCCCTTCTGCCAGAGTTCCTCGATTTCGCCCGGCATGCCATCGACACGATATTCCCTTGGAATGCCGATCTTCATGCCCTTCACAGACCTGCCGAGGGCTGCTTCATAATCCGGCACCGGCAGGTCAACGGAAGTTGTGTCCTTGAGATCGAGCGAAGCCATGGACTTCATAAGGATCGCAGCATCGCGCACGTCGCGCGCAATCGGGCCTGCCTGATCGAGCGACGAGGCGAAAGCCACCGTACCCCAGCGCGAAACACGGCCATAGGTTGGCTTGATGCCGACCGTACCGGTAAAGGCGGCAGGCTGGCGGATCGAGCCGCCCGTATCGGTCGCAGTCGCGCCCGCGCAAAGATGCGCGGCAACGGCGGCAGCCGAACCGCCGGACGAGCCGCCCGGCACCAGATCGGCATTGGAACCCTTGGCGCGCCACGGATTTTTCACCGGACCGTAATAGGAAGTTTCGTTGGAGGAGCCCATGGCGAACTCATCCATATTGAGCTTGCCGAGCATGACCGCGCCATCAGCCCATAAATTGGCGGTGACGGTCGATTCATATTCCGGCTTGAAACCGTCCAGAATGTGCGAGCAGGCCTGCGTGTGCACGCCCTTGGTTGCAAACAGGTCCTTCACGCCGAGCGGAATGCCCTCCAATGCGCCCGCTTCGCCCTTCGCGATGCGTTCATCCGAAGCCTTGGCCATGGAACGCGCCTGATCGTGGGTGACGGCCACATAGGCATTGATGGCGTCATTGGCGGCATCGATAGCGGAAAGATAGGCGTCCGTCAGCTCGGTCGCGGTAATGGCCTTGGCTTTCAACTTGTCGCGCGCTTCGGCAATGGTCAGTGCGGTCAGTTCACTCATCGTCAAATCCTATCAATGCGCCGCTCCGGCGGGCGCTTTCGTGTGTTGCTGGAAGGCCTTACTCCACGACCTTCGGAACCACGAAGAAATTGTCTTCCGTCACCGGCGCATTGGCCACCACGGCGGCGGCAATGCCACCGTCTGTCACCTTGTCTTCACGCATACGCATCTTCATCGGCGTCACAGACGTCATCGGTTCAATGCCCTCGACATCGACTTCATTCAATTGCTCGACAAAGCCCAGAATTGCATTCAGCTCTCCGGTCATGCGTTCTGCATCGTCTTCGCTGACGGCGATGCGCGCCAGATGCGCGACGCGCTTGACGGTAGAAATATCAACGGACATCCTGTTCTCCGCAAATGCTTGTGAGGGCGGCTATCCGCCGCCCCTGAAAATTCCTGTACCGGCTATAACGGCGCGCTTCTTCAAGCGCAACAATTTAAGCTTGGAAGCTGTGAACGGTTCCCGCCGGATCGGCCAGCACTTTGGTTGCCGGATGATCCGCCATTCCCGCAATAAACTTGTCCGCCGTCCGGTCGATGATCGGGAATGAAGCATAATGGCAAGGCAGGACAGAATTGAAATTGAAATAACGCTGGCAGGCGAGAGCCGCCACCGCACCGCCCATGGTGAAACGGTCGCCAATGGGCACAATGCCGATTTCGGGCTGGTGAAGCTCGTTGATGAGCGCCATGTCGGAGAAAATATCCGTGTCGCCCATATGATAGAGCGTCGGCGAATCCTCGAAGTGGAACACAAGGCCATTCGGGTTTCCAAGCGCCTGCGAAACGCCGTTTTCCGTCAGCATGGCGGAAGAATGAAGTGCATTGACGAAGGTAATTGTAAAACCTTCATGCGCCAGCGTGCCGCCCGTATTGCCGGGGTCAAGCTTTTCCACGCCCTGACTGCCAAGCCATGAGGCAAGATCGGCATTGGCGATTACGGTTGCGCCATGCTCCCTGGCAATGGCTACCGTGTCGCCCACATGGTCACCATGGCCGTGGGTGAGCGCAATATGCGTGACACCCCTGGTGGCTTCCTTGAAGTCGATACCTTTGGCGCCGGGATTGCCGTTCAGGAAGGGGTCAATGAGAATGACTGCCTTAGCGGTTTCAACACGGAAAGCGGCGTGTCCAAGCCAGGTGATTTTCATGTATATTTCCTTCGGTCTCGATTTCTGGTGTGTGAACAGATATGACGCCGATAAAGTTGAAAGCAATATGCAGGCAGTTGAAAAATCTGATGAGGACCAATGGCAACCGCTGAAATAGAAGAAATTCCGGCACTGCTGAAGCCCGGACAGACGGTTGCCGGGCTTGATCTTGGAACAAAGACCATCGGCCTTGCCGTTTCCGATCTTGGCCTTTCCTTCGCCCATCCGCGCCCGGTCATCAAGCGAGTCAAGTTTACCATCGACGCTCAGGTGCTATTGAAGGCGCTGGAAACCGACAAGGTTGGCGTCATCGTGATCGGCCTGCCCATGAACATGGACGGCACGGCCGGGCCGCGCGTTCAGGCCACGCGCGCCTTCGTGCGCACCATGCAACCGCTGACCGACCTGCCCTTCGTATTCTGGGATGAGCGGCTTTCAACAGTTGCAGTAGAGCGGGCGCTGATCGGCATGGACGTCTCGCGCGGCAAGCGGGCCGACCGTATCGATTCCGCTGCTGCCGCCTTCATCCTGCAAGGCGCGCTCGACCGGCTGCATATGATGCGCAGGAACGATTACGACGCCGGATAGAGCTGGTCGATGATACGCATCGCATTGTGGCGCGCATCCAGCATCCCGTAGGTGGTGCGCCACAGGCCGCCGAGGCGGGTTTCGATAAAGGCATCAGCAATATCGTCCGCGCCAAGCTGGCGCAGTTCAGCGGCTGCGGCTGCGAAGGCAAGCTGCTCGGTCAAAAGACGTGCCACACCCTGATCCGTCTCGGTCAGTTGAAGGGCGGCGCGCAGCACGTCGATCGTGCCCTGCCCGCGCGGGCCCAATTGTCCGCTGATCCAGTCCAGCACGCCATCGAAAAGTGCCGGCGCACGCGAGAGCACCCGTGCCACGTCCAGCGCCATCACATTGCCGGAACCTTCCCATATCGCATTGACCGGCGCTTCACGATAGGCCCGCGCCAGATTGCCATCTTCGATATAGCCGTTGCCGCCAAGGCACTCCATCGCTTCATAAAGGAGCGCAGGCGCAATCTTGCAGACCCAATATTTCACCACCGGCGTCATGGAGCGCGCAAAAGCGGCTTCCGCCCGGTCGCTTGCCGCCATGTCGAAGGCGCGGGCAAGACGCATGGAAAGCGCCGTGGCGCCCGCCACGTCCAGCGCCATATCGGCCAGAACGCGCTGCATCAGCGGCTGCTCGACCAAAGGCTTGCCGAACACATGGCGGTGGCGGCTGTGGTGAACGGCCTCAGCCAGCCCTGAGCGCATAAGTCCGGCAGAAGCTACCGCGCAATCAAGCCGCGTCAACGTCACCATATCCATGATCGTCTTCACGCCCTCGCCCGGACTGCCGATCATCTGGCCCAAAGCCCCGTCAAATTCCACTTCCGAGGAAGCATTGGATCTGTTGCCGAGCTTATCTTTCAGGCGCTGGAAGAAAAAGCCATTGCTCTCGCCCTTTTCGCCCAGTCGCGGCAGAAGGAAACAGGAAAGCCCCTCCTTCGTTTGCGCCAGTGTCAGAAAAGCATCTGACATCGGCGCCGACATGAACCATTTATGGCCCGTAAGCCGCCATGCCCCGCCAATGGCAGGTTCGGCACGGGTGGCGTTGGCGCGAACATCGGTGCCGCCCTGTTTTTCCGTCATGCCCATGCCAAGCGTAACACCCTGTTTGCGGAAGGCAGGCTTTTGCGAAAAATCATATTTGCGCGACAGGACTGCCGGAGACCATTGCTTGTAAACCTCCGGCGAGGCCATGAGTGCGGCCAGAGAGGCGCTCGTCATGGTGAGCGGGCAAAGGTGCCCGGCCTCAAGCTGCGCAGTGAGATAAAAACGGGCGGCACGCGCCTGATGACGGCGGCCACTCTCCAGCGGATTGTCTTCCCATATGGACGAATGCAGCCCCTGCGCCACGGAGCGGCGCATCAGCGCGTGATAGGCCGGGTGATATTCGACAAGGTCGATGCGGCGGCCCTGCCGGTCATGCGTACGCAGCTTCGGCAATTCGGTGTTGGCAAGACGAGCCAAATCCTGCGCCTCGGCCGAAAGTACGAAACGGCCCGCCTGCTCCAGTTCTGTATGAAGCTCTTTTGGAAAACGCGCCGCAATCTGCATGAGAAGCGGGTCGCCCAGATAAGCGTTCGTGCCGGTGATCGGCGGCGTCTGGTTGGTGACTTCGTGCGTTTTCAAGGGTTCGTTCCGTTTGGCTTGATTCAACTTACATTAAGTCTCTTGCACTGCATTTGCTAAAATTTTCCCATCCTCCTTTCAATTTGTCGTTCATAGGGCGCAGGTTTTTCTTTGTGAATCGCCTGAAGCCATTATAAGGACGGTTGCGGGACCTGCCTCATGGTCCTATACGGATGACTTGCCATGACAAATCAAACGGTCTCTCCGCTTTTCCCTCACCGCCACCTGCTTGGCATCAAGGGGCTATCGCCCCTGGACATTCTCTGCCTTCTCGATCTTGCCGATCAGGAAATCGCTGTCTCCCGGCAGCCGGAGAAGAAAAAGTCCGTGCTGCGCGGTCGCACGCAAATCAACCTGTTCTTTGAAGCATCGACACGGACGCAATCTTCGTTCGAGCTGGCCGGAAAACGGCTGGGCGCGGATGTGATGAATATGTCCGTCGGCAATTCATCGGTCAAGAAAGGCGAAACGCTCATCGATACGGCGATGACGCTGAACGCCATGCAGCCGGATATTCTCGTCATCCGCCATGCTTCCGCCGGTGCTGCCGCCCTTCTCGCGCAGAAAGTGGGTTGCTCGGTGGTCAATGCGGGCGACGGCGCGCATGAACACCCCACACAGGCGCTTCTCGATGCGCTGACAATCCGCCGCGCCAAGGGCCAGATCGAAAATCTGATCGTCGCCATCTGCGGTGACGTTCTGCATTCGCGCGTGGCGCGCTCCAACATTCTCCTGCTCAACGCGCTCGGCGCGCGGGTGCGGGTGGTTGCGCCTTCAACACTCCTGCCCGCCGGCATGGCCGATATGAGCGTGGAAGTTTTCAACTCCATGGAGGAGGGGCTGAAAGACGCTGATGTCGTCATGATGCTGCGCCTCCAGCGCGAGCGCATGGCGGGTTCCTTCGTGCCTTCCGTGCGGGAATATTTCCATTTCTATGGCCTGGACCGGGAAAAACTCAAATTCGCCAAACCCGATGCACTTGTGATGCATCCGGGGCCAATGAACCGGGGCGTCGAGATTGCCTCCGACGTTGCGGACGGGCCGCAAAGCGTCATCCAGCAACAGGTGGAAATGGGCGTTGCCGTGCGCATGGCCGTGATGGAGGCTCTGCTCGATCCGCGGCGCAACCCAGGCAACGGAGAACCGGCATGAGCGCGATCCTGTTTGAAAACGCCCGGATCGTCGATCCATCACGCGGCCTTGATGAAACCGGCAGCCTTCTGATCGAAAACGGCAAAATCGTCGCCGCTGGCAGCGAGGCCCGTAATCAGGGCGCGCCGGAAGGTGCTGAAATTGTCGATCTGGATGGCAAGGCTGTGATGCCGGGTCTCGTGGATTCGCGGGTCTTCATCGGTGAACCGGGGGCTGAACACCGCGAAACAATCGCTTCGGCAAGCCGGGCGGCTGCGGCAGGCGGCGTCACCTCCATCATCATGATGCCGGACACCGATCCGGTGATCGACGATGTGGCGCTGGTGGAATTCGTCAAGCGCACAGCGCGCGACACGGCCATCGTCAATGTCCATCCCGCCGCCGCCATCACCAAGGGCCTGCACGGCGAGGAAATGACCGAATTCGGCCTGCTGCGGGCAGCCGGTGCGGTTGCCTTCACCGAAGGCCGCAATACTATCGCCAATACGCAGATCATGCGCCGCGCCCTCACCTATGCGCGCGATTTCAACGCCGTCATCGCCTGCGAAACACGCGATCCTTTGCTCGGCGCAAACGGCGTGATGAATGAAGGCCTGTTTGCAAGCTGGCTTGGCCTTTCCGGCACGCCGCGGGAAGCGGAAGTGATTCCGCTGGAGCGTGATCTGCGTCTTGCGGCCCTCACCCGAAGCCGCTACCACGCCGCGCAGCTTTCCTGCGCCATGTCGGCGGACGCCATGCGCCGCGCCAAGGATCTGGGCACGAACGTCACGGCGGGCGTGTCGATCAACCATCTGTCGCTCAACGAGAACGATATCGGCGAGTTCCGCACCTTCTTCCGCCTGTCGCCGCCGCTGCGCGGCGAGGAAGACCGGCTCGCCATGGTGGAAGCCGTGAAAAACGGCACCATCGACATCGTGGTTTCGGCACATGACCCGCAGGATGTGGATACCAAGCGCCTGCCCTTTTCAGATGCCGAAGCAGGCGCAATCGGTCTGGAAACGCTGCTCGCGGCGGCACTTCGTCTCTATCATAATGACAATATTCCGCTTCTGCGGCTGGTCGAGGTGCTTTCCACGGCGCCAGCAAAAATATTCGGCCTGAATGCCGGTACGCTGAAACCGGGCGCAAGCGCGGATATCGCCATTGTCGATCTGGAAGAACCATGGGTCGTGCGGGAGGAAGACCTGCATTCGCGCTCCAAGAATAGCTGCTTTGAAAGTGCGCGGTTCCAGGGGCGCGTGGTTCGCACGATTGTAGCGGGCAAGACCGTTTATTCGGCTTGAAAAACACCGCATAACCCTGAAAAATCGGACATGGTTTCCGGGTTATGCGCAATCAAAAAACAGAGGGAATTGCAATGGCCGAACCGGGTTTCTTCAATGCCATGCTAATCGGAGCACTTATCTTCGGTTATGTTCTCGGCTCGATCCCCTTTGGGCTCATCCTGACACGGCTTGCGGGTCTGGGCGATGTGCGCGCAATCGGTTCGGGTAATATCGGCGCAACCAATGTTCTGCGCACCGGCAACAAAAAGCTTGCCGCCGCAACGCTCATTCTCGATGCGCTGAAGGGTACGGCCGCCGCGCTGATCGCCGCACATTTCGGCCAGAATGCAGCCATCGCCGCCGGTTTCGGCGCATTTATCGGGCATCTCTTTCCGGTCTGGATCGGTTTCAAGGGCGGCAAGGGTGTCGCCACCTATCTCGGTGTTTTGATCGGCCTTGCATGGGCGGGCGCGCTGGTCTTTGCCGCCGCATGGATCGTGACCGCACTTCTCGCCCGCTATTCCTCGCTTTCCGCACTCGTCGCCAGCCTCGTTGTGCCGATTGCGCTTTATTCGCGCGGAAACCAGGCACTTGCCGCCCTTTTCGCGATCATGACCGTGATCGTCTTCATCAAGCACCGTGCCAATATCAGCCGGCTGCTGAACGGCACCGAAAGCAAGATCGGAGCCAAGGGATGAAACAGGGCGCGAATCCGAAGACCGGAATTCGCCTCTCCGACCGTCAACGGCTCAACTGGTTACGTCTTATCCGCACCGATAATATCGGTGCCGTCACCTTTCGCGACCTGATCCTCTTTTGCGGCTCGGCCTCCAATGCATTGGAAATGCTGCCCGATCTCAATATACGCGGCGGCAGCGCAAGACCGATTCGCATCATCTCCGTGGATGAAGCCGAGCGCGAACTGGAAGCCATTGAGCGCATGGGCGCGCGCCTCATCGGCATGGGCGAGCCAGAATATCCGCCGCAACTCAAAAATTGCGAAGCGCCGCCCCCACTGGTCATCATCAAGGGCGATCCGGGCGTGTTTCGCAAACCGCCTGTTGCCATCGTCGGCTCGCGCAATGCGTCTGTGGTCGGCGCGCGCTTTACCGAAAAGCTGGCGCACGATCTTGGCAGCGAAGGCTTTTGCGTTGTTTCCGGCCTCGCGCGCGGCATCGACGCGGCTGCCCACAAGGCAAGCCTGTCCACCGGAACGGCCGCTGTGCTGGCGGGCGGACTAGACCGCCCCTACCCGCCTGAAAACCTGCCGCTTTATCGCGCCATTCCTGAAAATGGCGGCGCCCTTATCACGGAAATGCCTATGGGCGCCGAACCACGCTCGCGTGATTTTCCACGCCGCAACCGCATCATCGCCGGGCTCTCGCTCGGTCTCATCGTGGTGGAGGCGGCAGAACGCTCCGGCTCGCTCATCAGCGCGCGCATGGCAGGTGAAATGGGCCGGACGGTTTTTGCCGTGCCGGGCTCTCCGCTTGATCCGCGTGCCCGCGGCACGAACCTGCTTTTGAAACAGGGCGCGACGCTCGTTACCGGCGTGGAGGATGTGATCGAAACGCTGTTGCCGCTCATACGCCCCGCTGATCCGGCTGGCGACGAACCGGAACAGCCCGACCTTCTGACCCAGATCGATGAGGAACCGGAACAGTTGCAGGCCATCACGACTGACAGGGAGCGCGATCTGGTCATCGATGCGCTGGGGCCAGTGCCGGTCGATGTCGATACGCTTGTACGGCATACCGGCATCGAAACCGACGCGATCCAGCTCATTTTGCTGGAACTCGATCTTGCCGGGCGCCTATTGCGTTATCCCGGCAATCGAGTGGCTATCGTTCCCTGCGATGAATTCACCCAGGCGTGAAAATCCGGTTCAATCCTGGGCAGTAACCTGCTCTATGGAGTCTCGCGCCTCCTCCTGCGCCATTTCCAATAAATAAACCAGCATCGGATTTTGTGCCTGTTTTGCCAGCTTGGCCAATTCATCAATCAGTTGTTCAATATAAATAAACATTTCACGGCGCGTAGCTCTCCGTTGCATTCTTGCCTAACCCCCGATTTTAAATTGTCGTATCAGTTTAAAATCGACCCCCATCGGCGCAAATCCGACAGGCAACCCCCAATTTAATACTATTGGAGGTTTCCTCGTTAAGAGAAGCAACCATAGGTTGTATTTCGTGAATTTTATGCGCACACTCTTGACCAATCGCTGCCCGCTGTTCATGTGGAAGGCAACTTATTTCATGCGGCAAGGAGGTTTAGAGCCTCCGTGGGACGCGAATTTAGGCTGCTTTACATGAACGTCGTCGTCGTCGAATCGCCTGCCAAGGCCAAAACCATCAACAAATATCTGGGCTCGGACTATAAGGTTCTGGCCTCCTTTGGCCATGTGCGGGACCTGCCAGCCAAGGATGGCTCGGTGCGCCCGGACGAAGATTTTGCAATGTCCTGGGAAGTGGACAGCAATTCCGCCAAGCGCCTGGCGGATATTGTAAAGGCACTGAAGGACAGCGACGGCCTCATTCTCGCAACCGACCCTGATCGCGAAGGGGAAGCCATTTCCTGGCATGTGCTGGAAGTGCTGCGGCAGAAAAAGGCGCTCAACGGCAAAACGGTGAAGCGCGTGGCCTTCAACGCCATCACCAAAAAGGCCGTTCTGGATGCAATTGCCCATCCACGCGATATTGATGAGCCGCTGGTGGACGCCTATCTCGCCCGCCGTGCACTCGATTATCTGGTCGGCTTCACCCTTTCGCCGGTGCTCTGGCGCAAGCTTCCCGGCGCCCGCTCGGCCGGTCGCGTGCAATCGGTAGCGCTGCGTCTGGTCTGCGACCGCGAAGCGGAAATCGAACGCTTTGTCCGCGAGGAATACTGGAATATCGCAGCCCTTCTCAAGACACCGCGCAATGACAGTTTCACTGCCCGCCTCACCGCGCTTGATGGCAAGAAGCTTGGAAAGCTCGATATCAAGAACGGCGAACAGGCCGGTGCCATCCGCACCATGCTGGAAAGCGCGAACTTCAAGGCTGTTTCCGTCGAGGCAAAGCCTACCAAGCGCAATCCGGGCCCGCCATTCACCACCTCCACCTTGCAGCAGGCCGCCTCGGGGCAATTGGGCTTTTCTGCTTCGCGCACCATGCAGGTGGCGCAGCGCCTTTATGAAGGCGTGGACATTGGCGGCGAAACAGCCGGTCTCATAACCTATATGCGTACCGATGGTGTGCAGATTGCTCCCGAAGCGATCAATGCCGCCCGAGACGCTATCGCCAAGAGTTTCGGCGCGAAATATGTGCCCGAAAAGCCGCGGTATTATTCGAGCAAGGCCAAGAATGCGCAGGAAGCGCACGAAGCAATCCGCCCCACTGATTTTTCGCGTCATCCAAAGGATGTGCGCCGCTTTCTCGATGAGGATCAGGCCCGCCTTTACGAACTGATCTGGAAGCGCGCCATTGCAAGCCAGATGCAGGCCGCCGATATCGAGCGCACCACGGTCGATATCGAGGCCACCAACGGTTCACGCGCCGCCATGCTGCGCGCCAATGGCTCGGTGACGAAATTCGACGGCTTCCTTGCCGCCTATATGGATCATCGCGAGGAGGAGGACGACGACGAAGAGAGTGCAAAGCTGCCGGAAATTCGCTCCGGCGAGGCGCTTGCCCGCGAAAAGATCGATGCGACCCAGCATTCGACCGAACCGCCGCCGCGCTATTCGGAAGCAACCCTTATCAAGAAGATGGAAGAGTTGGGCATTGGCCGTCCTTCCACCTATGCCGCAACACTCGCCACGCTGCGCGACCGCGAATATATCATCATCGACAAGCGCAAGCTGATTCCCGAAGCCAAGGGGCGCCTTGTGACGGCGTTTCTTGAAAGCTTCTTCGAGCGCTATGTGGAATATGATTTCACGGCAGACCTGGAGGAAAAGCTTGATCTTATTTCCGATGGCAAATTGTCGTGGAAAGAGATTCTGCGCGATTTCTGGCGTGCATTCTCCGGCTCCGTCGAGGACATCAAGGAACTGCGCGTCACCAATGTTCTGGATGCGCTGAATGAGGAACTGGCTCCGCTGGTCTTTCCTGCGCGCGAGGATGGCAGCGACCCACGCTCCTGCCCCACCTGCGGCACCGGCACGCTGTCGCTGAAGCTTGGCCGCTATGGCGCTTTTGTCGGCTGCTCCAACTATCCCGAATGCAAATATACCCGCCAGCTTGGTGGCGAGGCCAATGGCGAGACGGCGGCTTCCGACGAGCCGAAGCCGCTCGGCAAGGATCCGTTCACCGGCGAGGAAATCACCGCACGCACCGGGCGCTTCGGCCCCTATATCCAGCGCGGCGAAGGCAAGGAAGCCAAGCGCGCCAGCCTCCCCAAGGGCTGGACGCTCGACACGGTGGATCATGAAAAGGCGATAGCACTCCTGTCGCTGCCGCGCGATATCGGCCTGCACCCGGAAACCGGCAAGATGATTTCGGCGGGCATCGGGCGCTACGGGCCCTATGTCAGCCATGACGGCACATTCGCCAATCTGGAAAATGTCGAGGAAGTCTTCTCGGTCGGCCTCAACCGTGCAGTTTCCGTGCTTGCCGACAAGCAATCGAAGGGCGGCGGTCGGGGACGGTCCACACCGGCCGCGCTCGCCACCCTCGGCGATCATCCCGATGGCGGCGCTATCACCGTTCGCGACGGGCGCTACGGGCCTTATGTAAACTGGGGCAAGGTCAATGCGACACTGCCCAAGGGCAAGGATCCGGCATCGGTGACGCTGGAAGAGGCGCTGGCGCTGATTACTGAAAAAGCCGGTTCGTCAAAGGGCAGAAAGGCCCCCGCCCGCAAGTCGGCGGCAAGTTCTGAAAAGAAGACAACCGCGAAAAAGACCGCTACAAAAAAAGCCCCGGCCAAAGCCAAGAGCAAGGCCAAGGCGGCAGAGGAGTAACAATTGGCACGCCGTTTTTCCAAATCCGATACCGGACGATCCGCACGGACCGAGCGGCGTGCAGCCACAGCCCAATCGAAAGATTCCGCAGCCTTTTTGCCGACACGGGAAGAGGTCCTCAAATATATCGAGGAAAATCCCGATCGCGCGGGCAAGCGGGAACTCGCCAAGGCTTTCAACATCAAGGGCGATGCACGGGTCTATCTGAAAGACCTGTTGCGTGAGCTTGCCGATGAAGGTCTCGTCGAAAAGCGCGCGCGCAAGCTTTCGCGTCCCGGCTCGCTGCCATCGGTTGCGGTTCTCGATATTACGGGCCGGGATGAGGATGGAGGCCTGCTTGCCCGCCCGGCTGAATGGGATGAGGCGAGCCACGGCAAGCCGCCAGTGGTCCTGCTGCGGCGAACCCGGCTTAACAAGACGTCAGAAAGTGGCCCTGTCGTCGGCGTTGGCGACCGCGTTCTGGCGAAAATCTTCCGCAATGAAGATCACGCAGGGCCGGATTTTTCCGCCCGCGTGATGAAGCGGCTGGAACATCACGCCAATGCCGTTCTGGGCGTGGTGCGCAAACTTGGCAATGGCGAATGGCGGCTGGAGCCGGTCAATCGCAAACAGGGCGAAGTGCAGCTTGATCCCGCCATGCTGGAAAATGCCGAAAGCGGCGATCTGGTGGAAGTAGAACTGCTTTCCGCGCGCCGTTACGGCCTGCCGCGCGGCAAGGTCCGTCAGGTGGTTGGCTCCATCGATAGTGAAAAGGCGCTGTCGATGATCGCCATTCACGAACATGAAATCCCGCATGTTTTTCCTGACGAAGTGCTGCGCGAGGCTGAAACCGCAGGCCCTGCCACGCTGGAAGGCCGCGAAGACTGGCGCGAAATCCCGCTCATCACCATCGATCCGGCCGACGCCAAGGACCATGACGATGCGGTCTATGCCGAACCGGATACGGACCCGGAAAATCCCGGCGGGCAAGTCGTCATCGTCGCCATCGCCGATGTCGCCGCCTATGTGCGGCCCGGCTCAGCCCTTGATCGCGAAGCGCAGAAACGCGGCAATTCCGTCTATTTTCCCGACCGCGTTGTACCGATGCTGCCCAAACGCATCTCCAATGATCTTTGCTCCCTGCGCGAGATGGAAGACCGGCCGGCGCTGGCGGTCCGTATGATTTTCAGTGCCGACGGGCGCAAGAAATCACACAAGTTCCACCGCATCATGATGCGCTCGGCCGCCAAGGTTGCCTATGGCCAGGCGCAAGCCGCCATAGACGGCGCCCCCGATGACAAGACCGGGCCGATTCTTGATACCGTTCTAAAGCCGCTCTGGAACGCCTATGCGGTTCTCAAGCGCGGGCGTGACGCACGCGAGCCGCTGGAACTCGATCTGCCGGAAAAGAAAATCCTACTGACGCCGGAAGGCAAGGTGGACAAAGTCATCGTGCCGGAACGCCTCGATGCGCATAAGCTCATCGAAGAATTCATGATTCAGGCCAATGTGTCTGCCGCCGAAACGCTCGAAGGACGGCACCAGCCGCTTATTTTCCGCATTCACGGTGAACCGGCGCTGGCCAAGCAGGAAACCCTGCGTGAGTTCCTGCGTACGCTGGATCTCAATCTTGCCAAGGGCGCGCAACTGCAGCCCGCGCAGTTCAATCGCATTCTGGCGGCGGTCGATGGCACAGACCATCAGGAACTCGTCAATCAGGTCGTGCTGCGCACCCAGAGCCAGGCCGAATACAGCCCCGACAATATCGGCCATTTTGGCCTGCATCTGCGCCGTTATGCGCATTTCACCTCACCAATCCGCCGTTATGCTGATCTGATCGTGCACCGCGCGCTCATCAAGGCGCTGGGGCTTGGCACGGACGGGTTGACGAGCGCGGAAGAAGCGCAGCTTGAAGAGATTTCGGCCCTGATTTCGGCCACCGAACGCCGCGCCATGCTGGCTGAGCGTGAAACCGTGGATCGGCTGATCGCGCATTTCCTCGCCTCGCATCTCGGCGACGAATATGAGGGGCGCGTTACCGGCGTCACGCGCGCCGGTCTGTTCGTCAATCTTGCGACATATGGCGCAGACGGACTGGTGCCCATTTCAACTTTGGGCGATGAATATTATCTATATGACGAAGCAAACCACGCAATCGCGGGCGAACGAAGCGGCAGGGGCTTTCGTCTGGGCGATACGGTAACGGTGAGGCTTGTGGAAGCACTCCCCGTTGCGGGTGCGGTTCGTTTTGAAATGGTTTCCGAACCGCACCCCTTGCCCATGTCGACGCGCTCGCATCATAAGGCGAGCCGGGCAATGCGGGGCCGGAAAGGCAAGCCGGCGGGTATTCCCCGCCACAAGAGGAGAGGTCACTGATGAGCACGCTAGAGGCCAATTCCGAGCAGAACATACAGGTTTTCGGCGGCAAAACCCGAAAGCCATCCTGCCCAAGCGCCCGGTGGGGGAAGCCCTGTGGCGTGGCTTCCGCTGCCGATGCCCGCATTGCTATGAAGGCAAATTGTTCCGTGCCTTCGTGAAGCCGGTCGATAAATGCATGGCCTGCGGTGAAGACTATACCGAACAGCGCGCGGACGACCTGCCCGCCTATCTCACCATTCTCGTCGTCGGTCATATCGTCGTCGGCCTGTTCATGGGTGTAGAGGCGACGACCAACCTGTCGCTGTGGGCGCATATGGCGATCTGGGGGCCTATGACGCTCATCATGTCCCTGCTTCTGCTGCAACCCATCAAAGGTTCGGTCATCGGATTGCAATGGGCGCTTTACATGCACGGTTTCGGGGGCGAAAACGAAAGCGAATACGGCGACGCCGCTTGAGCCGCGCCATGAGTGAGCCAAAGCCCATACCAGCAAAGCCCCGGCGCTGTCTGCGCCCGCGCGATGCAGCCTCTCTGCTTCTTGTTGACAGATCCGGCGCAACGCCGCGCATTCTGATGGGCAGGTGGCATTCAAGCCTCGCTTTCATGCCAGGCAAATTCGTCTTTCCGGGTGGCCGCGCCGATCCGGCCGATGGCGCTATTGCCGCGGCAAGCGAGCTTAGCCAAAATGACACGCAAAAGCTTCTGAAAGGCATGGGTGCACGCGCCTCGCTGCGGCGCGCCCGCGCGCTCGGTCTTTGCGCCATTCGCGAAACCTTCGAGGAAACGGGCCTGCGCATAGCGCATCCCGCATCCGCCCATATCGTGCCTCCCAAGCATGAAGATTGGTGTGCATTTCTCGAACGAGGCATGTTGCCTCAACTGGACAGTTTGCGTTATTTCGCACGGGCGGTAACGCCGCCCGGCAATGTCCGCCGTTTCGATACGCGCTTTTTTATCGCCTTTCGCGATAGTTTGCCGGAGGTGGAGACCCAGAAACTTGTTCCAAGCGGCGAACTGGAAGATCTTGACTGGGTTTTGATCGACCAGATCGAAAAACTTGATCTCGCCCGTATCACCCAGGCGATCCTGAACGAAGCCACCGCGCTTTTGATGGATACGCAGCTTGATCTGCCTGCCACCCTGCCGGTGGTGCAATACAGCAAGCGGCATGACCGCTTTGTTCGCGAAGTGATCTGAACCCTATGAATAAAGAAATCCAACCCGCCGATCTTGTCCCGCGAGAGCCAGCCGGTGGACCGACAGGGGGCCAGATGCATTGGCGCTCGCTTGCTGCGGCCATTGCCACGATCAGCGCGGTTGGCGCGGCCATCGGCCTTGGCATTCCGCTCCTGAGCGTCCTTCTGGAAAGCCGGGGCTATTCGGCAAGCCTGATTGGCGCAAATACCGCAGTTGCAGGCCTTGCCTCCATTGCTGCGGCCCCGCTTGCCGCTCCCATTGCCGCACGGCTCGGCGTGGTGAAGGCCATCCTGCTGATGCTTCTCATCGGCGGCGGCGCTTTTCTGGGCTTTCACTTCCTGCAACCGCTCTGGGCATGGTTTGCCTTGCGCGTGATGCTTCACTTTGCACTCACCGTGCTCTTCGTTCTGTCCGAATACTGGATCAACGCCTCCGCACCGCCGGAAAAGCGCGGTCTGGTGCTCGGCATTTATTCCACCTCGCTTTCGCTGGGCTTTGCACTCGGCCCGTGGCTGTTCTCGAAGATTGGCAGCACGGGCGGCCTGCCCTTCTATGTCGGCTTCGCCATCATCATGGTTGCGCTCATTCCAGTGCTGGTCGCCTGGCGCGACAGCCCCGATTTCGAGGAAGGCGAGCATGTACCTTTCCTGCCTTTCATCTTCGCGATGCCGACAGCAACCATGGCGGTTTTCGTGTTCGGCGCCGTCGAAACGGGCGGGTTTGCGCTGTTTCCAGTTTTCGGCACACGGGTCGGCTATTCGGAAGCGGATGCGGCGCTGCTTCTCACCATGATCGGTCTTGGCAATATGCTGATGCAGATTCCACTTGGCATTGTCAGCGACCGTATATCGGACCGGCGCAAGCTGCTTTTGTTCTGCGCCACGACTGGCCTCATCGGCATGATGGCGCTGCCCTACCTCATGCAGCACTGGTATTTCATGGCAGGCATTCTGTTCCTGTGGGGCGGCGTGGTGGCCGGGCTTTATACGGTGGGCCTTGCGCATCTGGGGTCTGAGCTGACGGGACGCGAACTTGCCTCCGCCAATGCAGCCTTCATTTTCTGCTATGCCATCGGCATGTTGGCCGGACCGCAACTCGTCGGCATCGGCATGGATGCGATGGGGCCGAAGGGTTTCCCGATGACGCTCGGCATATTTTTTGCCGCATATGCGCTCTTTGCTGCGGTTAGGTTGCTTTTGCGGAAGAAGCAGTCTTGACTTTTTGCCTCTAATCCGTAGTGTCGCGCCGAATTTCCGCTGCCGGATGAATTGCCGGAATCGTTGGCGGTTTCTATCAATCGTGCATGATCCCGGAAAGTGGGAACCGGTTTTCGGGAAGATCATGCCCGGCAGGCACTTAGAGCAGGTATATCGATATGGCCAAGGCTACGACAATCAAGATCAAGCTTTTGTCGACCGCTGACACCGGCTTCTTCTACGTTACCAAGAAGAACAGCCGCACGATGACGGAAAAGATGACAAAGACCAAATACGACCCGATTGCGCGCAAGCACGTCGAGTTCAAGGAAACGAAGATCAAGTAATTCGTTTTCCGGTCGTCATCGACAGACGATTGAATTCAAAAAGCCGTCTCTTGCGAGGCGGCTTTTTATTTTTCCAACCTGGAATCGCGCCTTCGCATTTGCGCAATCAGGCCGCGGATAAAACAATGCGATTTCGTCCGCTCTGCTTCGCCTGAATGAGCGCGTCGGTCGCGCGGGTGAAAAGCGCCTCAAGGCTGTCGCCTGCGGGCCGAAGTGCTGCAACGCCCACGCTGACCGTCAGGCTGGCCCTGCGCTTTCCGTCATCGAGCACAAAGGGAGCTTCGGCTACGATACCCCGCACGCGCTCAGCCACATTGAAGGCAGCCTGCCTGTCCGTGTCCGGCAGCACGACGACAAATTCCTCACCACCGTAGCGGCTGATAAGATCCATGCCGCGAATATTCCTGCGCAAACGGCCCGAAAATTCCCGCAACACATGATCGCCCGCGCCATGGCCATATTGTTCGTTGACCTGCTTGAAGTGATCAAGATCGATCATGATGATCGAGAGGGGCTGCTTGCGCTCGATTGCGCGTGTGAGCAGCAGCGGCATGTGCATGTCGATGTAGCGGCGGTTATGCAGCCCCGTGAGGCCGTCCGTCACCGATTGGGTAATAGTGCGCTCCATGCTCTGGCGCAGAATATCATTATAGCATTTGCGCTTGATCTGTGTGCGCAGCCGCGCAAACAGTTCTATCTTCTCCAATGGGCGCATCAGATAGTCGTTCACGCCCAGTTCCAGTGCGCGCACCACCAGTGCGCCCTCGTCTTCCCACACCATCAGGATGATCGGTATGAGCCGCGTGCGCTGGATTGTGCGCAATTGCGTGCATAGTTTCAGCGGATCATAATAGGTGAAGGAGGCCGAAACGATGATCGTGTCGTAATCTGTTTCAATAGCGCGGATCAGTGCGGTTTCGGCGTCACTCGCCACATCGACCCGATAATTCTCATCCAGAATATGGCGAAGGCGCGCGGCCGCCAGTTCATCCTCATCCACCACAAGAATGCGGGCGATCTCATCTTTATTGCCGTCTTTACCCGCCATCTTGCGCGCAAGGAGGGCATCCACTTCGGCATCCGCAATCCGGCCGGCGCGCTGGAACAGCTCGTCCGACATCATCTTGAGCCGGGTAAGGCTTTTCAGCCGTGACAGGAGTTCAAGATCGTTGACAGGCTTTGAGAGAAAATCTTCCGCCCCCGCCTCAAGCCCGCGCACCTTGTCTTCCGGGCTGGTGAGGCACGTAATCATAATGACTGGAATATTTGCCGTACGCGGATTGGCTTTCAGGCGTCGGCAAACCTCGAAACCATCAAGCCCCGGCATCAATACATCCAGAAGAACAATGTCGATCTGCCCATCAAGACAGATTTCAATCGCCTCGGCGCCGCTATAGGCGGGAACGACTTCGTAATATTCGCTGAGAAGGCGCGCTTCGAGAAGCTTTACATTGGAGTCCACATCATCGACGACGAGAATCCTTGCTGTCATTGCGCATCCTTGAAAGTTTTAGAGCATTTCCAGCAAAAATGCGAAGCGGTTTTGCGTCGGATAATGCGACAAAACAAATAGTTAGAGCGTTCCGGCGATTCTGTTAAAACAAAAACCGCGCTAGGCATCGCCCAGATAGGACTTTATGGTTTCAATAAAGCGAGGCACCGAGATCGGCTTCGAGATATAGGCCTCGCAGCCACCCTGCCTTATGCGCTCCTCATCGCCCTTCATGGCAAATGCCGTGACCGCGATGACGGGAATATGCCGCAATTCCTCATCGTCTTTCAGCCATTTTGTGACCTCCAGACCGGAAACTTCCGGCAATTGTATATCCATCAGGATCAAATCGGGATGATGCTCGCGGGCGAGGTCCAGCGCCTCAAGGCCGCTTCTGGTGCGGATGGTCTCATATCCGCTCGCTTCGATAAGATCGCGAAACAACTTCATGTTCAATTCGTTGTCCTCCACGATCATTACGCTTTTCGTCATCGAAAAATCCCTGGCCCTTATCCGGCTGTCGACCTCGTTTGCTTTGCGCCAGAGAGTCTCCTGATCCAGCCCTGGAGCAATTTAACTCCATTTCATTGACGAATGGCAAATTATTCCGTTACTTCCGGACTGTTGGCAGTTACCACCCGCCACGGCACCAAGCGAAGAGAGAGAAAGTACATGAAAAAGCTCATGAGCGAAGCCGACGCACAAGGGCTTGCCATTGAAGCACTGGCCTGGCTCGCGCAGGACAAGGACCTGCTGCCGCGCTTTCTGGCGCTGACCGGCATCGAGGCTTCCTCTATCCGGCAGGCGGCACGGGAGCCCGGTTTTCTGGCTGGCGTGCTACAATTTTTCCTGGGACATGAACCGACGCTTATCCGCTTCTGCGAGGAGACGGGCCATGACCCCGCCCTGTTTGAAAAAGCGGTTGCGCTTTTGCCTGGCGGCTTCAACCAGCATCTTTAAAGCATTTCCAGAACGCCAAACCCGGCATTGCTACCGGGTTTGGCGATGAAGTGGATCAGGCCGCGCTCGGGCCCGGATCATTGTCATCCTCTGATGCGACGCCAACTGCATCTCGCCCTGCGAAAGCCACGACATTGCCCGCTTCGGCGCGCACCTCCTCCGCAGCCTCGTCTGTGCGCATCACCTTCAGAACATTCAGTTCGTGCTGCTTGCCATCACGCGCCGTCCACGAAATGGACTGGCCCGGCGCAAGGCCGATCAGCGCCGTGCCAATCGGCGTGAGGATGGAAATGCGGTTTTTGGCAATATCCGCCTCGCCTGGATAGACGAGCGTAACGCGGCGCTCATGCCCGTCATTGGCGCGAAATTCGACGGTCGAGCCATCTGCACGACGTTTTCAGGAATGCGTTTTGCCGTAACGACCTTGGCGCGGTCGAGTTCGGCCATCAGCTCCTCGGCAATCTCCTCGAATCGTTCAGAGGCATTGCTGGCCAACCCCATCAGGCGTTCATAATCGACTTCGCTGACGACGATATTGGGTTTCTTGCGATTCTTTCCGTTCATAGCGATAGCTCACTGCTGTTGAAAGATAGAGCATTTCCAGCAAAAATCTGAAACGGTTTTGCGTCGGATAATGCGATAAAACAAAAGGTTAGAGCGGATTGGCAATGTTGTTCAAACGAAGCCGCTCTATCGGCGCCACGCCCAAACAGACCGAAGCACCTGATTTTTGATTTGTGGTGAAGCGCTGTTCTCGAAATCCGCTTGAAGACAAGCGGCGTACCGTCTCCCGGAGCCCTCCTGCGCTGGGCAAGGCTCGAGGGTAGCTATCCCGTGATCGGTTGAACCCGATGGAGTATGGAAGCAAAACGGTTGTTCATACCACTAACCTTGGTGATATCGCCGCCAATGTCAAGGGCAGCACTGACAGGGCCGCTATAGCCGATGGTTTATGCCGCAAATGATGCTATAAGGAGATGTTCCTTTTATGTTCATTGAACCGTCGCGTTGATCATGGCCGAAAGCCCTATCGTAAACCATCCCGAACAGGGCCTGTGCCGCGACTGCCTGTCGCTGCAAAAGACGCAGACATCGCGGCGGTGCCATGCTTGCGGCAGTCCCCGGCTGATCCGCCACAAGGAGCTTTACCGGCTCTCGCTCGCCCATGTGGATTGCGACGCCTTCTATGCCTCGGTGGAAAAGCGTGACAATCCCGATCTGCGCGACAAGCCGCTGATTGTTGGCGGTGGAAAACGCGGCGTCGTCTCCACCGCCTGTTATCTGGCGCGCATTCATGGCGTGCGCTCCGCCATGCCCATGTTCAAGGCGCTGGAAGCCTGCCCCGATGCCGTGGTTATCAAGCCGAACATGGAGAAATATGCACGGGTGGGCCGTGAAGTGCGCCAGATGATGCGCGATCTGACCCCGCTCGTGGAGCCGATTTCCATCGATGAAGCCTTTCTCGATCTGAGCGGCACGGAACGGCTGCACAAGGCTCCACCGGCCGTGGTTCTGGCGCGCTTTTCCAAACGTGTCGAGAATGAAATCGGCATTACGGCTTCGATCGGGCTTTCCTATTGCAAATATCTGGCAAAGGTTGCGTCCGACCTTGAAAAACCGCGTGGTTTTTCCGTCATCGGTGAAGCGGAGGCGCTCGATTTTCTGCGCGACAAGCCAGTCGGCATGATCTGGGGCGTCGGCAAGGCCTTTGCCGCCAAGCTGGAGAGCGACGGCATCCGCACCATCGGACAATTGCAGACAATGGAAGAAGGCGCGCTGATGAAGGCATATGGCACCATGGGCCAGCGGCTCTATCGCCTGTCACGCGGGCAGGACAGCCGCAAGGTGGAGCCGGACCACGACATGAAAAGCGTTTCGGCGGAAACCACCTTCAACACCGATCTTTCGGCGGCAGGTGATCTGGTTCCCGTATTGCGCGCCCTCTCCGAAAAAGTTTCCCGCCGCCTGAAAGCAGGTGAAATTGCCGGGCGAACCATTGTGCTGAAGCTCAAGACGCAGGATTTCAAACTGCGCACACGCAACCGCCAGCTTGGCGACCCAACGCAGCTTGCCGACCGGATTTTCCGCACCGGCCTCCAACTTCTCGAAAAGGAAATGGACGGAACCCGCTTCCGCTTGCTTGGCATTGGCGTCAGCGATCTTTCGCCAAGCGACCGGGCCGATCCACCTGACCTCGTTGATATTCAGGCCACCAAGCGCGCTGTCGCGGAAAGCGCCATCGACCGGCTGCGCAACAAATTCGGCCTCAATGCAGTTGAAACCGGCTACACTTTTTCCAAGGGCAATCTGGCGCGAACACAAACACCAACCGACCGCGATAATGAACCTTGATAAATTTTTAAAGTAATTCATACAATATATTGATTAATATTACTTTTTATTTCATGATGATTTCATCTCACATGGCTACTGTCATCGTTTCTTCGTGAAACCGTCATTCCTGTGTAATCGAAGCCCGTCAAAGCTCCCCCCTATCCTATTATTCCAATCCGAGGGGTTTCATGTCCAAACGTTCGCTCACCTTCGCTCTGCTGACGGCACTTTCCGCTTCTGTCGCATTTTCCGCCTCTGCCGAACCGGTCTTCAACCGCATCGCTTCCTTCGCCGTTGCAGAAAATCTGCCTGAGGGCGCTGACAGCTCGAAGCCGACATCCTCTGAAATCATTACGGTTTCCGAAGACGGCAAGACGCTCATCTATTCCGACAGCCCCTATGGCGCGATCGGCTTTATCGACATTACCGGCCCGGCTGCGCCGAAGGCTGGCGGGCTGTTGAAAGTGGAAGGTGAACCCACTTCCGTGGTTGTTGCGGGGCCGCGCGTATTTGCGGGCGTGAACACGTCGGAGAGCTATAAGAACCCGTCGGGACGCCTCGATGTAATTGATATTGCTTCCCGGAAGGTGGAGCAGAGCTGCGACCTTGGCGGCCAGCCCGATTCGGTCGCCACCTCTCCCGACCGCAAATTTCTTGCCGTTGCCATCGAAAATGAGCGCGACGAAGAGTTCAACAATGGCGAATTGCCGCAAATGCCCGGTGGCAACTTGAAAATCATCGAATTGAAAGACGGCAAGCCCGATTGTGCTGCGATGAAGACTGTCGATCTTACAGGCATTGCGGAAATTGCCCCGGAAGATCCCGAACCGGAATTCGTCGCTTTCAATGGCAAGAACGAGATTGCCGTCACATTGCAGGAAAACAATCACATTGCCATTGTCGATGCGGCAAGCGGCAAGATCCTCTCGCATTTCTCCGCCGGATCGGTCGACCTTGACAAGATCGACACAAAAAAGGACGGCCAGATTAAATTCAACGGCGAAATGAAGGGCGTCAACCGTGAGCCTGACAGCGTGAAGTGGCTGGACGATGACCGCATCGTCATCGCCAATGAGGGGGATTACAAGGGCGGCTCACGCGGCTTTTCCATCTTCTCCAAGGACGGAAAACTGCTTCATGAATCCGGTAACACGCTGGAGCACAGGATTGCCCGTGCCGGCCACTACCCGGAAAAGCGCAACAAGAAGGGCGTGGAAATTGAAGGCGCCGAAGCCGCAATCTTTGGCGATACCCATTATATTTTCGCCGCCAGCGAACGCGGTTCGGTCGTCGGCGTCTATAAGGATACCGGCAAGGAGCCGGAATTCCTGCAATTGCTGCCCTCCGGCATAGGGCCTGAAGGCTTGCTTGCCATCCCTTCCCGCAAGCTCTTCGTCACTGCCAATGAAACGGACCTCGTGAAAGATGGCGGCGCACGTTCGCATGTGATGATCTATGAATTGCAGGACAAACCCGCAGCCTATCCGCAGATCGTTTCCAATCTTGCCGAAGACGGTACGCCGATTGGCTGGGGCGCACTTTCCGGCCTCGTTGCCGATCCCCAGAAAGACGGCATTTTTTATGCTGTGTCGGACTCCGCCTATTACGCGGCGCCAACCATCTACACCATCGACGCCAACACCAAGCCTGCAAAGATCACCGCTGCACTGCTGGTAAAGCGTGGCAAGGATGCCGCGCAAAAGCTTGATCTTGAAGGCATAACCACCGATGGCGAAGGCGGGTTCTGGCTTGCCAATGAGGGAAATCAGGCAAAGCTTGTGCCCCACGCCATTCTTAACGTCGATGAAAAGGGCGTTATCAGGAAGGAAGTCGCTTTACCCGCCGACCTCCTGAAACAGCAGACGCGTTTTGGCCTGGAAGGCATCACGCGGCTCGGCGAAGGCGACGATGCTGTGCTCTGGATGACTGTGCAGCGGGAATGGGCCGATGACGATAAGGGGCAGGTAAAACTGCTTGCCTATAGCCCGAAGGATGAAAGCTGGAAGGCCGTCGCCTATCCGCTGGACGCCAAGGAGAAAGGCTGGGTCGGCCTTTCGGAAATCACCGCCCATGATGGCAATCTCTATATCATCGAGCGCGATAATCTGATCGGCACTGAAGCCGTCAACAAACGGCTCTATAAGGTTGCGCTTGATGGCCTGAAGCCTGTCGCAATCGGTGCGAAACTGCCGGTGGTGAAGAAAACGCTGGTGCACGATTTCATTCCCGACCTGAAGAAACTGAACGGCTTCGTCCCGGACAAGCTGGAAGGCTTCGCCATCACCCGGACCGGCAATGCCTATGCCGTGACGGATAATGACGGTGTGGATGGAAGCAGCGGCGAAACGCAGTTCTTTTCAATCGGCAAGATCGATTAAGCCTGCCACCTTTCTCTCGTAACCGCTTGAAACGCCGCATTCGCTTGGATGCGGCGTTTCTTTCGACGCCTGCGATAAAAGCACGGGAGAAATTTTGCACAATCGCCGGTAACGGCTTGACGAAACGGGCCTCTATCAATATTGGAACAGCCAAGAGAGCAACCGACTGATTTGCTTCTCTCTCAGGAAGGCCTCGTGGCGGAGTGGTTACGCAGAGGACTGCAAATCCTTGCACCCCGGTTCGATTCCGGGCGAGGCCTCCAAACTTTTATCATTTGAAATCAATAGTATATCAAGCTGGCGTCAAAACCGGCATGACATGCCGTGACGCATCATGCGTTCAAATTGATTCCCATAAGTTACAACGGGTTACAAAAAAGTCGGGCGAACAGCCTAGTATGGCGAATCCGAAATTCGCATCATTTAGAGCATTTTCCAACGCATCGAAACGGGATCAGAAATCATCCCGGTGAACTGATTTCCTCGCAGAGACGGTTCCCACTTTCGGGAGCCTCGCTCTAAATATCATTACTGCCTTTGACTTTTCTTTCGATAGAGTTGTTCATCCGCGATTGACAGGACTTCCTCGAATATCTGCCCTGTCTTACAGGAGATGCGGCCGACTGAAACAGTCAAAGAACTTCCGACATTGGGCCTTTTCTCCCGCAGCAGCCCATCTGCTCTCAAACTGATGTCCGAAAGAACGCTATCAACGTCGTTGATCGCTCCCTTCGGTACGAATGCACAGAATTCGTCACCACCGATGCGAGCAATCAGGCTGTCGCTGGATAAACTATCTTCCAATGCTTGAGCTACCGCGATTATCGCATCGTCGCCGGCTGGATGGCCATATTGGTCATTGATCTGCTTCAGATAATCAACGTCTACGATTAAAAACCAACCACGAACACCCGCCTTATTTGCAGCATTAAACTGCTGGATGAAGCTCCGACGGTTAAGCAGGCCCGTTAGCGGATCGACACTCGCCACCCGCGCCAGCTCATTGGCTCTTTTGACCGCGGTCCGATAAGACCGCTCCAGCTCTTCTAATCGTGAAAACCAGAAAACCCCCAACGGCATTGCAATCAGAAACGGCAACAGCAACCTGACCAAGATCGTAACCGTGTCAGATTTCACTCCAAGCGCGAAACGAATCCCGGTCGACAACGATATCGATATGATCGTTGCTATCACGGCTACAATTACCGTGCGCCTCCAAACATTACCCGATGGTAATTGCAAACCAGCCATCCTTTAGGAGAGGAAACCCCTGACGGATTAACGCCTACCAATTGTTACTGCAACCAACATAATGTAGCTGCCTTTATATTTACTGGTCCGTAGAATCCCTCCCAGTGACAGGGCCTATTCATAGCGAGTGTGAACGGTCAATCCGGCCAACTAAAGCTTTCATAATGGTCATAAGGCGGCTGACCAACGGTCTCCACTGTGAAGCACAAATAGCGGGATGTCGTCTGTTGGGCCGAGAATGCGGGCCAAGCAGCGGGTTGAAGCGATTTACGCAAATCCGGCTACCGCAATCGGGAAAAGATGCTTGTGCCGTTTTCGTCAGCCACTCGCAGAGCAGAGCAAATTAAGCTAACAGCCGAGCAGCAAACGCTGTTCTCCGTACGGCAGAACTCCAGCCCGTATGATCGGCCTAACGTGACCGCCCTATGGCAAGGACGGGATTCTGCCTATCAGGCATGAACTAAGCGGTCGCGTAGCGGCCACCTCCCCATTTATTGCAATTGCTTCGCAATTGTAAAAAAGGTTAACTATCCACATTTGATACGACTAGTACTTTTTGCCCATCCATTTTTGACTCGTGAATTTTTTAACATGTGAATTTTGACAATCTTCTCCGTGGAAGCACCTCCTCTTCATCGCTTCCATTCATTAACGAGAACCACCTGCCCCTGCGCTATTGCGCAGGGGCTTTTTTGTAGAGCGTTGCTCCACGACACGCGATGGCGGCACGGACTGATCTGGTTGGAAAATCACCTGCAATAAAATTCGTCACTACAGCCTAATGAAACCGCTCAAAGATGAACCTGCCTAAGCAGCTTGAAATAAAACGTCATCTACGGCAAGGAATCGTATTCTCGAAACAGCGGCTGAAATAGTAAGATTTCGCGCAGCAATAACTTCATCTGCGCAGGCGCTCGGCAATTCGTGCCCGGTTGATGGCTATTGCTTCGGCCGTTGGTTCCCAGTCAGCGCGCCATTCGAGCGGGATGCCGATCAGCAATTCCTCGATATTTGTGAACTGTGGCGCGTAGCCCCTCGCCTGCATTTCCGCGATCAGAGCTGCCTGCCGCTTTGCCAGATAGCCAAGTCGGGCATAAAAGAATCGGACATGCCCGGCTCCAAGCGTATATTGCTGCGGGTTGCGCGAATCCTGCGGCGCCTCGCCCCGCTGGATCGCCGCCCGCACCAGTGCAAAGACGCGCGGCAACTCACGATATTCGGCAACCAGGTGCGGACCTGTAAGTTCGGCGGGCGGAATACAATTAATGCGCGTCAATGATGGGGCTCTGTATATCTCGTTCAACACGCGTCGATCATGGAAGGCAATTTTGACGCGCGCTATGCAACATAGCCACGCCCATGGATCAAAGTGCGTCTTGCCGCGTTAATAGACCAGCAGAAATGGAGGAGGCCAACATGAACGTTGCCAATTTGCAGCTTGAGGGGCTTTGCCTGGCGATAGCCGCAATCAACCATGCGCTTGTCGAAAAGGGTATTCTTTCCCAGCTTGAAATTGACGAGGCGCTGCGCAAAGCAGAAGCAACTGCGCGCGGCGACAATCGCTTCATCGAAGATCTCAAGCCTTCCAACCGCGATGCGATCTGTTTCCCAATCCGGGTTTTGCAAATCGCAAACGATACGGGCGCTGAAAGGCCCTGGACTTTCTCGGAACTCGCCCGGCTCGTGGGCGGTATCAAGGAACCTTATAACGACATGCTGTAAGCTTCATCGTTTCAAGGTAGGAAGAACCACGTCACCCTTCGATGCGCCGTTAAAGCCTTGCCTTACGAAACGTCATCTAAATTAATCTATGTTAATGCAAACGGATCGGCGCTGCCGTAAACTCCCCAGTTCGGGGGGATAAAAATGCTGCCGCAAACAGAGCGCTTTAACGTGGAAGTGGAAGCTTCAAACGAAGCTGAAATATTTGAGCTTCAGATGCAGCAACGCACGGCAAGGCTAGTGCGCTATGGCATTTTTGCGGCTGCCATCTTGCTGGAAATTCTCTTTCTGGTCTTTGTCGTTATATCTCACAGTAATTTCTTCCAAGTTTAATCCGTAATAATGACAGGCATTGATAATCATCACCCTTTCGTGGGTGTCGCTTGTCGAGCGGCATCTTCTATGGTTTCATCGTTGACGACGAAAGGCGCGGGGGCGGCCTCTTCGATTTGAACCGGCGAAATTTGGGAGCTTCAAAGATGATCCACCCCATTCATGACCAGTATGGAGCGCGCATTGGCACGGTGATGACTGAAGAGGGCAACCCGCCGCAGGAACGCTGGGTGGCCTACACCTTGCACGGGGAACGAAAAGCTTTTGCAAGCTGGGATGCGGCGCAGCAATGGGTCGGCGAAACGGCCTCGCAACCCGTAAAGAACGATTCCCCCACAGCCTGACGTCCTTGCCTTTGCCCTCTTGTGGTCTTGGCGACGCTTTTTCATTTCGCTTGTAAAATAATGGTTTTGTGCCTCGCAGGCACGGGGCAGAGCATGACAGACATTTACAACCCATCAATCCATACGCGCAAAAAACGCGTCATTGTCTTTGATACCGAAACGACAGGAATTTTGCCTTACGACAGGATCATTACGCTTGGCGCCGTGAAGATCGAAGGCGGCGAATTACTGACGCAATCACTTTATCTGATTTTCGATCCGCGCAAGGATAGCTCGCCGCAAGCTGAGGCTGTCCACGGTTTCGACAACTGGATGACACGCTATCAGGATCTCTTCCACGAGCTTGCCGCGCCAATCAGAAAATGGTTTTCATGGGCCGACGAAGTGGTCGCCCATAATGCCCAATTCGACATGCATTATATCCAGCGTGAGTTTCGCAAGGCAGAGGTCGATATGCTCGACCAGCCGGTTTACTGCACCATGGACGGCGCCAGACGGCTTTGGAGAGGCGATTCTACCAAACTTGACCATTGCCTCGCAAAGATTGGCCTTGCGCGCACGGGGCACCGACACGGCGCGCTGGAAGACGCCTACCTGACCGCAGGCCTCTATCTCCATCAGCAAGGCGTTGCAAAACCGCTGCCGAAAATCAATTCCTGGCAACCGCCCAAAAACCTGAAACCCTATCCTGAGCGGCCTGCGGGCGAGCTTCCCCGCCGAACACCAAAACGCAGGAGTGCTGCAGTTTCCGCTTGTTCAACAGTTTAGGCTGTAGTGACGAAATAAATTACGGTTCGGCGGGAAGGTATTTTCTGCCGACAGAAGAAATAACTTTAGAAAGTTGATATATAGGATTGTTTTGATTGAGCTTTAATTTTTGAATCAGGTTTCAAAAATAGAGTGGCTCCCCGGGCCGGATTCGAACCAGCGACCAACCGGTTAACAGCCGGTTGCTCTACCGCTGAGCTACCGGGGAACAGGTGCTCGTTGCGTCAGCGATGTGGCGTATAGCAAAAGGGATTCACATTTGCAAAGGGCTAAATCAGAATTTTTCCAACTTTTTGCATTCGACATAAGAAACCCTATATTCTCTGGGACGTCTCAGCTTGTGAAATGTGAAAATTCGACCCTGCGAGAACCTGAGTGACCGAAGAATATACCGATTTTCCCCGTAAACGCGCCATTGTGATTCTCGGAAGGCGAATCCCTATGCCGCAATCTGTCATGATGCGCCGCACACTCGGCGGCACACTCATGGTTGGCGGTGCTCTGGGCTTCCTCCCGATTCTCGGCTTCTGGATGCTGCCGCTCGGACTGATCGTGCTCTCGCACGATTCCCACCGCGTCCGCCGTTTGCGCCGCAGAAGCGAAGTGCACATCTGGCGCAAATGGCTGAAACGTGGCTCCGCCTCTCAGGGCGAATAGTCATCGGCGTTCATTATCGTAACCTGTCAGCCAATTCACCAGAAGCCGTAGCCAAGCCCAATATATCGGCGCCACCTTCGCTTCAGTCGATAACGATCGGTCAATATCGGCTTTTAGAAGCGCCAGCCTGCCGAATCTTACCCGGCGTCAAGCGCCGATATTTGCGAAGCGCGGTCGTCAGGTGGCTTTGGCTCGAAAAGTTCAGGCGAGCTGCAATTTCGCTGATAGGCATATCAGTTTCACGCAAACACCGCTCGGCCTCGTCCAGCCGTAATTTCAAAAGGTAGCGGTGCGGCGTCTGGCCAAAACTTTCGCGAAAACAGGTTGCAAAATGCCCCGCCGATATCCCCAGCATCGCCGCCATATCCGGCACGGATACCGGCCCCCTGAAATTTTCTTGAAGATAGGCTTCAATCTGCCGGCAGGCATAAGGGCTCAGCCCCGGCTGCACACCGCCAGTATCGTAAGCCATGACTGCATTGCGTATCACTACATTCGTCAGGACCAAATGCAGTGCCTGTAAAAAATGGTCTTCGGAATTCTCACTCTGCAATTCCTCCCAGAGGATCTGGCTGACCTGGAGGCATTGTTTGCTTGAAAATCTGATGATTTTTGACGGAATCGCGTCAGCTCCCGTGGCACCCTCTTCGCTGGCATGGGAAGCCTTGTTCCGATTGGAAACGGGAAAATATATATATTCAACCGGCAGTGGCCATGAAAACTGGATCGTTTCGTGCGGCGGGATAACAAACGCGTTACCCGCTGGATAGCTCGCTATGACGTCTTCCCCGCGGCCTGCGTTCCACTTGAGATTGCGAACAGCATCCAGCAAAATGATCGCAAAAGCGCACTCCTGCGCGGAGATATCCACATTATCTCCAGTCACTCCGTACTGAAATGGTCCTTTTACGTGCCTGACGCCACGATGGCCCGTAACCGTGCCGAGACCTCTTTCCCCTAGTGATCTAATGCCCATAACAGTCTGATTTTCCGCAATTAAACTCATTAATATCCTCGATCCGATAAGAGCTAAAATGAATCTTGGATGCAATGAGCCCAACTTGCGCCAAGGCTATCTCAGCCCCGCAGATTTATATAAGTGTGTAGCGGCACAAACCGGACTCGCCCCACAGAAAGATTACACAAATAGATAAGATTGGCAACTTATGCGTGTATTTTACGCAAGTTTTCCAGATTCCCTCATTGCGAAGGATCCCCGGAAAAAGCTTAGGACTTGCCATATGCGCATGATAAAATGCGGCCGACAGCCCGGAACAGGCAGGTGAAAAACTCAAGGTTGCAACGACGTGCGCCATCATTGCGTGCAATGTGGCGGGCGATGCAGCAATCGTGGATGCCAAGCGGGATTTTTGGAACAGTCCCTCTCACGCCTGAAAGATATGCCCGATGAGGTTCAGGAAAAACGTTCCGCCGAATAGGGCGTGGGGTCGGTAAAGGGTTCTGCGCCCGTCATCATTTCCGCCAAAAGCCGCCCGCTTGCGGGCCCCAGCGTCAATCCGTGATGCGCATGGCCGAAATTGAACCATAGCCCCTTATGGCGCGGGCAGCAGTGATGACGGCATCCATGCCCGAACCGCAGAGGCGGTTGATCGTGGTGCCGGATACGCCAACCGGCAAGCCTGCCAGCAGCAGCGACATGCGTGCCACATTGCGATTGTCTTCGCCTGCCTGATTGGCGGAACCGAAGATCACGTCATCCACCGCTTCCCAATCGACCGAGCCATTGCGCTCCATCAGCGCCTTTAGCGGCACCGCACCCAGATCATCCGCGCGAACGGAGGAAAGCGCGCCACCGTAACGGCCGATCGGCGTGCGGATATAGTCGCAGATATAGGCTTCAGTCATAATGCTTCTCACAATTCAGGAACGACAAGATCGGCCACGGGGCCTTCAATATGCAGCTTGGCGCCGGTCATAGCCTGAAGCTCTTCCAGCGTCATCGCGGCAAGCTTTTCACGCAGCACAAAACGGCCTTCGGAAACATCCACGACCGCGTGGCTCGTATAAATGCGCGTAATGCACTTCACACCCGTCAACGGGAAAGTGCATTGTTCCACCAGCTTGGGTTCCCCCTTTTTGGTGACATGTTCGGTGATGACGACCACCTGTTTTGCGCCATGAACGAGATCCATCGCGCCGCCAACCGCCGGAACGCCCTTTGCGCCCACGCGCCAATTGGCAAGATCGCCATTTTGCGCAACCTGATAGGCGCCGAGGATCGCCACATCGAGATGGCCGCCGCGCACCATGGAAAAACTGTCTGCATGGTGGAAGAAGGCCGCTCCCGGCTTCAGCGTCACAGCTTTCTTGCCCGCATTGATCAGATCCCAGTCTTCCTCACCCGGCGGCGGCGCTTCGCCAAAATCAAGAATGCCGTTTTCGGTGTGGAAGATCGCCTCGCGGCCTTCCGGCTGATAGCGGGCAACCATTTCGGGAAAACCGATCCCAAGGTTCACATAGGCGCCGTCGGCAATATCCTGCGCCGCGCGCCAGGCAATCTGGGCATTGGAAAGCTTGATGTCTTCAAGCGTATCGATGGTCATATGTAGGCCACTCCTGCCCGAATAAGCTCTTCTTCCTGCTGCGGGTTGGCGATTTCCACCACACGGTCCACGAAAATGCCGGGGGTGATGACATTTTCCGGCTCTATGCCGCCAAGCGGCACGATGCGGGAAACCTGCACGATGGTTTTTGCAGCCGCCATGCACATCAGCGGATTGAAATTGCGTGCAGCCATCCGATAGGTGAGATTGCCGTGGCTATCGCCCAGATGCGCTTTGACAAGCGCAAAATCAGCCTTCAGCCAGCGTTCCTGCACATAAGGGCGCCCATCGAACTCGGCGATGACCTTGCCATCCGCAAGCTCAGTGCCATAGGCGGGTCGGTGTATAGAAAGCCGGAATGCCCGCCCCGCCCGCGCGCATGCGCTCGGCAAGCGTGCCCTGCGGCACGAGCTCCAGTTCAATTTCACCCGCCAGATATCTATCCGTGAAAGCACGCGGATCAGACGAGCGTGGAAATGAACAAATCATCTTCCTGACCATGCCCGCATCGATCATGGCGGCAATGCCTATGCGCCCGTTACCCGCATTGTTGTTGATAACGGTGAGTCCTTTCGACCCTTTGTCAATCAGCGCATGAATGAGCTCGATCGGCGCACCGGAGCCACCAAATCCGCCGATCATGACGGTCGCGCCATCGCCGATTTCCGCAACCGCCTCCGCTGCGCTTCCTATCGTCTTGTCCATAAACATCTCCTCCACTTCGCCGCGGCGAGAGAAAGCCCACAGGCCGCGCCATGCTTTTGTCCGTGCCGGGGGCCTTGATCCGCCCCGATTTATCCATCGCGACTTAACCGGGTCAATCAGTTTGTGCGCTATTTGACATTTGTTCAATTATCGCACAAACTGACCGAAATATGAGGAGGATGAATGCGAGAAACAGATTTTGTCGGAGGCTTTGCCAAGGGATTGCGGGTCATAGAGGCTTTCGGAGAAGACAGGCCGCGCCTGTCGATTGCCGATGTCTCAAAAATCACAGGGCTTGACCGTGCTACCGCGCGGCGCTGCCTTCTGACCCTCGCAGAGCTTGGCTATGCCGAATATGATGGCAAATTCTTCATGCTGCTGCCGCGCATTCTGCGGCTCGGCCATGCTTATCTTTCCGGCACGCCGCTGCCGACAATCATCCAGCCGCACCTCGACCGCCTTTCGCAAAGCGTGGGAGAAAGCGCCTCCGCTTCCGTGCTCGACGGGGCGGAGATTGTTTATATCGCGCGTGCTTCGCAAATGCGCGTCATCTCGATCAATCTCATGGCAGGAAGCCGTCTGCCCGCCTATTGCGCATCGATGGGCCGCGTTCTGCTGGCTTGGCTGGACGAAAGCGAAGCACGCACCATCCTGGAACAAACCGAACTGCGGGCCCGCACGCCTTTCACCCAGAAAGACCCGGAAAAACTGATGGAGGAACTGCGCCGCATTCGCGCGCAGGGCTTCGCGGTCAATGATCAGGAGCTTGAACTGGGCCTGCGCTCGATTGCGGTTCCCGTTTTCAATCACCGCGGCGCGGTCGTTGCGGCGCTCAATATTGGCGCGCCCGTCGCCCATGTCGAAGTCAGCGATCTGGTCGGGCGCATATTGCCGGAAATGCTGAAAATTCAATCGGAATTGCGCAGCATGTTGCGGCAGCGCCTGTTTGAATAGTCCAAGTCATTGGGCAGTAACCGGCATGGAAGCGGAGAGCCGTTCTCTTTCTCGCAGGCGGAATGCGCGCGGCGTCTCACCTGTCATTTTCTGGAAAAAGCGAGAGAAATAAGCAGGATCGCTGAAGCCCAGGCTGTAAGCGACATGTTGCACCGATGACGGCATGGCCACCAGATCGCGCCTGGCCATATCGATGAGTTTGCGCGCAATCATATGTTGCACAGGCGCACCGGCAACCCGGCGTGTGAGCCGATTGAGATGCGTGGCGGAAAGACCAAGCTGGCCGGCATAAAATGACACCGGCCTGTGCTCGCGAAAATGTCGGTCGATCAGTTCCAGAAGGCGTTCGATCCGCGGCTCACGATAGCTTTGCCACGTGTCGTGCTCGGGCTGCAAGGCAAGTGCATGGCGTATAATCTGCACAAGCGATGATTTAAGAAGCGATTCCAGCATACTGTTTTTATGCATTTTTCTGGATTGATACTCGCTTTGTATGTGCCGCATGGTGAGTGCCAAAAACGCCAGATCGGCTTCGTCGGCTCCCTCCATCTGCACAAGCTTTGGACGCATCATCCAGTCTGCGGTTGAAGTGCCAAAACCACTCTCCAGAAACGGCATCTGCGGTTGCAGGACGGTCACGATATGGCCGACAATATTGCGCGAGAATGCAAATCCATGGTTGAAATTCGGCGGCACGATAATGGCGCAGGGTGTGCGAAACGAGTGAAGAACTCCGTCGAAATTTACATTTCCGGTGCCGCTTTCCACATAAAGAAACTGGAAGAAATTATCGTGGCGATGCAGCGATATCTCAAAATTGTGCAGGCTGGAACGCGAATAGAGCGTCTCGCAATGCAGCCAGAAATCAGGCTTTTGGTCGGTTTCCTCACCGTAGAGTTCATAGGTAGGGATTCGTTTGCGCATCGTCATTCCTCCCGTTCCATGTTCGGTTAGTGCAATTTTTTGCTGCAAAAGTCCATTGCCAGTTGGAAATCGCTCCCAAGAATAAAAGGCTCAATCGCATTGGGAGGGAATCATGCGAACCAAAGTCGTGATCATCGGCTCAGGGCCTGCGGGCTTGCTTCTGGGACAACTTCTGACCCGTGCCGGGATCGACAATGTCATCCTGGATCGCGTGAGCGAGAATTATATTCTGGGCCGGGTGCGCGCTGGCGTGCTGGAGGAAGGCACCGTTCGGCTGATGGACGAAGCAGGCGCTTCCGACCGCCTTCACCGCGAAGGGCTGCCGCATAACGGCTTTTCGCTGGCCTTCGACGGGCGCGACCATCGCATCGACCTGCATAAGCTGACCGGCAAGCGCGTGACCGTGTACGGGCAGACCGAACTGACACACGACCTGATGAGCGAGCGGCACAGGTCCGGTGCGCACGGCATCTATGAGGCGGACAATATCACGCCGCACGATTTCGATACGGCGTCGCCCTATGTGACCTATGAAAAGGACGGCATTACGCACCGTATCGACTGCGACTATATCGCCGGATGCGATGGCTATCATGGTGTGAGCCGCAAGTCGGTGCCGCAGAAAGCAATCCGTATTTTCGAAAAAGTCTATCCGTTCGGCTGGCTCGGCGTTCTGGCAGATATTCCGCCTGTCGATCACGAGCTGATCTATGCCAATCACGAGCGCGGCTTTGCGCTGTGCTCAATGCGCTCGCTTACACGCAGCCGGTACTACATCCAATGTGCGCTGGACGAAAAGGTCGAGGATTGGAGTGATGAGCGTTTCTATGACGAATTGCGCCGCCGCCTGCCCGCACACCATGCGGAAGCGATGGTGACGGGACCATCCTTTGAAAAAACCATTGCGCCGCTGCGCTCTTTCGTGGCCGAACCGATGCGTTTCGGCAGATTGTTTCTGGCAGGCGACGCCGCCCATATCGTGCCGCCTACCGGCGCAAAGGGGCTCAACCTCGCGGCAAGCGATGTGCACTATCTCTTTGAAGGATTTTGCGCGAATTTTATATCGAAAATTCAACCGCCGGCATCGATGCCTATTCGGCGCGCGCTTGCCCGCATCTGGAAGGCGGAGCGTTTTTCATGGTCCATGACCAAGATGCTGCATCGCTTCCCGGATATGGGGCCGTTTGACCAGAAAGTGCAGGAAGCCGAACTGGATTACTTCTGCAACTCGCAAGCAGCGTCTACCGCACTCGCCGAAAACTATGTGGGCCTACCATTCTGAAAATATTATATAATCTAATGCTAATATTTAAAGCATCTTTAATAGTAAAAAATTTTACATAATCCATATTTTTTTCTTTATTAATTTTACAACCGATGTATTCTAAGTTGCTTTCGTAGGAAATTGAAACCGTTTTTCAGATAGAGGTATAGGCACAAACAAATAGACAGAGCTTTTCCGGAGTTTCAAAGCAAACAGGCCATGCTCTGGAATAGAAAGAACTCCCGGCGCGAGGTTCCGGCCAGAACTTCGCGCACAGCACGCGGTAAGTCGATGTTTTGGAAGAGGTTGACCTTGATTCCTCCCCATATCAACTCACCTGAATGGGAGAATGGGGATTAGCGCTACAGTTGCAAATTCGTCCGGAGTGAAACGGGGACGATCAAGATTCTGCTTCAAATAGAAGAAGCCTAATGATCCGCCGCTTCGCGAATAGTCTGCACCAGGATCTGCAAAGGTGCAGTCTGCACCATATCGGTGCGCATCGTCAGCCCGACCGGGCCTGTCGTTTCGCTCGTATCGATAGGCAGGGCGACCAGCTTTCCTTCAGCCACATCGTGAGCCGCCACCCCTTCGGAAATAATCCACACTGCATCGCTATCGCGCACAAAGGCCCGCCCGAAAGCATCAGACACGGTTTCAATCTGCGTTGGCAGGGAGCCGACACCATTGGTAATCAGCAGGCGCTCCACAAACGGGCGAATGATCGAATTACGGGTGGGCATGAGCACCGGATAATTGGCCAGATGGTCGAATATGGTATCGTCATCCAAAAGGGGGTGCCCTGCCCGCACCAGAAACCGCACCCGCTCCGAATAGAGATGCTCGAAGGAAAAACCCGTCATCTTTTCCGGCGCGGCCAGTCTGCCGACCACCAGATCGAGATCGCCAACGCGCGGCTGTTCCAGCAGAACGGCATTTTCGCCGGTTACGATTTTCACCTTGCTTCCAGTCTTTTCCGCCAGAAACAGGCTGATCGCTTTCGGCATGATGCGTGTGGAAACGGTCGGGAGCGCGCCGATGCGGATCGGCGGACCGGAACCGTCCAGTTCCTGCGATACGGAATCGAGCCCCTGCCGCAAGGCCGTCAGCGCCGTCCCGGCATGGCGCAGAAAGACTTCGCCATAACGCGTAATGCGAATGCCGCGCCCGTCGCGCTCCAGCACAGGCACGCCCAAAATCTCTTCCAGCTCCCGCATTGTCTTGGTAACGGCGGGCTGGCTGATGTTTAGAATTTCAGAGGCTTTCACCACGCTTTTCTGGCGAGCCACTTCAACGAAAGTATGCAGATGACGAAACTTGATCCGGTTTCCGATCACTTTTCTATAACCTGTGAGTTATGATTTCGGTCCTGAATATCATTTTACTTAACCAGACGAAAGCGCAACACTGTCTCGTAGGAGGAGAAAATCGTGCAATTTGCCAAGGTCAACGATATCGTCGTTCACTATGATTTGCGCTGGAATGGCAACGACAAGCCGGTTCTGGTGTTCATCAATTCGCTGGGAACCGATTTTCGCATCTGGAACAAGGTGCGCGCGCGGCTCGGTCATGATGTCTCCACCCTCGTTTATGACAAGCGCGGCCACGGCCTTTCCGATATCGGCAAGACACCTTATACGATCGAGTTGCTGGCGCAGGATCTGATCGCGCTTCTCGACAGGCTTTCGATCCACAAGGCCGTTATCTGCGGTCTTTCGGTGGGTGGGCTGATCGCACAGGGCCTATACGCCGCACGGCCCGATCTGGTGGCGGGCCTCGTTCTTTCCAACACGGCGCACAAGATCGGCACGCCCGAAATGTGGAATGCCCGCATCGATGCAATCATGCAGAACGGGCTTGCCAGCATTCTGGATGCAACCATGCCACGCTGGTTCACCGCAGCCTATCGCAGGCCGGATAATGCCGCCTACCAGGCTTATTGCAACATGTTCACCCGTCAGCCGCTGGAAGGCTATGCCGCCACCTGCGCGGCCCTTCGCGATGCGGATTTCACGGCGGCAGCCCACAAAATTTCCGTGCCGGTCCGGTGCGTCGCCGGGGATCAGGACGGCTCGACACCCCCCACACTGGTACAAGAGCTGGCGAGCCTCATCCCCGGCGCAGTTTTCTCCCAGATCGCCAATAGCGGCCACATCCCCTGCGTCGAGCAGCCGGATGCCTATACTGCGCTGCTGCGGGATTTTCTCTCACATAATCTATTGCATGGAGAATGAATGATGGCTGAAAACGCCACCGAGACCGCGCCGTCCGAGCGTTACAAGCTTGGCATGCGCGTGCGCCGCTCCGTTCTGGGCGATACGCATGTGGATCGCGCATCAAACGGCGCGACCGAGCTTGATGCACCGTTTCAGGCGCTTATAACCGAAGCGGCATGGGGCACGGTTTGGGCGCGTCCGGGTTGGAGCAAGCGTGAGCGGTCTATCGTCACCATCGCACTGCTGGCAGCATTGGGACAGGATGACGAAGTTGCCATGCATATTCGCGCCACGCGAAACACGGGCGCAACGAAGGAGGACATCTGCGAAGCGTTGATGCATGTCGCGATCTATGCGGGGGTTCCGGCGTCGAACCACGCTTTCAAGATCGCCAAGCAGACCTATGCGCAGATGGAAGCGGAGGAAGCTGAAAAATGAAGAACAGTCTGCCGGAAACGAGCCCGTTTTTCGCTCGCGATCTTTCCATGCACCCCCCGGCCTATACGCCCTGATACAAGACGTCGGTTCTGCGTTCGCCCACCCGCGCGCTTATTTCGCTGGAAGGCACCAGAAGCGAGATCACCGGCCCGGTTTTCGGCCATAATATGCTGAACGAACTGGATAATGACCTGATCCTGAATTATGCGCGCCCCGGCGAAATGCCGGTCGGCCCGCGCATTCTGGTGCATGGGCGCGTGCTCGATGAAGGCAACCGGCCGGTTCCCGGCGCATTGCTGGAATTCTGGCAGGCCAATGCGGGCGGGCGCTATCGCCACAAGAAGGAAACCTATCTCGCCGCCATCGATCCGAATTTCGGCGGTGTGGGCCGAACCATCACCGATGAAAACGGCTATTACTGGTTCAAGACCATCCAGCCCGGCGCTTATCCGTGGCCAAATGGCGTCAATGACTGGCGCCCGGCGCATATCCATTTTTCCGTCTTCGGCCACGGCTTTGCACAGCGCCTCATTACGCAGATGTATTTCGAGGGCGACCCGCTCATCTGGCGCTGCCCCATCGTGAAGACCATTCCCGACAAATCAGCCATTGAGCGCCTCATCGCGCCGCTGGACATGAACGCCACCCTGCCGATGGATATGCGCGCCTTCAAATTCGATATCGTATTGCGCGGACGCCGTTCGACCTTCTTTGAAAACCGCCCGGAGGGCAACTGACATGGTACAGCCGCTCGGTTATCTCAAGGAGACCGCTTCCCAGACAGCCGGTCCTTACGTCCATATCGGCCTTACGCCCAATTTCGTCGGCATTAACGGAGTTTTTGCAGAAGATCTGGGTACAGGTCCGCTTTATAACGACAAGGCGCATGGCGAACGCATCACTATCAAGGGGCGCGTTATCGACGGCATGGGCGCGCCGCTGCGCGATGCGCTGGTGGAAATCTGGCAGGCCGATGCTGCCGGGCTCTATAACAGCCCGAACGAAAGCCGTGGCAAGGCCGATCCGCATTTTCGTGGCTGGGGCCGCTGCCCCAGCAATATGGAAACGGGCGAATTCATCTTCGAGACGATCAAGCCCGGCCGCGTTCCCTTCCGGGACGGGCGGCTCATGGCGCCACATGTAACCTTGTGGATCGTAGCGCGCGGCATTAACCTCGGCCTGCAAACGCGGATGTATTTTTCCGACGAAGAAGCCGCCAATGCCGAAGATCCGGTATTGGCGCGCATAGAGCATCGTATGCGCGTGCCAACCTTGATCGGCCAGCGCGAGGGCGACGTCTATCACTTCGATATCCACCTTCAGGGCGAAAAAGAAACGGTCTTTTTCGATATTTAAAAGATGAGCATATCGGTTTTCGAGCACCCGTTCCTGACCGGCCTTTTTGGCGATGACGAGGAAATCAGCAGCCTTTTCACCGCCTATGCCGACATCGCCGCCATGCTGAAATTCGAGGCGGCGCTTGCGGGCGCGCAGGCCGATCTGGGCATTATCCCAGCCCATGCGGCTGAAAGGATCATGAGTGCCACGGAAACGATGGAGCCTGATCTGGCGCAACTGGAGCACGGCACGGCACGCGATGGCGTGGTGGTTCCCGCCCTTGTGCGCAATCTGCGAAAAACTGTCGGTGAAGACGTCGCCGCCCATGTCCATTTCGGCGCGACCAGTCAGGATGTGATCGACACCAGCCTCATGCTGCGGCTTGCCCGCGTGCGCGATATTCTTGTAGCCCGCATCGAACAGCTTTCGGAGCGGTTCAACTGGCTGGAAACCACTTTCGGCCAGAATGATTTGACCGCCTATACGCGGATGCAGCCGGCTATTTCCACAACCGTTGCGGACCGGGTTGAAAGCTGGCGCGCACCATTCAGTGATTATGCGCAGCGCCTTGCCGCGCTGCAATTTCCGCTCCAGTTTGGCGGAGCAGCCGGAACACTTGAAAAATTCGTAGGTAAGGGCGCAAAATTGCGGGCGGAGCTGGCAAAGCGCCTCGGCCTCGAAGACCGGCCCCAATGGCACAGCCAGCGCGCTTTTATTGCCGATTTTGGCCATCTCCTTTCGCTTGTGACCGGCTCGCTCGGCAAGTTCGGGCAGGATATCGCCCTGATGGCGGAACTGCGCGACGAGATTTCGCTTTCAGGCGGCGGCGGGTCGTCGGCCATGCCGCACAAGCAGAACCCCGTAAGGGCCGAGCTTCTGGTGACCCTTGCACGGTTCAATGCCGTGCAGGTTTCAGGGCTGCATCAGGCCATGGTGCACGAACAGGAGCGTTCAGGCACCGCCTGGATGCTGGAATGGATGATTTTGCCGCCAGTTGTCGCCGCCACCGGCGCAGCACTGAAAGCGGCATTGGTGTTGAGCGACAATATCGTTCGCATGGGCAAGGATCGACTGCCGGAAACATAACTGTTCGGATATCGGTTATAAGGATTTTTTCATTTTACATGACCAGTTAGATAGGCATTCTGAAAATAAGCTCAATCATTCCAAACTGCGCGGAGACGGCCGCGCGCGGAAATGATGGGCAACCGGGAGGAAAATATGAAGAAAATTGCGCTCACCGCGCTCGCGGTCTTTTCGCTTGCGGCTTCGGCGGCCTATGCCGATGTTGTGAAAGTCGGCGTCATAGGTCCGTTTTCGGGGCCGTTTGCCCTGCAAGGCAAGAATTTCAAGGCGGGCATTGATGCCTATATGGCCGAGCACGGCAACAAGGTGGGCGACGACACGGTCGAGGTCGTCTATCGCGACGTGCCGCAGGCCGACCCCGCACAATCCAAGGCTCTGGCACAGGAACTCGTGGTGAAGGAAGGCGTGCAATATCTTGCCGGTTTCTACTTCACCCCCGACGCCATGGCCGTGACGCCCATCCTGAAGCAGGGCAATGTGCCGATGGTGGTGATGAATGCGGCCACCTCATCCATCGTGACCAAAAGCCCCTATGTGGTGCGCACATCCTTCACCACCTGGCAGACCTCGACACCTATTGCCAGGGTCGCACTCGACAAGGGCGTGAAAAAGGTCATTTCGGTCGTGAGCGATTACGGCCCCGGCGTGGACGCCGAAAATGCCTTCAAGGCGGCTTTCACCGATGCCGGTGGCGAAGTGGTGGAAGCCATCCGTATGCCGCTTGCCACCAATGATTTCAGCCCCATCATGCAGCGCATCAAGGATTCCGGGGCACAGGGCGTGTTCGCCTTCCTGCCTTCCGGCCCCACCACGCTCGGCTTCATGAAGGCCTATGTCGATAACGGCCTGAAAAGCTCCGGCATCCAGCTTTTCGCTCCCGGTGATCTGACGCAGGAATCCGACCTGCCCGCGCTTGGCGAAAATGCGCTCGGCGTGCTGACCACGTTCCACTATGCGGTTTCGCACGATTCACCTGAAAACAGGAAATTCGTTGAGGAAGCCCGCAAGGCCATCGGCAATCCGGCTGAACTCTCCTTCCCGTCGGTCGGCGCTTATGACGGTATGCATGTCATCTACAAGATGATCGAAGCAACTGGCGGCAAGAAAGATGCCGCGAAGGCTGTCGAAGCAGTCAAGGGCATGGAATGGGTAAGCCCACGCGGCCCGGTTTCCATCGATCCCGAAAGCCGCCACATAACGCAGAATATCTATCTGCGCGAAGTGGCCAAGGCGGATGACGGCACTTACTACAACAAGGAAATCCAGACCTTCGAGAAGCAGGGCGATCCGGGCCTGAAAGCGCAGTAAAACCGCGATAACCAGCCTGAGCCCAAGCCCCGATCCTTTGGTTTGAGGCGACAAAACAAATAGTTAGAGCGGTTCCAGCAAACCGGAAGCGCTTTAACATTCCCGGTTCATCCCGGATGCAGCTTTTCCCGAGACCTTTCTGCGGCGGGAACTTATAAACAGGACCATTCAATGCAGACTGTGCTCAGCATTGCTGTCGATGCCCTTGCCTATGGCATGGTGCTTTTCGTCATCTCCATCGGCCTTTCCGTCACCATGGGCCTGATGCGCGTCGTCAATCTGGCACATGGCGCCTTTGCGATGATCGGCGGCTATTTCGCATCCTATGCCGCACAACAGCTTGGCCTCAATTATGGCTTTGCGATCATCATTGCGGTCGTCGGCACGATGATTATCGCCGTGCCGGTGGAAAGGCTGCTTTACCGCCGTATCTATGGTGCACCGGAATTGACACAGGTATTGATGACCATTGGCGTCACGTTCTGCATCATCGGCATCACCAATTATATTTTCGGCCCGACGCTGAAGACCATTCCCCTGCCGGAAATGCTGCGCGGCTCGGTCGATCTCGGCTTTCGCGCTATTGCAAAGCACCGCATTTTCGCTATCGGCTGCGGCCTCGCGGTGGCAGTCGGCCTATGGTACGCCGTCGAGCGCACCGCTTTCGGCGTGAAACTGCGCGCTGCCGTCGATAATGCCAATATGGCGGCAGCCCTCGGCGTGCGTACCGAGATCGTCTATGCGGTGAGCTTTGCGCTCGCCATCGGGCTTGCGGCCTTCGGCGGCGTGGTCGGCGCGGAGCTTTTGCCCGTCGAACCCTATTATGCGCTGCGCTACATGGTGACTTTCCTTGTCGTGGTTTCGGTCGGCAGGGCCGGTTCTATCCCCGGCGCACTCGTCGCCTGCCTGTTGCTCGGCGCAATCGACACGACCGGGCGTTACCTCGCACCCGAATATGGCGAATTCTTCTTTTATCTGGCGGTGATCGTGATCGTTACCCTGTTCCCGCGCGGCCTTGCAGGAAGGCTGGCCCGCAAATGACCGAACTGACGCAACCCCTCCCCCAAACCCGTCATTCTTATGCCGGACTGATCGGCATTGTGGCAATCATCGCGGCAAGTGTCGTCGGCTGGTTCCTCTTCCCGGACAATCTGGCGCTGCTCACCCGCATCATCGCCATTGCGCTTCTGGTGCTGTCGCTTGACCTCGTGACCGGCTATTGCGGCATCGCAACGCTTGGCCATGCCGCCCATTTCGGTGCGGGCGCATATGGCGCGGGCATTGCAGCCGCCCATTTCGGCGTAACAGACCCGATCCTCATGACGGTGATCGGCCTTCTGGCTGGCGCTGTCACGGGGCTGGTTTCGGGCGCGGTCATCCTGCGCGCAACCGGGCTGGCCCAGCTTGTTCTGTCGATTGCCGTGGTGCATCTCTTTCATGAAGCCGCCAACAAGGCCTCAGGCTGGACCGGCGGCAGCGATGGCTGAGCGGCATTTCACCCGACCCGATCTTCGGTATTTTCGAGTTCGATCTCTATGGGCGCACCGTCTATATCTATGCGGTCATCCTGCTCCTTATCTCCTTCATTTTCCTGCGCTACGTCGTGCGCTCCCCCTTTGGCATGTTGTGCCGGGGCGTGAAGGAAGACCCGATCCGCATCCACGCCATGGGCGCTTCGGTGCAAGGCGCGCAACTTCGCATGTATGTGATTTCCGGCGCGGTTGCCGGTATCAGCGGCGCTCTCAACGCAATCTCCACACAGGTCGTCGGCCTCGACAGTCTCAGCTTCACCATGTCGGCGGAAGCCCTTGTCATGCTGGTGCTGGGGGGGGGGCCGGATCTCTTTTCGGCGGGCTGGTTGGCACGGTCGTCTTCATGTGGTTTGAGGACGTGGTATCCACCGCCAATCCGTTCCATTGGCTCACCATGGTCGGCGCGCTCCTCATTGCCGTGGTGCTCTTCGCCCCGCGCGGCCTTTACGGAACCCTCGCCTATTATTTTGAAAAGAAGGCGCGCCGCAAATGAGCACCGTGTTTGAAGTATCGAAGCTGCGCAAGAATTTCGGTGGGCTTGCCGTTACCAACGACGTTTCGCTCAGCATGGCAAAGGGCGACCGCGTTGCCCTGATCGGCCCCAACGGGGCGGGCAAGACCACATTCGTCAATCTTGTGACGGGCAATCTTGCCGCTACCTCCGGCACGGTGACACTCGGTGGTGAGAATGTTTCCAAGCTCAATGCCATGCAGCGCGTGCGCCGCGGCCTTGTGCGTTCGTTCCAGGTTACGCGCCTTTTCTTCGACATGACGCCGGAAGAGCATGTCGCGCTTGCCATCCTCCAGCGCGAGGGAAAAACAGGCCGCATTCTCGGCAATTATCGCAGGATGCCGCAAGTCATGGATGAAGCGCGCGATATTCTCCATATGCTCGGGCTGTTGCCGCTCGCGCAATTGCGCGTGAGCGAGATCGCCTACGGGCAGCAGCGCCTTCTGGAAATCGCGCTGGCGCTGGCATTGCGCCCGAAAGTGCTTCTGCTGGACGAACCCGCCGCCGGTGTGCCGCAAAGCGATACGGGCCGTATCGAAGAGGCTCTGGACCGGCTACCCCCAGACCTTGCCGTTCTTATGATCGAACATGACATGGACCTCGTCTTCCGTTTTGCAAAACGTGTCGTGGTGCTTGCCGCCGGAACGGTGATTTTCGACGGTCTGCCGCAGGCTGTGGTGCAGGATGCCCGCGTCCGCGAAGCCTATCTCGGGAGTTATGCGCAATGAGTGCCGCCTCGCTTGAAATCCGCAATTTCTCCTCCGGCTACGGTCCCACGCGTGTTATCGAGGATGTATCCTTCAAGGCCGAACCCGGCTCGCGACTTGCCATCCTTGGCCGCAACGGCGTTGGCAAGACCAGTCTTTTTGCCACTATCGCTGGCCAGACCCGCCGCTATGGCGGTGAAATTCTGCTGGACGGGCGGAATATAGCTACGCTTCCTTCCGCCGCGCGCGCCCTTGCCGGCCTTGGCTATGTGCCGCAGACTCGCGATATTTTTCCCACGCTCACCGTTGAGGAAAACCTTTTTGTCGGCCTGAAGAACCGGCCAAAAGATGCGCTGGAAGAAGCCTATGCGATGTTTCCGCGCCTGAAGGAACGCAGGCGCAATCTCGGCTCGCAGCTTTCAGGCGGCGAACAGCAGATGCTTTCCACCGCGCGCAGCATTCTCGGCCAGCCGACCGTGCTTTTGCTGGACGAGCCGCTGGAGGGGCTGGCACCCGTCATCTGCGAGGAACTCATGGCCGCGTTTTCTGCCCTTGCGCAGAAAGGCGACATGACGATCCTGCTGGTTGAACAACGCATCCAAAGCGCGCTCGACTTTGCCGATCACGTCATCATTCTGGAGCGTGGACGCATCGCCTGGTCAGGCACCGCGGCGGAACTCGCCGACAACCCGCAGACCGTTGAGGAACTGCTGGGGGTCGGTGGCCTGCACTGATCAGTTGCCGACAAACTCGAACTTGTCGACATCCACCAGCCCGCGATCGGTGATCTTGAGATGCGGGATCACCGGCAGGGCGATGAAGGCAAGCTGGAGGAAAGGCTCCTCCAGAACGGAGCCCAGGTCTTCGGCGGCATGGCGCAGCTTGCGCAGCGCCTCGCGCACGGTTTCATAAGGCTCCGTGCTCATTAGCCCGGCAATGGGAAGCGGTATCTCCGCCAGAACCTTGCCATCGCGCACCACGACAAAGCCACCTTCGATTTCGCCAAGCCGGTTGGCTGCGGTAGCAATATCCTCATCCGAGGCGCCGACAACACAGATATTGTGGCTATCATGGCTGACCGTGGAGGCAATTGCGCCCGCCTTCAGGCCGAAACCATGCACGAAGCCCGTGGCGATATTGCCGTTCTTGCCATGGCGCTCAATGACGGCAACCTTCACCACATCGCGTTCAAGATCGGGTTCAACGCCATTCGGCCCGACTTTCAGGTCGAATTCAAGGTTCTGGGTAATGATCTTGCCGGGAACGATACCGATGGCCCGTGTCTTGCCGCTGTTGGACTGCGAGCGGAAATTGGAGGCGGTCACACGCGGAGCCTTGACGCTGTTGCGCCCTACTTCGGCGACCGGCTTTCGCGCGGCAAACAGAGCCTCCGACACCACCCGGCCGGCTGAAAGCACGATTTCGGCATGGCAGCCTTCAAGACTGTCCACCACAACAAGATCGGCACGCTGGCCGGGCGCGACCAGCCCCCGGTCAAAGAGGCCGAAAACACGCGCTGCCGAAACGCTTGCCGCGCGATAGATGGCAAGAGGTTCAACCCCGCCCGCAATCGCGGTGCGGATCAGATAATCGAGATGCCCCTGATCAGCGATATCGAGCGGATTGCGGTCGTCGGTGCAAAGCGCCAGAAACTGCGCATGGCGCTCGGTGATGATCGGCATCAGCGCCTTCAAATCCTTGGAAACCGAGCCTTCACGCACCAGCACGTACATGCCCTTGCGCAGCTTTTCCAGCGCCTCTTCCGCGTTCGTCGCCTCATGCTCGGTGCGGATTCCGGCTGCAATATAGCCATTGAGATCAAGCCCGCGCAGGAGCGGTGCGTGACCGTCAATATGGCGCCCCTGAAAAGCCCTGAGCTTGGCCATGCATTCAGGGTCTTTGGCCAGGACGCCCGGAAAATTCATGAACTCGGCAAGCCCGATCACCTTCGGATGGTCGGCGAAGGGAAGAAGATCATCAATCAAAAGCTCTGCGCCGGATGTTTCCATATGCGTGGCCGGGACGCAGCTTGAAAGCTGCACGCGAATATCCATCACCGTTTCAAGCGCACTGTCGAGAAAGAACCTGATGCCTTCCGCGCCCAGCACATTGGCAATCTCATGGGGATCGCAGATGGCAGTGGTCACACCCTGCGGCAGCACGCAGCGGTCAAATTCATGCGGCGTGACCTGTGAAGATGCGATGTGAAGATGCGTGTCGATGAAGCCCGGAACGACAATGCGGCCCGAAACATCAATTTCGTGTTTTCCACGATAGGTGCCGAAAGTGCCGACGATCCGGTCCTCGCAGATCGCGATATCGCTCTCCACCAGTTCGCCGGTTATAAGATCGAGGAAGCGACCGCCCTTGAGCACGATATCGGCAGGCTCGCGGCCCGCGCCCTGATCGATCATCCATTCCAGTATCGCTTCACACCCTTTCATCGGAATCAGTTCACAGAAACTATCACAATGCCGCAAGCCGCAATAAACCTGGTTTTCCACGGGGGCTTGCATTTGTGCGTCCGCAATCATCAAAACCTGTTTGCAATTTGCCTTTTGCGGGTTCACTAACACCCCATCACCCTTCCGGGGAAGGCTCACTTCGCCCGAAAATTGAACTGTAAAAGGCTTCCAAAATGGCGACAGAACAGACGATCAAGGTTTTCGACGGTCATAATGATGTATTGCTGCGCCTGTGGTCGTCAAACCAGCCCGAACCCGAAAATCGCTTCCTTGAAGGCGAAAGCAGCGGGCATATCGACTTGCCCCGTGCACGTAAGGGCGGACTGGGTGGCGGTCTCTGTGCGGTCTACGTCCCCTCACCTTCGCACGATCTTGATGCGGACGGCAACCTGCCGACGCCAAGCCAGCAGGATACCCTGAAGACAACGCTCGCCATGTCGGCCATCCTCCAGAACATCGAGCGCAAATCCGAAGGCCAGGTTCGCATTTGCCGCACTGCGGCCGATATTCGCGATGCCTTCGCCAAAGACATCTTCGCCTCGGTCTATCATATCGAGGGCGTGGAAGCCTTCGATGCCGATCTCGACGCGCTTTATGTGCTTCATGCGGCGGGCCTGAGGTCACTTGGGCCCGTCTGGAGCCGCCCGAATATCTTTGCCCATGGCATTCCGTTCCGCTTTCCGTCATCGCCCGATATCGGACCGGGCCTCACCGACCATGGCAAGGCCCTTATCCGCGCCTGCAATGAATTGAAGGTGATGATCGACCTTTCGCATATGAACGAAAAAGGCTTCTGGGACATTGCCGCCTTGTCCGATGCACCGCTGGTTGCCTCACACTCCAATGCCCATGTGCTTTGCCAGCAAAGCCGCAACCTCACCGACAGGCAGCTTGACGCCATCCGCGACACCGGCGGTCTGGTGGGGCTCAACTTCGGCGTTTCATTCCTGCGCGAAGACGGCAAGCACGATCCCGATACGAAGCTTGAGGAACTGGTGCGCCATGCGGATTATATCGTGGGCCGCATCGGCATCGATCATGTGGCATTCGGCTCGGATTTCGACGGCACCATCATATCCTCCACCTTGCGCGATGTGGCCGATCTACAGCTTGTGATCGAAACCTTCCGCAAGCATGGCTATGACGATGCCTCCCTCGTCAAGCTGGCGCATGGAAACTGGATTGACGTGCTGGAACGCACCTGGGGGAAGTGACCAGCCTTCTTCAAGAAAGCCTGCCTGACACGCATCGCGCGTGAGCGGTTACGCGCGGGTGATGTAGCGAGCAACTTGCGGGGGAATCAGAAGGCACGCGGGTTGCCCGCATATTATTCACACGTTCTCCCCAATTATTATCGCTTCGCTTTCGGATGTTTTCATTTTGAATGCTACCGTTTTCGATTTTTTCTGCCAATGAAGGAATCGAAGGTTGATCCTTCGCAAAAAAATGCATTCATATAAATGCGATCAATATATTGGAGATGTCGGGACGCTAAAGATCCAGAGGAGCTTTAATGTTCACGCAATCATACATCCGAGGAGGAAACATGTTCACCCGTCTGATCACGACTTCCGCGCTCACGGGAGCTATCGCGCTCACCATCGGTTCTCAGGCTTTTGCCCAGACGGAACTGGCATGGTGGCACGGCATGACCGGCGCCAACAACGAAATGGTCAATGAGCTCTCCAAGGAGTTCAACGAAAGCCAGAGCGAATACAAGATCGTTCCGGTTTACAAGGGCAACTATCCTGAAACGTTGAACGCGGGCATCGCCGCATTCCGTTCCAAGCAGCCGCCAGCAATCCTTCAGGTTTTCGACGCTGGCAGCGGCGTGATGATGGCAGCCGAAGGCGCCATAGTTCCGGCTGCCGAAGTGCTCGAAAAGGGTGGCTACAAGTTCGACAAGTCGCAATATCTGCCGGGTATCGTGGCTTATTATTCCAAGCCGGACGGCACCATGTTGTCCTTCCCCTACAATTCCTCTTCGCCAATCCTCTATTACAACAAGGACGCCTTCAAGAAGGCCGGCCTTGATGAAAACAAGCCGCCGAAGACCTGGCCGGAAGTTTTTGAAGCCGCCAAAAAGATCAAGGCAAGCGGCGCATCGCCTTGTGGTTTCACCTCCACCTGGCTGACCTGGATCCAGACCGAAAACTTCGCCGCCTGGAACAATGTGCCCTATGGCACGAATGAAAATGGCCTCGCCGGGACCGACGTGAAGCTCGAAATCAATTCGCCGCTTTATGTCGAGCACTTCCAGGCTATCGCCGATCTCGCCAAGGATGGCACGTTCCGTTATGGCGGCCGCACGTCCGAGGCAAAGCAGCTCTTCACCTCCGGCGAATGCGCCATGCTGACGGAATCCTCCGGCGGCCTGGGCGATGTCGTGAAGTCGGGCATCAATTACGGCATCGGCCAGTTGCCTTATTATGAAGGCCATGGCCCGCAGAACACAATTCCGGGCGGCGCTTCGCTCTGGGTATTCGCCGGCCTCAGCGACGACCAGTACAAAGGCATCGCGGAATTCTTCAATTTCCTCTCGCAGAGCAAGATTCAGGTCAAGCTGCATGAAAAATCCGGCTATCTGCCGGTGACGCTTGCAGCCTATGAGGAAACCAAGAAGTCGGATTTCTATGAAAAGAATCCGGGCCGCGAAACGCCGATCCTGCAAATGATGGGCAAGGAGCCGACGGAAAATTCCAAGGGTGTGCGCCTCGTCAACCTGCCGCAGGTTCGCGACATTCTGAATGAAGAGTTTGAAGCCATGCTGGGCGGCAAACAGGACGCGAAGACCGCACTCGACAACGCCGTCAAGCGCGGCAACGCAGCAATCGCCGCAGCTCAATAATCCATCATATCGAGACAATGCCGCCAACCCTTTCCGGGGTTGGCGACATTGCTGCTCACGAGGAAGCTTCCCGTGCAGAAAGTAACCTTTCCGAATAAGATCCTGCCTTATTTCCTGCTGGCACCGCAGATCGTTTTGACTGTGGTTTTCTTCTTCTGGCCGGCAAGTCAGGCAATTTATTAGTCCTTCATGCGGGAAGACGCATTCGGGCTCAAATCCACCTTCGTGGAACTGGCCAATTTCACCGCCGTCCTTTCGGACCCGAATTATCTCCATTCCGTTCAGGTCACGGTCGTTTTCAACGTCTTGACCGCCCTGCTCGCCATGGGTGTCGCGCTGCTGCTTGCAACCGCTGCCGACCGCGTCATTCGCGGCCAGACCTTCTACCGTACTCTTCTGATCTGGCCCTATGCCGTGGCGCCTGCTGTCGCGGGCATGTTGTGGCTGTTCATGTTCAATCCGGCCATGGGCACGTTTGCCTATCTTCTGCGCCGCAACGGCATTGCGTGGGATCCGCTTCTTGACGGCAACCAGGCCATGGGCCTGGTCGTGGTGGCGGCGGCATGGAAGCAGATTTCCTATAATTTCCTGTTCTTTGTCGCAGGCTTACAGGCAATTCCCAAGTCACTGATCGAAGCGGCAGCCATTGACGGCGCGCGCGGCGCGCGGCGCTTCTGGACCATCGTGTTCCCGCTTCTGGCACCGACCTCCTTCTTCCTTCTGGTGGTCAACACGGTCTATGCCTTCTTCGACACGTTCGGCATCATCCACGCCGTCACCGGCGGCGGCCCGGCCAAGGCCACGGAAACGCTGGTTTACAATGACGGTTTCGTCAATCTGAACCTCGGCTCATCTTCCGCGCAGTCGGTTATTCTGATGGCAATCGTCATTGCCTTGACGGCATTCCAGTTCCGCTTCGTCGAGAAGCGCGTGCATTATTCATGAGCGAGGCGACCATGATAGAACAACGCCCAGTCTCAAATCTGATCGGCCATCTGATCCTGATCCTCGGGATCATCATTGTCGCCTTTCCGATCTATTACACCTTTGTCGCCTCGTCGATGACCTCGACGCAGATCATCCGCCCCCCGATCTCGCTCCTGCCGGGCGATCATCTGGTTGAAAACTACCGCGAAGCCATTTTCGGCGGCGTGGAACGGGTGGTCGGCGTCAGCCTCGAACGGCTGCTCTGGAACTCCTTCGTCGTCGCCATGGCAATTGCCGTCGGCAAGATCATCATTTCCTTCATGTCGGCCTTTGGATCGTGTTCTTTCGCTTTCCGATGCGCATGTTCTTCTTCTGGATGATTTTCATCACGCTGATGCTGCCCGTGGAAGTGCGTATCCTGCCGACCTACAAGGTGATCGTCGATCTCGGCATGATCGACACCTATGCGGGGCTGACCCTGCCCTTGATGGCATCGGCAACGGCAACTTTCCTGTTCCGCCAGTTTTTCCTCACCATTCCGGGCGAACTGGTGGAGGCGGCGCGCATCGACAATGCGGGGCCTTTCCGGTTCATGCGCGATATCCTGCTGCCGCTTTCCAAGACCAATATCGCAGCACTCTTCGTCATTCTCTTCATCTATGGATGGACCCAGTATCTTTGGCCGCTCCTTGTCACCAATGACGCCAAGATGAATACGATCATCATCGGCCTGCGCCGCATGGTTGATTGGGCCGATGCGTCCACACCCTGGAACTACGTCATGGTCACGGCCATACTGGCCATCATCCCCCCGATTCTCGTGGTGGTGCTGATGCAGCGCTGGTTCGTCAAAGGTCTCGTTGAAACGGAAAAGTAATGAGCAAAATCGTTCTTGATAACGTCCGCAAGAGCTATGGCGGCAATATCGAAGTCATCAAAGGCGTTTCGCTGGAGATCGCGGATGGTGAATTCGTGGTGCTGGTTGGCCCGTCGGGCTGTGGCAAGTCCACGCTGCTGCGCATGATCGCGGGCCTCGAAAGCATCACTTCCGGCACCATTTCCATCGGCGAGCGCGTGGTCAATAATGTGGAACCCGCCGAACGCGATATCGCCATGGTGTTCCAGAATTATGCGCTTTATCCGCATATGACGGTGCGCGAAAACCTCGCCTATGGCCTGAAAAACCGCAAAACACCGAAAGAAGAGATCGAACGCCGCATCGCCAAGGCCGCAAAGGTGCTGGAGATCGAGCAGTTTCTGGAGCGCAAGCCCCGCCAGCTCTCCGGTGGCCAGCGCCAGCGCGTCGCCATGGGCCGCGCCATCGTGCGCGAACCGGCCGCCTTCCTCTTCGATGAGCCGCTTTCCAACCTCGACGCAAAGCTGCGCGTGCAGATGCGCGTAGAGATCAAGCGCCTGCAACGCTCGCTCGGCACCACCAGCGTCTATGTCACCCACGACCAGATGGAAGCCATGACCATGGCCGACCGTCTCGTGGTGCTCAATGCCGGTCATATCGAGCAGGTCGGCACGCCGATCGAGCTTTATGAAAAGCCCGCCTCGATATTCGTGGCGACCTTCATCGGCTCACCCTCGATGAACCTGCTTCAAAGCCCAGAATCTGCCGCCTGGCAACCGGGCCGCGCAATCACGCTTCCCTCCGGCGGGTACACTTTCGGTGTGCGCCCGGAAGATATCCGCATTCTCGAAGAGGGTGATCAGGATGCCGATGGCTTCAACGCGCAAGTGCGCATTGAAGCAGTCGAACTGGTTGGCGCGGAAAGCTATATTCATGCCGCGCTCAGCGACGGCAAGCCGCTGATCTTCCGCGTTGCGGGCCGCTCCACGCATAATATTGATGAAATGGTCCGCGTTGGTGCATCCGCCACGGATGTACATATTTTCGGCGCGGACGGACGCCGCGTGAGCGACTGATTCATGCCAAAACCCGATGAGCCTCACTCATCGGGTTTTGGTTAAGCCCATGCGCCGATCTGATTCTTTCAGATCAAAATGCGCTTCAGGCAGACGGTTGCGCTGCAAACAAGGACGCAACCGTTGTTTCCTGTTCCGCGGCAGGTACGTGCACAGTCCGCATAGGGGCTTGCATGTGTATTGCAATAATCCATTTCTGTTTTAGTTTTTATCGGTTACACAGAGGCGGAATTATTTTCCATCCTGAGGAATCTCCAATAGATGACCCATCAGCAGATACTGTCCTTTACTGTCATTGCGCTTATGATGGGGGCATTTATCTGGGGCAAGTTCCGTTATGACGTGGTGGCGCTTTGCGCGCTGCTTCTGGCCATAGCTGTCGGGGTCGTTCCCTTTGATCGTGCTTTTTCCGGCTTCAGCGACGATATCGTCATCATCGTCGGCAGCGCCCTCATCGTCAGCGCAGGCGTGGCGCGTTCCGGGGTCATGCAGGTCGCGGTTCAACGTTTCCTGCCGGAAATGAGCAGTGTGCGGCTGCAACTGGCCGTGCTGGTCGCCCTCGTCACGGTTCTTTCAGCCTTCGTGAAGAATGTGGGCGCATTGGCGATCATGATTCCGGTTGCCTTCCAGTTCGCGCGCCGCTCCAATGTTTCGCCCTCGACCTTTCTCATGCCCATGGCCTTCGGCGCTCTCCTCGGCGGGTTGATGACACAGGTAGGCACCTCACCCAATATCGTCGTTTCGCGCATTCGCGGCGAAATGGTGGGCACGCCCTTCACCATGTTCGATTTCACGCCGGTGGGCGCGGTGCTTTCGGTCGTGGGCCTGATCTATCTTGTACTGTTCTACTGGCTTGTTCCGCAACGTACCCGCGAGAGTATATCGCTGAACGAGGCGATCAAGATCAAGAACTACGCCTCGGAAGCGCGGGTCACCAAAACCTCCACCATGGTTGGCAAGCGCGTGACGGATCTCATCAAAACCGCCGAAGGCGAAGCCATGGTGACGTCCATCGTGCGCAGGAACCAGCGCCTGACGCCCCTGCCCGACATGATCCTCCATGAAGGCGATGTAATCCTTCTCGAAGGTGATCCGAAGGCGCTCGATACGATTATCAGCGCGGGCAAACTCACGCTTTCCGAAAACCGAAACCCCTCCGACACAAGCGGCTCCAGCGATATTGAAGCAGTCGAAGCCGTGATCGGCAAGAATTCACGCCTCATTGGCCTCACCGCGCAGAGGCTCGACCTTTATGCGCGCTATGACGTCAATCTCCTGGCGGTCAGCCGTCCCGGCGAACGTATCACCGAGCGCCTGAGCGAAGTGGTCCTGCGCTTCGGCGACGTGGTTGTGCTGCAAGGCAGGCAGGCCAATCTCTCAAACTTCCTGCCGGAATTCGAGCTTCTGCCGCTGACGCGGCGAAAGCTGATGCTGGGCAGCGTGCGGCGCGGGCTGATCCCGCTTGCCATTCTCATCGCCGCGGTCGCGGCAACCGCTTTCAGCATCATGCCGGTGGCTGTCGCCTTTTTCGCAGCCGCAGTCGCCATGCTGGTTTTCAAGGTGATCCCGCTCAATGAGGTCTATGACGAGATCGACGGCCCGATTCTGGTCATGCTGGCCGCGCTCATTCCCGTTTCGGATGCGCTGAGAACCACAGGCGGCACGGAGATTATCGCGCAAGGTCTCGCCTCGCTCGGGCAGCAATTGCCGCCCGCAGGCGCGCTGGCGCTGATATTGGTTGCGGCCATGATGGTGACGCCATTTCTCAACAATGCCGCGACCGTGCTGGTTATGGCCCCCATCGCCACCAGTTTTGCGGACGGGCTCGGCTTCAGGCCGGAAGCCTTTCTCATGGCCGTCGCCATCGGGGCGGGCTGCGATTTTCTCACCCCCATCGGCCATCAATGAAACACGCTGGTCATGGGGCCGGGTGGCTACAAATTCAGCGATTATCCTCGGCTTGGCCTGCCGCTTTCCATCATCATCGCCATTGTGACAGTGCCAACGCTGATGTTCTTCTGGCCGTTGAAATAGAGCTTTTCCGGGCGTCATAAAATGACCGGCGCGGTTGCCCTTGCCGGCGCATTGTTTCTGTTTGCCACCACAGAAGATCAGCTTAACGGAATAGCGTTGCCTTCCTTGCCAGCCTGATAGGTACCGGACATCGCATCATAGCGCGCACGAATGGCATTGAGCCTTTTCTCCAGCCGCGAACGGTCCGGTTCGGCCAGGGATGCAACCATTTTCGGAATAGAATGGCTGTGCCAGAAAGCATTGTCGCGATTATAGCCGCCCGGTTCCAGCGTGAAGACTTCCTTAAGAATCTTCAGGTCATGCGGGATCGAGAAGGCGTCGCGGGAATCTTCATGGCTGAAAAGGTAATAGAAATTGTCGAAGCCGCTCCAGGTAATGGCCGAAAGGCACATGGAGCATGGCTCGTGGGTGGACAGGAAAACCATGTCCTTCGTATCCGGACGCTCCTTTTCCGGCATTTCGTAGAAACGCTTCAGCGTATGCACTTCACCATGCCAGAGCGGATTTTCGGTTTCATTGTTGGTTTCCGCCAGAACCAGCGACAGGTCGGACTTGCGCAACAGGGCTGCGCCGAAAACCTTGTTGCCCTCGGCCACGCCCCTTTCAGTCAGGGGTATAATATCCTGCTCGATAACGTCGATCAGCCTTTCAAGCAGGTTCAGTTCTTCCGGTTGCACGGTCAAATCCTTCCGATAGAAGCAAAACTGCGCCGGGTGGCAACACCCGCGCGCATCTTGGTTATTCCGCGAAGAACGCGAAGCGGATCACGAACAGCGCCGCCACCAGCCAGGTTGCAGCATGGATCTCACGCACCTTGCCGGTAAACGTCTTCATAACGACATAGCTGATGAAGCCGAAAGCAAGACCATTGGCGATGGAATAGGTGAAGGGGATCGCAAGAGCGGTCAGGGCCGCGGGTGCGGCCTCGGTCACTTCGTGCCATTCGATCTCGGTCAGTTCACGCATCATAAGGCAGGCCACATAGACCAGCGCAGGTGCGGTCGCATAGGCAGGCACGGAGCCAGCCAGCGGCGAAATGAACAGCGCGGCAAGGAACAGGATACCGACGACCAGCGCCGTAAGACCCGTGCGCCCGCCCGCCTGCACGCCAGCAGCACTTTCCACATAGGCGGTTGTGGACGAGGTGCCTATCAGCGAACCGGGAAGGGATCGCGCCGCTATCCGCAAACAGGGCGCGGCCCAGATTGTTCGGCTTGCCCGTCTCGATCAGGCCGCCGCGCTTGGCGACGCCGATCAGTGTGCCGGTGGCATCGAAAACCTCAACCAGCACGAATACGAGAATGACATGGAGGATGCCGGTATGCAGCGCGCCCATGATATCGAGCTGCAAGAAGGTGGGCGCGAGGCTCGGAGGAGCGGAAAAAATACCGCCAAACTGGCTGATGCCGAGCGCGATGGACGCAACGGTGATGACCAGAATGCCGATGAGGATTGCACCGCAAACCTTGAGCGCATCGAGAATGGCGATGATGAAGAAACCTGCAATGGCGAGAAGCGGGCCGGATTGCGTGAGATCGCCCATGCCAACCAGCGTTGCCTGATTGCCGACGACAACACCAGCACTTTTAAGGCCAATAAGCGCCAGGAACATGCCAATACCGGCCGCAATGGCGTTCGCAAGGAATGCGGAATGCCATCCACCAGCCACGGTCGCACGCCGGTTACGGTCAGGAGCAGGAAGATAACACCGGAAATAAAGACCGCGCCTAACGCCTGCTGCCATGAAAAACCCATGGCGCCGACGACCGTGAAGGCGAAAAACGCATTGAGCCCCATGCCGGGCGCCATGCCGATCGGCCAGTTGGCGACGAGCGCCATGATGATGGAGCCAAGGGCCGCAGCAAGGCAGGTCGCCACGAAGACGGCGTTCCTGTCCATGCCTGTGGTGGACAGAATATCCGGGTTGACGAAGATAATATAGGACATGGTCAGGAAGGTCGTCACGCCCGCGATGATTTCCGTCCTCGCGCTCGTTCCGTGTTCCTGCAATTTGAACAGCTTTTCGAACATCATTCCTCCAAGGCAAATGCGCCCTACTACATGGCCTCCGCGCCGGCACGTTTCAGACCCTGGCAGCACCGCCATCCTGAACAGGTCGGATTGGAGCAACCTGTGCGATTGCCGTATTGTTAGCTACCGCCGCTTTTCAAGCGAACGGATGAGTTCCCCATACACCCATTGCGGACAAAAGCACAGTTCTGCCGCACGAATGCCAGTTTATTGACATGTTTTAAAGCGGTTCCAGTTGAAACGAAGTCGCTGGAACCACTCTAACCATTTATTTTGTCGCATTTTCCAACGCAAAACCGCTACGCAGTTTTGCTGGAAATGCTTCAGTGTGGACTGACTTCCGCGCGCACGCCAGTTCCCACTTATCTGGAAATATTTGAAAGAGATTCAAATAAAACACGGCGAGAGGGCTGCGCCGCGCCGCTTCAGGCATTTGACTATACTGTATTTAAAAGAATCAGTGCCGTTCCGTACATGCCGAGCGAAAAAAATGTGTGCGCAATGAGATTGAGAATACGCACATTTCCCGCATTCGGTAATTTCGAGGCTGCCCAGCCAATTCCAAGGCCCGGTTGCAGCAGGAACCAGCCAGCCGCAATGGTCAATATGCCAAATATCCATGCGGGAAGGAAGATTGGGTTCGCAAACCATGCCGCGCCGCCATAAAGCGCAAAGATCACACCGTAGAGAATGCCCACTGCATAGTGGCCGATCCAGCCCAGCGCCACTTCATGACGACAGGGTTCGGATTGCGAAATATCGTCATGGAAAATCTGCCCATGGCGCAGATGCCAGAACCAGCGGCCCACAAGGCCCCATTTCGGCCGGGACTGCCCCGGCAGGAGAGCGAGAAGCTGCGCCCATATGTCCATGACCACGGTTGCACCGATCCCGATCAGGATGCCACGCCATATCAGATCGATCATTCCGATACCCCCCGATAAATAAAAATTGCTCCCGTTTAACAGCGCCCGGCAAGGAATGCGCGGGGGCCGACCGGAAAATATATGAAGAAAACAGGCAACCACGCATGAGAAGATGGACAGCAAAGAGCCAATAGAGCCGTTCCTGTTTCAACAGAACGCCGGAACCGCTCCAACTATTTGTCTTGTCGCATTTAGAAGCGCGTTTCGATCTGATTGAATCAGATCGAAACGCGGAACATGCTGGCAGAAAAGGCCTGAAACAACAAAAGCGCCAGGACTGGAGACCGACGCTTTCGTTACTTTATTTCAAATTCAATCCGGGCGGCCTTTCAAAAGCCGCGCCATAACTGTTATCGACCGAAGACGGCGCTCTGGATCTGCGAACGCGATACACCGATATCAGCCAGGAGATGATCGTCCATTGCGCCAAGTTCGCGAAGTGCGCGGCGACGGGACACGTACTGCATTACTTTCTGACGAATGTTCATTTGCTTTCTCCTCGTCTTGTATGGTTGCAAAATAAGCTTTTGCCTGAATTTTCACCATGGATATGATTGCAAATGAGGCATGCATTTTCGCAAGAGCTACACGCCAGGGAAAATTGTAATACTTGGCGTCACAAGCAAAAACGCCTTGAATGAAGTTTCGCAGAATGTCTTTTGCCAATGCGTCGCCAATCGATTAAGGGAGCGGAAGGATCGAGCTTCTCGCGGCTCATTCAGAACCGGCCCCTTCGGACATTGCCATGCTTTACGGTATTTTACTTGCGTTTGCCTCCTATGCAGCATTCGCCGTTAGCGACGCCTGCGTCAAGTTTCTGGACGGCACGCTTTCCCCCTATGAAATAGCCTTTTACGGCGCTGTACTGGGTTTACTTGCAATTCCCTTCACCAAAAAAGCCGATGATGCATGGCTCGACATGTTCCGCACCGGCAATATCAAAATGTGGCTGCTGCGCACGGTCACGGCTGCAATGGGCGTCATCGGCAGCGTGGCAGCCTTCACCTATCTTTCCATGGCGGAAGCCTTTGCGCTGATCTTCCTCCTGCCCGCCTATGTGACAATCCTGTCCGTGATCTTTTTGAAAGAACAGGTCGGCTGGCGACGCTGGTCGGCGGTTGCTATCGGTTTTGCGGGCGTTCTGGTGGCGCTGCGCCCAGGCTTTCGTGAATTATCCATCGGCCATCTGGGTGCGCTGGCGGCAGGCATGGGCGGCGCGACGAGCATCATCATCTTCCGCGTGATGGGAAAGAACGAAAAGCGCATTTCGCTCTATACGAGCGGGCTGGTCGGCCCCATTCTCATTTGCGGCGCGCTGATGGCGCCCAGCTATCAAGCACCGGGCACGATGCAGTGGGTCTATCTTGCGGGCTACGGGCTTCTGGCGGCTCTTGCCAATATAATGCTGATGCTGGCCGCGCAGCGCGCGCCCGCCAGTGCCATCGCCTCACCGCAATATAGCCAGATGATCTGGGCCATCCTGTTTGGATATTTCGTCTTCCACGACCATATCGACATGCCCATGCTGATCGGCATCGTGCTGATTACGATTTCAGGTCTTTTCACGTTCATCCGCGAGCGCCAGCGCGGTGTGGAAGGCCCGCCCGCCGTCGCGGCAGAGCCGACACCGGCTCTGGTCCAAGAAAAAGCGGGGTATTTCTGAGGCGCAAAATGAAGACAAGTTCCCGCTTGTTTCCGCCCTGCCCCACCCCTACGATACGGCTGCCTTCCTGACGGAAGCAGCATGTACAACGCCAATACTATTGCAAGGAACGAGAGAAATGACCGACACACGGGCAATGTGGACCTATTACAAGGGCGAATGGCGTGAAGGCGACGTACGCATTCTCGGCGCAGCCTCACAGGCGACCTGGCTCGGCTCTCTCGTATTCGACGGCGCACGGCTTTTTGAGGGTGTGACGCCCGATCTCGATCGCCATTCGGCGCGCGCCAACGATTCCGCTCGTGCGCTCGGCCTTGAGCCGACGCTTTCGGCCAATGATATCGAGGCACTGGCGCGCGAGGGCCTGAAAAAAATTTGCACCGGACTTTGCGCTCTGCCTTGAAGCCATTCCAATGGTAGAGCCGAAGGGTTTCACCATTACCACCACTTCTTTCCGCCGCCCTTATCTTGAAGTCATGCCGGTCAACGCCAAGGCCGCCTGCCTCTATCCGAACAATGCCCGCATGTTGCGCGAAGCCAAGGCCAAGGGTTTTCATAATGCGCTCGTCACCGATGTTCTCGGCAATGTCGCCGAAACGGCGACGTCGAACGTCTTCATGGTGCGCGGCGGCGAAGTCTTCACGCCGGTTCCAAATGGCACATTCCTCAACGGCATCACACGCCAGCGCGTTATCAAGCTTTTGCGTGAAGCGGGGGTAAGTGTTCACGAAACGACGCTCAAGATCGAAGATTTCCGCGAAGCGGACGAGATTTTCTCCACCGGCAACATGAGCAAGGTCGTGCCGATCATCGGTTTCGACGAGCGCAAACTCGATTATGGCCTGGTGACAAAGCGTGCCCGCGCCCTTTACTGGGAATGGGCCCACGCCTGACGGCAATCAACCGCAATCAATCTCCGGGGCAAAACCCGGAGATTTCCTGCAAGGGTTTCCGCTTTAACAAAACCGTCCGAAGCACTCCGATGATTTATTTTCAAGCATTACCAGACGCAAGGCCGTCTCACGCTTTTGCCGGAGATGCCATGAACCAATTGCTCCCCGCCAGATGATCGAACATACGCCCCTGTTTCTGACGGTTGCTGTCATTGCAGCATTTCTGGTCGGGCTTTCCAAAGGCGGCCTGCCAACGGTCGGCACCCTGTCTGTGCCGCTCATGGCACTCGTCATTTCGCCGGTGACGGCAGCGGCTCTCCTGCTGCCGATCTATGTCGTCAGCGATATGTTTGGTCTTTATCTCTATCGCCATCATTTCTCCGCGCGTAATCTGGCGATCCTCACACCATCCGCCATCGTGGGCGTCGGTATCGGCTGGCTCTTCAGTTCACACCTTTCCAGCACTTTCATTGGAATGCTGGTGGGGCTTGTCGGCCTTCTGTTCTGCTTCAATGCTTGGGTGGGGGCGCGCTATCGTAAAAAAACGCGCAAGGCAGATATTCCGGGCGGCATTTTCTGGGGCATACTGACCGGCCTTACAAGTTTTGTTTCCCATTCCGGCGCACCGCCATTCCAGATGTATGTGCTGCCGCAACATCTGGAAAAGCTCGTCTTTGCCGGCACATCCACCATTCTCTTTGCCATTGTAAATGCAGTGAAGCTTGTACCTTATTGGGAACTGAACCAGTTTTCCAATCTCGATCTCTCGCTTGGCCTCTGGCTGGTTCCGGCAGCGGTGATCGGCACTTACGCAGGCGCAATATTCACACGGATCATGCCTGACGGGCCTTTCTTCCTGCTGGTCCAGCTCACCCTTTTCGGCCTCTCGATCAAACTCGTTGCGGACTGGATTGTGCCCTTCTTCTTTGCCTAATCCCTCCCTTGCCGGAATCGCCGTCTTCAGCCACCATGCGCTCACGGTCCATATGCGGGGGAGGATGCGCAATGGCGGATGCGGATGCGATTATCATCGGGGCGGGCCTTGCGGGGCTTGCTGCCGCACATGAATTGGCCGGAGCCGGCAAAAAGGTGATCCTGCTGGAGCAGGAAGGCGAAAACTCCATTGGCGGGCAAGCCTTCTGGTCGCTTGGCGGGCTTTTCATGATCGACAGTCCCGAACAGCGCCGCCTTGGCGTCAAGGACAATCTGGAGCTTGCCCGGCAGGACTGGTTCGGCTCTGCACAGTTCGACCGCCCGGAAGATCATTGGCCGAAACAATGGGCCGAAGCCTATCTGCAATTTGCCGCCGGAGAAATGCGCCCATGGCTGCTTAGCCTCGGCATGCGCTGGTTTCCCGTGGTCGGCTGGGCGGAACGGGGTGGCAGCCATGCGCATGGCCACGGCAATTCAGTGCCGCGCTTTCACGTCACATGGGGTACGGGGCCGGGTGTCGTTGCCCCCTTCGAGCGCCTGTTACGCGAAGCGATGCACCAGAACCTTGTCACCCTCAAATGCCGCCATCGCGTAAACGGGATTGTCACCACGAACGGGCGTATCAGCGGCGTACACGGCGATGTGCTCGCACCTTCATCCGTCGAGCGGGGACAGCCCTCCTCCCGCGAGGTAATCGGGGATTTTGAATTTTCAGCGGGTAACATCATCGTCACCTCGGGCGGCATTGGTGGCGATCCCGAACGGGTGCGCCGCGCATGGCCGCGCGAACGGCTTGGCAATCCGCCGGAAGACATGGTGCTGGGCGTTCCCGCCCATGTGGATGGGCGCGGCATCGATATTGCGGTTGCGGCAGGCGGGCATGTCATCAATGGCGACCGCATGTGGCACTATACGGAAGGGCTTCGCAACTGGAACCCGATCTGGCCCAATCACGGCATCCGCATCCTGCCCGGCCCCTCCTCCATGTGGTTCGATGCACAGGGCAACCGCCTGCCCGCCCCCTGTCTGCCCGGCTTCGACACGCTTGCGACGCTCAAGCACATCCTTTCCACCGGCTACGGCTATTCATGGTTCATCCTGACCGAAAAGATCATCCGCAAGGAGTTTTCACTATCGGGATCGGAACAGAACCCGGACCTCACCGGAAAAGACTGGAAGCTCCTGGTTAAAAGCCGCCTTGGCAAAACCCCACCGCAGCCCGTCAAGGCGTTTATCGACAAGGGCGAGGATTTCATTACCGCCCAAACCCTTGAAGAGCTTGTGGCAGGCATGAACAGGCTGACCGGCGAAAACCTTCTTGACGCCGCCCATATCCGCACACAGATCGAGGCGCGTGACCGCGAAATTGCCAACCGCTATTCCAAGGATGCGCAGATCATGGCGATCCGTAATGCACGGGCCTATCTTGGCGACAGGCTGACCCGCGCGGTACCACTTCATGCGCTGCTCGACCCTGCCAACGGTCCGCTCATTGCGGTCAAACTGCATATTCTCACCCGCAAGACGCTTGGCGGCCTGCATACCAATCTTCAATCCGCCGTGCTTGACGCCAGCGGCAAACCTGTACCGGGACTTTATGCAGCAGGCGAAGCCGCAGGCTTCGGCGGCGGTGGCTATCACGGCTACAATGCGCTGGAAGGCACCTTCCTTGGCAGCTGCATTTTTTCTGGCCGGGCTGCCGGTCGTGCAGCGGCTTCTACAATATGATAAATTGATTGCAATCATGGCGCGGCCACGGTTTCCGGGGCAAGGGTTTAAACCCTAACGTCGCGCCGGAACAAACAGTCTTTGCGCAGCGTTCAATATATAGCAATGAAGGTGACGGAAGGCGCATCATGGTTGAGCTGGCCAATAATATCGAAACCCTCGAATTCATTATCTCCAAGGCGCGCGAATATGACGTTCAGGTTCCCGCGGTGGACGAGGATTCCGGTTCCAATCCCGGCGACGACCGCGACGTGGATATTCTCGATGCCTCGATCGGCAATCCGACGCGCAAGGAGCTCTTCGCCGCCATAAGCTCGCTGAATGAGGATGAACGCATTGAGCTTCTTGCCCTCATGTGGGTTGGGCGCGGCGATTTCAGCGCCACGGAATGGGAGGAAGCCCTGTCCACGGCAAGCGAACGCCACAATGGCCGCGAAGCCAAATATCTGATCGGTACGCCGCTTCTTGGCGATTATATCGAGGAAGGGCTGGTCGCGCTCGGCTTCGATGTGGAAACCTACGATAATGAATAAGAAAAATTGATGCTTCCATGCATCCTTCTGCTTTGACGCTGCCATGGGCGGGCATTAATCTTGCCGGCAACCAGCACGGGACCATTGTGCCCCGGCCATAAACAGCACTGACGGAGGAAGGCACGATGCTTCAAAAAAATCTTATCCAGAAAACGCAATTCTATATCGATGGCGCATGGCGGTCTCCGGTAGAAGAAAAGACCATCGAGGTGATGAACCCGGCGGATGAAAAGCCTTATGCTGTCATTTCCGCCGGTTCCGCAGCCGATGTAGACCTGGCTGTTGCAGCCGCGCGCAGGGCCTTCCCTGCCTGGAGCGAAACGCCTGCCGAAGGAGCGTATCGCCTATATCCGCCGCATAGCCGAAATTTACGAATCACGGCTCGACGAGATGGCAAAAACCATTTCGATGGAAATGGGCGCACCAATCAAGCTTGCGCGCGAATCACAGGCCGCAGCCGGCCTGTCGCACACCAAGGCATTCATCGCCGCTTGCGAAAATTTTGAGGTTGAGGAAGTCCTCTCCCCCAAATATCCAAACCAGACCGTCGTGCATGAGCCAATCGGCGTTTGCGGCCTCATCACGCCATGGAACTGGCCAATGAACCAGATCACGCTCAAGGTGATCCCAGCCATTGCTGTCGGCTGCACGGTGGTTTTGAAGCCTTCCGAAATAGCGCCGATGTCGGCCATGCTTTTTGCCGAATTTGTCGATCAGGCGGGCCTGCCGAAAGGTGTTTTCAACCTCGTCAATGGCGAAGGTCCGGTCGTGGGCGAAGCCCTTTCGCAGCACCCCGAAGTGGACATGATGTCGTTTACCGGCTCGACGCGCGCCGGAACGGCCGTTTCGCGCGCGGCAGCAGCAACCGTAAAACGCGTTTCGCTGGAGCTTGGCGGCAAATCGCCCAATATCGTCTTCGCCGATAGCGATCTGGAAAAGGCAATTTCCCGCAGCCTCGCCCATTGCTTTGAGAATACCGGCCAGTCCTGCAACGCACCGACACGTATGCTGGTGGAACGCTCGGTCTATGATAAGGCTGTGGAGCTTGCAAAAAAAGCAGCGGAAAGCACCAAGGTCGGCGATCCGGCGCAGGAAGGGGACCATATCGGCCCGCTTTCTTCCTCTATCCAGTTCGAGAAGGTTCAGGCGCTCATCCAGAAGGGCATTGACGAAGGTGCGCGCCTTGTTGCGGGCGGCACGGGGCGCCCGGAAGGCTTTACCGAGGGCGATTATGTGAAGCCGACCGTCTTTGCGGACGTCAACAACAACATGACCATCGCACGCGAGGAAATCTTCGGCCCGGTGCTGGCCATGATCCCCTTCGATACGGAAGAAGAAGCCATCGCCATTGCCAATGACACACCTTACGGTCTTGCAGCCTATATCCAGACCGGCAGCCCGGAACGCGCCAAACGCGTTGCCCGCAAGTTGCGCGCGGGCATGATACAGATCAACGGCACCTCCCGTGCGCCGGGAAGCCCCTTTGGCGGCTACAAGCAATCCGGCAATGGCCGTGAAGGCGGCAAGTGGGGGCTGGAAGACTTCATGGAAGTAAAGCTCATCAGCGGCTGATCTTCATCCATCCGCATAACCATATCGAAAGCGCCGGGTTCCCGGCGCTTTCTTCGTATAAAAGCCAATAGAAAAATTCCCCCGTAAAAACTGACAGCTCGCGAAAAGAGCCGAACCGGGTCAAATTCCCTCCCGCGATATTCGTATATCGCAAATCGACATACCCCTCGGCCATTCCCCGACGGCAAACCGCCGGAGAATGGCCATGTGGCGATCCCTTCGCCGGATTCCCACCATATGCGAAGGCCGGACACAGCACGCTGCAACCGCGCGGTTATATAACGCGACCCTCATGCGCCTGTGCCCCCATGCTTAAACGCTGCCACCTGCAATATTTTCGACAAGCCACAGAAGACAGCATCGCCCTCATTTTGATGAGGCGCAGCCCCAAACCCATGCAAGAACACACAAAGAATTGAACTTTTTTGCCCTGTTGTCTTTGACGCGGGAGAAAGTTGACTATAAAGCACAGGATTGATGAAAGGATCGAATATCATGCTTACTTTCCGCCAAAAAATTACCCGGCTTTGCGGTGTTGCCGCGATGGCGCTTGCCCTGTCGTCTGCTGCTTATGCCGCCGATATCACGGTAAAACATGCGCAGGGCGAAACAGCGGTTCCGGCCTCGCCGGAAAAGGTCGTGGTCTTCGATCTGGCAAGCCTCGACAATCTTGACCGTCTCGGCGTCAAGGTGACGGGTGTTCCAAGCGGCGTGCCTTTCCCTGAATATCTGAAGAAATATCAGGGCGACGACTATGCAAAGGTCGGCACGCTGTTCGAGCCGGACTATGAAGCAGTCAATGCCGCAGAACCGGACCTCATCATTGTCGGTGGCCGTTCCGCCGCCAAATATGCCGCGTTGAAGAAGATCGCACCGACCGTTGACCTCACCGTTGATGCCAGGAATTTCATTGCCGACACGGAAGCCAATATCGAAAAGCTTGGCCAGATTTTCGGCAAGGAAGCGGAAGCCAAGGCTGAGGCCGAAAAGCTCAACAAGGAACTTGCCGCACTGCACGAAAAGGCCGCAGGCAAAGGCACCGGCCTTCTTATCCTCACTTCCGGTGGCAAAATCAGTGCCTACGGCCCCGGCTCGCGTTTCGGCGTCCTGCATGACAGCTTCGGTGTGAAGCCTGCGGCCCCCAATCTTTCCATCGGCAATCACGGCCAGCCAATCAGCTCGGAATTCATTCTGGAAACCAATCCGGATTGGCTGTTCGTGATCGACCGCGACGCTGCCATCGGTCGCGAAGGCAATTCCGCCAAGCAATTGCTCGATAATGAACTCGTCCGTCAGACGAATGCATGGAAGAAGGATCAGGTGGTCTATCTGGACGCCCAGAACTGGTATCTGGTCGGCGGCGGCTTCAGTGCACTGCACAACACCATCAGACAGCTTTCCGAAGCTTTCGACAAGAGCAAGTAATTTTCTGATCCAGCAGTCCGGCATCGCGGCAATAAGACAATAAACGGGACAACAGCGTGAAGGGACTAGCAGCAGCCGTAATTGTTGTCGCCGTGCTGGCTGTCATCAGCCTTTTCATCGGGGTCAGCGATGTATCGCTGCACACGCTTTTCGGCAAGGCAAGCACAGACCGGGCAACGGAAGTCCTGCTCATCAGCCGCATTCCGCGTACGCTTGCCATTATTCTCGCCGGCATGTCCATGGCTGTTGCAGGCATGATTATGCAAATGCTGACCCGCAACCGTTTCGTGGAGCCTTCCACGGCGGGAACCGTGGAATCGGCAAGCCTCGGCATTCTGCTGGTTATTCTCTTTGCGCCTGAAACGCCGGTCTTCGGCAAGATGCTGGTGGCCTCCGTCAGCGCCCTCGCCGGCACCGCCCTTTTCCTGCGCATCCTGCGTTCCATTCCACTGCGCTCGGTGCTTGTCGTGCCGCTCGTCGGCATCATGCTCGGCGGCGTCATCAATGCCATCACCACCTTCATCGCCTATCGCTTCGATCTCCTGCAATCGCTGAATTCATGGACGACGGGCGACTTTTCAGGCGTGCTGCGCGGACGCTATGAGCTTCTATGGATCGCCTTCGCCCTGACGGTGGTGGCCTATGTCGCCGCCGACCGCTTCACGGTCGCGGGGCTTGGCGAAGACTTCACCACCAATCTCGGCCTTAATTATCGCCGCGTGGTCACACTCGGCCTTGTCATCGTTTCCATGGTAAGCGCCTCCGTCGTGGTGACTGTCGGCATGATCCCCTTTCTGGGGTTGATCGTACCCAATGTGGTCAGCATGTTCATCGGTGACAATATGCGTCGTGCCGTGCCGTGGGTGGCGCTTCTGGGTGCGGGGCTGGTGCTTGCCTGCGATATTGTCGGGCGGCTGATCCGCTTTCCCTATGAAATTCCCATCGGCACGATGATGGGCGTGGTGGGCAGCGCCATCTTCCTCTACCTCCTGCTAAGGCGGGGATCGCGCCTTGCATAAACGCCCTGCCATCGTCATCGCACTTCTGGGCGCGCTCACGCTTCTTGCCTGCGTGGCCTTCATGACGCTTGGCGCAAAGGGAAGCTGGTCCTTCGTGCTTTCATTTCGCGGCACCAAGCTGGCAGCCATGGTTCTGGTCGCCTATTCGGTGGCCGTCTCGACGGTCCTGTTCCAGACCGTCACCAATAATCGCATCCTCACGCCATCGATCATGGGCTTCGATGCGCTCTATATCCTGATCCAGACGCTCGTTGTCTTCTTCTTCGGCGCAGTGCAGATCGACTGGCTCGGGCCCAATGCGCGCTTTCTGGCTGAAACCGCCATCATGGTCGTGTTCGCAGGCACGCTTTATTACTGGCTGTTTTCGGGCGCTGCCCGCAGCCTGCACCTCATCATGCTGGTCGGCATCGTCTGCGGCGTCTTTTTCCGCAGCATTTCCAACCTGATGCAGCGAATGCTCGACCCAAACCTGTTTGCCATCCTGCAAGACAGGTTCTTCGCCAGTTTCAATGCCATCAATGCCGATATCCTTGTGATCTCGGCCATCGTCGTTGCCGCCGTATCGCTCTATGGCCTGCGTTACCTATATGTCCTGGACGTCCTGTCGCTTGGGCGCGATCCCGCGATCAATCTTGGTGTCGATCATGCCAGGGTGGTGCGCAAGATCCTGTTCATAGTGACGGTGCTCGTTTCCGTCTCCACCGCCCTCGTCGGCCCGATCACCTTCTTTGGCCTTCTGGTCGCCAATCTTGCCTATATGATTTCAGGCTCCGCCCGGCACCGCATCGTGCTGCCAGTGGCGGTGCTATTGGCGGTTCTCTGCATTGTCGGCGGCCAGACCTTGCTTGAGCGCGTCCTTGCGTTCAACACTGCGCTCAGCGTCATCATCGAGTTTCTGGGCGGCCTCTTCTTTATCATCCTTCTCGTCAGGGGGAACGCGCGTTGATCGAAATAAGCCAGGTCAGCAAATCCTATAACGGCACACTCGTCGTCGATGATGTAACGCTGCGCTTGCCCGCACGCGGAATCACATCGATCATCGGGCCCAATGGCGCCGGAAAGTCCACCCTGCTTTCAATGGTGAGCCGCCTCCTGCCCATGGACAAGGGCAGCGTGACCGTGGACGGGCTGGATATCACCACCACGTCGGGTGATGTGCTGGCCAGGCGGCTTTCCATCCTGCGGCAGGAAAACGCCATCAATTCGCGCCTCACCGTGCGCGATCTCGTGACTTTCGGGCGCTATCCCTATTCCAAAGGACGTCCCAACAGCGAAGACCGCAAGCATGTGGAACAGGCTATCGGCTATCTTGGCCTTGAAGGTTTGAGCGAACGTTTTCTGGACGAGCTTTCCGGCGGCCAGCGCCAGCGCGCCTTTGTGGCGATGGTGCTGTGCCAGGATACGGATTACGTTCTGCTGGACGAACCGCTCAACAATCTCGATATGAAGCATTCCGCCTCGATGATGAAGCTTCTGCGCCGCGCTGCCGATGAACTGGGAAAGACCATCGTTCTCGTGCTGCACGACATCAATTTTGCGTCGTGCTATTCAGATCATATCGTTGCCATGCGCCACGGCAAGGTCGTGCATCAGGGAAGCCCGGATGAACTCATCCATCCGGAAATTCTCGGCGAAATCTATGAGATGGAAATCGGCGTCGAAATCATCGGCGGCAAGCGCATAGGCGTCTATTATCTCTAGACCGTATGCTCTGCGGTCAGCAGGGGCTTTAAAGCAAGTCCGCTCAACTCTCTCATAATGTGATGGCAGACCGTGTGGCCTGATTGAATGCGCCCGACATGAAGCGCAGAAGAGCGGCCAGTTCCGAAAGCGTCTCCTCCGAAGGCCGCGCATTGGCGGTGGAATCGACCAGCAGGCGCTCGCGGATCTGCGCGTAATGCGCGCAGGCTTCTGCGCCCTTGGCCGTGATTTTCACCGTCTTTTCCTTGGCGGCCTTGCCCGTCGTCAGCAATCCGGCCTTTTCCAGCTTGCGGATCGCGTAGGTCGCAATATGCGTATCTTCAATATCCAGCGCGAGGCAGATATCGGCGAGCTTCTTTTCGCGGTCGCGGTGGCGAATGGAATGGAGAATAAGGATTTCAATCGGCGAAAGGCCAGGCAGACCAGCCGCCGCCATGCAGCGCACCATCCAGCGCGAGAAAGCGTGCGATGCGAGAATGAGGCCATATTCCACTTCCGACATGGCAGGCGAACCGCCTTCGGCAAGGTGGGCGGAAGAAACAATGGGGCCGATAGAGGCAACGGGGCGCAGATGCTTCGGCAGGGTGACATCCTCGAAGCCAGCCTCGCGCGGATCAACAGGCGCTTCCGGCCCATCGCCCGTTTTCCTCATTCTGCCCATTCTTGCCGCGTCCTCAATTATATGTATTTTATGTCATCATCTTATCGACATTTTGTCAACAAAATGAAACTATCAAATTCTGGGAAGATTTCGGGCAACACCGTTGAATTTGCATGAGGGAGCCAATGATGAGCGCAGCGTGGGATTTCTGGATCGACCGCGGCGGCACGTTTACCGACGTTATCGGGCGCGACCCGGAAGGGCATCTCCATGCCCGCAAGGTTCTCTCGGAAAACCCTTCCGCCTATAAGGACGCAGCCGTTCACGGCATCCGCCTGCATCTGGGTCTCAAAACCGGCGAACCGGTGCCTGCCGGCATCATTGGCGAGGTGCGCATGGGCACAACCGTTGCCACCAATGCGCTTCTGGAACGCAAGGGCGAACGGCTAGCACTTGTTACGACAAAGGGTTTTCGCGATGCGCTGAAGATCGGCTATCAGGAACGCAAGAACATCTTTGCCACCGAAATCATCAAGCCGGAAGCCCTTTACGATAAGGTCGTGGAACTTGACGAGCGTGTGCGTGCCGATGGCACAGTGGAAAAGGCGCTCGCCCTCGCGGAAGCGGAAAAAGCTCTTCGTGCCTTGAAGGCGGAAGGCTATAAATCGATCGCCATTGCCCTCATGCATGCCTACAAGTTTCCGGCGCATGAGATTGAAATTGCTCGCATTGCCCGCGATCTGGGTTTCGAGCAGGTTTCCGTCAGCCATGAGGTTTCGCCGCTCATCAAACTCGTGGGGCGCGGCGATACGACAGTCGTGGATGCCTATCTTTCCCCGGTGCTGCGCCGCTATGTGGCGCAGGTTTCCGATGAACTGGACGTGGAACGCACTGGCGCGCGCGTTATGTTCATGATGTCCTCGGGCGGCCTGACTGCCGCCGATCTGTTTCAGGGCAAGGATGCTATCCTTTCCGGCCCCGCAGGCGGCGTCGTTGGCCTTGCGCGCACGGGCGAAACGGCTGGCTTCGGGCAGGTCATCGGTTTTGACATGGGTGGCACCTCCACCGATGTTGCGCATTTCGACGGCGAATATGAACGCGCTTTCGAGACGGAAGTAGCAGGCGTTCGCGTGCGCGCACCCATGATGCTGATCCATACGGTTGCCGCAGGTGGCGGTTCGATCCTTCATTACGAAGCCGGCCGCTTCCGCGTCGGGCCGGATTCGGCGGGCGCAAATCCCGGCCCCGCCTGCTATCGCAATGGTGGCCCGCTTGCTGTTACCGACGCCAATGTCATGCTTGGCAAGCTTCTGCCGGAGTTTTTCCCGGCAATCTTCGGCCCGCAACAGAACCAGCCACTCGATGTGGCGCGCGTGCGCGAACTCTTCACCGCACTTGCGGGCGAGATCGGCGACGGGCGCTCGCCGGAGGCGGTCGCGGATGGTTTTATTCGCATTGCCGTCGCCAATATGGTGGAGGCGATCAAGAAAATTTCCGTCCAGCGCGGCTATGACGTGACGCGCTATGCGCTCAACTGTTTCGGCGGCGCGGGCGGGCAACATGCCTGCCTGGTGGCCGATGCGCTGGGCATGAAGAACATTCTTCTTCATCCGATGTCGGGTCTGCTTTCCGCCTATGGCATGGGGCTTGCCGATATTCGCGCAACGCGCCAGAAGGCGCTTGGTGTCGCGCTCGATCCGGCTGCATCCAAGGCACTGAAAGAACTGGGCGAGGAACTGGCGGACGAATGCGTTGCCGAACTTGCCGCGCAGGGCATCGAGACAGATGCCATGAAACAGCACCTTCGCGCCCATATCCGCTATGCGGGCACCGACACGGCTCTTTCCATCGAGGCGACCTTCCCGGCGGAAGACGATGCTGCGCGCCTGCGCGCCGAATTCGAGGCCGCCCATAAGCGCCGGTTCGGCTTCATCGCGGAAAACAAGGCGCTCGTCATCGATGCGGTTGAAGTGGAGGCCGTTGGCGGCGGCGCCGGTGAAATGGAAAACGCCCAATCGCTCGACAGCGATCAGGAGGCAAAGCCCGCAAAGCTGACGCGCTTCTTCTCGCAAGGCGAATTCCACGAGGCAGGCGTGGTGCTGCGTGAAGCGATGCAGCGCGGCCAGACTGTCACTGGCCCGGCGATCATCATCGAGAAGAACCAGACCATCGTGATCGAGGATGGCTGGCAGGCGCGCCTCACCGCGCATGACCATGTGGTCCTGACCCGCATCAAGGCCCTGCCCGCCCGCACCGCAATCAGCACCGAAGCCGATCCGGTAATGCTGGAAATTTTCAATAATCTCTTCATGTCCATTGCCGAACAAATGGGCGTGACGCTGCAAAACACCGCCTATTCGGTCAATATCAAGGAGCGTCTGGATTTCTCCTGCGCGGTCTTCGATGCCGAGGGCAATCTCGTCGCCAATGCGCCGCATATGCCGGTGCATCTGGGTTCGATGGATGCTTCCGTCGCCACCGCCATCCGCGAGAACAAGGATATCAAGCCGGGCGACGTCTTTCTCATCAACGCGCCCTATAATGGCGGCACCCACCTGCCGGACCTCACCGTCTGTACTCCCGTCTTCGACGATGCAGGGCATCAAATCCGCTTCTGGGTGGCAAGCCGTGGCCACCATGCCGATATTGGCGGGATCGCTCCCGGCTCCATGTCGCCGCTTGCCGTCAATATCGAGCAGGAAGGTGTCTATATCGACAATTTCAAGCTGGTCGATCGCGGCACATTCCGCGAGGAAGCACTGGCCGCACTTCTGACGGGCGCGACCTATCCGGTTCGCAATCTGACGCAGAACGTCAACGACCTGAAGGCGCAGATCGCCGCCAATGAAAAGGGCGTGGCGGAGCTGAAGAAGATGATCGGCCTTTTCGGCGAGGACGTCGTGAAAGCCTATATGGGCCATGTACAGGACAATGCCGCAGAAAGCGTGCGCCGCGTGCTGGACCGCCTGCCGGACGGTCATTTCATCTATGAAATGGATCAGGGCTGCCAGATCGAGGTGCGTGTCACCATCGACAGGGAAAAGCGCGAGGCGACCGTCGATTTCACTGGCACTTCCGAGCAGCGCCCCGACAATTTCAACGCGCCGGAACCCGTCACCCGTGCCGCCGTGCTCTATGTCTTCCGGGTGCTGGTCGAAGGCGATATCCCGATGAATGCGGGTTGCCTGCGCCCGATCAGGATCATCGTGCCGCAAGGCTCCATGCTGTCGCCGCGTTATCCCGCAGCGGTTGTGGCGGGCAATGTGGAGGTGAGCCAGGCCGTCACCAACTGCCTCTTTGGCGCAACCGGGGCCATGGCGGCGGCACAGGGCACCATGAACAATCTGACATTCGGCAATGACGAATATCAGTATTACGAAACCATCTGCTCCGGCGCCCCCGCAGGCCCCGGCTTCAACGGCGCCGATGCGGTCCACACCCATATGACCAACTCACGCCTTACCGACCCGGAAATTCTGGAAACCCGCTTTCCCGTGCTGCTGGAGGATTTTCATATCCGCAAAGGCTCAGGCGGCAAGGGCAAATGGCATGCAGGCGATGGCACCAGACGTACGATCCGTGCACTGGAAAAGCTCGACTTCGCCATTCTCTCCGGTCATCGCCGTGTGCGCCCCTTCGGGCTCAAAGGAGGCAAGCCGGGCGAAACGGGCCGCAACGAGGTATGCCGCAAGGACGGCTCGGTGGAAGTGCTGAAAGGATGCGACCAGACCCTGCTGGAAGCAGGAGAAGCCTTCACCGTCATTACCCCCACCGGGGGCGGATACGGCGAACCGGAATAAGCAACATCGTGAATCAAGATCAAAACGCCGCCTTTTCCGGGCGGCGTTTTCGTTTCTTCAAGCTGCTTTGCTATCCCGCATCCATACCGTTTCAATGCCCTCAAAGAGAACGTTCTTCCGCCGCCCAACTGGACAAAAGTTGGGATTGGAATATATTACTCACAATATTTCAATAATTGAAAATAATCTCTCATTTCAGAGGTTTTGCGATCCAGTTTGGACCCTTCATTAGAATTAATTTTCTGCGATCAATAAATAGGCCGCAACCAGATCACGGATACCAAAATGAAATTCGCTCAGATTCTCGCAACCGCAGGCATCATTCAGGCAGTTCTTTTCACCGGCGCAATGGCGGGTGAAAATCTCGATGCCATCAAATCGGCCGGTGTCCTGAAAATCGGCACCGAAGGCACCTATGCCCCCTTCACCTATCACGACAAGGACAACAAGCTTGTTGGCTTCGACGTGGAGATTGGTGAAGCCATCGCCGGAAAGCTCGGTGTGAAGCCGGAATTCGTGGAAGGCAAATGGGATGGCCTCATTGCCGGCCTCGACGCCAACCGCTACGACGCCGTCATCAATCAGGTCGGCATCACAGAGGAACGGAAGAAGAAGTTCAACTTCTCCAATCCCTATATCGTTTCCAAGGTTGTTCTCATCGTCAACGATAAGAATGACACGATCAAGGATTTCGCCGATCTGAAGGGCAAGAAGGCAGCCCAGTCCCTCACCAGCAATTATGGCCGCCTGGCCAAGGAAGCAGGTGCGAAACTGGTTGCGACCGACGGCTTCGACCAGTCGATCCAGCTTGTCCGGACAGGCCGTGCCGATGCCACGCTCAATGACAGCCTGTCCTATCTCGACTTCAGGAAGCACCAGCCCAAGGCTCCCGTCAAGGTCGTGGCGGAAAAGGACGAAGCCACCGCCTCTGGCATCATCGTGCGCAAGGGCGACGACGAGCTGGTCGCCGCCATCAACAAGGCGCTCGATGAAATCAAGGCCGATGGAACCTACAACAAGATCTCGCAAAAATATTTCGGCCAGGACGTTTCCAAGTAATATTCTGCCTGCCCGCAATCGGCGAAGCCGGATCAGATCCGGCTTCGTTTTGTTGACTGCGGCAAATATTCCCAGGACAGAATTGCCAGACCGTATAACATGACCGAATGCACTTCTTGCTGTGCATGTTCATTCCGGCCCGATTTATTATCCCAATTACTGCGAAGGAGCCGAAACTAGTGCCAGACTGGCTTCAACTCATGGCGGATTCCCTGCCTACACTTCTCTGGGCCGGGTTGATCTTCACCATTCCGCTCATCCTGCTTTCCTTTACCTTCGGCCTTGCGCTCGGCCTGCTGACCGCGCTCGTGCGTCTTTTCGCACCCGTCTGGCTATCCTCCGTCGCACGGTTCTATGTCTGGATTTTCCGTGGCACACCGCTTCTCGTCCAGCTTTTCGTGATCTTCTATGGCCTGCCGAGCATCGGTGTCTATCTTGATGCATTTCCCGCCGCGCTGATCGGTTTCACGCTCAATATCGGCGCCTATAGTTCCGAAATCATTCGCGCCGTCATTTCCTCGGTGCCGAAAGGCCAATGGGAGGCCGCCTATTCCATCGGCATGAGCTGGCGGCAGGCGCTTATCCGCACCATTCTTCCGCAAGCGACACGAACCGCCGTACCGCCGCTTTCCAACACCTTCATCTCGCTGATCAAGGACACGTCACTGGCGGCCGCAATCACCGTGCCGGAGCTGTTCCAGTCCGCGCAGCGCATCGTCGCCACCACCTATGAGCCGCTCATTCTCTATATCGAAGCAGCACTCATCTATCTGGCGCTGAGTTCCATTCTATCGGCCCTGCAAGTGCGTCTGGAACGGCGCTTCGGACGTTATGGCGGCACGCTGGAGACAAACGCATGATCGAGCTGCAACATATCGTAAAGCGTTTCGACGACGCCGTTATCCTGAACGACATAAACATCACGATTGCCGAAGGCACGGTGACGGCTCTCGTTGGCCCATCCGGCGGCGGCAAGAGCACCTTGCTGCGCTGCATCAACCTTCTGGAAATACCAACCTCCGGCACACTTCTGCTGGGGGGGCAGAGCATCACCTTCGAGCCGAACCGCAAGCCAAGCTGGCAGACGATACAATCCATTCGCCGCCAGACGGGCATGGTGTTTCAGAATTTCCAGCTTTTCCCGCACCAGACCGCAATCCAGAACGTCATGGAAGGGCTGGTCACGGTCCTGAAATGGCCAAAGAACAAGGCGCGGGAACGTGCGATGGAACTGCTCACCAAGGTGGGCATGGCGCACAAGGCCGATGCCTGGCCGTCGACGCTTTCCGGCGGGCAGCAACAGCGCATCGCGATTGCGCGTGCGCTTGCGCCCTCGCCCCGCGTTTTGCTGTGCGATGAACCGACCTCAGCGCTGGATCCGGAACTTGCATCGGAAGTGGTGGATGTGTTGAGCAAGCTTGCACAGGAAGGCACAACCATGGTGATCGCAACCCATGACCTGCGCCTTGCCTCCAAGATTGCGAAGAATGTCGTCTTTCTGGAAACGGGCAATGTGGTGGAAACAGGTTCCGCCCACGATGTCTTCACCCACCCCACGCGCGAGCGTACCAAGCAGTTTGTCGCAACGATCAACGCCGCGCACAGCTACGACATCTGATATGCACAAGGGCTTTCGCCATCCGCGAAAGCCCTCTTCGGCGCGCCGCTACCGTAAAATTCTTTGGTGCTTCAAAATTTTCCGGCGACACTTCACAGCCTGCCCCTTGGTAAAACCAAAAACCACTGTTACATTATGCACAACGTAAAAATTGAAGCGCCTTGCTTGCGTCCTCACCGGTTCGCGCGGCGCCATAAGGATCAGAACCTTGAAGAACCCCGAGGAGCGCACCGCCGATACGGTGCACCAGGGGGCGTCTGGCGGACAATCCGGCACTATTCAGGCCCGGAATCCGTCCGAAGGCGGCAAGCGCAAGTTGCGCAAGAATGCCGCTGCAGAAGCCGGGAATGCGCGTAGCGCCCCCGATTCAGGACGCCCAAAAACCCAAAATGAAGCGGAAGCCAAGGGCTCTCCCGGCCAGCGTAAGCGTGCGCGCCGCCGCCACCGCGGCAAGGCGAGCCGTGGAACAGAGGCGGCAAGCGCAAAGCCTCCCGCTGCCGAAGCCGCCCATGCGGAAGCACGCCCCTGCGGTAAAATCTCGAATCGCCGCCGCCGCGCACGCAAGAAAAAGCAGCAGGCCTGCCAGCAAAACGGCCAGCCGGCACATGTTGCAGAAAGCGCAGCCAAGGCTGCGCATCACACGCCGCGCACCGAAAACCATGCGCCTGCACCACAGGCCAAGCGCAAGGCCGGAACACCTCAGCCCGCGCGCCATGCCCATGGTGAAGCGCCACTTTATGCAGCCCTTGATCTTGGCACCAATAATTGCCGCCTTCTGGTGGCCTCGCCCACACGCCCCGGCCAGTTTCGTGTCGTGGATGCCTTTTCGCGCATCGTACGGCTTGGCGAAGGCTTGAGCACCACCGGCGCTTTGAGCGACAACGCCATGCATCGTGCGGTAGAGGCGCTGAAAATCTGCCGCGACAAGCTGGCAGGCAAGAAAATCCGCCGCTCACGCCTGATCGCGACCGAGGCTTGCCGTTCGGCAGCCAATGGCGAGGAATTTCTGGCGCGCGTGCGTGAGGAAACCGGGCTGGAACTGGAAATCGTGGACCGCCAGACCGAAGCGCGGCTGGCCGTATCCGGTTGCGGCACGCTCGTCACCCCCGATACGGACGCCGTGGTACTGTTCGATATCGGCGGCGGCTCCTCGGAAATCGCGCTGATAGACGTATCGCAACGCCGCTCACCGCGCCTTACCGAACATATCACGGCCTGGACTTCACTGCCGGTCGGCGTGGTGACGCTTGCCGAACGCTTTGGCGGGCGCAACGTGACCGAGGAAAGTTTTGGCGCGATGGTCGATCACGTTACCGAATTCGTGTCGCGCTTTCGGGAGCGCAATTGCCTCGGCCCGCTTGCGGCAAGCCCTCGCTTTCACCTTCTCGGCACCTCCGGCACGGTAACGACGCTTGCCGGTATTCACCTCGGCCTTGAACGCTACGACCGCCGCCGCGTGGACGGAATGTGGATGGGCGCGGATGACGTGACCCAGATGACCAACCGTCTGCTTTCGTGGGATTTTGAGGCGCGGGTGGCCAATCCATGCATTGGCGCGGACAGGGCCGATCTGGTATTGGCAGGCTGCGCCATTCTCGATGCCATTCGCAAAGTGTGGCCAAGTGAAAAACTTCTCGTTGCCGATCGCGGTTTGCGCGAAGGCATTCTGACCGAACTGATGTCACGCGACGGCGCATGGCGCCATAACCGGGCATCCGGCGCTAGAAACAGGCACTAAGATGAGCAAAGCAGGCGGAAACAAGGGTGGCAGCAGGACGGGCGGCCGCGGCGGCGCGGGCAGCAGCAACCTGCATGTGCGGGTGAAGAAAAAGGCCGGCACGATCAAGGAATCCTCCCGCCGCTGGCTGGAGCGTCACCTGAACGACCCCTATGTGCACAAATCCCGGCAGGACGGCTATCGTTCGCGCGCAGCCTACAAGCTCATCGAGATCAATGATCGCTACAACCTCCTGAAAAAGGGGCAGAAGATCATCGACCTCGGCGCCGCCCCCGGCGGCTGGTCACAGATCGCGGCCAGGATTGTCGGCTCGACCGATGAGAATCCACAGGTCGTCGGCATTGATTATCTGCATGTCGATCCCCTGCCCGGCGTCATTCTGCTGGAAATGGATTTTCTAGATGATGAAGCGCCGCAAAAGCTGATGGACGCCCTTGGCGACAAGCCGGACCTCGTCATTTCAGACATGGCCGCGCCCACGACAGGCCATCGCCGGACGGACCATCTGCGCACGGTGCACCTCTGCGAGGTTGCCGCCGATTTTGCGGTTTCGGTGCTGAAACCCGGTGGCCACTTCCTGACCAAGACATTTCAGGGCGGCACGGAAAACGAGCTTCTGGCGCTGCTCAAGCAGAAGTTCCGCTCGGTCCATCATGTGAAGCCGCCAGCATCTCGCGCAGAATCGGTGGAACTTTACCTGCTCGCCCGCGACTTCAAAGGTTAAAGCAGTTTCAGCGTTTCCGTCTTAACCGGAACCGCTCTGGTGGTCTGATTCCAACATTTGCATCCCTCGGTTCAAGCGTTGAGCAAATGTTGGAATCACAAAAACCACTAGTAAGTATATGTATCTAGTGGATTTTTAGAGTTTGACGTTTGAAACAGCATATGTAGCAGCCGGGATTCAAACGCCAAATTCAATCCACTAGGCTGTGGTGACGGGTTTTCCATGATGGCGTATCACGCTTGGCGTGGCCAGTTCCTTGCCTGCATCGGGCGCAAGCCGCGCAAACCAGAAGAAAGCCAGCACCGAAACACAGGCCACCACAAAGAAACCGATATGGAAATCAACCAAGGCCAGCGGTGCGCCGCGCAGCATGGTGCTGATTTCCAGAATGCCGCCTGCAAGCGCCACGCCAATGGCAATCGAAACCTGCTGTGCGACAGCGGTAAGCGGCGTTGCCTGACTGGTCTTCTCATTCGGTATTTCAGCAAAAGCCAACGCATTTACGCCGGTAAAAAACAGGGACCGCGCAAAGCCGCCGACAAGCAGGAAACCAATGATGATCCAGTAAGGCGTTGCAGGCGTGAACGTGCCGTTCACCGCGATAAAGGCCGCTGAAATCAGCGATCCTCCCATAAGTGCACGGCGGAAACTGATGCGCGTGAAAATGCGCTTTGCCCCGAATTTCATGCTAATCGCACCGATTGCCGAAACGAAGGTCATCATGCCGGACTGAAAGGGCGTGAGGCCAAAGCCGAGCTGGAACATCAAGGGCAGCAGAAACGGGATCGCACCGATACCGAAGCGGAAAATGCTGCCGCCGAAAACCGCGGACCGGAAAACCTGATTGTCGAAGAGCCTGAGATTGAGCAGCGGATCGGGCGTACGCCTTGCGTGGAGAACATAAAGCACAGTGCACAACATGCCGACAGCAAGCGTGGCGAAGCCGATCACGGGCGGCAAAGCCGGAAGGCTGACCACAGAAAGGCCGAACACCACGCCCGACATGGCAAAACCGGAGAGGAAGAAGCCCGGCCAATCGAGCCGCTTGATGATACGTTCTTCATTATCGGGCAGGAAATGCGTGGCAAACCAGATGCCGATCATGCCAATCGGCACGTTGATGAGGAATATCCAGTGCCAAGTGAGGAAGGTCGTTATGAAGCCACCCACCGGCGGGCCGACAAGCGGCCCCACCATGGCGGGAATGGTAAGCCACGCCATGGCCGAAACAAGCTCGTTTCGCGGCGTGGAGCGGATGAGGACCAGGCGGCCAACCGGCGTCATCATCGCCCCGCCCATACCCTGCAAGAAACGGGCGATCACAAAGGCCGGAAGCGAGTTTGAAGCGGCACATGCTATGGAGCCGACCACAAAGACCGCAATAGCTGCGCGAAACACGTTCTTCGCGCCAAACCTGTCCGCCATCCAGCCGCTCACCGGAATGAAAACCGCAAGCGCCACAAGATAGGCGGTGAGCGCCAGCTTCAGCGCAATTGGGCTGGTGCCGATATCGGCGGCAATAGCCGGAAGCGAGGTCGAAATGACATTCGAATCCATCTGCTCCATAAAAAGAGCAATCGCCAGCACAAGTGGAATAATGCGGTTCACGGTTATATTCCGGAAAAATGGACGCCAAAATAGATGGTAGCATTTATGTAGGACCCCTCACTCGTTTGGCTAGTCGACAAGGCGTCACAATGCGGTGATAAACATATAAAATTGCAGTATTTTTCCCCATTCCGGGCCAAGCTTCGGCAAATTTTGGGGCCTGGCGCATCTCCTGCAAAAGTGGGAACCGCTCCAGCACCTCACCCCTCACGCAAGATTGCAAACGTTCACATTTGCGTAAAATGGGTTGCGCTACGCGTAACAGCTTGTTACATTTCGTTACAGTCTCACGAGGCTTCGAGCCGGGAAGAGGGTCGCCCCGGTTCAAGGAGGTAGGAAATGAACGATATTACGAGAACAGCGATCATCTATGGGATGATGATTATTTCGCTGAATACGGCGCTCGCAATTGGACTCCTTGGAATCGATTTCCTGCGTTAAAACGCGCCTCACAGATTTTACTTTGCCCTCCAGGCAAGTTTAGAAAGAGCGTTTTCGATAACAAGAAAACGCTCTTTTCATTTGAAGCAATTTTGTAGCGCGCGCGGCAGCGCGCACCCTTTACAGGATGCGCGTCTGGCTCGCGGAATCGAAGAACACCGACTTGTCCAGATTGAAGGCAAGCCGGGCCGACTGGCCGGCGCGGATGCGCGCATCTGCGCGCAGACGCGCAACCACATGCTTGCCGCCGAGGCGCGTCACCGCAAACGTATCCGAACCGGCAGGCTCCACCACGTCAATCAGGCAGTCGCCCTCGACAATCGAGGCCGCGTTGCGGTCGGCCCCGTCCGGGTCCGTCAGGGCTTCCGGGCGAATGCCGAAAACCACTTCCTTGCCGACATATTGCGCAAGCCCCTGCGGTACGGCCTTCAGCGGCAGCTTCAAAACCTCGCCCTCGCCCTGATCGAGCGTAATGGCATAATCCGAACCGCTCTTCTCCACCTTGACGGGCAGAAGGTTCATGGCAGGCGATCCCATGAAGTCCGCTACGAACATATTGGCCGGATTGTTATAAATTTCCGCCGGTGTACCGAACTGTTGAAGAACGCCATCTTTCAGAACCGCGATTTTGGTCGCGAGCGTCATGGCTTCGATCTGGTCATGAGTCACATAAACGATGGTCGTCTTCATGCGGCTGTGAAGGCGCTTGATCTCGGTGCGCATGTCGACACGCAGTTTGGCATCGAGATTAGATAAGGGTTCATCGAACAGGAAGACCTGCGGGTTGCGGACAAGCGCGCGCCCCATGGCAACGCGCCGGCGCTGGCCGCCCGAAAGCTGGCTTGGCTTGCGGTCGAGCAGATGACCGATCTGCAACATATCCGCCACTTGCTGAATGGCCTTGTCGCGCTCCGGCTTTGGCACTTTGCGAATTTCCATGCCAAAGGCAATGTTTCCCGCCACTGTCATGTTGGGATAAAGCGCATAGGACTGGAAGACCATGGCAATATCGCGCTGCGAGGGGTGCAGGTTGGAAACCGATTTGCCATTGATCGCAATATCACCGGAGGTGATCGGCTCCAGCCCGGCAATCGTATTCAACAATGTGGACTTGCCGCAGCCGGATGGGCCGACGAGCACCAGAAACCCGCCTTCATCAATCTCGATATTGATGTCCTTCAGGACCGATACGCTGCCATAGGATTTGTAGAGGTCGGTAATTTTCAAAAATGACATGTTCAACTTATCCCAGAACTAGCCCTTGACGGCACCAGACATCAGGCCACGCACGAAATAACGGCCGGAAACGATATAGACGATCAGCGTCGGCAAGGCTGCCAGGATGGCGCCTGCGAAATGGACATTATATTCCTTGACGCCGGTGGAAGAGGAAACGAGGTTGTTGAGCGCTACCGTCATCGGCGTCGAATGCGCGCCGGAGAAGGAAGCACCAAACAGAAAGTCGTTCCAGATATTGGTAAACTGCCAGATGACCGACACGACGATGATCGGACCGGACGATGGCAGGAGAATGCGCCAGAAAATCTGGAAGAAGCTTGCGCCGTCTATCTTTGCCGCGCGCACCAGCTCGGTCGGGAAAGCCTCGTAATAATTGCGGAAATAAAGCGTCGTGAAACCGAGGCCATAGACCACATGCACGAGGATCAGCCCCCAGATGGTGCCTGCAATCCCCAAAATTCCCAATACGCGCGCCATCGGAATAAGCACGATCTGGAAGGGAATGAAGCAGGAAAGCAAAAGCAGGCCAAAGAAGATATTCGATCCGCGAAAGCGCCATTTGGTGAGAACATAGCCGTTCAGCGCGCCAACGATAGTCGAAATGGCCACAGCCGGAACGACCATCAGGATCGAATTGATGAAGAAGGGCTTGAGGCCCGTCGGCTGCACACCGATCTGCGCCGTGGACCAGGCGGAAAGCCATGGCTCGATGGTCCATTGCTGCGGCAGGTTCAACATGCCACCCTGACGGATTTCCTCCAGGGGCTTGAACGAGTTCACCAGCATCACATAGAGCGGCAACAGATAGTAGAATGCGAAGAAGATGAGCGCGGAATAGATCAGCGCACGGGTGAGCTTTCCGCTCTTGATGGCATTATCTTGCGATTGGACGCTCATGGCCGCGACCCTCCGCGAATTTCCGAATAGAGATAGGGAATGATGATCGAGAAGATCATCGCCAGCATGATGATCGCCGAGGAAGCGCCGATACCCATCTGGTTGCGGGTGAAGGTATAGGAATACATGAAGGTTGCGGGCAGTTCCGTCGCCTGCCCCGGCCCGCCGCCGGTCAACGCGATCACAAGGTCATAGGCCTTGATCGCCAGATGCGCGAGCACCACGAAAGCAGACAGGAAAACCGGGCGCATCAGGGGAATGATGATACGGCGATAAATGGTTCCGGTGGAAGCGCCGTCGATCTGCGCGGCCTTGTTGATTTCATTGTCCACGCCGCGAAGCCCCGCGAGAAACATGGCCATGACGAAGCCGGACGACTGCCAGACCGCCGCAATCACGAGACAATAGATCGCCATCGTGTTGCTCTTGATCCAGTTGAAGGAAAAGCTTTCCCACCCCCATAGATGCATGGTGTGTTCCAGTCCGATGCCGGGATCGAGAAACCATTTCCATGCGGTTCCGGTCACGATGAAGGAAAGCGCCATTGGATAGAGATAGATCGGGCGCAGGATGCCCTCGCCACGGATTTTCTGATCGAGCAGGATGGCCAGAAAAAGCCCGATGACCGAACAGATGATGATGTAGAGCGATGCAAAAATCGCCAGATTGGTGATCGCCCGCCACCAATGCGGCAGAGTCCAGAGCTTTGTGTAATTGGTGAGACCGACAAAGCCATAGGACGGCAGCATCCGGCTGTTTGTAAGCGACAGAACGCCCGTATAGATGATGAACCCGTAAACGAAGACGAGTACGATCAGAAAGCTTGGCCCCAAAACCAGCTTGGGCACCAGTGCCTGTAATCGGTTGTTACGCTGCATATGCGCCACCTTGTCTAGAGCATTTTCAAGCCAAAAGTGTGAAACGGTTTTGCGTTGGAAAATGCGACAAAACAAATAGTTAGAGCGGTTCCGGCGATTCCGTTTTAACCGGAACAGCTCTATGTCCCACGAAACGCGCCTCGGATGGTGAGGCGGGCATATCGGCATGCAATTCCGTCGTAAGTGCCGGTTAGCTGCGCCAACCGCCTATGCGCTTCTGCTGGAGCACGCAGGAAAAACGTCCGGGAGGTTCCCCCGGACGTTTCCGCGTGGCCTTATTTTGCGGCTTCAACCGCCACAACGAGTTCCTTGACGGCATCTTCCGAAGAAAGCTGGCCGTTGAACTGGCGGGTCACGACGTCGTAGATCGCATTCTTCACGGCAGCCGGATTGGCATAGCCATGCGCCATGGAGCCAAGCAGAGTGCCCTTGCTGTTTGCTTCCTTGACATCGGCAATGGCCTTCTTGCCACAGGCATCGAAAGCGGTATCGGGCACATCCGTGCGTGCCGGGGCCGACCCCTTCACCACATTAAAGGCAGACTGGAAGGCAGGGCTTTCAATCGCCGAAGCCATTTCAAGCTGTGCGGGAACCTTGTCTTCCGAAACCTTGAACATGGCGAACATGTCGGAATTGAAAGTGACAGCACCCTGCGTGCCCGGATAACGCATGCAGACGAAATCCTCACCCGGCTTCTTGCCCGCCTTGAGGAACTCGCCCTTCGCCCAGTCGCCCATGAACTGGACACCGGCCTTGCCTTCGATAACCATGGCCGAAGCAAGGTTCCAGTCACGGCCGGAGAAGTTGTCATCAACATAGGTGCGAAGCTTGGACATGCGGTCGAAGGCCTGCTTCATGGTATCGCTGCCCAGTGCTTCCGGGTCGAGATCGATGAAGGCCTTCTTGTAGAAATCCGGGCCGAATGAAAGAACAACCGCATCGAAAATGGTTGCATCCTGCCACGGCTGGCCGCCATGCGCGATCGGCGTAATGCCCTGCGCCTTGAAATTGTCGAGAAGCGCAATCAGCTCATCCCAATTGGTCGGCTCCTTGCCGCCAGCCTTGTCGAGAGCAGCCTTGTTGATCCACATCCAGTTGGTGGAGTGAATATTGACGGGCGCAGCAATCCAGTGGCCGTCATATTTGGCAAATTCCTGCAAGGGAGCCGGAATAACCTTTTCCCAGCCTTCCTTGGAAGCAACCGTATCGAGATTGCCGAGTGCGCCCTGCTCCGCCCAGTCGCGAATGTCAAAACCCAGCATCTGCACCGCGGTTGGCGCATTGCCTGCGGTAACGCGCGCGCGCAAAACGGTCATGGCTTCCGTGCCGCCGCCACCTGCAACCGGCATATCGGTCCAGCTAATGCCCTTGCTTTCAAGATCTTTTTTCAAAACTTCAAGCGCGGACGCTTCGCCGCCGGACGTCCACCAGTGCAGAACCTCGACATTCTGCTTTTCCTGCGCATTGGCAACAGGCGCCATTCCGGCGAGCAGAGCACAGGCAGCCGTACCCATCGCGGCAAGTTTCAGAAGTTTATGCATGTCTACCTCCCATAGAAACAAACGAAAACCATTACAGCCGGATTGCCCGCCGAATATTCATCGGCTTGCCGGAACAATCCGTATCGTCATCCCTTCCGCGTTTTCAGCGCGGTGGATCAGCCTTGTCTTCAAGCATGGAAACAGTCCCCACATCGCCAAGGCAAATCCAGACCCGGCAGTTTCAAGACAGCCCGGCCTCTCCTCATTTCCTGCCGCAATACGATGCGAAAGCTCCAACCTTCGCCCGCGCCCCGGCCAAACACGACGTTTGCAAGAATTCCTCCATCCCTATTTCTTACTTACGTCACTTCTCCCCAATTGACAACGTTGTCTTTTTTGAATGAACGTCATCCGTCAGACACGATGTGCAACCTAGGATAGGCTCAAACCCCTCGGCAGTGTCAATATCCCTTAAAGGAGAATGCGTGATAAATTCAATCGGTTGAAAGATTTCATCGTTTTTGAATTTAAAATTTTTACGTAAAAACAAATGGTTATATATTTATCTTCCGGATTTCATTTATAATATTTGCCGTACTGGAATGCGTCTTGCCAGATGGGTAAATCTTCTGTGTGCCCTCCTCAAAACGCTGGACAAATTCAGGATCAGTGCATAGTTTCCGCGTGCTCGCGCAATGGTGCGCGGGCTTGTTCTCGGGGCGGGGTGAAACTCCCCACCGGCGGTATGAAAAGCAATTTTCAAGCCCGCGAGCGCCTGAAATGGAAGCCGATTCGCATGCCATTTCAGGGTCAGCAGATCCGGTGAGATGCCGGAGCCGACGGTTAAAGTCCGGATGGAAGAGAGCGAATGAGCGTCACGATTGCGCCTTCCGGCGTCGTTCTTGCGTTCTTTTGTGCGCCCTGATTCTAGTTTCGTGAGGAACCTATGAACCAAAGCTGTCCGAACAAGACATCCTTTAAAATCGCATTCATTCAGGCCCGCTGGCACGCCGACATCGTTGACGAAGCGCGCAAAAGCTTTGTCGCCGAACTGGCCGCAAAGACGGGTGGCAGCGTCGAGGTAGAGATATTCGACGTGCCGGGTGCATATGAAATTCCCCTTCACGCCAAGACATTGGCCAGAACCGGGCGCTATGCAGCCATCGTCGGTGCGGCCTTCGTGATCGACGGCGGCATCTATCGTCATGATTTCGTGGCGACGGCCGTTATCAACGGCATGATGCAGGTGCAGCTTGAAACGGAAGTGCCGGTGCTGAGCGTCGTGCTGACGCCGCACCATTTCCATGAAAGCAAGGAGCATCACGACTTCTTCCATGCTCATTTCAAGGTGAAGGGCGTGGAAGCGGCCCATGCCGCCTTGCAGATCGTGAGCGAGCGCAGCCGCATCGCCGCGCTTGTCTGACTAACCCTCTATAATACGCCCGCAATGGGTATAAATGTCGAATTCCTCGTCGCGCACCAGTGCGACGAGGGTGAGATTGGCGGCCTCCGCCGTGCGGATGGCAAGGGCTGTCGGGGCCGAAATCGCCGCCAGAACCGGCACCCCAAGCATGACTGCCTTTTGCACCATTTCCACGGAAACGCGACTTGTGATTGCCACGATCCCCTCTTCGGCGAGCAAGCCCTCCCGCGCCACCGCGCCAATCAGCTTGTCGAGCGCATTGTGCCGCCCGATATCCTCGCGCACGGCAAAAAGCCCCTCACCCGGCCGAAAAAACCCCGCACCATGGGTCGCATGGGTTTTTGCGTTCAAGGCCTGCGCCGCACCCAGCGATGCGACAGCCGCCGCAATATCGCGTGTGGTAAAGGTCGTGCTGCATTCTTCCAGCGGATGAAGCGGCCTTAGCGCCTGTTCGATGGAATCGATCCCGCAAAGGCCGCAGCCGACCTGCCCGGCCATGAACCTGCGCCGTGCGGAAAGCCGCTGTTCAGGCTGTTTTGCAAGCTTCATCTGGATATCGATGCCGCTTTCAAAAGCAACGATATCCAGTGCCTCTATTTCTTCGATACGGGTAACGATATTTTCCGTCAGGCTGAACCCGATGGCGAAATCTTCCAGATCGCCGGGGGTCGCCATCATCACGGCCTGCGTTGTGCCATTATAGCTCATGGCAATCGGCGCTTCTTCCGGTACGATACGGCTGCTTTCCTGAAAACCCGACATCCGATGCGCAAGGTGGTGCACATCCCGGCTGATCTTCTGGTTTGTCATTGTGTTCGCTCGCTGCCCGGCCTGATTGTCAATCGAGTTTCATGTGGCATGAATTTCGGTTTTATGTAAGGTGCAGCAAGCGTGAGGCCCAAGAGTAACGAGGACGAAAATGGAAATTCGCCAGATCGACGATAATTATTCCGTCACCGGCCAGATCAATCCCGACGATGTGCGCGATATTGCAGCAGAAGGGTTCCAGACGATCATCTGCAATCGCCCCGATGGTGAGGGTGGCGAAGAACAGCCCGATTTTGAGGAAATTGCACGGGTGGCGGAAAAGGCCGGCCTTGCGGCTTACTATATCCCGGCGGTGGGCGGGCAGCTTACACAGGAAAACGTGGACGACATGGCGGCTGCGCTTGCCGAAGCGGAAGGACCTGTTCTGGCCTATTGCCGCTCCGGCGCGCGTTCTACGAATATTTACGGGATCGTGCAGAACCAAAAGCGCGGATGAAGAAGGAGCGCAGGCTGCGGGGACGGTGAAAACGCAAGGGCATTTCGATGGTCTTTGCAAACATGTTGATCACCGTCCTGAAGAAAGCCGTGTGCGGCGCGCATGGAGCCCATGGGAATTATGCGCGCAATATTGGCGGTAATAACCCATGCCCGCGCGCCACACCGTTGCACACACGCCACCGGCGACAAGCAGCCAACCAAGGGCCTGCGGCCAGTTGAATGTATCCATGCCCCCGGTCAGCGCAACAATCACCACACCAGCCCATAGAAGGGCGGCCGTGCGGCGCCAGAAGACCGGGTTGAGTTCATCGAAAACCGCCTTCCACAGCGAGTGGACGAGGCAGGCAAAGAAAACGGCTGCGGCCAACCCGATATTGAGCAACTCGACCGGGAGCCATTGTTGCGAAGTCAGCGTAGTTTCCATCATCCAGTTCAAATCATTTCGTACCACTGAAAGACCCGCCACCATGGAGAGGCCTTTCTGAAAGGGCGATTGTCGCCATTCGCCCCATCAAGCTGTCACGCATTCAGCTTTCACTTTGTGGCCGGAACGTGTTAGAAGCACGGAAAGCCCCTTGCTATACAATCACTAATTGTTGCGTTCACGCGAAATATCGTGTTGAAATCATTCAATTATCCAGGCAGCCTACCCCGCCCGCACCGGCCCTTGGGGCGCTGAAAGCTTCTCTTTCCTGCCAAGCCGCCGCCCCACACGGGCAAGCAGGATCACCGGCAAAATGCCTGTGATGACAATGGCTAAGGCTGCAATGGAGGCTTCCTCATAGGTGCCCCGTGCCGCCTCACCATAAAGATGTGTCGCAAAAGTTTCGACATTGAGCGGGCGCAGCAGAAGCGTTGCAGGTAGCTCCTTGACGCAATCCACGAAGACGAGCAGGCCCGCCGCGACGATGGCTGTCCTGGAAAGTGGCAAATGCACCGCACGAAAGGTTTCGGTGACGCTGCGCCCAAGCGTGCGCGACGCATGATCGAGCGAAAGCGGAATGCGTTCCAGCCCAGCATCAATGCCGCCCGCCGAGATAGCCAGAAACCGCACCACATAGGCATAGACCACGGCCGCCCCCGTGCCGATGAGCACCAGCCCGGCGGGAAAAGCCGAAGAACTGCATGGTAAACTGGTTGAGCAGACGGTCGAAACCACCGGAAACCACGAGAATGCCGATGGCAATCACCGTTCCCGGCGCGGCGTAGCCCATGGTTGAAAAACGATAGCACCAGCGCGAAAACGCAGCCGGAAAGAGCCGCACGGCATAAGCCACCAACATGCCGCAGATCAGCACCAGCACGGTTGCAACCGAAGCAAGCGCAACCGTATTGAGCGCCTCTCCCGCAAGCCGCGGCGAGATGCCTGCAAAACGCATACGCTTGATTGCTTCCACGGCGAGATAGAATGCGGGCAGGACGAAGCCGATCATGACCGGGATGGCACAAAGGCAGAAGAGCCATGCGCCGTGAAAGCCGCTCACCTTCAACGGGTCGAAGCCGCGCGAATGGCGGATATTGGAAGCGAAACGCTGCTTGCGCCGGGCCCATCGTTCGATGGAGACAAGTGCGACGACCAGAAACAGGAGCGCCAGCGCAAGCTGCGCTGCTCTCGGCAAATCAGAGCGCGTGATCCATGTCGTGTAGATGGAAACGGTAAGCGTGCGAACGCCCAGAAATTCAGCCGCACCCACATCGTTCAGCGTTTCCATGAGCGCAAGGCTCACACCGACGGCCACTGCCGGGCGTGCAAGCGGCAGGGCGACGCGCCAGAAAATCCCCTTGCGGCTGACGCCCAGCGTGCGCGCCGCTTCGATAAGGCTTGCCGACTGCGTGAGAAACATCGCGCGTGTCGGGATATAAACGTAAGGGTATAGCACAAAGCCCAGAAGGACGATGCAGCCGCCCATGGAGCGGATATCCGGCAGGCGGAACTGTCGCGGGCTGTCATATCCCAGCAGAAAGCGAACCGCCCCCTGCATGGGGCCAACCGGATGCAGAAGGTCTAAATAGGCATAGGCAATGATATAGGTTGGCACCGCAAGCGGCAGCAGCAGCGCCCATTCCAGAACCGCACGCCCGCGAAAATCATAAGCCGTCACCAGCCATGCCATCGACGTGCCCAGCACTGCCGCGATGAGGCCCACCCCCGAAAGCAGAATGACCGTATCGGCAAAAGCGGCAGGCAAGGTGGTGAAAGCAAGATGGCTCCACAGCCCGGCAGACCCCTGCAGGGCCTCCAGGGCAAGTGCCAGAACCGGAAAAAGCACCAGCACGGTCACAACGGCTGAAAGCCAAAGCCATGCCCGCCCCGCCCGCGGCGGACGAAGGGTTTTGCTTTCAGGCACTGCCACTGTTTCGGCCATCAGTCTCTCAATATCGCAACGCCGGTGCTTAACAACACCGGCGTTGCCCATTCGATTTAAGTCGGCTCTTCTTAATTGTCGAAGCCGACTTTGTCGACCAGCTCGCTCGCCTGCTTGCGATGACTCACGATCTCGGAAAGCGGGACAGTGTCGATCTTCAACTCACCGAAGGATTCCACAATCGGGTCGAGCGGCGCGCCAGGCTTTACCGGATATTCGTAATTGGCCTTGGCATAGATCTGCTGGGCTTCATCGGAAACCAGATACTCCAGAAGCTTGACGGCCTCTTCCTTGTGCGGCGCATGTTTGGCCACGGCAGCACCGCTGATATTGACCTGTGTGCCGCCACCCTGGAAGGTCGGCAGCAGCACCTTGATGCCTTCGCCCCAAACCTTCTGGTCTTCACCGCCCTTGCCCGAACGCATCAGGCCGACATAATAGGAATTGGCAACCGCAAGATCGCAGATGCCGCCTACAATATCCTTGGCGCCATCACGGTCGCCACCTGCCGCCTTGCGCGCCAGATTGGCTTTCAGCCCGGCCAGCCATTCTTCGGTCTTTGCCACGCCATGATGGGCGATATAATCGGCAAAAAGCGCCGTATTATAGGGATGCTGACCGGCACGGATGCATATCTTGCCCTTCCATTTCGGATCGGACAATTCTTCATAGGTGATCTTGTCGATCTCCATATCCTTGTCGGCATAAACCACGCGGGCGCGCATCGAAAGCGCATACCAATCGCCGTCCGCATCGCGAAGCTGTGCAGGAACGGCTTCCTTCAGCACCTTGGAATCGATCGGCTGAGTGAGGCCCTTGTCCTTCAGGTCCACCAGATTGCCGGCATCGACCGTCATCAGGATATCGGCGGGTGAGTTTTCGCCTTCCGAAGCGACACGTTCTGCCAGACCGTCCTTCAGAAACACCGTGTTGACCGTGATGCCCGTCGAAGACTTGAAGGCATCCAGCAAAGGCTGGATCAGACCCGGTTCGCGCGTTGTATAAAGATTGACTTCATCGGCATGGGCCGCGCCTGTGACAAGCGTTACCGCAACGAGTGCAAGGGCTGAACGCGCAATGATGGACATTTTACCTCCGGATGAACCAGTTAGATTTTGAATCATGAGTATATGGATCAGGTATCTAGGATGCCGGCCATAAAAGATCAACCTGCGGCAGCGGCGAAAGCTCGCTCCTTCACGTCGATCGCGCATCAATCGGGGAAAACAAGCGCCTTTTCCCAATGCGGGCAAAGCGACACATCGGCCAGACCAGAGGGAATAGGCGCTTCACCGCGCACATGCAGGCGAAGCGGCATGTCGCCCGCCTTCACGACCAGTTCTTCACTTTCACCAAGATAGGTCCGTGCTTCGATCCGCCCATGCAGCGAAAGATTGCCGTCGTCAGCGCCCAGAACCGCGATATCGCAAGGGCGCAGATAGACAACAACCCGCGAGCCGGACGGGAACCCCGCTTCCTTTTTAATCGTGCCGAACGGCGTCACCAGCGTATCACCATGAACTTCCGCTGGAATGGCATTGAAATCGCAGAAGAAATCGGCTGCATACCGATTCACCGGACAATCATGCAGATCGCGGGGCGAGCCGCTTTGCACGATCTGGCCAGAACGCATCAGCACCACGCGGTCGCCAGTGGAAAGCGCCTCCTCCGCCTCATGCGTCACGATGATGGCGGTCGTTCCAAGCGCACGCAGCAGGCTCACCGTTTCGCGGCGTACGCGCGCGCGCAGGCCGCGATCCAGATTGGAAAAGGGCTCGTCCATCAAAAGCACATGCGGCTTCGGCGCCAGCGCTCGGATAAGTGCTACGCGCTGCTGTTCACCGCCTGACAGCATATGCGGATAGCGATCCGCCATATGGCCAAGGCCGACAAGATCAAGCAATTCGCCAGCGCGCGCATTCGCCTCGCTGCGGCGCATCCGGCTGAGGCCGAAACGCACATTCTCCCGCACCGTCAGGTGTGGAAACAATGCATAATCCTGAAAAACCACACCGACATTGCGTTTTTCCGGCTCAACGAAAATACCGTTGGAAACGAGCGTTTTTCCACCCATGGTGAGCGTACCGCTATCGGGTGCATCGATGCCTGCGATGATACGCAAAAGGGAGGTTTTGCCGCAACCGGAATGGCCAACGAGGCAGATGATTTCACCCGGTTCCACATCCAGCGACACATGGTTGAGCGCCTGCATGGTGCCGAACTGGCGGCAGATACCGGACAGGCTCAATGCCGTGCCGGAATGCTGCCGGCACTTCTCCTCGCCGGGCCTTTCATCTTGCAGATTGCGTGCGTCCATATGCTGAAGCCGAAGTTTGAATTATCTATCAGCCGCATATAGAGCCAGTTTTGCGCAATTGCCACTCAAAGCGGACCATTTTCTTCAGGATATCGAAATGTAAGCTCATTCGTCTCTACAGCCAGGCCAAAATAACTTTCTGGAAAGCCGGTTATCCGGTTGATTCACAAGCTGAACAGCGCCATGTTCGCCGCATGTCGACATGCCATTCAATCGCATAGCAGGAGAACACCGATATGGGACCGATCACGGATAAGGTGGCGACAGCCGAAAGTCTGCCACAGGAAACCAGGATTGCCATTATCGGCGGCGGCGTGATCGGTGTTTCGACAGCCCTTTTCCTTGCCGAGCGCGGCATTCCCGTCACCCTGTTTGAAAAGGGTGAAATTGCCGGGGAACAATCGAGCCGCAACTGGGGCTGGTGCCGCCGCACCGGGCGCGACAGCCGCGAAATGCCTTTGATCGTGGAAAGCATGCGCCTTTGGGAAGGCATGAATGCACGCACAGGTCGCGAAACGGGATTCAGAGTAAAAGGAATTGTCTATGCCGCTGAAAAAGAAGAACAAATGGCTCGTTATGCCGAATGGATCAAGATTGCCCGCCAGCACGGCATCGAGACCGACCTTCTGAACGGCGAACAGGCTGAGGCGCTTGCGCCGGGCCTGACACGCCGCCTTGCGGGCGGCATGTCAACACCGCTCGACGGACGTGCAGAACCCCAGAAGGCGGTTCCTGCAATGGCAGCAAAGGCGCAGGAAGACGGTGCTGTCATCCTGCAGAATTGCGCGGTGCGCGGCATCGAAACTACCAATGACCGTGTGAGCGCTGTGCTAACCGAAAAGGGCCGTGTGCGCTGCGAGGCGGTCGTGGTTGCAGGCGGCGCATGGTCTCGCCTGATTATTTCAGGCTTCAAGGCCCATCTGCCGCAACTCAAGGTGCGCTCCTCCGTTTTCCGCACCGCGCCTATCGAAGGCGGCGTGGAACCTGCCATTGCCTTTTCCGATTTCGCGCTGCGCAAGCGGCTCGACGGCGGCTACACGGTGGCGAGCCTCAGCGGCTCCATCGCCGATATCGTGCCGGACAGTTTCCGCTTCTTCCGCGACTTCATTCCCTCGCTTTCGACGGAATGGCGTTCGCTGCGCTTCCGCCTCGGCGAACGCTTCTTCGAGGAAGCCTTCCAGTGGAAGCTACGCCCGGCAGACCAGATGTCCATCTTCGAAAAAATCCGCACTCTGGACCCCGCACCGCACCATACGGCCAATGTGCAGGTGCTCGCTCAGCTAAAAAAGCAATCCCGGCTTTTGCGCCAGCCGTCATTGCTCAGGAATGGGCCGGGCTGATTGACACCATGCCGGATATCATTCCGGTCATATCACCACTTCCGGGTGTCGAGGGCCTCATCGTGGCGACCGGCTTTTCAGGCCACGGCTTCGGCATAGGCCCCGGCGCGGGGCGTCTCGTCGCAGATATGGTCTGCAACGAAACGCCGCTCGTCGATCCCTCTCCGTTTCATATCTCCCGCTTTTCCGACGGAACAAAAATCCGCATTGAAAACTGGGAATAAGCCTGAAGAGGTTCCAGGCACATCAATGTGTCTGGAACCAATTATTCTCTTCATTTGTGCCGCATCAATGCAGCACGAGTGGATTGAATTTGACGTTTGAGTCCCGACCGTTACATATGCTGTTTCAAACGTCAAATTCTAAAAATCCACTAGATACATATACTTACTAGTGGCCTTTGTGATTCCAACATTTGCTCGACGCTTGAACCGAGAGATACAAATGTTGGAATCAGAGCACTAGAATTGGGCATGGCCGGTTATTCGATCACGCCGCAGGCAAAACGGGCACCACCGCCACCAAGCGGCTCAGGCTTATCGGAATAATTATCCCCTCCGACATGGACCATCAAAGAACGCTGCTTGATTTCCGCCAATTTCTTGAGATGTGGAGCGACAACGGTTTCACTCACCTTGCCGTCAGCATTGGCGCTCAGGCGTGGCAAATCGCCCATATGTCCATCACCTTCAGGCCCTAAATGGTGATGGGTATTACCCGGATCATAATGCCCGCCGGCAGCAAGAGCCGGTACGATCTTGCCGTCTTTTTCTCCCGGAGCGCAGCTTGGATTTTCGTGAACATGAAAGCCATGATAGCCCGGCGTCAGCTTTTCCATATTCACCTTGAAGTGCAGCCCGCCCGGGGCTTCGGAAATGACCACGGTGCCAACTTCTTTACCCGGTCCGGTCGGCAGCGCCTCATACATTTTTACCGTCGTGCTTTCTGCGAAAGCCGGAAAAGCCATAAGCACCATTGTCGATGCAATAAATAAGGACTTCATCACTTCTCCTGAATATAGTTAGAACAGTTCCAGAGAAACCGTAAGGCCATTCCCCCTGGATACTGTATTAAAATAGTTACAGCAATTGCTAAATTAGCATTAAAAAAACTATGTCTCCACCCCGAAATTATCGATGATTCACATGATATATTTTGCGACCACACAGTTCACGTAAGAACACCGGGATGGCAATGCACCACGCTCTTTGAAGGAGCTTACCACCGCATAAGGTCAATCAAGGCCCGATGAGCCGGGCGCATCGGGCCTTGCTCTCAAACGGTCACGAATTGCGCCATCATGCCCACGTCCTCATGTTCCAGCAAATGACAATGGAACATGAACGGGTGGCTGCGGGCCGCTTCACGGTCGAAATGGACGAGGATTTCAGCCTTGCCGTCGATCAGTGCCGTGTCCTTCCAGCCCGTCTGATGGGCAGGCGGCTTTTTGCCGTTCATGGAAAGAATACGAAACGATGCGCCGTGGATATGGAATGGATGCGCCATTTCTCGGCTAGTCAGTTCCCATATTTCCCAGGAACCGAGCTTTGCTTCCACATCTATGCGTTCCATGTCGAAGGGCTTGTCGGCAATTGCCATCTGCACGCCCGAGGTCAGCGCATCGAGTGCCGGGCCTGCGTCGGCTGCACTTCGGCTGCCATGCATATCATGGTCCATGCCAGCCATCGAACCCATCTCCATATGATCCATGTCGTCCCCGCTGGCATGGGGATTGCTGGAAGGCTGTCGCATCATTAGCTTCATATTTTCAGCCATGCGTTCATCGAAGAAAAAGGAGCGCCTTTGAACGGAAAGCTTTTCGTCTGGCGCAGCCGGACCATCGAGGCTCACCGGCGGCTTCGCCACCCTGCCCTCCAGCGCCGGATCAACGGTAAAGCGCATGAGATGCAAGCCATCGCCGCTGCCATTATCCCCATAAGTGACAAGATCGACCGCCTCGCCGTTTGAAAAATCCACCAGCACTTCATACCGTTCGCCGGGGCTGATCGTCAGTTGTTCAATCGATACCGGCTGGCTTATGAAGCCACCATCGGAAGCAATGACCAGCAAGGGACGGCCATCGGCAAAGCGAATGTGGAAATTGCGCGCATTGGCACCGTTGAGCAAGCGCAGGCGCACCATCGCTGCCGGAACCCGTGCTTCCGGTGCAATAGCCCCGTTGACGATCAGCCAGTCACCACGGAACCCATGTATCAGGTCCATGATATCCGGCGCATAGACCGCATCGCCCTCAATGACGCGCCGGTCTTGCAGGACCAGCGGAAGATCGTCCACGCCGTAAGTTTCCGGCAGGCCGCGCTCCGCGTCCTTGCCGTCACGCACGATCATCAGCCCGGCAATGCCCATATGTGCCTGACGGGCAGTGTGGCCATGCAGATGCGGATGGAACCAGTTGAACGAGGCCGGCTGGTTGACAGCCACCTTCGGCTCCCATTTTGCACCGGGTGCAATAACATTATGCGGCCCGCCATCGAGATGTGAGGGAACGAACAGGCCGTGCCAATGCAGCGTCGTTTCCTCATCCATCGCGTTTTCAACGGAAAGCGTAACGCTCTCACCGCTCATCAGGCGCACCAGAGGCCCAAGATAGGCACCGTTAATACCGGCAGAGGCCGCCGTGCTTCCCTTCGCGAAGGAGTGGCGGCCCTTTTGCACTTTCAACCTCACGATGCCAGAAGCATCCGGCTCGACAAGCGGCGGCAGAGGCAGAGGTGGCGCCTTTAATACAGGCGCATCCACGGCGCCGTGCCTCATATGCTGATGCGCATCCTGCGCAAAGGCCCCAAGCGGGCGAAGGGCAGCAACACAGGCAGCACTTGCGCCAAGCGCAAGCAGGCGCCGGCGGGTAATTCCAGTCATGATAAGTCTCCAGACAATAATCGTCATTGCGGCCGGAAAACCGGCAGCGATTTGTTCGATCAGGCATGAAGAACTATTGGAGGGCGCAACACCCCATGCGGGTTGCTTCCGCTCAAGGCGGATACAAGCGGCGGCAAGCCGAAATCCTGCGCCGGAGCGCAGGTGCTGAACCCACCCGCCGGACGGACAATGCCGCCACATGCCATCATGACACACATATTGGGCGCTTTCGCCCCATGTTCCACCGGCTGTGGCGTTTTCGCCTGCGGCTTGTTCATATGGAAATCCCATGCCGCCTCACGCGGCGGCATGTCATGCGCCATGCCATAGCATAGCTGCGCGGAAACGAGGAACAGAAGTGAAAACAGCAGAACAACCGCGCGCGACGGCAGACGCAAGACCGCATGGCCCCGCGCTGTCATTCTCACACCGATGTCGCGTTTCACAAATGACATCCTTGCTCCCAATTGTGACGACATGGAAATCTAGGCGAGGCTTGCGACAAATAAAAGCCCTGTGGCAGCTTATGCCGAATTTTCTCGATTTTCGCTTTTCTTTCGAGAAAGCCCCCTTTCATAATCACAAAATTGCGTAAAATTCCTTTTCCGCTTGCAGTTCCATGCTGCAAGGTTCTAAAGAGCCTCATTTCCAAGGGTCAACATCCAATTCTCTCAACCTTTCACGGCCCGCAAAACCGGATATGAAATAATGACTGTCGCAGAAGCGGTTGCCCCACAGGCAAACTCCGTGCGTCGTGTCTTGACGGCAAGCATGATCGGCACGACCATTGAATTTTTCGATTTCTATATTTATGCAACGGCTGCGGTGATCGTATTTCCGTACCTGTTTTTCCCGGCAAGCGACGGCAATTCCGCACTGTTGCAATCCTTTGCCACTTTCGCCATCGCCTTTTTCGCCCGCCCTGTCGGCGCTGCGATTTTCGGCCATTTCGGTGACAAGATCGGCCGCAAGGCCACGCTCGTCGCGGCACTGATGACCATGGGTCTTTCCACAGTTGCCATCGGCTTCCTGCCAACTTATGCCTCCATCGGCGTTGCGGCTCCGCTTCTGCTGGCGCTCTGCCGTCTGGGTCAGGGGCTGGGTCTTGGCGGCGAATGGGGCGGTGCAGTGCTGCTCGCCACCGAAAACGCACCGGAAGGCAAGCGGACCTGGTATGGCATGTTCCCGCAGCTTGGCGCACCGGCAGGCTTCATTCTGGCCACGGGCATTTTCCTGCTGCTCGCCGAAACCATGACCGAAGAACAGTTCTTTGCCTATGGCTGGCGTGTTCCCTTCATCGCCAGTGCAATTCTGGTGGCCGTGGGCCTTTTCATCCGCCTGCGGATTGCCGAAACACCGGAGTTCCAGAAAGCCATCGACAAGGCTGAAAGGGTCGCCGTGCCAGCCGCACAGCTTTTCAGGCATCACAAGATGAACCTGTTCCTTGGCACCATCGGCACCATGGCAACCTTCGTGCTCTTCTATCTCATGACCGTGTTTTCGCTCGGCTGGGGCACGCGCGCACTGGGCTACAGCCGCGAGGAATTCCTCGTGCTTCAGATGATCGGCGTCATCTTCTTCGGCCTCACCATTCCGCTTTCCGCCCTGCTCTCCGACCGCTACGGCATGCGCACCATCATGGTCATCGTCACCGTGCTGATCGGCCTCTACGGCTTCATCATGGCGCCGCTCTTTGCGGCGGGCACCGCAGGCGTGTTGGGCTTTCTCATCATCGGCTTTGGGCTGATGGGCATGACCTATGGCCCCATCGGCGCGGTTCTTGCCGAACCCTTCCCGACTTCGGTGCGCTATACGGGCGCGTCGCTGGCCTTCAATCTGGCCGGTATTCTGGGCGCGTCGCTTGCCCCCTATATCGCCACCTGGCTCGCCACCGATTACGGCTTTGCCTATGTCGGCTATTACATGGTGGCAGCGGCAATCATTTCGCTGATCGGCTTTGTCTTCATAACGCTGAAAGACAAGAAATAGCCTTTTCAGACCAGCCATCAAAAAGCCCGCGCGGATTGCTCCGCGCGGGCTTTTTATCCGGGATCAAAACGGATCGCTTATTCGGTGTCGGCAGCTTCAAGAGCAATGGCGGCCGACTGGATGATCGAGGCAAAGCGCACGGCTGCCTGTATCGCTTCCGCCGTGACATTGGCCTTGCGCAGCACATCTTCATGTGCGTCGATGCACATGCCGCAGCCATTGATGGCAGACACGGCCAGCGACCACAGTTCAAAATCAACCTTGTCAACGCCGGGATTGCTGATGACATTCATGCGCAGCCGGGCTGGCATGGTGCGGTAATCCTTGTTGGATGCCAGATGCACGAAGCGATAATAGACATTGTTCATGCCCATGATCGATGCGGCTGCCTTTGCAGCCTGAATGACGGAGGCGTCAACCTTCCCGGCAGCTTCGGCAACAAGTGCCTTGCGCACATCGGCATTGCGCGAAGCGATGCCGCAGGCGACAAACAGGCCATATTTCTGCTGCGGCGTCAGTGTCTCGTCGCTTGCCATGGAAGAAAGATTGAGACGGACATCCTTGGCGAAATCCGGGATTTTTGATTTCAGGTCGTCAATCGACATGGAACCCTCATTATGTCTTTGAAACAGGATAAAAGAAAGGCGGGCCTGAACCCGCCTCACACGCCATTGTCATAGCCGATCAGGCTGCCTTGAGCGTCTCACCACCGACTTCGCGGTTGCACGGGCAAAGCTCGTCGGTCTGGAGGGCGTCGAGAACACGCAGCGTGTCCTTCGGTGCACGGCCGACATTGAGATTGGTTGCATAGACGTGCTGGATCACATTGTCCGGGTCCACAACGAAGGTGTAGCGATAGGCACCACCATCGGGCGAACGAACGCCGAGGCCATCGACCAGCGAACCATTGGTATCAGCAAACGACCAGATCGGCAGCTTGTTGAGATCCTTGTGGTCGCGGCGCCATGCCAGCTTGACGAATTCATTATCGGTCGAACCGCCAAGCACAACTGCATCGCGATCTTCAAATTCCGAAGCCAGACGCGCAAATTCAGCGATTTCCGTCGGGCAGACGAAGGTGAAGTCCTTCGGGTAAAAGAAAATGACTTTCCACTTGCCGGGGAAGCTCTGTTCCGTCACTTCCTCGAATGCCGAAACGCCGTTTTCTTCATGATGGTTGAAACCGGGCTTTACGCCGGTGACCTTGAAAGGGGGAAGCTTGTCGCCGATGCCGAGCATTTTTACCTGCCTGTAATTCTATGGTTATACAGAAAGTTCAGAAATTTCAGAATTTTCCTTCGCGACTCCTTTATAGGCCGCTTGCAACCATCGGTCAAAGCGATTAAAGCGATTATTAATATCGATTTTAACGATTAAAGCGATTATTCGGGTTTTATGCTCAATATTAGTGTCAGGCAGCTTCACTATTTTCTCGCACTGGTGCAGGCGGGATCATTTTCACGCGCAGCAGAAGCCATTGGCGTCACGCAATCCACACTAAGCGCCGCCATTCAGGCCCTTGAAGCCGAGCTTGGCGCGACATTGATCGACCGCACCGGCCGGCGGATGCAATTGCTGCCGGCAGGTGAGGACTTTCTGGCGCGTGCCCGCGATATCGTGGCCCTCATCGAAGAATTGCCCGAACATGCCCGTCAGGCCGAGCGCCCGCTCACCACACGGCTGCGCATGGGTGTCATCCCTTCCATTGCGCCCTTTCTTCTGCCCAAGGTTCTGCCGGCCACCGCGAAAGCCTTTCCCGAACTGCAACTGACCGTACGCGAAGGGCTGACGCGCTCGCTTCTGGAAAGCCTGCGTTCCGGCACGCTCGACGTCGCGCTCGTTGCCCACCCCTATGATCTCGATGAATTCGAGATAGCCGAAATTGGCCGTGATCCCTTCCTGCTTGCCGTGCGGCGCGACCATGCGCTTGCCAATCGCGATTCGGTCGAGGCGAGCGATATTGATGACCAGCCTTTCCTTCTACTCGAAACCGGGCATTGCCTGCGCGAACATGTGATGGCTGCAATAGGCTCAAAGCCTGCGCAAATGAGCGGCGACGTTCATGCCACCAGCATCATGACGCTGGTGCAGCTTGTGCAGTTCGGCATGGGGGTGACGCTTCTGCCGCAGCTTGCGATCAAGGCTGGCGTTACGCGCGGTACGGATTTGAGCGTCGTGCCCTATGAAGGAAAGTATAATTTCCGTTCGCTGGTTCTGGCCTGGCGCACCAATGCCGCACGGCGCAACGAATTCCAGCTTTTTGCAAACCATCTGCGCAGCAATTGCTTGCAGGACGTTTGATTGCCAGCGGTAACTTTCGGGTGAGGCGCTCAGAGAATGCCCCAGGCGCGAAACCGCCCTCGCCCGGTAATCTCCCGCAGGTTCAGTTCGCCGATCAGTTTCAGCGCGCCCTGCTGTGTGACCTGCAATTCCTTTTCGACCAGTTGACTTGAAACGAGCGGAGTGCGCAGGATCAGTTCCATCAGTTGCGGCAGGCGGGAATTGGAGCGGCGGCCCTTCAGCTTGCGCTGCATCTGTTCACGCGCCAGCATCAGCCTGTCATGCTCCTTCATGATGGCTTCCGCTGCTTCCTCAATGGCCGCAAGAAAGGTTTTGAGCCGAACAACCCGGTTGGAGGAACGGCGCTCATCCGGCCTCTTGTTGCGCAGGCCAAGGCTGATTGCCGGAAGATGGTTCGCCGCAAGGCCCGACTGGCGCAGAAAAGTCGCAGTCAAAAGCCTGCCAACCCAGGCAGAACGCTGCACGACTTCCAGCGAAAACCAGGCGTCATGCATGATGGCCGCGCGCAAAAGCGGCGGCAGATCGGCGGTTGCCGCACAGCAATCGCGCCATTCCTGCAAGCGGGCGTCCTCGTCCCAGTCGTCATCATAAAGAAGCTGGTCGCGCGGCACGGCTTTCGGCTTGCGCCTGTTGGCGGCAATGCCTTCCAGCAGCGCATCGGTACGTGCCAAAAGCGCATCGATATCGTCGAGCAGAGGATCGTCTTCATCCGTTTCGGGCCGTTCCGCATCCCTTGGCGCAAACGCCTCCAGCGGACGGCCCAGCAATTGCTGCATGCCTGCGGGACTTAGCGCCCAGCTTGCAGCACGGCTTGCAATCTGGCGGCGCATGCGCAGCACGCCATGGGCGATGGTCAGGGCGTGGCTCGGCGTGCGGCTATCCATCAAGGCATCATGGAGAACAAGATCCTCCATATGCACCAGTTCACCCTCGACCCACATGGAGGCAACGGCGTCATGCATATGCAGCCGCTGCACCATGCCGTCCCGAATGGGCGAACGCGCCAGCCGCTCATCAAGCCGCGCAAGCGCCGCTGTTGCGGCGCTCACCGGGACGAAAAACGCTTCAAGCGGCAGGTTGTTCAGGTCATAAGCCATATCCGCATATCGCAGTTGAATCCCCCGCTTTGCAAGTGGTGATGTTTGCAAAGGCATGGGGACGAGCCTGCATATACAAGGCAATGAAACCGAACGGTCAGGGCAGAATTTCCGCGACCTTGACGGTTCGGCCTTCCTTGACGGAGCGCAATGCCGCTTCCGCCAGAGCCAGCGCCTTCAAGCCGTCTTCAGCCGAAGGCATCGGCGCTTTGCCGCTGTCCAGCGCATCGATGAAAGCGCCGATTTCCGCCGCATAGGCCGCCGTATAGCGCGTCATGAAAAAATCATGCAGCGGCGGGCGGTTATAACCATCCTTTGAAGCGATCTCTATGGAAACGGGCCGCTGGTTTTCAGCCGAAACAGCGCCGAGCGAACCATGCACCTCAATGCGCTGATCATAACCATAGGAAGCGCGGCGCGAATTGGAAATCACGCATTGGCGTCCCGAAGCTGTGGTCAGGATAACGCTTGCACTGTCATAATCGCCAAGCTCGCCAATCTTCGGATCGACAAGCACCGAAGCGGAAGCCGCAACGCTTTCAATCTCCTCACCCAGAAGAAAACGCGCCATGTCGAAATCATGGATGGTCATATCGCGGAAGATGCCGCCTGAAACCTTGATATAGTCCGCAGGCGGCGCGCCCGGATCGCGGCTGGTGATCGTCACCATTTCCACCTTGCCGATGCGCCCGTCATCAATGGCCTTGCGCACGGCAACGAAATGCGGGTCAAAACGCCGGTTGAAACCGAGCATCACCTTCGCGCCCGTTTCCCTGATGACGGCAAGGCAGGCGTGCACACGCGCAATATCGAGATCGATGGGCTTTTCACAGAACACAGCCTTGCCCGCACGGGCAAAACGCTCGATCAGGTCGGCATGGGTGTTGGTCGGCGTGCAGATCAGCACGGCATCCACATCGCTTGCCCGCTCAATCTCGTCAATGCTGCGGACTTGTGCGCCGGAAGCATCCGCAATAGCTTTCGCAGCGTCCTCATTTGCATCGGCAACCGCCAGCAGCCTGGCGCGTCTGTCCGAAGCGATTGCGCCCGCATGAACCTTGCCGATACGGCCTGCGCCGAGCAGTGCCAGTCGTGTTACCATTGCCTTATCCTCCCGGAAGCGGTCATCCTCGATTGACCGATAAATTCATCCATATTCCCTTTCGCCCGTTTCCCGCTTATTGGGGATGGAATACGATGCATTGTGGAATATTTATTCTATTTTGCTAGAATGCGGCATAATGATTGTCAAAACAGGGTTTTGAAAGGATACCGATGGATTCCACCCCTTCGCCATCTCCGGCCCCGGCGAGCATAAAAGAATTCGAGGCGCGATTGCTGGAGGTTGCCGACCGCCTGCCCAAGCGCCTGAAGCAATGCGCCGATTATGTCGCCGCCAATCAGGATCGCATCGCGGTTTCCACCGTGGCGGAAATGGCCGAAGGTGCGGGCGTGCAAAGTTCTGCTTTCATGCGCTTTTGCCAGATTTTGGGTTTTTCGGGTTTTTCGGAAATGCAGCGCCTTTTTCGCGAAACCTATGCGGGCGGCTGGCCGGATTATTCCACCCGCCTCCTGCATTTGCGTGAAACAGCGGCAGGTAGAGCGCCAGCACTTCTGGCCGAATTTGCCGAGGCCGGGCGCACCTCGCTTGAGGGACTTCTGAAAACGATCGAACCGGAGGCGCTGGAAAAGGCCGTGGAGCTGCTCGCCAGCGCCAACACGATCCATATCATCGGTATCCGCCGCGCCTTTCCGGTTGCAAGCTATCTCGCCTATGCGCTGGAAAAAATGGCGGTTCCGGCCATGCTGCACAGTGCAGTCGGCAAACTGGAGAACCTCCACGCAATCCGCAAGGGCGATGTGCTTCTGGCCATTACCTTCTCGCCTTACTCGCCGGAAACGATCGGCATGACCGAGGCTGTTGCCGCGCGGGGCATTGATGTCATCGGCATTACCGACACGATCGTAAGCCCCATGAGCAAGGTCGCCAGACAGACACTTCTCGTTTCCGAAGTGGATTTTGGTGCGTTTCGCTCGCTTTCGGCAACACTTTGTCTTGCCATCGCCATTGCTGTTGCGGTGGGCACTGCCCGTCAGGCTGGATAGGATTCCATTTTTCAGTTGAAATGGAATATTAAATCCATTTTAATTGGAAATGGAATAACTGCTATGCACGCAGCAGCGACGAGGAGGCACGATGTCGAAGCGGCTGGACCTGATAACGATTGGTCGATCTTCGGTGGATCTCTACGGCGCGCAGATTGGCGGCCTTCTCGAAGACATGGCTTCGTTCAACAAATATGTCGGCGGCTCCCCCACCAATATCGCAACCGGAACGGCACGGCTGGGCCTCAGATCGGCGCTCATCACCCGGGTCGGCGATGAGCATATGGGGCGCTTCCTGCTGCGTGAACTGGAACGCGAAGGCGTCGACACACGCGGCATCGTCACCGATCCTGAACGGCTGACGGCACTTGTTATTCTGGGCATTCGCGATCAGCAACATTTCCCGCTCATCTTCTATCGCGAGAACTGCGCCGACATGGCGCTTTGCGAAGACGATATCGACCCGGATTTCATCGCGGAAGCCCGTTGTGTGCTTGCCACGGGCACGCATCTGTCGCATCCGCGTACGGAAGCCGCCGTTTTGAAGGCGCTGCGCCTTGCGCGCGAAAACGGCAGCCGCACGGCGCTTGATATTGATTATCGCCCCAACCTATGGGGGCTTTCCGGCCACGGCGACGGCGAAAACCGCTTTATTGAAAGCGCGGCCGTCACCGCCAAGCTGCAATCGACGCTCCACCTCTTCGACCTGATCGTCGGCACGGAAGAAGAATTCCATATAGCAGGCGGCTCGACCGATACGCTGGAAGCGCTCAAGGCCGTGCGCAGGGTCACGAAAGCAGCACTGGTGTGCAAGCGCGGACCGATGGGCGCAGTGGTTTTCGAGGGCGATATTCCCGACGACCTGGACAAAGGGCAGAGCGGTCAGGGCTTTCCGATCGAGGTGTTCAACGTTCTGGGCGCGGGCGATGGTTTCATGTCCGGCCTGCTTCGCGGCTGGCTCAAGGGTGAAGACTGGCCGACCAGCCTGAAATTTGCCAATGCCTGCGGCGCTTTTGCGGTGTCGCGCCATGGCTGCACCCCTGCCTATCCAAGCTGGGAGGAACTGCAATTTTTCCTGCAACGCGGTATTCGCAACAAGGCGCTGCGCAAGGATGCAGAACTGGAACAGGTACACTGGTCCACCAACCGCAATGGCACATGGCCGCATATGCGCGTTTTTGCCTTTGATCATCGCATCCAGCTTGAGGAAATGGCGGCGGAAGCCGGTGCCTCGACGGACAAGATCGGTGAATTCAAGCAGCTTTGCCTTGATGCGGCCCTGAAAGTTGCAGGCGGCGCGCAAGGCTATGGTATTTTGTGCGACGGGCGGCTCGGCCGCGACGCCCTCTACCGGGCGGCGGGTACGGGCCTTTGGATCGGACGCCCCGCCGAATGGCCGGGCTCGCGCCCGTTGAAGCTTGAACCCGAACTCGGCCCCGATTGCGGCGGCCTGATGGAATGGCCGGTGGAACATGTGGTGAAACTTCTGTGTTTCTACCACCCGGACGATCCGGCGGAAATGCGCGCCGGGCAGGAAGAGACGGTTCAACGTCTTTTCACAGCCGCACGGCGTAACCGTCTGGAATTCCTTCTGGAAATCATCCCGTCCAAAGCCGGCCCGGTGGACGACATGACGACCGCCCGCGTGATCGAACGCTTCTATGAGATCGGCGTCTATCCCGACTGGTGGAAGCTGGAGCCATTGAAGACAAAGGCCGCATGGGCCAATGCCTGCGATGCCATCACCCGCAACGACCCGCACACACGCGGCATTGTGGTGCTGGGCCTTGATGCTCCGGCGGAGGAACTTGAGCAAAGCCTTGGGATTGCGGCGGGCTTTGATCTTGTGAAAGGTTTTGCCGTAGGCCGTACGATCTTTGCAGAGGCCGCGCGTAAATGGCTGAGCGGCACGATTGACGATGCGCAAGCCATCGCCGAAATGGCCGCGCGCTACCAGAGCCTTTGCGACGTGTGGGACAAGGCGCACGCTTACTGAACACTTTCCCTCGGGGGAAGGATGGAGGAAATATGAAAACCGTTCGACTGACCGCCGCGCAGGCACTGGTGCGCTATCTGGCCAACCAGATGACGCCGGAGGGCGACACATTCATCGCGGGCGTCTGGGCCATTTTCGGGCACGGCAATGTGGCGGGGCTGGGCGAGGCGCTCTACCGCGCTCGCGAGCATATGCCCACCTGGCGCGGCCATAACGAGCAGACCATGGCCCATGCGGCCATCGCCTATACCAAGCAGCTTGGCCGCAGGCGCGCCTGCGCCGTCACCTCCTCCATCGGCCCCGGCGCAACCAATATGGTGACAGCGGCAGCACTTGCCCATGTGAACCGCCTGCCCGTTCTGTTCGTTCCGGGCGATGTCTTCGCCAATCGCGGTCCCGATCCAGTTCTCCAGCAGATCGAGGATTTCAACGACGGCACCATGACCGTCAACGACTGTTTCCGCCCGGTAAGCCGTTATTTCGACCGTATCACCCGGCCGGAACAGCTTCTCACCGCCCTGCCTCGCGCCTTTCGCACCATGACCGACCCAGCCGATTGCGGCCCGGTGACGCTCGCCTTCTGTCAGGATGTGCAGGCGCAAGCCTATGACTGGCCGGAAGAATTCTTCACGCCCAAGGTCTGGCACTGGCGCCGCCCGCCGCCGGACGAGCGGGAACTGGAAACCGCTGCCGCCGCCATCAAAACCGCGCTGAAGCCCGTCATTGTGGCGGGCGGCGGCGTGCATTATTCCGGCGCGCATGAGGTGCTGCGCGCTTTTGTAGAAACACATGGCATCCCCGTTATTGAAACACAGGCGGGCAAATCCGCACTGCCATGGGACCATCCGCTGAATTTCGGTCCTGTCGGCGTGACCGGCGCTGACAGCGCCAATGCGGTTGCGGCAGAAGCCGATCTGGTGATCGGTGTCGGCACACGCTTTCAGGACTTCACCACCGGCTCATGGGCCCTGTTCAGGCATCCGGGGCGCAGGCTTCTTTCGCTCAATGTACAGCCCTATGACGGAGCCAAGCATAATTCTCTGCCGCTGGTAGCAGATGCGAAGATTGGGCTTGAGGCACTCTCCGGGGCCATTGGCGCTTACAGACGCCAGGCCGTCGATGCCAGCCTCAAAAACAGATGGTTTGCCGCTGCCGACCGTTTCACCGCCGCGCCCAGCGACGGCAATGCGCTACCGACCGACATGCAGGTTATCGGTGCGGTGCAGCGGCAAGCGCGCGAAAATTCCGTTGTCATGTGCGCGGCAGGCACCATGCCGGGTGAGTTGCATCAGCTCTGGAAGGCCGGGCGCCCCATGTCCTACCACATGGAATATGGCTTTTCCTGCATGGGCTATGAGATTGCCGGCGGCCTTGGCATCAAGATGGCCGAACCGGACCGCGACGTCATCGTGATGGTGGGCGACGGTTCCTATATGATGGCCAATTCGGAACTGGCCACCAGCATCATGATGGGGCAGAAAATCACCGTCGTCGTGACCGACAATCGCGGTTTCGGCTGCATCAGCCGGCTGCAAATGGCGACCGGCGGCGCGGAATTCAACAATCTGCTCGACCATGCCGCCCATGTGAACCCGTCGCAGATCGATTTTGCCGCGCACGCCGCCGCCATGGGTGCGGATGCGAAAAAGGTCGGCTCCATCCGCGAACTGGAGGGCGCACTGGCCGAAGCACGCGACAGCCTGCGCACGACCGTCATTGTTATCGACACCGACCCTTACCCCACGCCGGAAACCGGCGGCTGGTGGTGGGATGTCGCCGTACCGGAAGTCTCGGAACGCGATGAGGTGCGCGCCGCACGCAAAAACTATGAAGCCCAGATCAAAGAAAGAAACTGACCGATGATCCTTTACGGCACCAACCCCATTGCATGGTCAAACGATGACGACCGCAGCCTCGGCGCGCATATCACGCTTGATCAATGCCTCGACGAAGCCGCAAAAATCGGCTTCGACGGGATCGAAAAAGGTCATAAATTCCCGCAGGAAGCTGCCGCTCTTAAAGCAGTGCTGGAACCGCGCGGGTTGCGCTATGTTTCCGGCTGGCATTCGCTCAATCTGCTGGTCAATTCCGTCGAGGAAGAAAAGGCGGCGATGCAGCCCGCGCTTGATCTCCTGAAGGCGATGGGCTCGAAAGTTATCATCGTCTGCGAAACCTCGAACGCCATTCATGGCGACAATGACAAGCCGCTGCAAGAGCGCCCTGTTCTGGAAGATGCCCGCTGGGAAGCCTTCGGCCTTGGTGTGGAAGCACTGGCCGCACATGCCGCCGCGCAAGGCATCACGCTCGTCTATCATCACCACATGGGTACAATCGTGGAAACGGAAGACGAGATCGACCGTCTGATGCGTTTCACCGGGCCGCACACCAGGCTTTTGCTCGATACGGGCCATTGCCTGTTCGGACGCGGCAATCCAGAACGGGTGGCGCAAAAGCATATAGCGCGCGTCGGCCATATCCATGCCAAGAATATTCGCCGCGATATAGTGCAGGACGTGCGCGACCAGAACCTGTCCTTCCTTGAAGGTGTGCGGCGCGGTGTGTTCACCGTACCGGGTGATACGGAAGGCTCGGTAGATTTCGTGCCCGTACTGAAAATTGCCGCAGAGCACGGCTATCAGGGATGGCTCGTTATCGAAGCCGAACAAGATCCAGATGTGCGCAATCCTTTTGAATATCAGTCGCTTGGGCTGAAATCCCTGAAGGCTTTCGCGCGCGAGGCAGGACTCGACAAGGGAGTTTAGGATATGCCCGATCTTCTGCGCAAACCGAAGGGTACAAACGGCAAGGTTCATGACATCACGCCTGAAAGTGCAGGCTGGGGCTATGTCGGTTTCGGCCTCTACCGCCTGAAAGCCGGCGAAAGTGCTGCGGAAAAAACCGGTGCGAGGGAAGTGATCCTCGTTCTGGTGGAAGGCAAGGCGGAGATTTCCGCTTCCGGCGAAGCCTTTGGCGAAATGGGCGAACGCATGAGCGTGTTCGAGAAATTGCCGCCGCACTGTCTCCATGTTCCCGCTGAAAGCGAGTGGAGCGCGACCGCCACCACCGATTGCGTACTGGCAGTCTGCACGGCGCCGGGCAAGCCCGGCCGCAAGGCGCAGAAGCTTGGGCCGGAAGGTTTAACGCTCGAACAGCGTGGCAAGGGCGCCAATACCCGCTTCATCCACAATATCGCGATGGAAGGCCGCGATGTGGCCGACAGCCTTCTGGTGACGGAAGTGTTCACGCCACAGGGCAACTGGTCGTCCTATCCGCCGCACCGGCATGATGAGGACAGTTTCCCGGATATGACCTATCTGGAGGAAACCTATTACCACCGGCTCAACCCAGCGCAGGGTTTCGGCTTCCAGCGTGTCTTTACTGAAGATGGCAGCCTTGATGAAACCATGGCCGTTGCCGATGGCGATGTGGTTCTGGTGCCCAAAGGCCACCATCCATGCGGCGCGCCCTATGGCTACGAGATGTATTACCTCAACGTCATGGCCGGGCCATTACGCAAATGGCGCTTCAAGAACCATCCCGATCATGACTGGATTTTCAAGCGCGACAATCCTTGATGCAGATAGCCCCGAAAATTCGGGGCTTTTCTCATAGGCCAGCGACTTTCTTCAGGTCGTCTACCGCGCCCGGTGCAGCCGCGAAAACGCGGTTGCCCTTCGTGAGGTTTTCGCCATCTGTCGGGAACGGATGGATATAGCCGCCAGCCTCACGCACAAGGCAGAAGCCCGCCATGCAATCCCAGGCGTGCATATAGGGTTCGTAATAGCCGACCAGCCTGCCCGCCGCGACATAGGCAATCATCAGCGCGCCGGAACCGTTGCGGATAAAAGTACCGCCCGCTTCCAGCAGGTTCTCGACGACCTTGGCCACCAGTTGCGGCGTGACGTAATTGTTCGCGCCGATGCCCGTCACCGCGTTGCGGATATTGCGCGACGGGTCGAGCGCAAGTTTCCTGCCGTTAAGCGTCGCGCCCTGCCCCTTGGCGGAGACATAAAGCTCGTTGAAGCATGGCGCCAAAATGACGCCCACCACCGGCTCGCCATCTTTCAACACAGCTATGGAAACACACCAGTTGGGCATACCGTTGACGAACGGACTGGTGCCATCGATGGGATCGACCACCCAGGTATAGCCGGACGAACCGGCATTCAGCCCATATTCCTCGCCCAGAAACCCGTCTTGCGGAAAGCTTTCCGACACACGGGCGCGGATAAGCTGCTCCACGTCCCGGTCGGCGATCGATACCACGTCCTGCGGGTCACGCTTGGTTTCGATGACCAGCGTTTCACGGCGATTGAAATAGTCGAGCGCCTTGGCGCCCGCCTCTTGCACGATCTTTTCGGCCAGCGCCAGCCGTGTTTCGAGGTCCTGTCGGGAATGGGCAGTCATGATGATTTCCGGTATGTGTATTATTGGTTGATGATGGCAAGGCCGCGTGTCTTGAACTGGATGGAAACATCCGTCTGGAGCGGCAAGGACTGTTCCACGGCCGGATCGACGATGAAGAGCTTTCCGTGTTCGGTCTCTATCTCATATTCGATATGATCGCCGAGATAGGCAGAATGTGCGACCGTGCCGGAAAACCCGCCACCCGCCTGCGGCTGCAAGGTGACGGCATTGGGCCGGATGGCAAGCTGTGCCGGTCCGGGTTGGGCATTTCGTGCTGGCACGCGATGGGTAAGGCCAGCCACGCGGATGACAGCCTCGCCATTTTCCGCGCTTATCACCTCGCAGGGCACGACATTGGCCTCGCCCATGAAATCGGCGATGAAGGCCGAAGCTGGAGCCTCGTAAAGATCGCGCGGGCTGCCCTTCTGGGCAATTCCGCCCTCTTTCATAACAATGATCGTATCCGAAACGGCGAGCGCCTCGTCCTGGTCATGCGTCACATAAACGGCGGTGAAACCAAGCCGCTGCTGCAATTCACGGATTTCCGTGCGCACGCGGCGGCGAAGGCGTGCATCGAGGTTGGAAAGCGGCTCATCCAGAAGCAGAACCTGCGGCTCCAGCACGAGCGCGCGGGCCACTGCCACGCGCTGCTGCTGCCCGCCAGACAATTCGGCTGGCAAGCGATGCCCCATCCCGCCGAGGCCCACCAGCTTCAATCCCTCTTCCGCGCGCTCGCGCGCTTCGTTCTTCTTGAAGCCGGAAGATTCAAGCCCATAGGCGACGTTTTCAAGCGAGGTCATATGCGGAAAAAGCGCATAGGACTGGAAGACCATCGACACGTCACGCTCATTGGCAGGCAGATTGGTCACATCCTTGCCACCGATGAGAATGCGCCCCGAAGTCGGATGTTCCAGACCGGCCAGCAGGCGCAGCGTCGTGGTCTTGCCGCAGCCGGAAAGCCCCAGCAGCGTGACCAGCGTACCGGGTTCCACCGTCAGCGACAGATTGGGCAATGCGGTGAAATTGCCGAATTTTTTGGTGACGTTTTCAAAGGTTACGGAGCCGGGGCGGATCGCGGTCATGCGGTTTTCTCCTGACGGACGGATTTGACGGGCGCAGCCGCCGCAACGCGGTTTTCGCGCCGCAGCCTGCGTTCGCCCACGAGAAGCTGGAAGCTGGTTATGACGACAACCATCACCACGATCAGCATGGAGGAATAGGCAATCGCCACGCCGAATTCACCGTTCTCCACCAGCCCGACAATATAGGCAGTCGCCATATTATATTGGGCCGAAACAAGGAAGATCACGGCGCTGATGGATGTGATGGCGCGCACGAAGGAATAGACCAGCGCCGCTGTGATGGCAGGACGCAGCAAGGGCAGGATCACCTTGCGGATGGTGCGGAAACTGCCCGCACGCAGCGTGAGCGAGGCTTCATCGAGGCTTCGGTCGAGCTGGCTCATCGCCGCGATGCCGCCGCGCACGCCCACAGGCATATTGCGGAACACGAAACAGGCGATGAGAATCAGCGCCGTGCCAGTCATTTCCAGCGGCGGTAGGTTGAACGCCATGATGTAGCTGACGCCGATGACCGTGCCCGGAATAGCAAAGCTCAGCATCAGTGCAAATTCAAACACATTGCGCCCGACGAAACGCTGCCGCACGATCAGATAGGCCGTGAGCAGGCCGACCGCGGCAGTGAGCGGCGCTGACATGAGCGAGATTTCCATCGTCGTCCAGAACGAGTTCCACGCAACGCCGGTCCAGGCCAGCCCGCCATCGGTCCATGAGACGGAGAAGGCGCGCGCATAATGTTCCAGCGTCAGCGAATTATCGAGGCCCCACTGGCGCACAAAACCGCCAACGAGGATCATCACATAAACGACCACGGTGAAGAACATCCAAGGAATGACAAGCGCATAGACGCCGATCTTCAACCCGCGCGGCAAGCCAGCATGTATGCCGGAATCGCCCTTGCCGGTGACGGTGGCGAAGTTCTTGCCCGAAAGCCACAGCCGTTGCACGAGGAAGGCCGACAGGGTGAAGCAAAGGAGCACAATGGCGAGAACAGCCGCGCGCGAGGGGTCATTCTGCGCGCCGACGACGGCGAAGAAAATCTCGGTCGAAAGAACGCCATGGCTTCCGCCCAGCACCATTGGGTTGCCGAAATCGGCCATGCTTTCGATGAAGGCAATCAGAAAGGCATTGGCGAGACCCGGCGCCATCAGCGGTAGCGAAACGCGCTTGAAGGTGCGCCAGCGGTCGGCGCGAAGCGTCTGCGAGGCTTCCTCCATCGAGGGAGACACGCCCTCGACAACCCCGATCAGCACGAGGAAAGAGATGGGTGTGAAGGAAAGAACCTGCGCGATCCAGATGCCGGTGAGGCCATAGAGCCAGCGGCCCGGCTCGACGCCAAAGAGGCTGGAAATCTGTTCCGTTACCACGCCCGCACGCCCGAAGAGCAGCGTCAGCGCAAGGCCCACCACGAAGGGCGGCGTGATGATCGGAAGAATGGTGAGAAGCCGCAGCCCTTTCTTGAAAGGAAAGTTGGTGCGGGTCGCGACCAGAGCAAAGGCAAGGCCCAGAATCGTGGAACCGGTCGCCGTCATCAGCGCCAGCCAAAGGGTGCGCCATGCCACACCGCAGCGCCCCTCGCCCACCACGGCAGGCAAGGCTCCAGATGGAGGAATCCTGAATATTGCCGATAAAGCCATCCGGATTGAACGAACCGTCGAAATCCTGCACCGAGCCAACGAACATGCTGAGCACGGGATAGAAGACAAAGACGCCGACGAGCGCCACCAGAAGCGTGATCGATGAGACAACAAAGGGTCGCCTTTCATCACACCGCGCTCGGCAAGCCCGAAAGAGAAGATCAGGAGAAAGCAGAGGCCTGTCAGAATCCGGCCCGCGCCGAAAGATGGCTGGCCATCGGAAAGCGGCCCGAAAAGCGTTTCGCTGATGGTCCAGTTCCAGCCAGAAAAACCAATTGCCAATCCTTGCAAAGCCAGAAAAATGAACCCGACCAGGCTTGCGGCGATGAGAACGCCACTGCGCTTTCCGACAGGCAGGAAAAAGCGCGCAACAGCGCATATGAGCATCAGAAGGGCAATCGCCCCGATCCACGAACGTCCGAAGACGAAAATTTGCAATATGCCGGGCGCCTCGGCGCTTTCGCTGAACAGAACTTCAATCCAGCTGAAATGCAGGAAGCCGTCTTCAATGCGATACCAGGGCAGCAGGGCAAAGGCGATCAGCGCGATTGCCAGAACGGCATCCAGTCTGCGGTTATGTTGTGTCATGAGTGCGTCCGCTTCCCCTCTCTACCGGGCCGATTTCCGGGAAAAGGATAACGTGCGCCCGGTCAAACCGGGCGCCCGCCATCCGGGACAGCCCGCCGCGACAACTTGTGCGGCAAGCCTTTACAATAGGTCGATCAGTTGGCGACTGCGCCGACTTCATTGTCCCAGCGCTCCAGCAATTCCTTGCGCTTGGCCGGTTCGCCATAAGTCTTGAAATCGTAATCGATGAGCTTGATATCCTCAAAGCGCGGCGATTCCTTTGGAACCTCGGCAGACTTGTTGGAGGGAAGCTGGAAGGACTTGGCGTCCTTCATATGCGACTGCACCTCGGCGGTCAGCGCCCAGTCATACCATTTCTTGGCGTTTTCAAGGTTCTTCGCGCCCTTGATGATGGACATTGAGCCGATTTCATAGCCTGTGCCTTCGCATGGCGCGACAGACTTGATGGGGAAACCGTCCGCCGTCATCGCCACCGCATCATGCATGAAGACGATGCCGATGCCCGTTTCACCGCGCGCCGCAGACTTCACAGGCGCAGAACCGGACTTGGTATATTGCGAGACATTGGCGTTGAGTTTCTTCAGATAATCAAAGCCTTTGTCCTCACCCATGATCTGAACCAGCGTGGCAAGCGCCGTATAGGCCGTGCCGGAAGAATTCGGATTGGCCATCTGGATTTCGCCCTTATAAGAAGGGTCCAGGAGATCGGCCCAGCACTTCGGTTCCTTCAGGTTCTTCTTGGCGAAAATATCGGTGTTATACCCCCAGCCCAGCGCACCGGCATAAACCCCGACCGTGCGGAAGCCGGAACTTTCAGCCTGTTTTTTGGCCCAATCATTCAACTGGTCGAGCATCGGCGATTTATATTCAAGCGTCAGCCCTTCGGAAGCGGCCTGAAGGTGCGGGTCGCCCGTGCCTGCCCACCAGATATCGGTCTTCGGATTGCGCGCTTCGGCACGCACTTTCGCATAGGTTTCGCCGGAAGAAAGGCGCACCATATTGACCTTGATTCCGGTATCTTTCTCGAACATATTTTTCATCTGTTCGCAGATGACGACATCCGCCGAACAGATAAGGTTGAGATTGCCGGCAGCCTGGGCCGAGAATGCGAATGACGATACCCCAGCGGCCAGCGCCGCAACCATGAATGCTGAACGCATTATTTTCCTCCCTCTATACGGCGCCTCCACGCCGACGCTTTGCCAGCGCATATATAGTCTTCGCCTTTTAAATCGGGCTGTCAATCACGTTGTAAATTTTATTCCGATTTTTCAGAAAATAATCTAATCGTTCTGTTGTCGATTTTTCTGCACAGCCATGCAAGCCTTGCGTGGCGCAAAGAAAAGGTGGCCGGAAAGCCGCCTTTTCTGCCTCACATATGCGAAGAAATCAGCCGATCGCCATCAGGCTGGCGTTGCCGCCTGCTGCCGTGGTGTTGATGGAGGTCGAGACTTCCTCAAGCAGCCAGTTGAGGCAATAAGCATCCTGATTGGCTGCAAGATCTTCCGGCGATGCCGCCTGTGTGAGTACGAGCGGTCCCGGCAGGGCGGCGATCCTGGAGTTCACCTCCTTGATGCGCGCGCTGTCGCCTTCGATAAGTGCTCCGGCAAAAGGCGCATCCGCCTGCCAGTCGCCCGTCCAGATGGCGCGCGCGGCAACTGTTTCCGGCAGATCCTTCAACACGGCGCGCAAACCGCAAGCCTCGTCGATGACCGCAGTGTTGCCGGTTGCCAGCACCGCCGTCAATTGGCGATAGAGGCCAATTTCGGTCTGGGGGACCAGAAGCACGCGCCCGCGCGGGTGGAGAGCATAGAGATTGCGCTCGCCAACCGGGCCCGGCAGTTCGAGTTCGAGACCGAGCGCCGAAGCACTGCCGGTATCGCGCGCCGCCTGCGCCAGATCGTTCATGCCGCGATTGCCGAGCCACCGGGCAAAGTCCTTCAGCGCCGCATCGGTATGAACCGAAGCGTGACGCGGCGGGATCGGCGCGGTTTCGACCAGACGGCCAAGATAGAGCGGACCGCCCGCCTTCGGGCCGGTGCCGGAAAGGCCACGCCCGCCGAAAGGCTGCACGCCCACCACTGCGCCGATAATGTTGCGATTGATATAGATATTGCCGACACGGATGCGATCCGCAACATTGGCAATCGTCTCGTCAAGGCGCGTATGCAAACCAAAAGTAAGCCCATAGCCGGTCGAATTGATATCATCGATCAGGCTTTCCATGTCGTCGCGCTTGTAACGAACCACATGCAGGACCGGGCCGAACACTTCGCGCTTGAGATCGCGCAGCGATTCAATCTCGATGATTGTCGGCGCAACAAAAGTGCCGTTCTGCGTTTCCGGGCCAAGGGGAAGCTGTTCCACCTTGCGGCCAAGATCGCGCATGGCCTGAATATGCTTTTCAATGGTGTTCTTCGCCTCATCGGTGATAACCGGGCCGATATCGACCTTGAGCTGGTCCGTGCGGCCAATGGAAAGCTCACGCAAGGCGCCCTTGAGCATGGTGAGAATGCGGTCGGCCACATCTTCCTGCAAGCAGAGGACACGCAGCGCCGAACAGCGCTGGCCGGCGCTATCGAAAGCCGAAGCGATGACATCAAACACCACCTGCTCGGCAAGTGCCGAGGAATCCACGATCATGGCGTTCTGACCGCCCGTTTCGGCAATGAGCGGGACCGGCTTTCCGTTCGGCAGCAGGCGCGAGGCAAGCTGCGCCTGGATGAGCCGCGCCACCTCGGTGGAGCCGGTGAACATTACGCCGCAAGTTTCCGGTGCTGCAACCAGCGCGGCGCCAATGCGGCCATCACCCGGCAGAAGCTGGAGCGCATCCGCCGGAATGCCCCCCTCATGCAGAATGCGCACGCCCTCAGCGGCGATCAGCGGGGTTTCCTCGGCAGGCTTTGCCAGAACCGGATTGCCTGCAACAAGTGCAGCCGCAATCTGGCCGGTGAAGATTGCCAGCGGGAAGTTCCACGGGCTGATGCAGACGACAGGGCCAAGCGCCTTGTGGCCGACGCCAAGCGTGCGGCGGGTCTGTTCGGCATAATAGCGCAGGAAATCGATGGCTTCACGCACTTCGGCAATGGCGTTCGGCATGGACTTGCCCGCCTCGCGCATGACGAGGCCGAGCAGAGCCGGCATGTCGCGCTGCATGATATCGGCTGCGCGCTCCAGACAGGCGGCGCGTTCTGCGGGCGCAACCGCGGACCAGCTTGTGGTCGCGGTTTGCGCTGCCTTCATCGCCTTTGCCACATCGGCCTCTGCGATTTCCGTTACGGTGCCGACAACATCATTCCGGTCGCCGGGATTGAGAACCGGACGGCTTACGCCCTTCACCTTTGCACCCGCCACCTGCGGTTCGGCGGTCCATGCACGGCCTGCCGTTTCCTTCAAGGTTTTGCTCAGTTCCGCAAGCGTCACCTCATTGGAAAGATCAAAGCCTGCGGAATTGCGGCGCGCGCCATAGAGATTTTCCGGCAGCGCAATCTGGTCATGACGCGCACCGACGACAGCCATCGACCGGACGACTTCCACCGGATCGGCGATCAGCTCATCGACCGAGACGTTTTTGTCGCCAATACGGTTGACGAAGGAGGAGTTCGCGCCGTTTTCAAGAAGGCGGCGGACGAGATAGGCGAGCAGCGTTTCATGCGTGCCGACCGGTGCATAAATGCGGGCCGGGCGACCGAGCTTTTCGGGGCCGACGACTTCATCATAAAGCGGCTCACCCATGCCGTGCAGGCATTGGAACTCAAACTTACCGGTTTTGAAATCCGGCCCGGCCAGATGATAGATCGTGGCGAGTGTCTGCGCGTTATGGGTCGCAAATTGCGGAAAGATCACATCCGTCGCGGCCAGAAGCTTGCGCGCGCAGGCAATATAGGAAACGTCCGTATGCACCTTGCGGGTATAGACCGGAAAATCCTCCAGCCCATCCACCTGCGCACGCTTGATCTCCGCATCCCAATAGGCGCCCTTCACCAGACGCACCATGACGCGGCGCTTGGTGCGGCGAGCCAGATCGATGATGAAATCAAGCACGAGGGGGCAGCGCTTGCCATAGGCCTGCACCACGAAGCCGATGCCATCCCAGCCTGCCAGATCAGGGTCTTCGCAAAGGCTTTGCAACAGGTCGAGCGACAGTTCAAGACGGTCGGCCTCCTCCGCGTCGATATTGAGGCCGATATTATAGGACTTGGCGATGGCCGCGAGTGCCTTCACCTTCGGCAGAAGTTCACCCATGACGCGCTCACTTTGCGCGCGGGTATAACGCGGGTGAAGCGCCGAAAGCTTGATGGAAATGCCGGGACCATCATAAATGCCGCGCCCTGCGGAAGCACGACCGATGGCGTGGATCGCGGTTTCATAATCCTTATAATAACGCTCTGCATCGGCGGCGGTGGTCGCGGCCTCGCCCAGCATGTCGTAGGAATAGCGGAAGCCGCGCTCTTCCAGCTCCTTGGCGCGTTTCAACGCCTCATCGATGGTTTCGCCGGTGACGAACTGCTCGCCCATCATGCGCATGGCCATGTCCACGCCGCGACGGATGACCGGCTCGCCGCAGCGGGCGATGAGGCGGGTAAGAGCGGCGGAAAGGCCACGATCATTGACGGTATTGGTGAGCTTGCCGGTAACGACCAGGCCCCATGTCGCAGCATTGACGAAAAGCGAGCGCCCGCCGCCAATGTGGGATTTCCAGTCGCCATTCGATATCTTGTCGCGGATCAGCGCATCGCGCGTCGCCATATCGGGAATGCGCAGCAAGGCTTCGGCAAGGCACATCAGCGCCACGCCTTCCTGGCTCGACAGCGAATATTCATGCACCAGACCTTCGATGCCGGTGCCCTTATGCTTGGCACGCAGCGCTTCGATCAGCTTGCGGGCGGTGGAACGGATTTGCTGGCGCGTCTCCTCCGGCAAGGTTGCCTGCTCGGCCAGCGCTGAAACGCATTCGGCTTCGGGGCGGCGATAAGCGGCAGTGATCGCTTGCCTCAGTGCGCTTTGCTCGCGGATCGGCGGCGCAAAATTCTGGAAAACGGCCACTTTGGAAACAGAAATATTATCGGTCATGGTGCACTGCTCACAAAAAGGAAAAGGCCCCAGATGTCACTCAAGGATAGCCCTTCTTTAATTTAGTTGCACATTATCATCCGCATAAATTCCATTCTGCCCTCTTTTTAGCTATAAATAGGCAATCCGATCTTATTATTACCTCCTATGAAGGCTTATAGAATGCGAAAGATAGACTCGCTAGACGATATGGATCAGTTCGACCGGCGCATTCTGGAGGTCCTGAGCGAAGATGGGCGCATCCCGGTGACGGAACTGTCGAAAAGGGTCGGCCTTTCCAAGACGCCATGTCAGGCGCGACTGAAAAGACTGGTCGATGAAGGCTATATTCTGGGTTTTCGCGCAGCCATCGACCCGGAAAAACTGGGCCTCGACCATATCGCTTTCACAACGGTCAAATTATCGGATACGCGGGAGGCAGCACTTGAAGCGTTCAATGTGGCGGTGCGCAAGATACGCGAGGTAGAGGAATGCCACATGATCGCCAGCTCCTTCGACTATCTCCTGAAAGTGCGCACACCCAACATCCGGCGCTACCGCGAGGTGCTGGGCGAAAAAATCTCCAGCCTGCCCAATGTGGCAAGCACATCCACCTTCGTGGTGATGGAATCCGTAAAGGATAACCGCCCGATCAGGGTCTATCCGGGCGCGTTGTGATTGTTTTTATAAGAGTTTGCGGCAAGCAGTCCGAAAACATTTCCATTCGTCACGACAGCCCAGAGCATTTTCGAGCCAAAAGTGCTAAAAACAAAGAGATAGAGCGGTTCTGGCGATTCTGTTAAAACAGGAGCCGCTCTGTCAACGATCCAATGGAAATCATTTCGGGTTTTTCTTTTTGCCCGCCCCGAAACGGAACGCGAAACCCTTCGGTTTCGGCTTCCGAAAGCCGATAGGGCCAAAAAGTTCAAAATTTTCTGAATGGTCAAAAATAATTATGTTTTGGGGTTGAAGAATAGAGCATTCTGCTCCATATCACAGGTACTTACCGTTGTGCCTCCTCCCATTGCGCACGGTAAGTGTTCCCCTCTGGAGGTTTGCCCAAGTGGCACCTTCATAACTTGGCCGGACTTCCCAGTCCGGCTCTTTTTTTGCCTGAAATCTAAAATTTCCCCATCACGAAAAAGCCCCGCAGAGCGGGGCTTCGTATTGGTATTTCTATAAGATCAATCAACTTGGCGATGCGAAAATTAGAGATACATCAAATAATCCACTGGCCCATACATCAGACCAAACAGACATTGATTCAATATCTATAATTTAGTCTAAACCGAAGTCGCCGCGATGACCGCCGTCGACGCCACTGTGATGGCCGCCATCAACGCCCAAAGCATATGATTAAGCTGGGATCAAGAACAAGCTGGAAGCTGCAATTAATGAATAAACGATTTTTTTCATAACCACCTCCTAAAGTAGATGAAGTTATATTAGATATCTTTTTATTCAATCTTGCACGCCCAAGAACACGCCCGCTATCGCTCCTTCGCAAAAAACGCCGCGTTTTTGCAGCACTTCCATTTACGTTACGAGAGCGGTTCCTGTTTCAAAGCAACCGCCGGAACCGCTCTATTTCTTTGTTTTTACGCATTATCCGACGCATCAAAGCGGAGGCGGAAACCAGTCCAGAGGACTGATTTCCCCGCTTAGGCGTTTCACACTTTTGGTGCGAAAATGCTCCAGCCGCGCCTGTCAGCCATAGGCTGCGACAGGCGGGCAGGAGCAGATGAGGTTCCGGTCGCCGCCGACATTATCCACGCGGCTGACCGGCGGCCAATATTTTGCCGTCGGATCGAAAGCACCGCCGGGGAATACGGCTTCCTCACGGGTATAGGGATGCTTCCATTCCGTTGCCAGCGTATCGCTCGCCGTATGCGGCGCATTGGCAAGCGGATTGTCATCCGCAGGCCAGACGCCATCGGCAACCTTCTTCGCCTCGCCTGCAATCGCGATCATCGCATCGCAAAGACGGTCGATCTCCAGCTTGGGCTCGGACTCGGTCGGCTCGATCATCAGCGTTCCGGCAACCGGCCATGACATGGTCGGCGCATGGAAACCATAGTCGATCAGGCGCTTGGCCACGTCTTCCACGGTAATGCCCGCACTGTCCTTCAATACGCGCGTATCCACGATGCATTCATGCGCCACGCGGTCATGCGCGCCGGTATAAAGGATCGGGTAAACACCCTTCAGACGATGCGCAATATAATTGGCATTGAGGATTGCAGCTTCCGTCGCCTTCTTCAAACCGGCCCCGCCCATCATGCGGATATACATCCACGTAATGACCAGAATGGATGCGCTGCCGAACTGCGCTGCGGCAACAGCGTGTTCGGAACCGGCTTCCACATGGCCCGGCAGATAAGGCACCAGATGTTTCGCCACGCCAATCGGGCCAACACCCGGACCACCGCCGCCATGCGGGATGCAGAAGGTCTTGTGCAGATTCATGTGGCAGACGTCCGCGCCGATATCGGCAGGCCGCGCCAGACCGACAAGCGCATTGAGGTTCGCGCCGTCGAAATAGACCTGGCCGCCATTGTCATGCACAATCTCGCAGAAGGCTTTGATGCCTTCCTCGAACACGCCATAGGTGGACGGATAGGTAATCATGAAGGCGGCGAGATTATCGCGATGCTTTTCCGCCTTGGCCTTGAGATCATCAATATCGATGTCGCCATCCGGGCGGCAATTGACGACGACGACGCTCATGCCCGCCATGGAGGCGCTGGCCGGATTGGTGCCATGCGCCGAGGACGGGATAAGGCAGATGTTGCGATGGCCCTGCCCCCGCGCCTGATGATAGTGGCGGATGGCCATAAGGCCGGCATATTCACCCTGACTACCGGCATTTGGCTGCAATGAAACGCCCGCAAAACCGGTGATTTCGCAAAGCCATGCTTCCAGATCGGACGTCATTTTCGCATAACCCTGCACCTGCTCGGCAGGCGCAAAAGGATGCAGGTTTGCAACCGTATTCCAGCTCACCGGCATCATTTCTGCCGCCGCATTGAGCTTCATCGTGCAGGAACCAAGCGGGATCATCGCGCGGTCGAGCGCCAGATCCTTGTCGGCCAGACGACGCAGGAAGCGCATCATCTCGGTTTCGGAACGATGTGAATGGAATACTTCCTGCGTGAGGAAACCTTCCCCGCGTTCCTTGCCCGGAACAAGAACTGTGTCGCCGCCAACCAGCTTCGCACCGAAGAGCGATGCCAGGGCCGTCAGATCCTCTTCCGTCGAGGTTTCGTCGAAAGTGACGCCGACCGTATCCGCATCGATGATGCGGATCAGGCGGCCGCCCTTGTCGGCTTCGGCTGCGATTGCCGCGGCTTTGCCCGGAACCTTGGCCGTTACCGTATCGAACAGGCTTTCGCCCGCAATTTCAACACCGGCAGCCTTGAGCGCGGCAGCAAAACGGGCGGCCAGAGCGGCCACGCGCGTTGCAATCGCCTGCAAGCCAGCCGGGCCATGCCAGATGGCGAAAGCTGCGGCCATGTTGGCCAGAAGCGCCTGCGCGGTGCAGATATTGGAGGTCGCCTTGTCGCGGCGGATGTGCTGCTCGCGGGTCTGGAGCGCCAGACGATAGGCCGCGCGGCCATGCGCATCGACCGACTGGCCGACGATGCGGCCCGGAATAATGCGAGTGAGCGCCTCGGACACTGCAAGATAAGCCGCGTGCGGGCCGCCAAAGCCCATCGGCACGCCATAGCGCTGCATGGAGCCGACGGCCATGTCCGCGCCCCACCTGGCAGGCGCTTCCATGATGGTGAGCGCCAGCGGATCGGCAACGGCGATAACCAGCGCGCCCTTGGCCTTGGCATCGGCAATGACCTTGGCAAAATCGCCATAGACGCCGCGCGTATCCGGCCATGGAACCACGATTGCGGCGGTGTTGTCGTCAACATCGCTGCCGGTGGCGATCTCCCAGCCGAGCGGTTCAGCGCGGGTGTTCACCACATCGACCGTCTGCGGATGCAGTTCGCCAGCAAGCAGAATGCGGCTGCGCTTGTCGCGATGATGGCGGCAGGCAACGCCGATGGCTTCGGCAACGGCAGTCGCCTCGTCGAGCAGCGAGGCACAGGCAACCGGCAGGCCGGTCAGTTCGGCAACCAGTGTCTGGAAGTGGAACAGAAGCTCAAGGCGGCCCTGGCTGATTTCCGACTGGTAGGGCGTATAAGCCGTGTACCAGGCCGGGTTTTCAAACAGGTTGCGCTGGATGACCGGCGGCGTGTGAACACCGTGATAGCCCGCGCCGATGAAGCTCTTCTTCACCACGTTGCGGCCCATGATCGTGCCCAGTTCCGCAAGTGCGTCCGCTTCGCTGAGCGCCGCTGGCAGGTTCAGCGCGCGGTTGAGGCGAATGGAGGCCGGAACCGCCTGCGTTATGAGGGTTTCCATGGAAGGAAGGCCGAGCGCTGCCAGCATGGCGCGCTCGTCTTCATGTCTCGGCCCGATATGGCGGGCCACAAAGGGAAGAAATTCGGTCATTCGATCACCCGATCAGCTTTTCATAACCGGCCTTGTCGAGCAGGCCCGTGAGCTGGCCTTCATCGGCAAGCTTCAGCTTGAACAGCCAGCCTTCGCCTTCGGCAGCCTGATTGATAAGGGAAGGATCGCTCGCGACAGCATCGTTGACTTCCACCACTTCGCCATCGACCGGCGCGTAGACGTCGGAAGCGGCCTTGACCGACTCCACAACCACCACGCCATCGCCCTTGGCAACGGTGCGGCCCACTTCCGGCAATTCGACGAAAACGAGGTCGCCGAGCTGTTCCTGTGCGTGGATCGTGATGCCAACCGTGGCAACGCCGTTTTCGACGTTGATCCACTCATGATCTTCGGTGAACAGGATATTGGCCATGGAAATCATCCTTTGCGATAGCGATGCGGTGTGAAGGGAAGTGCGTGGACGTCAACGGGAACCTTGTTGCCGCGAACATCTGCAAAAACACGGGTGCCGGGGGTGGCGAGGCTTGCCTCGACATAGCCCATGGCGACCGGGAAACCGGCGGAAGGGCCAAAGCCGCCCGAGGTGACGGTGCCGATCTGGCGGCCACTTTCGTCGAAAAGGTCGGCCCCGGCGCGCACCGGCTGGCGGCCTTCCGGCTTGAGGCCGACGCGCTTGGCGCTGGCGCCTTTGGCAATGGCGTCGAGAACGGCTTTCGCGCCGTTGAAGGCGGCTTTTTCGCGCACAGCCTTGGTGATCGCCCAGGTGAGGCCAGCCGAAACCGGATCGGTTTCCGGCGTGATGTCCTGACCGTGCAGGCAGAGGCCCGCTTCGAGGCGTAAGGAATCGCGGGCGGCAAGGCCGATCCATTCGACACGTTCATCGGCAAGAAGCTTTTCGGCCAGCGCACGGGCTTCATCGGCAGGCAGGCCAATCTCGAAACCGTCTTCGCCGGTATAGCCCGAACGGGTCATGAACCAGCTCTGTTTCGGCTCGAAACCGCTCATGAAGGCAAGATCGGCGCCCGGCAGACCGGCATCGGTGATGACAGCTTCTGCTTCCGGCCCCTGCAAAGCAAGGAAAACACGGTCGAGCGGATTAACCTTTACGGCCTTGCCCGACGCGGCTTCATTGAGATGCTCGATGTCGGCATCGGCATTGCCCGCATTGGCAACAACCATGAAACGGTCTTCGCCAAGGCGCGTGACGATGAGATCATCCAGCACGCCGCCATTATCATTGAGGAAGAACGTATATTTCGACTGGCCCGTCTTCAGGATCGTCGGATCGAGCGGGCAGGTCTCGGCGAGAAGCGCGGCGGCATCCGCGCCGGAAACTTCCACCAGCTTCATGTGGGAAATGTCGAAGAGGCCCGCATGGTCGCGCGTATGAAGATGTTCCTTCATCACACCCAGCGGATAGGTGGTTGGCATGTTCCAGCCGGCAAAGCCGCCGAAGCGCGCGCCAGCCTTTTCATGCAGATCCTGCAACGGCAGGGTATTCAAATGTGCGGTATCGCCCATAACAACTCCAGAGACGCACGTATGCCTTCCGCAAAATGCGGTTGGTTCGTGCCCCTCTGTCTCAGGCCTGAGAGACTCGCATGGCTATATATAAAGCCATACTTACACCTTCGGCGCGGAGTTGCCCCCGACTTTCCAGAGTTGTCTTACCCGCCTGCGGTTCCTTGTACCTGAGAGATTTCGGGCGTTTTCCCCTTCGGCGGCCTTAACGGCTCTCTCCCGCAAACAGACAGTGCAAGAACACCACACGATATGACGCCCCGACACCCAACGAAACTCCCATAACCCAATCCGGCGCACAAGTCATGCGGAATTATTGTCTCTAATCGACGATTTCACGCACTTTTGCGACAAGATTGAAGGCCAGCGGGAGCATGGGATTTATATTGCCTTATATATGCACATTACATCACAGGCGAAAGTACACACTTTCTCACGCGTGACGCCCTTACATGCATAAGTATGATAAATTGCGGCGATTTCCCCACTTAGACAGATAATTGTGATATTACGATGACAAACTGATGCAAAAGCCGTGCAACAGGCGCGCTTTAACGCATTGCAGCTATGCAAATCTGGCTCTCCACTTTCTGAAGCTCCAAGTCTATATGCTGTTTGCAACATAGAGATAAGATTTTGACTTGGTGAGAAAAATGAACCTGATCCGCTCGTACAACAACTGGCGCCGTTACCGCAACACCGTAAACGAACTGAGCCGCCTCAGCCCGCGTGAACTGAACGACCTCGGCATCCTGCCTTCGGAAATTCCGTTTGTCGCACGCAAGGCCGCTGCCCGCTGATAGCGCCGCCTCCAAAGGCCCTTTGGCCTTTTTTCAGGATTGCGACCTTATAAAACCGCGCGGTCCTTCAGTTTCCAGAATATCGCCGGGTGTTTCTCCTCCTCCCATTCCCTCGGCGATCAAAAACCGGACACTCTCCTCCCCCCCCCCCAAGTCCGGTCTTTTCCATAAAACTTTTATCGCGCCACAACCGCCAGCAATTCCTTGAGGCGCGGCATACCAGCCATAATATCGGCCTCGCTTGGGCTGATCCCCGCCGCAAGCAGACGACGCGCAATCATATGATCTGCCGGGCGATTGATGGAATCGACCGCCACCAGCCTGTCGCCCTTGAAATGAAAAGACCGAGAAAGCATTCTCTTCCGGCTCCCCAGAAAGAACATGCCGGTCAGCATCAAACGAAAGACCGGCGGTCTGAAGCTTCATATCGCCCTGATCGGACCAGAACCAGGCAACCTCGCGATAAGGCGTCTCCCGCCCAACGATCGTGCGTGCGAAATGCTTTGCCTGATCGGTGGCATTCTGCACCGATTCCAGGCGCACATGGCGGCCTGCATGAAAATGAGCATAGCTCGCACAATCGCCTATCGCATAGACATGGGGGGCAGACGTCCGCATATGCTCGTCCACCCTGATCCCGTTATCGATGCTGAGGCCCGCTTTCGCCGCCAGTTCCACATTGGGAACCGCACCCGTGCCGATAACCACGAGATCAGCCGGGAAAAATGTGCCATCGCCAGCCGTTACACCTATCGCGCGCCCATTCTCCCCTTCGATGGAAGCGACGCCAAGGCCCGTCAGGAGTGTGATATCGGCAGCGCGGCTTCGCGCCTCCACATGGGCGGAAACGGGCGCCGCAACCGAACGGCCAAGGACGCGAGGGGCAGCCTCGATCAATACGGTCTTCTTGCCGAGCGCAATCGCGCTATGCGCCATTTCAAGGCCGATGAAGCCGCCGCCGATAATCACGACATTGCGCACGTCCGGCATCATGGCGGCGATCCGGCGCGCATCTTCCATCCGCCGCAGTGTTACAACGCCCTCAAGCGCAACCCCCGGCACATCGGGGATGCGCGCCCTCGCACCCGTTGCGAAAACCAGTTCAGACCATGGCAACACGCGGCCGTCGCCAAGCGTCACCGTCCGCTCCGCAATGGATACGGCATCGACATGCGCGCCAAAGAGCATCTCAATATTATTGTCGCGATAGGCCGATTCCGGGCGCAGCACCAGACTGCCTTTTTCCGGCGCTTTCAGATAGGACTTGGAGAGCGGCGGCTTGTGGTAGGGAATATCCGTTTCGTCATTGATGAGAATGATTTCGCCTGCATACCCTTCCTGGCGAAGGCTGACCGCAGCCTGCGAACCGGCATGGCCAGCCCCGATGATAATGCATCTGTCGTCCATAGGACCTCCGAAATTTCCGCTCATCATAAATGCGTCGCGGCCCATCGCGTGAATAAAGCATGTCTGGACACAACAGGGAGATGGAGCGGTTCGGCAAAGCTGCTACACTATCTATCGCAGAGCTTCCAGCTCCGCGATGCGCGCGGCACTGTCCTTTTCCAGCATTCGGGTCATCTCGCGGATGATCGTTTCGGCAAGCACGAAGAGAGCCGCCGACGAATCCCAGGCCGAAGGCACCGCAATACGCCCGGCCAGCACATGGCGCGCCACCCGCGCAATGGGGGAAAGCCACTGATCTGTCACCAGCACGACCTCGACACCCCTGCTTCTCGCCTTTTCCGCCAGCGCCAGCAGGCTTTCCTGATAGCGCCGGATATCGAAAACCACGAGAATATCGCGTTTTCCCATGTCGAGCAGGCGGTCGCGCCACATGCTTTCCTGCCCGCCGAGGTGAAACACGCGCGCACGCACGATGCTCATATGCGCCGTCATATATTGCGCAATCGGATCGGTGAAACGCCCGCCGATCAGATAGACATTGCCCTTCGCCAGCGAAAGTGACGCCACCACCTGATGAAGCTGCTTTTCACCCAGATGGCGGAAAGTCTCGCGAATATTTTCCAGCGTGTGTTCAACGCCGGGATCAGCAGCGTCGGGCCGCTTGTCGGGCTGTTCGTTACGATGATGCGGAGATTGAAGCTGCGCAGCCAGTTCATCCTGCAAGCGGGCCTGAAAATCCGGGTAGCTCTGAAAGCCGAGACGGTTCACGAAACGCAGGATCGTCGGCGAACTGACACCCGCCTGCGTGGAAAATTCCGCCACCGTCTTCAGACCCAGCATCGGATAATCGGCAATGAGCATCTGGGCCGCGCTGCGCTCGCCCGCTGGCATGGCGTCGATGCGTTCATTGATCAGTTCCGCGACGCTCGCGCTCATCGGTGCGGCAGTTTCCATCCCGGCGGCTCTTTTCCAATTCTGGGCAAATTGTGTTTGACAAAATATCATAGGACGTATCAAATAATCCGCAATAGCGCATAAATGGAAAAAACGTAACATAAGTTACAGCGCGGGGAACTGAGGAAATGGCGAACGAGCGAGAAGATCGCGCGGCCTCATGCGAGCCGGTTTTTGTCATCAACGAGGGGGGGGGGGAAGTCCTTATCTTCTCGTTTGCGAACATGCCTCCAACCATATGCCGGAAAGCTTCGCCGGGCTTGGGCTTGATGCCGAAACACGCAAAACACACATTGCGTGGGATCCCGGCGCCGTCGAGGTCGCGCGGGAATTGAGCAAGGCACTGGATGCGCCGCTGGTGGAGGCTGGCCTGCCGCGCCTTTTGATCGATTGCAACCGCCCGCTCGATGCACCCGATCTCATCCCCGAAATCAGCGAAACCACCCTTGTTCCGGGAAACCACGGGCTCAATACGGCCGAACGCATGGCGCGCATCGACTTGTCACACAGGCCCTTTCACCGCCGCATAGAAGAAGTGATTGCAATGCGCGCTGCACGCGGCCAGCCTTCCTGGATCGTGACGGTCCATTCTTTCACGCCGGTTTATCGCGGCGTTTCGCGCCCCTGGCAGATCGGCATCATCCATGACGAGGATGACCGCATTGCCCGTCCGCTGATTGCCGCGCTCCGGCAGGATATGGGCCTGCATATTGGCGTGAACGAGCCTTATTCGCCTGCCGATCGCGTTTATTACACGCTGGAGCGGCACGCGCGCCCGCGCAATGCGCCCTGTGTGATGATCGAAATCCGCAATGATGAAATCACCGATGCCGGAACACAAACGGCCTGGGGCCGAAAGCTTACCGCTATCCTGAAGAAATATCAGGAAACCATGCGCAGTGCCGGTGGCGCTTACCCTTATGCCTGACATTTTCAGATGCGGCACCAAAGCGCCGCATCCGCCGTTTCATCCCTTCTGGAGCAAGCATAAATGGCCGGACAGTTGACTTTTGACGAATTGAAGAAGGCAGGATCGACACGGTGCTGGCCTGCATCGTGGACATGCAGGGCCGCCTGATTGGAAAGCGCTTCTACGGACAGTTTTTCGTGGAATCCGGTTATGACGAAACCCACGGCTGCAATTATCTTCTGGCCGACGATATCGATATGGAACCCGTACCGGGCTATGAGGCGGCGGGTTGGGACAAAGGCTATGGCGATTTCGTCATGAAGCCGGATCTCTCCACGCTGCGCCTTGCGCCGTGGCTGGAAAAGACGGCCATTGTGCTGTGCGATGTACTGGACCACCATCATGACGATCTTTCCCATTCGCCGCGCGCCGTCCTGAAAAAACAGGTGCAGCGCCTGCACGAGCGCGGTTATCGCGCTTATTTCGCATCCGAGCTTGAATTCTACATTTTCGATGAAACCTATAAATCGGCGCGGGCAAAACGCTGGCATGAGATGGAAACCGCCTCGCCTTACGTGCAGGGTTATGTGATCCACCTCACCACCAGGGAGGAGCCGGTCCTGCGCGCCATGCGCAACCATCTGGCCGATGCGGGCATTCCGGTGGAAAATTCAAAAGGCGAATGGGGGCCGGGCCAGCAGGAGCTGAACGTGCGCTATTGCAAGGCGCTTGAAATGGCCGATCGCCACGTCATCATGAAAAACGCGATGAAGGAGATTGCCGAGGCGCATGGCAAGTGCATCACCTTCATGGCGAAGTATGATTATGCAAGGGCTGGCAGTTCGAGCCATGTGCACAATTCCATCTGGAGTGCAGATGGCAAGGAACCTCTGTTCTTCGATCCCAAAGCCCCCTACACCATGACACCGCTGATGCGCTCATGGGTGGCCGGCCAGATCAAATATGCGACCGATTACACCTATTTTCTGGCGCCTTACATCAATTCCTACAAGCGGTTTCAGGCGGGCACCTTCGCCCCCACCAAGATCATGTGGAGCCAGGACAACCGCACAGCCGGTTTTCGCCTTTGCGGCGAAGGTACCAAGGGCATTCGCATCGAATGCCGCATCGGCGGCGCGGATATCAATCCCTATCTGGCCTTTGCAGCGCTCATCGCCGCCGGCCTGAAAGGCGTGGATGAAAAGCTGGAACTGGACGAACCTTTTGTGGGCGATGCCTATAGCGCGGTGAGGCTGAAGGAAATTCCTTACACGCTGCGCGAGGCGGCTGCGGCGCTCAAAGGTTCCGCTTTCCTGAAAGAAGCCTTCGGCGAGGATGTCGTGAACCATTACACCCATACCGCCCATTGGGAGCAGATCGAATATGACCGCCGCGTGACCGACTGGGAGCTCTACCGCGGATTTGAACGCTACTGACCAACCAGAATTTTTTCAGGAAAAGGCCCGATGAGCGGCCAAAATCCTTCCATCGGCATGAAAAAATCTGACCACTCATCATAATTCGGAAGCAATCGACATGACCACATTGACCGCGAAATGGAACTTTCCGACCACTGTGCTTTTCGGGCCGGGGCACATCAAGGAGCTTCCAGCCGTCCTGAAAGCCGCAGGCATCGAGCACCCGCTTTTCGTCACCGATCCGGGCCTCGCCAAACTGCCTGTGGTCGCCTCGACATTGGCCGTTCTGGATGCGGCGGGCGTGCAATATGGCGTGTTTTCCGATGTGAAACCCAATCCGGTCGAGAGCAATCTTCATGCCGGCGTAAAGGTTTTCCGGGAAGGCAGGCATGACGGCGTCATCGCCTTTGGCGGCGGTTCCGCGCTCGATCTCGGCAAGCTCATCGCCTTTCAGGCCGGACAGACCCGGCCCGTCTGGGATTTTGAAGATATCGGCGACTGGTGGACCCGCGCCGACAGCAACGCCATAGCTCCCGTCATTGCCGTGCCGACCACCGCAGGCACCGGCTCGGAAGTGGGGCGCGCGGGCGTTCTCACCAATGAATCCACCCACACGAAGAAGGTCATCTTCCACCCCAAAATGCTGCCCGTAACGGTGATCGCCGATCCCGAACTTTCCACTGGCATGCCGCCCTTCATCACGGCGGGTACGGGCATGGATGCACTGGCGCACTGCCTTGAAGCCTATTGCGCACCGGGCTTCCATCCCATGGCCGATGGCATTGCCGTGGAGGGCATCCGCCTTGTCTTTGAGAACCTGCCCAAAGCCTATGCCAATGGCGGGGATATCGAAGCGCGTGCCAATATGATGGCAGCCGCTGCCATGGGCGCCACGGCCTTCCAGAAGGGCCTCGGTGCGATCCATTCGCTCTCGCACCCCATCGGCGCGCTCTATGACACACATCACGGCATGACCAATGCCGTCTTCATGCCCTATGTGCTGCACCACAACCGGGCTGCCATCGAAAAGCGCATTGCCCGGCTGGCCGATTATCTCGGCATCGAAGGCGGGTTCGACGGCTTTGCCGATGCGATCATGAAGCTGCGCGCCGAACTTGGCGTGCCGCGCACCCTGCCCGATCTCATCAAGAACCTTCAGATGGACAATGCCCGCAAGGAGCTGATCGCCGAAATGGCAGTGGCAGATCCCACCGCAGGCGGAAACCCGGTTGAACTTACAAAAAACGACGCGCTAAAGTTGCTCAATGCAGCATTGGAAGGTAGATAAATCGCTGGCCAGACGGTAATCAGGTCAGGCGTCGCGCCACCATGGGTGGGGGCGGCGCATGAGGGGGCAGGTTCTTGGGGAGGAGCCTGCCCCCTTTCATTCTTTCCTTCTTCGCGCCAATGCCCGGAACAAATCGATATTTCAAGCGTTTGACCTGGAGTTTGAATAGGGAGAGTTGAACATGAACAGCTTCAGGAAAACTTGCGCGGGGGCCTTGGCTTTGATCTTTGGTGCAACCTCCATCGTCCCCACCGTAGCCGCCCCCATGAATATGGATCGCCCCGCGATCAACCAGAACGTGATACAGGCGCGCGCCCATTATCGTCCGCAGAACTATAATCGCGGCCATCGCCCCGGTTACTGGCACGGCCATCGCGGCTACCGCCATTATCGCCACGGTTATCGCCGCCACAATGACGGCTGGTGGTATCCGCTTGCGGCCTTCGGTGCGGGCGCAATCATTGGCGGCGCAATCAGCCAGCCGCGCCCGGTTTACCGAGCACCCGCAGGTTCACCCCATGTGCAATGGTGCTATAGCCGCTATAAGTCCTATCGGGCATCAGACAATACATTCCAGCCCTATAACGGGCCACGCAAGCAGTGCCGTTCGCCTTATTCTCGTTAATTACAGCATAAACCAAAAAAGCGCCCATGGAGGCGCTTTCTTTTTCTATTCTGGTGGTCTGATTCCGACATTTGCATCCCTCTGTTCAAGCGTTGAGCAAATGTTTGGAATCATACCACTAGCAAGCATATGTATTTCGAGCCAACAGTACGAAGCGGTTCTGGCTCGAAAATGCGCCATCGCCGCCCGGAAATAAAACAGTGGCGGGGTGCGGCGCAGCATAAAAATACAATTTTTAGGGATCAGTTGAGTGGGGTATATTTCCTGCTGGACGGATGCCCCAATCAGGACTATGCAGCTTTAAGATTTGCCGCCGGGAAACGGTAAATCATTCCCTCAGCACCATGCTCGAAGCGCGCGCCGGAATGGCGGTAGCGAGACGGTTCGCATGAAATTCGAGTCCTGAAAATGTCGCATACCACCATTCCAACCCCCGTTCTTTCCTCACAGCAGCGTTGGGCAATGATCGCGCTGATCACAGGCGGCATTGCCATCGGCAGCTCGCCGATCTTCGTTCGCCTTTCGGAAGTGGGGCCGCTTGCAACCGGCTTTTGGCGTCTGGCGCTGGCCGTACTGCCGCTGTTGCTCATGGATGGGCGCGAGCGTCATGAGAGAAAGGATGCAGCGCCTCTCACGCTTGCAGATTGCCTGCGGCTCGCATTGCCCGGCTTTTTCATTGCCGCCGATCTCGGCGCATGGCACCTGTCGCTCCATTCCACATCTGTCGCCAATGCGACCCTGCTTGCAAATATGGCGCCCATTTTCGTCACCATCGGTGCATGGCTTCTGTTCCGCTCGCGCGTCAGTTCATCCTTCATTGTCGGTCTTGTGGTGGTAGTTGCAGGCGTAATCGTGCTCAAGGGCGGCCCCGGCGAATTGCTACACAGCCGCTCGTCCGGCGACGCCATGGCGCTTCTCGCCGCCGTTTTCTACGCGGGCTACATCCTCTCGGTCGGCCGTTTGCGCAGCCGCTTTTCCACCATGCGCATCATGTTGTGGAGCAGCGCCATCGCGGCCATTTTCTCGCTTCCGGTCGCCTATTTCATGGAAGGGCATATCCTGCCCGCAACGCTTTACGGCTGGCTTGTCCTCGCGGGCCTTGCCTGGCTCACCCATGCAGCAGGCCAGAGCATGATTGCCTATGCGCTCGCCTTCCTGCCAGCCTCCTTTTCCTCCCTCACGCTGCTTTTGCAGCCGGTCGTAGCGGCCTTCCTCGCCTGGACCATCCTGTCGGAGCCGATCGGGCTGATGCAGGCCATTGGCGGTGTCATCGTCATTTCCGGCATATTGATCGCCCGACGAGGATAAAAGCTCCCCGGGCCGAAACCCGGGGGGCATCACTTTCAAACCAACTTATTGCGAAAGCCATTCCTTGATACGGTCCGGATGGTCGGCGATATATTTGTCGACGGCCTTTTCATAGGACGTTTCCTGCGCATCAAACATCGCCGCCTCAAGCTCGTTGATCGGAATGCTCATTTTCGCCAGCAAGGCTGCAACCTTCGGATTGTCCTCCTTGAAGCCCTTGCGCGCCACCGCATCGATATGCTCCGCACCGCCTAGCGCACCTTTCGGATCGGCGATATAGCGCAGCTTGTACTTGCCGAACATCCAGTGCGGGCTCCACGAAGTGGCAACAAACCAGCCTTCAGAGCGGTTGGCACGGTCAACCGTGGTCAGCATTGCCGCCTCGCTCGAAATATTGAGCTTGTAATCCAGCCCATATTTCTTGATCGCTTCCTGCGACAGGCGGGTGAGGCCCGCGCCCGGATCGATCCCCTGAATCTCGCCCTTCAGCTTCTCGCGAACCTCTGGCTTCTTGAGGTCTTCGATGGAGCTGACTTCACTTTCCGGGATATAATCCGGCACGATCCAGCCAAGCTTCGCGCCTTCATAAAGCGGACCCAGATTTTCCACCTTGCCTTCGACGCGCTTGTAGTAATCCGCATGGGTTTCCGGTAGCCACGCCATCATCATGGCATCGATATCGCCACGGCTCACGCCCTGATAAAGGGGGGCTACGTCGGTTTGCACCAGCTCCACCTTCTGGCCGAGATTATCTTCGATCAGCTTCCTGGCGAGTTTGGTGACAAATTCGGCATCTGACCATGGCGCCCAGCCGATCTTGACGGTTTTGCCATCCTGCGCAAAAGCGGCGCCCATGGTCATCGTTCCCGCCACAACGGCCGCCAGACCGAATCTGGTTAGTTTGCCCAACATACCTGCTCCTTCTCCTTCTCCTTTGGTTTCAGTTCCCGTTATTGATGTTTGTTTCATGCTTCCTGCTTGCGAAAGGATGAGGCAGGCTGTTCGCCTGCCGCCCTTTTCAAGAATGCGAGCCGCTTGAGCAGGCCCGTGCCGCCCTTGCCGAAGCTTTGCGTGATGCGATCGAGAATGACCGCCAGAATGACAACCGCCAGACCGCCCTCGAAGCCAAGGCCCACATTGAGTCGCTGGATGCCGGTCAGCACCGTGTTGCCAAGGCCGCCCGCGCCGATCATCGAGGCGATGACCACCATGGAAAGCGACAGCATGATCGTCTGGTTGACACCTGCCATGATGGACGGCATGGCGTTAGGAAGCTGGACCTTGAACAGAAGCTGCCGCGCGGTGCAGCCGAAAGCGAGGCCCGCCTCCACAAATTCCGCATGAACCTGCCGGATGCCGAGATTGGTGAGACGCACCACGGGCGGCATGGCGAAGATCACGGTGGCAATTGTGCCCGGCACCGCGCCAAGACCGAAAAACATTGCCGCCGGAATAAGATAGACGAAAGCCGGCATCGTCTGTATGAGGTCGAGGATCGGCCTTACGATTGAGGCAACAGCGTCACTGCGCGCCATGGCGATACCAAGCGGAATGCCGATCACCACCGCAATGACGGTTGATGCCAGCACCAGCGACAAGCTTTCCATCGTGCCGCTCCACAGATCCATGTGGATGATGAGGGCGAGCGCCAGAAGCGTGAAAACCGCAAATTTCCAGCCGACGCGCCAAAGCGCCAGCAAGCTGAGGATAGCAACGCCCGCAAAGGGCGGAACGGCGATGAGAGCATTCTGGATGCCATCCGTTACAAAGCCGATCGCAGCCGCAATCATATCGAGCGCGGGCGTGAAGTGGTCGAGTATGTAATTGACCGCCACATCCGCCCATCCGCCGACACTGAAATTCAAATCCATGATTTACCGTCCATTTCCGTCTTGTTTCTGGATTGGACCCAAAGGTCGCCAGCGTGCGGGCTTCAGCCCGCGCGCCCGAGCGTTTCAAGCAAGACCGACCTGCTGATCGCGCCGACATAGCGGTTCTGCCGGTCGGTAACAGGCACCGGCCAGGGGCTTTTCGCCACATGCACAAGCAAGCCGGAAAGCGGCGCATCGGCTTCGATGGCCGCAAAATCGTTGAGCCTTTGGCCCGCGGCCAGCGCATCGCGGCTCACAAGCCCACGATAGGTGCGGTCGGCATCGACCAGTACGCCATAGGCCTTGCCGCTTGCGTCGAAACGCTCCAGCGCCGTGGCAAGCTGTTCGGCTTCAAAGACGATGAGTTCGTCATCCCGCGCCACGTCTGCGGCCTTGAAAACCCGCGAAACATCGACATTACGGAAGAAAGAACGGACATAATCATTGGCCGGGGCCGATATGATCTCGTTTGGCGTTCCCACCTGCACCACCTTGCCGTGCTGCATGATGCAGATACGGTCACCGATGCGCATGGCCTCGTCCAGATCGTGACTCACGAAAACAATGGTGCGGCTGTGTTGCGCCTGAAGCCGCTTCAGCTCGTCCTGCATTTCAGTGCGGATCAGCGGATCGAGCGCGGAAAAGGCTTCGTCCATCAGAAGAACTGTCGGCTCACTGGCAAGCGCCCGCGCCAGGCCGACACGCTGTTTCATGCCGCCGGAAAGCTGGTCCGGCATGCTGTGCGCATAGGGCTCCAGCCCCACAGCGGCCAGCGCCTTCAACGCTTTCTGGTGCCGCTCAACCTCGCCCATGCCTGCCACTTCAAGACCGAAAGCGGCATTGTTCAGCACCGAACGGTTGGGAAGCAGCGCGAATGACTGGAACACCATGCTCATATCGCGGCGGCGAAGATCGATCAGCTCACGCTTCGACATTTTGACGATATCGCGGCCTTCCACTTCAATGGAACCGGCCGTTGGTTCGATAAGCCGATTGAGCAGACGCAGAAGTGTGGATTTGCCCGAGCCGGAAAGGCCCATAATCACGAATACTTCACCTTCCCGAATATCGAAGGTGGCATTGTCAACGCCAATCGTGGCCCCGAGATCGCTGTGAATCTGCGCTTTTGATTTGCCCGCACCCAATTCACGCATTGCACGCATCGGGTTGTCGCCGAAGACTTTAAACACGCCATTCAAGCTTATTTTTGTCTTAGCAGGCGACTTCATACTTTTATCCTCGTATAAAATACCATGCAATAAATTTAACCCCGCTGTGCTGGCGGACTTAAGCTCCTTTTTTACATTGATAAGACTTCATTCCCGTGCAAAACGCCCATGCACAATTTGCTTACCGCAGGAGGTCCGCACAGAATGATTATTGAAAGGTTGCCTGATTCTATATAGGTCATTTCGCGACATGTCCACCCACAGCCGAGAATTCATCCAGGTTCACCACGCTGCTCCCCGTCCCCTTGGATTATTTTTTGAAAGGTTACGCAGCAAATTTTGGGGCCGTACAAAACGGTTGAAAGCAGGAAACAACCCGCCAGCCCGATAGTAATAGTAATCCCCCTAAAATCAATTGCCGGAACGAGCTGCGACAGATATTCCACCACCTGCGACATCAGGAGATTGATTGTTCACTCAAGAGGAAATATGTATAATTTGAGAAAAATAGTGTGATTATACTGCGCCGCATCGACGAATAAACTTACGATCCGGCATGAACAAAAATGGCGCTGACCGGCAGGCCAACGCCATTTTAAAACCATCCGAACGGCGCTCTTTCAGCGATATGCCATATAGCCGCCGAAGCCGGTAATCTTCCAGAAATTGCCATCGCGGCGGCAGAAATAAAGCGTTTGCCAATTGAGACGATCTTGCGTTCCGTCCTTGCGCGCAATGGTGCCATCGAACTTTTTTCGCGCCAGCGCAACATCGCCGGTAATATCGATTACGCTCAAATCCGTTGCCCGGAAAATGCCTTCAGCCAGAGGCTCGGCATATTCGATAGCCGCACTTTCCGCAGCTTGGCGCAGCCATTCGTCGCGATAGCTGGCAAGCGTGGGGAAGCCTGCATCCCATTTATCCGGGTCGGGGTTGTTATGGGCATGAATGCCGAGGAAGCGCGCCTCATCGAAATCATCCGCCACCATGGACCAGTCCTGCGCGATGAATGCCTCGATATCGCGGCGCACGAACATTTCCCATATTTGCTTGCGGTCCTTGTCGCCTGCGAACGGATTAACCGCTCCCTTCATTCTATCCTCCTGATTATCTTAATTTTCCGCGTGCGGCGACGGGCAGGATATCGATAACCTCCTCGCCCGAAACAAGGTGCACTTCATCGAAAAGATTTGAGACGACGCAAACATGATCGGGAATGACACGCACCCGGTCGCCGATATTGAGATTGGCGACGTCGCCCGTCACCTTGCCGTGTTCTTCGCTGAGGCCCGTCACACGCGCCAGCGGCCGGTCCATCAATTCCCCGAAATCGGCAAGCCCCAGCGTATCGGACGACAGCGCCTTGGACCCGGCATCAATGATGGCGCGCTCGGGCGTCGGATGGCTCACCACCGTCGCCAGCACTGTAAGGGCGCAATCATTAATCGTCGCCGCACCTTCGGCAACCTGATAGCGGTCGAAATAGATATAGGTGCCGGGGCGATACTCCGTCACGACGGTTTCAGCCGGAATGCGCCACATATCCGGTGTGCCGCCACTGGAAATGGTCTCGCAGGCAATGCCATCGGCTGCGAGCAGGTCGCGGGCTTCTCTGAGCCAGCGTTCTGCCTCATCCCCCCTGCCGGTGGCCGGATAGGTCATAAGCCCGCCAAAGCAAAGCCCGGCGCTCTTCTCAATGATGTGCGCCAATTCGCGTGCCTGTCCGGGCGTCTGCACACCGCAGCGCCCCATGCCCGTGTCGCATTCCACGAGAACCTTCAGCGGCCGCTTTTCGTTCATAAAATGCTGAGCAAGCCCTGCCAGCGATGTCTTGTTGTCCACCGTGACCGAGATCGTGATGCGCCGATGCAGCGCATGAAGCCGATCGAGCTTTTCCTGCCCCAGAATATTATAGGGCAGAAAAATATCGGTCAGCCCCGCATCGGCCATGACTTCCGCTTCACCCAGCTTCTGGCAGGTGATGCCGACGGCGCCTGCTTTCACCTGCATTCTTGCGAAAAATGGCAACTTGTGCGTTTTGATGTGCGGGCGCAGCTTCACGCCCGCCGCATCGGCATGGGCCTGTGCCTTTTCGATATTTGCAACCACACGATCAACATCAACCAGAATGGCAGGTGTATCCACCTCGCAGATGTTTTTAGGCTTAATGGGCATAAAGTCAGTCTCCAAGCGGTAGACGCGGATCGTCTATGGTAAGTGTATTGAGGCTGTGTTTGATGCGGCGCAGGCTTTCCAGCACCTTCGGCCCTCGCGCTTCGGCAGCGGCGGTTGCAATCATATCGAGAATGGCAAGAAGCCCGTAACGTGCCGAGGTGGGTTTGTAGATATTGCCGTCTTCGTTGGGCTGGAACGGAATGAGCATATCCGCAGCCCTGGCGAGATCGGAACCGGCGGCGGTGATAGCCACCGTTTCGGCTCCATATTGCCGCGCAACCAGCACGGCCTCCACGACAGAGCGCGCAAAACCCGACACGGAAAAGGCAAGCACGGTCGTCTCATGCGTGGTGACGGCGGCATACATGCGCTGCAACTGCCCATCCACCTGCGCATTGACCGGAATGCCGAGGCGGAACAGGCGGTTTTCCATTTCCGTCGCCAGCATGGACGACATGCCGCCGGAACCGAGGCAAAGCACGGGACCGCCAGCGGCAAGCCGTTCGGCAACCTTCATCAGAACCCCCATATCCACCCCGTCGCCCGCGCGCTGGATGGCAGCGATTGCAGCATCAGTGACTGCGGTGGCAATGCGGCTTTCACGCACGTCGCGGGCGGGAATTTCAGCGGTCAGATATTGTCCGCCAATGGCCAGCGCCTGCGCCAGAAAAAACTTGAAATCGCGCACACCGTCGCAGCCAAGCGCACGGCAAAAGCGCGTGACCGTCGGCTCGCTGACCCCTGCCCGCGCGGCGATCTCCGAGATTGCCGCCTTGGAAGCATAATGGGGATCGGCCAGAACCAGCCCGGCGAGCCGCCGGTCGGATTTCGACCCTTCCTGCGCCACGACATGCAGCCGCGTTATGATATCGGCAACCTTGCTCATGAAAAGCTCAAAGCGGCAAACCGCTTTCCTTATCAAAGAGATGAATATGTTCGCTCCCAGCCGTTACAGGAACCTGCTCGCCCGGCGCAAGCTGTATCCGCTCGCGGAACACGGCGCGGACGGGTTCTCCCGCAATGCGCCCATAGATATGGGTTTCCGGGCCGGTCGGCTCGATCACTTCCACCACAAGCGTCAGGCCTGCGCCTTCGCGCGCGATAACGAAATTTTCCGGGCGAATGCCCGCCTCCGCCGCGCGTGCGCCCTTTGCGGCCGCCGAAACGGCAATTTTTTCGCCCTCGCCCGTACAGAAAAAGCCATCGGCCACCGTGCCGGGAATGAAGCTCATCGATGGCGAGCCGATAAAGCCCGCCACAAATTTATTGGCTGGGCGATCATAGAGGTCGAGCGGCGCGCCTATCTGCTGGATCTTGCCCTGATTCATCACCACGATGCGGTCGGCCATGGTCATGGCCTCGATCTGGTCATGCGTGACATAGATCACGGTCGATTTCAGGCGCTGATGCAGCGCCTTGATTTCGGTGCGCATCTGGACGCGCAATTGCGCATCGAGATTGGAAAGCGGCTCGTCAAAGAGAAATACCGAAGGCTCGCGCACGATGGCGCGGCCCATGGCCACGCGCTGGCGCTGCCCGCCCGAAAGCTGGCGCGGATATCGGTCAAGATAGGAATGGAGATTGAGAATGGAGGCCGCATGATCCACCTTGGCCGCAGTTTCCGCCGCTTTCTCGCCGCGAATACGGGGGCCGAAACCAATATTCTCGCGCGCGGTCATATGTGGAAACAGCGCATAGGACTGGAACACCATCGCAATATTGCGTTTTTGCGGCGGCAATTCGTTGGCGCGCTCGCCGCCAATGACCAGATCGCCGCCGGAAATCGGCTCCAGCCCCGCCACCATGCGCAAAAGCGTGGATTTTCCGCAACCGGACGGGCCGACAAGCACGAGAAACTCTCCGCTATGGATCTCCAGATCAATCCGATCGAGAACAGTCAACTGTCCGAAAGTCTTGCTAATTCCGCGTAGCGAAACCTCTTTCATCAGCTCAATTCCCTCCCAGAATATCTTCGATGAACGGACGGCACCCCGCCGTCAGGCCCGCATCCACCGGCAAAACCGCGCCGGTGATGCCCGATGCCCGCTCGGACGCCAGAAATGCTACCGCCTCGGCCACCTCGCCAACATTAACGATGCGCCCCAGCGGATAAAGCCGCTGCAAACGGTCCAGCACGGACGGATCCTGTGCGATGCGGTGATCCCATGCGGGGGTGCGAATGGAACCGGGGCAAACCACATTGGCGCGCACACCCCGCTGGCCAAATTCCACCGCAATGCCGCGCGCAAAAGCATTGATGCCTGCCTTGGCCGCCGCATAGGCCGGGTTGCCGAAATGCTGGAGCGAGTTGACGGACGAAACGAAAACAAAAGCGCCATGGCCGCGCGTGGCCATGGCCTGCGCCATGATATTGGAAAAGCTCGCCACGCCGGTCAGGTTAAGGTCGATTTCCACCTCGATCCGGTCCTGTTCCAAGCCCTCGAATGTCTCGGCGCGGGTCCAGCCCGCATTGTTGATGACGATATCCGGCACGCCGTCGGCAAGAATGAGCTTGTTGGCAGCCGCCGCAAGCTCCGCACGGTCAAGCAGGTCGAATACATGGCGGCTGGCGAAATCCGAAGCGGCCATCAGATCCATCGATACATCACAGCCGATGACGCGCGCGCCGCGCGCGGCAAACAGCGCCGCAAGAGCCCTGCCCAAGCCGCCGCCAGCACCGGTTACAAGAACCGATCTTCCGGCAAATTCACCTGAATGATCCACGGCATTCCCCTTTTATATGGTCATTTTCAAAACCGCTTATTCGCATCAGCCTAGTTTTAAAAATGTAAGTTTGCAACAAATGTTTTCGCTTGAAACCCAGATAAAAAACGATAATGTAAGAAAATAACAAAAAATATATGCCTCTTGCGTACCGAGAGAAACAACAAGGGAACCGGAAAATGTTGATCAGAAAATGGAAGGCCGGCCTTTTGGCCGGATTGAGCATTCTGGCGCTGGCGTCCAGCGCGGATGCAGGTGAAGCGCGCATGACGGTTGCGGAATACAGCGCCAAGACCGGCCCTTATTTTGAAGAGGTGAAGAAGGCTTTCGAGGCTGAAAATCCCGGCATCACGCTCAATTTTGAAGTTGTTCCATGGGATGTGCTCCTGCAAAAGCTGACCACCGATATTTCGGCTGGCACCAATGCCGATCTTTCAATCATCGGCACACGCTGGCTGATCGATTTCGTGCAGCAGGGCATTGCCGAGCCGCTCGATGGCTATATGAACGACGAATTCAAGGGCCGCTTCATTGAAACTTTCCTTTCGCCCTCGGTGCTTGACGGCAAGACCTATGGCCTGCCAATCGCAGCTTCCGTCCGTGCGATGTATTATAATAAGGATCTGTTCGAGAAAGCCGGCATTAAAAACCCGCCTGCGAACTGGGATGAACTGAAAGCCGACGCCGCCAAGATCAAGGCGCTCGGCGGTGAAAATTACGGTTTCGGCCTGCAGGGCAAGGAAATCGAGACCGACGTTTACTATTATTACGCCATGTGGTCCTACGGGACGGAAATCCTGAACAAGGATGGTACCTCCGGCCTCAGCACACCGGGTGCGCTGGAAGCGGCCAAGCTCTATAAATCCATGATCGACGACGGGCTAACGCAGCCCGGCGTTACCTCCTATGCGCGTGAGGATGTGCAGAACCTCTTCAAGCAGGGCAAGGTTGGCATGATGATAACCGCGCCGTTCCTGTCCAACCAGATCAAGGAAGAAGCGCCCAATCTCAAATATGGCGTCGCCGCTATTCCTGCTGGCCCCACCGGTGCACGCGGGACTTATGGCGTGACCGATTCCGTCATCATGTTCCAGAATTCCAAGAACAAGGAGGAAGCCTGGAAGGTGCTCGACTTCCTGTTCCAGAAGGACTGGCGCGCGAAATTCACGCAGAACGAAGGCTTCCTTCCGGTCAACAAGGAAGAGGCGAAGATGGATTATTATGTCAATAATGCCGATCTTGCCGCCTTTACCGCTCTTCTGCCGGATGCGCGTTTTGCTCCCGTCATTCCGGGCTGGGAAGAAATTGCCGACATCACCTCCAATGCCATGCAGAGCATCTATCTCGGCAAGGGCGAACCGGATGCCGTCCTGAAAGATGCCGCTGCCAAGGCAGACGCCATCTTGAAGAAATAGCTTCTCCCCCGCCTGCCCGGCAGCTTTGCCCCCACCTGCTGCCGGGCCTTTTTTCCGGGACAATGACAGCCAATGCAAAATCGCACCTTGCCCTATTTCCTCATCCTGCCGAGCCTGCTTCTGGCTGCGGTGGTGATATTCTGGCCTGTGGTGCATTTGTTTGAAATCGCCACGCATGATGTGAACCGTTTCGGCCAGTTGCGCGAATTCAACGATGGCGCCAATTTCACGGCCCTTTTCGCAACGGCGGAGTTCATGAATGCGCTGTGGCGCACTGCCGTCTGGACTGTTGCCGTGGTGGGCGGCGCACTGGTCCTTTCAATCCCCGTCGCCATCATTCTCAATATGGATTTCTACGGCCGCTCGGTCGCGCGCGTCATCATCATGCTGCCATGGGCGGTTCTTTCGCCGCTCATCGTGCTGACCCTGTTTCCCTTCGCCGTCATGTTCCTGACGGCGGTAAAACCGGCGCAGGAAGTGCTGTCGCCCAACTGGTGGCCTTCCACCTTCCGCTGGCAGAATTTCTCCGAAATGTGGGTCGCGACCAATTTCGGCAATGCGCTTTTAAATTCGATCTATGTTTCGGTCATCGCCTCAGTCGGCGCAATCATCATCTCCATTCCGGCAGCCTATGCCATGTCGCGTTTCCGCTTTGCCGCCCATGGTGCATTCCGGCAATTCCTGCTCGTCTCGCAGATGATCTCACCCATCGTTCTGGTACTGGGCCTGTTCCGCCTGCTGGCCGCTTACGGGTTGATCGAAAGTGTGTCAGCAGTTGGCGCGGTCTATATGGCTTTCAACATCGCCTTCACTGTCTGGATGCTGCAAAGCTATTTCGACACCATTCCGCGCGATCTGGAAGAGGCCGCGTGGATGGAAGGGGCTGGCCGGGGCAAGACGCTCGTGAAGGTCTTCCTGCCGCTCTGCCTGCCAGCAATCGCGGTGACGGCAATCTTCACCTTTATCAATGCCTGGAACGAATTCGTCGTGGCACTGACCATGCTGCGCCGACAGGAAAGCTACACGCTTCCCATTCAGGTCTTCTCGCTGGTTGCCGGGCGCTACACGGTCGAATGGCACTATGTCATGGCCGCAACCTTCCTCGCCACCCTGCCCGTCGCCATTCTTTTCATCTGGCTTCAGCGTTATCTCATCAAGGGTCTTGCGCTGGGAGCCGTCAAATAAACGGAGAGTTTCATGTCCAGAAAACAGGTCTTTGGCGCATCGCATGTGCCTCTATCCCCCGCTGTCCGCGTAGGCGACATGGTTTACGTTTCGGGCCAGGTGCCAGTCGGGCCGAATGGCCAGATCGTCGAAGGCGGCATCGAAGCACAGACCCGGCAGGTGCTTGAAAACATCAAGGCCGCGCTAGCGCTGGCGGGTGCAGCGATGGAAGACGTCGTAAAAACCACGGTCTGGCTGGAAGATGCGCGCGATTTCGGTCGCATGAACGCTGTCTATGGCACTTATTTTCCAAAAGAACCGCCCGCACGCACCACGGTCGAATCCCGCCTGATGATCGACATCAAGATCGAAATCGAAGCCGTCGCCTACGCACCCCAGAAATAAATAAGCCCTCGCCGAGAGTTGTTTCCATGCGCATCTTCACCGCGTCGCTTGCGACCGAAACTAACACCTTCTCCCCGGTTCCAACCGATCGCGCCTCGTTCGAGATGGCTTTTTATGCCGCGCCGGGCAAGCACCCGGAAACGCCGACACTCTGCTCTTCACCCATCGTGGCATTGCGCAAGCGGGCGGCGGCAGAAGGCCTCACCGTGATCGAGGGCACAGCCACCTGGGCGGAACCGGGCGGGCTGTTGCAACGTCAGGCTTTCGAGGAACTGCGCGACGAAATCCTTGACCAGCTCAAGGCCGCCATGCCGGTCGATGCGGTGGTGCTGGGCCTTCACGGCGCAATGGTGGCGCAGGGCTATGACGATTGCGAAGGCGACCTTCTGGAGCGTGTGCGCGCCATTGTCGGACCGGGCGTGCTGGTTGCAAGCGAGTTCGATCCACATAGCCACCTGACCCCAAAGCGGGTGCAAAACCTCAATATTTTCGCATCCTTCCTCGAATTTCCTCATACGGACTTCTACGAGCGTGGCGAGCATGTGGTGGAACTTGCGCTCGATGCCCTCAAAGGGCGCACCAAGCCGGTAATCTCCACTTTCGACTGCCGGATGATTGCCGTGCTTCCCACCAGCAAGGAGCCAATGCGCTCCTTTGTGGACCGCATCAAGGCATTGCAGGGCAAGGATGGCATTCTCTCCATTTCCGTTATTCACGGCTTCATGGCGGCGGATGTGCCGGAAATGGGAACCCGCATTCTGGTCGTCACCGACAACGATCCGCAGAAAGGCGCCGCACTGGCCGAAAAGCTTGGGCGCGAACTGATCGCCATGCGCGAACAGACCTCGATGGCCATGCTCGATACCGATCAGGGCATTGACCGCGCACTTGCGGCCCATGCAGCCAATCCGTCAAAACCCGCCGTCATTGCCGATGTGTGGGACAATCCGGGCGGTGGTGTCGCGGGCGACGGCACCTATATCCTGCGCCGCCTGATCGAGCGCGGCGTGAACAACGCCGGGATTGCGACCATATGGGATCCCATCGCCGTCACTTTCTGCCATGCGGCGGGCGAAGGCGCGGTGATCGATCTGCGCTTCGGCGGCAAATCCGGCCCGCTCGGCGGCGAACCCATCGATGCCCGCGTGACGGTGCTGAAAGTGGCAAATGAAGGCTGGCAGAGTTTCGGCCCCAGCCGCGTGACGCTTGGCCCCTCGGCGGTGGTGCGCATCGAAGACACCGGGATCGATATCATTCTCAACACCAACCGCACCCAGACCTTCGAGCCGGATATCTTTTCCAACCTCGGCATAGACCCGATGACGAAGAATGTTCTGGTGGTCAAATCCACCAATCATTTCCATGCAGGCTTCGCGCCGGTTGCCGCCGAAATCATCTATGTCGATGCGCCAAGCTCCTATCCGAGCAACCCGCGCACGACCAATTATCGCAAACTCAACCGCGCCATCTGGCCGCGCGTCGAGGACCCCTGGTGACTTGAAATACCCTTTATTCCAATAAATTAGCGGCGGTTCTTCAAAAAGAAGAACCGCCGCTCCTTATAAATAGAATAAGTCCGGTTAAAATCCTTGCCCGGTGCATACCCCCGTATGAGCAGATGCCTCGCAAAACCGCACCCCGGTCTATAGTCTGGTCATTCCAAATCAGGATCCGCCACCCCAAAAAGGCTTGGCGTCATTTTCACGACAGACACTTGCGAATAGTCTGCCGCCTCTTCCCAACATATCCGGTTACCATAGATACCAATCAACGAAAACCAAATATGTCTTCTGATGCTTTCATTCCACTTCAGGCCGTCATTGTCAATATTTTGTTGATTGAGTGTCAACGTTTTAATCGCAATAAAATGTGAGCAAGATATATAACATCGCCTCACCGTATGAATCAGGAAGTTGAATCAATCAGTTGCAGCAGGGGGGGTATAGAACCCCTTCATGCCAAACACCTCAGTTCTAGGGCTGGCCTGTCTGGTAAGCGATAGCGGATATGGCAGCCGCGAACACCGTGATATTCGACATCGACCTCCACGCCGAACACGGCGCGGATAGACTCAGCACTCAACACCTCACGCGGGGACCCAAGCGCCACGAGCTGCCCCGTGTCCATAACCGCGATGCGATCACAGAACATGGCCGCGTGGTTGAGGTCGTGCAGCGCCGCCACCACCGTCAGCCCCTGACGGCTGACGAGATCGAGAAGCCCGATCTGGTGGCCGATATCAAGATGGTTGGTTGGTTCGTCCAGAAGCAGGATTTGCGGCTCCTGTGCAAGTGCGCGGGCGATATGGAGCCGCTGGCGCTCGCCGCCCGAAAGCGTATGCCAGCAGCGCCCGGCCAGATGCGCCATATCGACGTTCTCAAGCGCCTTCCCAACAATCGCATCGTCAGCCGCCGACCAGGGCGAAAGCGCCCCCAGATAGGGTGTACGGCCCAGTTCCACGGCTTGGCGCGCCGTAATGCGCTCGGTGGTTTCAGCCTGCTGTTCCACCAGCGCCAGACGTCGGGCGATCTCGCGGCGGTTAAACTTCTGAATCGGAGCATTGCCCAGAAGCACTGTGCCCGAGCGAGGCCGCCTGATGCCGGAAAGCAGCGAAAGCAGGGTTGTCTTGCCTGAACCGTTCGGCCCGATAATGCCGAGAAATTCGCCCTTCACCACATCGAGCGAGACATCATGCAGGATTTCCGCGCACCCCGCAGCCCAGCAAACATTGCGTGCCGAAAGCATCATGGATGGCCCCTTTTCTGCCCCAGCAACAAAGCAAAGGCCGGTGCGCCGAACAGCGCCGTGATGACCCCGATGGGCAGAACCTGACCGGGAATGATGGTGCGCGAGAGAATATCGGCGAGGATCATGAAAATCGCCCCGATCAGCGCCGCCGCTGGCAGAAGCACGTCATGGCGCACGCCCACGATCATGCGTGCGGCGTGCGGTATGACGAGGCCAATAAAGCCTATGGAACCGACGATGGACACCATGACCGCCGTCATCATGGCGCTTGCGCCGATCAGCACGGCATAGATACGGCGTACCGGAATGCCGAGCGAAGCGGCGGATTCCGCCCCGAAAGTGAAGGCATCGAGCGCGCGTGCGTGCCAGAGGCAGACCGCAAGCCCGGCAAGGCAGACGGGAAGAGCAAGCGCAACATCCGGCCAGCGCACCCCGGAAAGATTGCCAAGAAGCCAGAACATGATGCCGCGCGCCTGTTCCGCATTGGCGGCTTTTGTGACGATGAAGGAGGTGAGCGCGTTAAAAAGCTGCGACCCGGCAATGCCCGCAAGAATGATCGCGCTGTTGCCCCGCCCTGCCCGCATGGCAAGCATGGCCACAAGCGCGAAGGCCACAATGGCGCCGATGAAAGCGCCAAACGACAGAGTGAGGATACCTGCGCCGATACCCAATATGGCAACGCTGACCGCCCCCGTGGAAGCTCCGGCGGAAATGCCCAGAATATAAGGATCGGCCAGCGAATTGCGCAAAAGCGATTGCAGCACCACGCCGGAAAGCGCCAATGCAGCGCCGCAACAGGCCGCAACCACAGCGCGGCTCAGCCGATAGCTCCAGACGATCCCCTCATCGATTGGATCGAGGGGATAGCCTGCATACCAGAGGCGGTTGGCAACCGTCTTCGCCACCACGTCAAGCGGTATGGAGGTTTCGCCAATGGCAGCCCCCAGCCACAAAGCCACGAATAACAGGACAAGCGCCAGCACCCCGGCGCCCATCCGGCTTTTCATTGAAAACCGTATCGCGGCGGCGCGCACCGTCACTTGTTCAGCCCGGCGGCAGCAATGGCATCAGCCAGCGTTTCAATGCCTTCTATGGTGCGGATGGTCGGGTTCATGGCTTGCGCATCCATATCGAAGACATGGCCATCCTTCACCGCAGGCATCAGGCTTGCGACCGGATCGGTCTCCAGAAACTTGCGTTTTACGGCAATATCATCGGCGGGGTAGCGGCGGCGATCCATCTTGCCTGCAATAATCATGGTCGGGTCAGACTTGGCGATGGTCTCCCAGCCGACCGTTGGCCATTCTTCCTCGCTGCCGATCACATTCCTGATGCCGAGCGCGGAAAGAATATAGGCAGGCGCGCCGTTCTTGCCTGCCACATAGGGATCAATGTCTATTTGCGCACTGGAGAACCAGACGACGGCGGAAAGCCTGCCATTGGCCGATGCGATTTTCTTGCGGGCGGCTTCCTCGCGCGCCTTCAGATCGGCAATCACCTTCTCGCCGCGATCCTGCACATTGAAAATCTCCGCCAACTCCCTGATTTCCTGATAGATCAGGTCCATGGTGAAGACAGTGTGGCGCACGCCGTCGCCCTTGCCGGAATTAACCTTTCCGATGCAATCTGCTGGTGCGGTATAGACGGGAATGCCAAGTTCCTCGAATTGTTCCGGTTTGGCGACGATGCCTTCGGGGCCGACATGCCACTGGAATTGCGCGGCCACCATATCCGACTTCTGTGCAAGGACGCTTTCAAGGCTCGGATCATTATCGGCAAGGCGCTTTACCCTGGCGTTCACCTCCTCATAGCCCTTCATGACCGGGCCGAACCAGACTGCCGTGCCTACAACCCTGTCACCGAGACCCAGATTATAGAGGATTTCCGCGCTGCTCTGGCCGATAGCGACCGCACGCTGCGGCGCGTGATGGAAAGTCACCTCACGTCCGCAATTTTTCAGCGTCAGCGGATAGCGGGTTTCACCAGCAAGCGAAGAGCCTGAAAAGCCGGTAACGAGAAAAGCGAAACTATAAAAAGCAGCAAGGAATGGCCTGTTTTTTATGATTTTCATGAAATATCCCCGAAATAACCAGAGCATTTTCTAAAACGCGAAAAGCCGTTTGCGTCTGGAAATGCATCAAATGGCAGGCACGCATCGAAACATGGCGCAGGCGTGCATATCCGGGGATATGGATGACAATGGGAGAATGCGCCTTGTAGCGCGGCAAGCTGTCATAACCGGCTCCTGTTCCGGGCATCCCCGCCCGTGACAATGGACTACGTAAGACGGCAGGTCTCCTGGCTTGCGGATAATCGCCGTCCATCTGCCTTCCCGTGCCGTGGGCACAGTGGCATGACGCTTTCGGCGTCACGAGGATGAACGGCAATCCGCTTACAGTTGCGGGGGCAGCCACGGTCTCGGCCCCTTGATGGGTCGTCCTCACCGTGTTCCCTATTAATCCCCTTCGCTCTCGGTCGGGGAACCGTCATGACGGTATTACGGCGATGCCGGGTGCGCGTCAAGCGCGGCAGCCATTCCCTTGCCCCCAAGATAAGAGAGGCGATACCGTTTTAACCGGAGCTATTCTGGTAGCATGCCCGCCAGTAGCGCGGCCGGGCCATCAATCCACCACCGAAACGCTCACCGTGCGGCCTGCCACCAGATGGATGCCTTGCGGCACATCTTCCAGTTTCACACGCACCGGCACGCGCTGCGCAAGGCGCACCCAGTTGAACGTCGGCGAGACATTGGCGAGCAGGCTTTGGGAATCGCTGCGCTCGCGATCCTCGATGCCGCCCGCAATACCTTCCACCTTACCCTTGAGCTGCACCTTGCTGCCCATCACATCGACCACCACCGGATCACCGATATGGATACGCTCCAGCTTGTTTTCCTCAAAATAACCGGAGACATAATAGGAATCCGTATCGACCAGCGCCGTAACGGCCGAACCCGCCGAAACATAATCGCCCGGCTGAAGCGAGAAATTGGTGATAACGCCATTGACCGGAGCCTTACGCTCCATATTAAGCGCAGCCAGATCGCGGTCGAGTTCGGCCTGGCGGTGGGCGGCCTCTGCCTGCTGGGCTGCGGTTTCTACCTGTTCCAGTTTCTGGCGCGTCACGGTCGTATCGTTGAGCTGGCGATAGCGGACAAGATCACGATTGGCCATGTCCAGTGCTGCCTTGCTGCTGTCAGCCTTGGCCTCAGCAGTCTGCAAAGCAAGCTTGTAGCGCGCCTGGTCGATGCGGAAAATCACATCGCCTTTATGGACCGTCTGGTTGTCATGCACCAGAACCTCGCTCACAAGGCCCGAGACATCGGGCGCAATGCGCACCACATCGGCACGGATTTTGCCGTCACGGGTCCACGGCGCATTCATGTAATAATCCCAGAGATGCCAGCCGAGCAGCCCCGCCATAACAACCATGACGAGGGTGAGAAAAACCCGGCCGGAATGTGCAAGGAGCTTTTTCATAGGGGGATTCCATTCAAGAGGACGGCAGCAACGCCGAGAATGCAGAAATACATGGCGGCATCGAAAAGCGGGCGATGCCACACAAAACGGTAGAAATGCACGCGTGCCAGAAGCCGCTGCATCAGCGTGTTGGCGAAATAGGCAGCAAGCGCCAGAAGGCCGAGGGACGGGATATAGATCCCGTAAATATCGAATTCAGGGTGCATGGCAGGTCACATTCTGGTCGGTCCGGTCACGCCGCTTGCGCAAATTCAAGTTGCGGAAGCGGTGGCAGAACAAAGGGCGGGGCCTTGGGGAAGAGATTGAAACGCAGCGCCACGAGCGCAATCCGTGGCCTGCGGGCCACGGCAGGCGAACCGTTTTCGATGATCGTGGCGATGGCCTTGTCGATTGCCGCAAGCAGCCTCTCATCTATGTGCTCGACTGTATCGCGGGTTTTGTTCGACAAAGCGCGATAATGCGCGCCGACACCATCCAGAACCTCATCCACCGCCTCGCGGCAAGGCGCCGGCAATTTGGCGCGGTATTGCTGCAAATCAATGGTGTTCATGCCGTTGCGCAGATCGCGCAGCAAGTCGACCTTTGCGACATCTGCATCAGGAATGAGCGCCAGACGCGGTGCCATCATGCCAATGCGGTCGATCATGCGCAGCAGAAGACGGTTCATGTGCTCACGCCGATAGCGGCCCGGACGGCGCTCGGTTGCAAGCACGATATCGCTCCAGCCCGCCTTGACCAAGCGGCGCACGCTCCATTCCGCACCGACCGAGCGCACGATGGACGTTACCACAGCCGCAATCACGATCCCGAGCACAGTGGCCAGATTGGCATTGGCAAAGGACGGAAAATCAAGCGTCAGATGGCTTTGCAGCATCAGCATGTTCGGCAGGTTCACGCAGAGCACCATGCCCAGCAGAAATTGCGACGGGATAACCAGCAGCATACCCGCAGGCACCAGAAAGAGACCGAGCACCAGCACAAGCGGCATGAAACCATTGACCAGCGGCAGCAAGGCGAATTCAAACACGAAAGCGGCGGCAATCACGACCATAAGCAGCCAGTTGAACTTGCGGATCACCGGCACCGGATCGTCCATCGTGGCAAAGATGCAGCAGAAAATGCCAGCCATCATGGCTGCGGCGCTGCCTTGCGCCCAACCGCTTGCCACCCATAGTGCTGTCGCAACACAAGTGGCAAGAAACGAGGAGAAGCCGGAAAGAAGCGCCATGCCATAATCGCGGTGCATCGGACGGCCTTTCAGATGGGCGTCATAGCGCCTCCAGCGCAGCGAATGGCGCGAGCCGGAAGAAATATCCTGTTTCAGCGTCAGGCAATCGTTCCATATCTGCACCAGATCCCGGATACGGGCTGAAAGATTGAAAGGCAGAAGCTCACCCCATGTAGAGGCATCCCTGCTGTGGCGGTCGATTTCCTCGATCAGCCGCAGAAACACCGTGCGACGTTCTTCGGTGAGGTTTTCACCGCTTTGCAGCCAGTCACAAACTTCATCCAGAAGCTGCTGCACCGCCGGATGCCACGGCTTTTCCCCCTCGCCCGGTTTCAGCAGCAGCACGTCATGCAGGCTGGAAATGATGGGCAGAACCGCGACCATGCGCTGTTGCAGCACATGCAGGAGCGGCGCAACATTGCGGATGGAAGACGTGTCGTAAGCGACATGGGTGGTGAGGTTGCGCAGTTCCAGCGTATCGGCGGCAAGACGCTGGCGATCGCGCCGGAATTCCGGGCTATCGCCCTCGCCGCGCATACTGGCAACGGCAAGCTTGGAGCCATCGCGCAGCCAATTATCGATACGCCCCACCAGAACCGGCCCGCTATGGCGCGAAAAAACGAGGCGGTTCACCACTGCCGCGCAGATAATGCCGACTGCAATTTCCTCTACACGGCCCAGCGCATAATCGAAGGTGGTTTCAGGAGCCTGCACCACTGCGAAGCTTGCAATCGCCACGGTATAGCCAGCCAGCATGAAGAGATAGCTGCGCGGCGTGCCGTCGAGCAGGCTGATGACAAGGCAAAGGCCCATCCACAGGCCAATGGCAAGCGTGAGGATTTCAGGCGAATTGACCAGATGCGGGACGAAGACAACCGTCACGGCGCCACCGATGATCGTACCGATCAGACGGTAAAAGCCCTTGGATGTCGTCGCACCCGAAAGCGGATGCGCCACGATATAAACCGCCGCCACCGACCAGTAAGGATTGGGCAGGTTCGCCATCAGGCCAATCCATAATGCAAGCATGGCAGCCGCAAAAGTCTTCAGCGAAAAGACTACGTCCCAGAACTTCGGGGTTGTTTCGGCAAGCTTCGTCATAAGTGCGGGGACACCAGCTAAAATGCACGCAGCCCCCCGGTTTCAGGAAGGCTGGTTCTGAAATTTCTCGTTAAGTTTGCGCAGCACTTCCATGGCGACATCGACTTCCTGCAAATCGAAGCCGCCCAGAAACTGTGCACGAAGACGGGCCGCGGACTTCTCCACCTGCGTGGCGACGGCGCGGCCGTCCTCTGTCAGTTGAATGAGTTTGACACGACGATCGGCATCGTCGACGATCCGCTGGATGAGACCATCCTTTTCCAGTTCGTCAACGATCCGGACGATTGTTGCTCCCTCAATGCCGACCCGTTCGGCCAGCACGCCTTGAGGAATGCAATCGCCATGCCGCAAGAGGGTAATCAGCGGAATGGCCTTCGCATCGGAAAGACCATGCTCTGCCATTGCCGCATCAAAGGCTTTCCGCCATCCTCTGGCAGCACTGGCAAGAAGCGGCGCAAATTCGACCCAAGCTTGTTTCATCAATTCATTCCATCCAGATAGATAGCTTCACATCTATATGGATGCAATCTAATGAATTGCAACCATGCAATTATTTCCCATCAATTGTTTGTGTAGCCGACAAGCAAAGGCTTTTATAGCAAAGTCTGTGGGAAATCGGTGCGGGCCTTCGCCGCTGCCGGGCGTGCAAGCCTTTGCCTTTATGAACACATTACCATTTACCCGCCAAAAAACTTGACCATACCCCCTGTGCTCTGCCATCGATGCCCCATGCGCGCGAATTACAGAATGCAGAGACTTTACGTTGAAAACGAGCTTCGGGCCGGGGTCTCCTTCGATGCCGGGGCGCAGGCTGCCCATTATCTGACTCATGTGCTTCGCATGAAGGAAGGCGACGAGGTTCTGGTCTTTAACGGGCGCGACGGCGAGTGGAAAGCGAGCCTTCAGCCGGAGGGCAGAAAGCGGCTTCTCCTCGAACCCTTGGAGCAGACACGCCCTCAACCGAAGCCGAGCGAGCTTATCTATTGCTTTGCGCCGCTGAAACAGGGGCGGCTCGATTACATGGTGCAGAAGGCGGTGGAAATGGGGGCAGGCGTTTTGCAGCCCGTCATCACCCAGCATACACAGGCGCTCAGGCTCGGGACCGAGCGCATCAGGGCCAATGCCATTGAAGCGGCCGAACAATGCGGCGTGCTTTCCCTTCCCGACTGCCGGGAGGCGTTACGCTTCGACCGTTTTCTGGATCAGTGGGACACCTCGCGCCGCCTGATCTTCTGTGATGAAGGTCACGAATCGGATGATCCGCTATCCATCCTCACCGGGCTGGAACCGGGGCCATCCGGGCTCCTGATCGGGCCGGAAGGCGGCTTTTCGGAAGAAGAGCGCCAGCTTCTCCACCGCCTGCCTTTTGTGACGGCCATCCCGCTTGGCCCCCGTATCCTGCGGGCCGATACTGCTGCGGTTGCGGCCATGGCGCTTGTGCAGGCTGTGCTGGGCGACTGGAGAAATGCAGCGTGAAGTTTTCCAAATTTCGAGGTTCAATGGAATTGACTTGCGTGATTTGACAAATTTGTCCAATCACGCTGACAAACTGAAATACGACCAGGGATAAGTTGCATGGCGCGCGATACGACAGACGAAACGGCACTGACGAGCGTTGAGGAACTCGCGACCTATCTGGCCGGCGGCTGCAAACCGAAAGACGCCTGGCGCATTGGCACCGAGCACGAAAAATTTCCCTTCTATACGGCCAATAACAGCCCCGTGCCCTATGGCGGTCCGCGCGGCATCAAGGCCATTCTGGAAGGCATGCAGGCCAGACTCGGCTGGGAACCGATCATGGACGAAGGCAACATTATCGGCCTCGTGGAGCCAACGGGACAAGGCGCCATTTCACTGGAGCCGGGCGGACAGTTCGAGCTTTCCGGCGCGCCGCTTTCCACCATTCACCAGACCTGCCGCGAAGTGAATGCGCATCTAAGCCAGGTGCGCGAAATCGCCGAGCCTCTGGGTATCCGTTTCCTTGGCGTTGGCGGCAGCCCGAAATGGACGCTGGCCGAAACGCCCGCCATGCCGAAATCGCGTTACAAGATCATGACCAACTACATGCCGAAGGTGGGGCATGAAGGGCTGGACATGATGTACCGCACCTCGACCATTCAGGTTAATCTCGACTTCAGCTCGGAACAGGACATGCGCCGCAAGATGCAGGTTTCCATGAAGCTGCAATCGGTCGCGACCGCGCTTTTCGCAAGCTCGCCCTTCACCGAAGGAAAGCCGAACGGCCTTCTCTCGTGGCGCTCCAGCATCTGGCGCGACACGGACAACCAGCGTTCGGGCGTGCTGCCCTTCGTCTTTTCCGAGAATTTCGGCTTTGCGGATTATGTGAACTGGGCGCTCGACGTGCCAATGTATTTCATCCTGCGTGACGGCCATTATCATGATTGCACGCATGTTAGCTTCCGCCAGTTCATGAACGGCGCATTGAAGGGCGAAGTCAGCGATCCGGTTCCCAATATGGGCGACTGGACCAACCATCTTTCAACGCTTTTTCCCGAAGTGCGCCTGAAGCGCTTCCTCGAAATGCGCGGCGCCGATGGCGGCCCGTGGCGGCGCATCTGCGCCCTGCCTGCCTATTGGGTGGGGCTGCTTTATGATGAAGAGGCGCTGGCCGCCGCCGAACTTCTGACGAAAGACTGGACCTATGAAGAAGTGCTGGCACTTCGCAACGAGGTGCCCACCAAGGCGCTCAAGACCGATTTTCACGGCAAGCCGCTGGAACTGATTGCCCGCGAAACACTGAAAATCTCCCGCCTCGGCCTTCTGAACCGCAAGAAGCTCAACAGTGACGGTTATGACGAGACGCATTTCCTTGCCCCGCTGGAGGAAATCGTCGCCGCAGCTACAACCGATGCCGAGCGCATGTTGAACGCCTATCACAGTGTCTGGGCCGGCTCGGTGGATCCGATCTTCCTCGAATATGCCTATTGAAGAAGCGTTCCGATGTCACAAAATGGAAAAGGGCGCGATGATCGCGCCTTTTTTCAGCTTGAGACTTACTGGCCTTTGGTCGGATCGGGGATTGTGAGCCCCGCGCGCGCGACAACCCCGACATCACCGTCGCGGAACCGGACAGACAGCGCATCGCCTGGCGACACAGCCGCCGCCTGCTTGACGGGCTTTCCCTGCGCATCGAATACAACAGCAAAGCCGCGTTCCAGCACGCTTTCATAAGAAAGCGTGCGCATCAACCGGTCGAGTTCTTGACTGCGCCGCTTCACACGCTCGATCAGAAGCCGCACGGCCTGATCGCGGCGGCGGTCGAGCTGTTCGAGGGTCGAGCCCGTCAGCCGTGTGCGGCGCAATATGGGTTCCGGCGAAAGCCGGTTGGCGCGATGGGTGAAAGCCGTCCGGCGCTCGCGCAGAAAGGCTTCCAGCGCGCGCGGCAGGCGCTGGCCCAGCATCGTCACACCGCGTTCCAGCTCCACAAGCCGCCGCTGTAAAAGCCGGGGCGACAATTGCCGGGCATGACCATCGAAATGGACGCGCTTTTTCTGCGTATTGACGAAAAGTGCGCGGGTAAGCCGCGAGGCCGCTTCATCGAACCGGCGGCGCGGCAGGGCCAGCAACTGGTCGGCAGAGGGCATGGCGCGCGCGGCAGCACGATGCGCCTGTCGCTTCTGGTCGAAAAAGCGCGACATGGCGGAAGAAAGCCGCGCCGACTGGCTGGCAAGTGAGGCCTGAAGATCAGCCTTCACCGGCACCGCCATTTCCGCAGCACCGGTGGGGGTCGGCGCGCGCATGTCGGCGGCAAGATCTATCAGCGTCCAGTCGGTTTCATGCCCGACCGCCGAGATAACGGGAATATGGGAAGCTGCGACCGCCCGCACGACGATTTCATCGTTAAAGCCCCAGAGATCTTCCAGACTGCCGCCGCCGCGCGCCACGATCAGCACATCGGGGCGCGGAATGGGGCCGTCATCCGGCAGGGTGTTGAAGCCGTTCACCGCCGTTGCCACTTCAGGCCCGCAGGTATCGCCCTGCACGCGCACCGGCCAGACGATCACGCGCAGCGGATAACGATCGGAAATGCGATGGATGATATCGCGGATGACCGCGCCGGTGGGAGATGTCACCACGCCGATGACGCGCGGCATGAAGGGCAGAAGCTGTTTCAGGGCAGGATCGAACAGGCCTTCTGCCGCCAGGCGCTGCTTGCGCTCCTCCAGAAGCGCCATCAGCGCGCCCGCGCCGGCGGGTTCCATCTGCTCGATGACGATCTGATATTTGGATGAACCGGGATAGGTGGTGAGCTTGCCGGTGGCGATCACCTCCATGCCCTCTTCGGGGCGGAAGCGAAGGCGGCTCATCGAGCCGCGCCAGATCACGGCTTCAAGCCGGGCACGGTCATCCTTCAGCGCAAAATAGGCATGGCCGGAAGAATGCGGGCCGCGATAGCCGGAAATCTCGCCGCGCACACGCACATGGCCGAACGTGTCCTCAACCGTGCGCTTCAAAGCGCCGGAAATCTCGGACACGCTATACTCGGCCACATTCGACGATGCGCCGGGAAAACTCGAATCGGAGGCCATGCTCATCCCGTTATAGGCTACCAGTGGGCGCAGGCGGTCAAGCAGCCGCGCGGCGAATTACGCACTGTTCACCAGCCGGGCAACAATTCATTGGTGTGCACCCGCCGCGTGCGGACCGCCGGAAAGGGCGAAATCTCGGCAGAACTCATCGCGCCCGCCAGGCCTCCCGGCTGCGGCGAGGAAATATTATCGAGACTTTCGATAATATGCTGCGCAAGTGCATCCACCGCGGCATTCTGCTTGGAATGGCCGCGCATGATGCCGATGCCGATTTCCGGCAACATGCCGAAGCCATCGGCCTCACCCAGCACACGCATACCGGGGCGCAGGGCGCATTCCGGCAGAACCGAAACCGCAAGCCCCGACAGCACAGCCGCAGCCAGAACCGTCGCCGACCAGCTTGTGATGATGATGCGATAATCCCGCCGCGCCGCCTCCAGCACGTCGATGGCCGCATGGCGCCAGATGCAGGTTGGCCGTCCAACGGCAAGTGGCAGCATGGCTTCTTCATGCACCGCATGGTTGGTCGATGTCACCCAGAGAAGCGGCTCTGTGCGCACCACCTCGGAGCGTCGCTTGTCGTCGCATTGCGTTACGAGCGCGATATCAAGCGTTCCACGCCGGATCATCTCATCCAGATTGACGGTCGGCTCGCAGACCACCGAAAGCTCAACCCGCGGATTGGAACGCGCAAAACGCGCCATGATCTCCGGCAAAAACCTGTCCGCATAATCGTCAGGCGTCCCGATGCGCACATGGCCTTCAAGCTGCGTATCGTCAAAAGCGGCAATAGTCTCGCTGTTGAGATGCATCATGCGGCGGGCATAAAGCAGCAGCCTCTCACCATCCTCGGTCAAGCGGTTGGTCCGCCCATCGCGATCGAACAGCGGCTTTCCGATCCGCTCCTCCAGCCGGCGCATCTGCATGGAAACGGCCGATTGCGTCTTGAACACGGCATCCGCAGCGCGCGTGAAACTGCCCGCATCGGCAATGGCGACGAAAGTTTGTAGCTGATCCAGATCGAGAGGCGCACCCATTGGAGCCATCCATCATAATTATTGAAGGATGACATTAAAAACATTCGTTGGAACAATCAATTCGATTGTCGGATAACGCCATCATCGTAAAGGAAAAGGAGCCGCGTAAGCGAATGACCCTGACGATAAGGACCCCTTAGCCACTGAGAATTCAAGGAGAATGGACATGATAGCGACCAGCAATTTTACGGCGACAGATTTACCGGCAGGGAGCGGACGGGTTTCCGCATTCACGCAACTGGTGAAGGTAATTTTCGCGCCGGCCCTGCGTCGCTGGACCTTCTCCAAAGGCAAACGGCAAGTGATGAGCCTCAGCGATTTCGACGATCACATGCTGCACGACATCGGGCTTCGCCGCGAAGACATCTATACCGCCATGCGTGATCGCCGTGTGGAGGACCCGACCCGGATTCTTAGCGAACTCGCTATTGCCCGCCTGCGCATGGAGGCGGCGCGCCACATTTGTTGATTATTGAAAATCTGGCAGGCGCCACCTTCACATGCCGGGCCCCCTCCCGGCCAGCCTGCCCTTTGCCCGGCCAATCCTTCACTGGCCGGGCTTTTTTTATCGTATCCAAAGGAAAAAACATAAAGCTCCGCCAGTCCCATTTACGCGGCCCCAACAAAAATGATCCCTGCCCGCAGAAACGCAAAGGGCCATTTGTCAAGAGCGCCTGTCACAGCTATCATATCAATATCGAAATGATTTTCTGGTGATGGATGTCTGCTGATACGACGGAAAAGAAGGCTACGCGCACACCGCGTCGCCGTACGCCTGCTTATGTCAAATCTCTGCGCGGGGTGAAAAACTGGAAACAGGCAACTGAATGGCTGGCCTGGCGCGATATTGAAGATATTGAGTGCATTACCCCCGATCAGGCGGGGGTTGCGCGCGGCAAGATGATGCCATCGAAGAAATTCACATCCAACACATCGCTGGCGCTGCCTTCCGCCGTTTTCATGACGACGATTTCCGGCGCTTACCCCGAGGATGGCTATGGTTTCCATTATCCCGAAGACGATGGCGACCTGAAGCTTCTGCCCGATCTTACCACCCTCTCTGCCGTGCCATGGGAAACGGATTCGACGGCGCAGGTGATCTGCGATCTCGTCTATCAGGACGGGCGCGCGGTGGAATTCACCCCGCGCAATGTGCTGCGCAATGTCATTGCCGCCTATAGCAAGCGCGGCCTGAAGCCGGTTGTCGCCCCGGAAATCGAGTTTTATCTGGTGCGCAAAAACCCGGATCCGGACTATCCGCTGACGCCGCCTGTTGGCCGTTCGGGCCGGGCCATTGGTGGCGGACAGGGCTATTCCATTGCCGGTGTCAACGAGTTCGATGAACTGATCGACGATATCTATCATTTCTCGGAAGGTCAGGGGCTGGAGATCGACACGCTGATCCATGAAGAAGGTGCTGGCCAGCTTGAAATAAACCTGCGCCATGGCGACCCGGTGGAACTGGCCGATCAGGTTTTCATGTTCAAGCGCACGATCCGCGAGGCGGCACTGAAACACGATATGTACGCCACGTTCATGGCCAAGCCCATTCAGGGCCAGCCGGGCTCGGCCATGCATATCCACCAGTCCATCGTGGACAAGAAGACCGGACGAAACATCTTCACCAATGAAGACGGCAGCGAAAGCCAAGCCTTCCACCATTTCCTTGGCGGGATGCAGCGCCATGTGCCCAATGCACTCGTCATGTTCGCCCCTTATGTGAACTCCTACCGCCGCCTCACGCCGGACGCCTCGGCCCCGGTCAACGTCAAATGGGGCTATGACAACCGCACAACCGCCTTCCGCGTGCCGCGTTCAGACCCCAGTGCGCGCCGCGTGGAAAACCGCATCCCCTCTTCCGACGCCAATCCCTACCTTGCCCTTGCTGCTTCGCTTGCTTGCGGCCTGATCGGCCTTGTAAACAAGATCGAGCCGGAACAGCCCGCGACCACGAGCGTCAACACCAAGGAGGTCGAGTTGCCCCGCGGCCTCATCGACGCGGTGGAGCTTTTCGAGGAAGACGCCGAATTGCGCAATCTGTTCGGCAGTTCCTTCATGACCACCTATGCCGCCATCAAACGCGCCGAGTTCGAGACCTTCATGGAAGTCATCAGCCCCTGGGAACGGGAGTTTTTGTTGCTCAATGTTTAAGGGAGTAAGGGAGTAAAATACGCGGGGGCATAGTGATGTCAATCAATTCATATCGCGATATTCTTGTGTGGCAGCAAGCAATGGAACTGGTGACTGCCATTTATAAATCAACGGAAACATGGCCCAGGGAGGAAATCTATGGCCTGACGAGCCAGATTCGCCGGGCGGCCGTTTCTATCCCTGCCAATATTGCGGAAGGATATGGCCGCGATACACGCGGCGCTTATCAACAATTTCTACGCATTGCCCAAGGGTCCTTGAAGGAGATGGAGACGCATTTACTTATTGCAGAGCAATTAGGCTTCATCGCAAAAGAGAGGGCCGAACCAATCATGGCCATGGGCGAAAGTATCGGCAAATTGTTGCGGCTTCTCATCCGCAAGCTATCCGAAACATAACCTACTCACTTACTCCCCTATTCCCCTACTCCCTTATTTTCGCGGACCCTCCAATGCCATACCAGTCCCCAATTTCTCCCGGTTATTCATGGTACGAGGCAAACACGCCCGACCGGCCGCAATATCCAGAACTGGACGGCTCGCAACAGGCGGACGTCGTGGTCATCGGCGGCGGATATACCGGGCTTTCCGCAGCCTATCATCTGGCAAAACAGGGCACCGATGTGGTTCTGATCGAGGCCGCACGGCTGGGTGACGGCGCATCGGGGCGCAATGGCGGGCAGTTTGGCACCGGGCAGCGCACATGGGCCGAAGACCTCGAAACCGAATATGGCTATGAGCGCGCCAAGGCATTGTTCAACGTGGCCGAGGAGGCCAAGTCCTATCTTCTTGCTTTTGCCGAAGAGCACGCAATCGACATGGAATATGTGCAGGGCCATATTTCGGTCGTGCACAAGCCGCGCTATCTGAAGTCGTATGAGCGCCATGTCGAACAGATGGCGAGCCGTTTCAACTATCCCCACCAGCGCTTTCTGGATCGTGCCGAAACGGCAGAACTTCTGGGGACCAGCCGCTATCACGGTGGCGTTTACGATAGTGCCACAGGCCATATTCACCCGATGAAACTCCTGATCGGCACAGCAAAGGCCGCCCACACCGCAGGCGCAAAGCTTTTTGAAGATACGAAAGCAACAAAAATCAGCACGGCAAGCGGGCGCGTGGAAGTGGAAACCACGCGCGGCACCATTCGTGCACGACACGCCTTTATCGCCGTGAATGCCTATGGCGGGCGACTGGAGCCGGTTAGCGCATCGCATGTGATGCCGATTCGCTCCTTCATCGGCGCGACTGCACCGCTTGGCGATGACAGCCCGGTCATTCCGGGCGGCGAATCCGTGGACGATTCCCGCTTCGTGGTACGCTATTTCCGCCGCTCGAAGGATGGGCGGTTGCTGTTCGGCGGACGTGAAGCCTACACGGCAGATAATCCGCGCGATATCAGCGCACATATCCGCCGCCAGATCACGGAAATCTATCCGGCGCTTGAAAATGTCGAGATAACCCATGCCTGGGGCGGCTCGGTCGGCATCACCATGCCGCGCCAGCCTTTTGTGCGCGAGGTGATGCCGGGTGTCATTTCCGCAGGCGGCTATTCGGGCCATGGCGTGATGCTGGCCAATTATGTTGGCAAGCTCTACGCCGACACGCTTGCGGGGCGCCGGGAAAAACTGAAGCTGTTTGAGGAATTGCGCATTCCTCCCTTCCCCGGCGGACGCACCTTCCGCTCACCGCTCCTCATCCTCGCGCTGTCGTGGTATGCCTTGATGGACCGGATATAAAACCACGAGCCTATTCCGGCTCGTTTGCCATCTTGTTCAGCTTTATCAGAACGTCGATAAACTTCGGCGCAAGCTCGCGGATTTCAGCAAGGTGGACGGAGCTGAGACGCTCTAGAATATGTTCGGCCTCGATGGTCAACTCCAATGTGTGGCGGCGGCGGTCCGCAAGATCGACCACACGCGCCACCAGACCGGCAGCAACCAGACGCCCGGTAAGCTCCGTTGCAGTATGGGGGGCAACAACCAGGCGTTCGGCAAGGGTGCCGACTGTCATCAGCTTGTCCGGACCGCTTGCCTTGATTGCCAGCAAAGCCTGATGCTGTTGCGGCGGCAGGCCTTCGGCTTCCGCAGCCGTTGCGCTGAAACTCATGAAGCGCCGGGAGCGATATCGCCACTCGGCCAAAACCTGATAATCAATATCGGTCAAAACATGATTTTTTGTTTCCAAAACAAATATTTTCCTCTCGACAGCCGCCTTTTGAGCAAGCTGCAGGCCCTAATAATCAGCCCCGTTTACAGCACCCCGGAACCGCCCTTCCAAAATGCTTGCCTAATATGGCAAGCCAGTCGTGCGCCACCAGTACAAAGATTCCCGTTAATTTATATCATATTGCAATGCACCTATACCAACCATCGGACATGCCCACCGAAAATTGGTATGTCCGGTAATGGAAGTGACAGGAATTTGTTGTGGCTGGCGCTCCGCGTCGGGCGGCGACCCCGGTTTCAGAATGATTCAAGCCGCATATGATCCCGCTCTTGCAGCGAGGCGCTGATAGGTTTCCTCCACCACGTCGCGAACCGGAACAATGCCGCTAAGGCCGAGCAAGGCGCGCATATGCTGGCGCGCGCCCTCATACCCCATGGCTGGCGCACAAGGCTGCATGACGATTTCAGCTTCGTCAGGATAAAGCCGCTCATATTCGCTGAAATTGGTAAAGCCCCTGTAGCCATCGCCGCGCATCAGGAAGGTTTCCACCGCTGCACCTTCAGCCAGCACAACCGCATGCCGGTCAAGGACGATATTGTAATAATCGAGCGTCCTTTCCACCGGGATACGCATAATGCTGCGCCCGTTGACGAGATCCTTCACGCGAATCAACACGCCATCGATGAAAAGCGCATGGTTGGGCGAAAGATAAAGATCACGATGCGGTGTCCTGCCGTCCAGCGCATGGCGTCTGACGCGGATCGGCATCACGCTTTCGTTCCAGTCGGCCTCCCCTGCCCTGTAGTTCTGCCAGCCGATCCATTTGATGGGCAAGCATTCGCCGGACACCGTCGTGACGAGATCACCGACGCAAAGCTTTTCCACGGCAACAGGACCATTCGGCGTGGTGACGAGCGTGCCTTTTAACAGGCAACGCGAACCGTGCCCCCCATGGTGCCACCATTTGTTGCCCATGGCGCGCGCGGGCAGCGAGGATGAAACCAGAGCGCCCAAAATCGCAACTCTGGCGGCAGCAGCAGCCGCCACACCAAGGAAGTGCCGCCTTGCGCGGTTGCGTGGCGAGTGCCCGTTCAGTTCTGAAGACATAAATCCCTCCGCTCTTCCGCGCAGCGCATCCCACGCACGGACGAAAGCCTGCGCCTTGATGGCTCTGATCCTGAAGCCATCCTAGCGCATCATCTTCCTGAAATTATTTCCGTAATCGGGAGGGAATGTTCCATTAATCCGGTCAGGGGGCCTGCCGGATAGGGGTAGGCTCTACCTCGAAAGGCATAAGCCTCCCTGTCCTTGCCGACGCGTACGGCTGGCACCGCGCGCGAGGGCCAGGGCTATTTTCTGGCCGCATCACAGCGGCATTTCGGATATCTGCTTCACGATCTGGCTTGGAACATCTGTCTTGAGGTTCTGTACCCCTTTGATGCGGCTCAGATATTCCGACTGGAAACGGCGATAATCCTCGATATCCGTGGCCACACCCCGTATCATCGCATCATAATCGCCCAGCATGAAATAGCATTCCAGAACCTGCGGCAGCCTCATAATTTCATTGGCGAATTTCTGAAGCGTCTCCTCATCCTGCTGATCAAGCCGAATGCGCGTGAAAAAGGTCAACCCTTTGCCGATCTTGGCCGGGTTCAACACCGCCACATAGCGGTCGATCACACCCGCTTCCTCCAGAAGCTTCACCCGCCGCAGGCAGGGCGATGGAGACAGGCCCACCTCGCGTGCGAGATCATTGTTGGCAATGCGCCCGTTGCGCTGAAGCGCGCGGAGTATCTTCTTGTCGATCTCATCCAGCTTCATTGGCATCCAATTCCATTTTCAAAAGATTGTTTGGCAGCGCATACCAAATATTGATGCATAGAGCTAATATTAGCAACCCAATTGCTGAAAAAATTGATTATATTATCCGATATTGACGGCCCATCGCGCTAAAGCATTTTCGAGCCAAAGGTGTGTATGGATTTTTTTAGGATAGTGCAACAAAACATTTATTCAGGACATTTCTAGCGTTTCTACGAGACCACATTTCGATCTGACTGCATTAAATCGGCACTCTAACCCATTACATTTGAAGCACAATTTCATCGATCCTCGTTCCACTCCAGTCAGATTAGTTTCCAGAAGTAGGGGGCAGCTCTAGCATATGGAAGGGGCGGATCGCCGATCCGCCAACGAGTGCTTATGGACATTTTACAAGTTTATGCGCCGCAAAAGGGCAAGCCCGCGTGGCGGTCCGAGTTTCGGCGCGGTATCGTTTCCGGCTTTCCCGTACTACTCGGCATGATCCCCTTTGCACTGGTTCTGGGGGCGCAGGCCGCTCATACAGGCCTGACCCTTGCCGAAGTATCCATGATGACCGGCCTCAACTTTGCGGGCGGTTCAGAATTCGCAGCCTTCCGTCTTTGGTCATCGCCACCCGATGTCCTGCTCATCGCGGCGATCACCTTTCTGGTCAACAGCCGCCATCTCCTGATGGGGGCGGCACTTGCTCCTTTCCTCCGCCATTTTCCGAAGCGTACAGCTTTCTTGACGCTGTTCCTGATGTGCGATGAAAGCTGGGCGGTCAGCCTTGCCGACGCCAAGCGGCGGCAGGCCAAAGGTGTCAATGCGGCGCTCAACCTCGCCTATTACATGGGCGTGGCAATCCCGTTCTATCTGGCTTGGGTTATGAGTGCCACGCTTGGTGCGGTCTTCGGCCCGATGATAGGCGATCTGCACCCCTATGGTTTCGACATGGCCATTCCGGCCGTCTTTCTCGTACTCATTGCAGGCATGTGGAAGGGGTTCGCCGCCGCGCGGCCATGGTTCGTCAGCCTTGTCGCCGCAGCCGCCACCCATGTCTTCGTACCGGGCGCATGGTATGTCGCCAGTGGCGCAATTTCCGGCCTCGCCGCCGCTTATCTACTGACAGGTGAAAAATGATCGATCCACGCGTTGCCCTCACCATCCTCGCGATGGCATCCGTCACCTATCTCACCCGCATTGGCGGCTATGTGCTTTTGCGCAACCGCACACTCAGCAACCGCGCCATGGCGGTGATGGAAGCAGCGCCCGGTTGCGTATTGATCTCAGTCATCGCTCCCGATTTCGTTTCCGACAAACCGGCCAATCTCATCGCGCTGGCAGTCACCGTTTTTGCCGCTACGCGCTTTTCCATGCTGCCGACCGTACTGATCGGCATGGGGGCGGCCAGTATCTGCCGTTATCTCATCGACTGAACCGAACGAAGCACCTGCATCAATGCAGGTGCTTCGGTTTCGATCGCGACACGACCCCCTCGCGTGTGGCTTCCACATCACAACGATCCGGCATCGCCACAATCGGCGCCACACGGCTGTGATTTTCCAATGCGCAGGCGCTTTTTCTGATATTCCACACTGGAATAGAAAAACAATCGCATTGAATCACAGGCATGACATGAGCACCACCCAAGCTGCTGCCGGGGACGCTTCGCAGATGGAGACGCCGCATCCAAACGGCTCCTTCACCCAATCGAACGCGGATGAAAATCACGAGCAGTACTGGAAGCAAAACCTCGTGATCTGCCTTCTTGGCTCATTCACAACCCTCATTGCCATGTCACTGCTTTTGCCTTTCCTGCCGCTTTACGTGGAACAGCTCGGCGTCATCAGCCATGCGGCCATCGTGCAATGGTCGGGCATCGCCTATGGTGCGACCTTTCTGGCTGCCGCCTTTGTCGCGCCGCTCTGGGGCAGGCTCGGCGACCGTTACGGGCGCAAGCTGATGCTGATCCGCGCCAGCCTCGGCATGGTCACATGCGTTTGGCAATTGGTGGCGCTGCGGCTTTTCGTCGGCATTGCCGGCGGTTATTCGTCCGGATCGATGATCCTCGTCGCCACACAGACGCCAAAAGACAAAACCGGCTGGGCGCTCGGCGCACTTTCGGCAGGCATCATGGCGGGCATCATGGCGGGCAATCTGGCCGGGCCGCTGCTTGGCGGTGCACTGCCGCCGCTGATCGGCATTCGCGCCACGTTCTGGCTTGCGGGCGGCGTGATCTTCCTGACATTCCTCGCCACAACCTTTCTGATCCGCGAGGAGCGCAAGCCGCCCAAGCCCACGAGGGAAGAGAAAACGCAATCCATCTGGGCCGCAATTCCCGATAAAGGCCCGGTCGTTGCGATGCTGGTGACGGGCATATTGCTGCTCTTCGCCAATATGTCCATCGAACCGATCCTCACCATTTATGTGATGCAGTTGATGGACGACCAGACCAAGGTAACGCTGGTTTCCGGCGTGGTAATGGCCGCCGCAGCCCTTGGCAGCATCCTGTCATCGTCACGGCTGGGGCAACTTGCCGACCGCATCGGCCATACGCGCGTCATTATCGGAGCACTCGCCGTCTCGGCGCTGCTTCTGGTCCCGCAGGCTTTTGTGACCGATGCCTGGCAACTGATCGGCCTGCGCTTCCTGATGGGATTGGCGCTCGGTGGTCTTCTGCCCTGTATCACCAGCGTCATCCGGCATAATGTGCCAGATCGTGTCGCAGGTGGCATTCTGGGCTATTCCGTCTCGGCGCAATATGTGGGGCAAGTCGCAGGGCCGGTGGCGGGAGGCTTTGTCGGCGGCCATTTCGGCATGCGCGCCGTCTTCCTCGGCACCTGCCTGATGATGGCGGCAGGCGCGATTTATAACTGGGCCGTGTTGCGCAATAGCAAAACCCGATGAGCTTGCCTCATCGGGTTTTGGTTAAGTCCGTGCCGCGATTGAGCCTTTTCAGGGCGTGGATCGCGTCGGAATCTTGAATGCTTTTCGATCAGATCGAATAGCCGCCATCGATACCGAGCGCCACGCCCGTCACCATGGAAGCATCGTCGGAGGCCAGCCAGAGCGCGGCTTCCGCAACATCCTTCGGCGTGGAAAACCGGCCAAGCGGAATGGTGCTTTTCAGTGCTGCGCGCGCTTCCGGCGTGTCTTCCGCCAGAAACATCTTCAATCCCTCACCGTCGCTTTCCGCCGGGCACAGGCAATTCACACGAATGTTCCGCTCCGCAAGCTCCAGCGCCATGGCTTTCGTGGCGCTCACCACCCAGCTCTTGGACGCGCAATACCAGGTGAGACCCTTGCGCGGATGCAGCCCCGTGGCAGACGCCGTATTGATGATAACACCGCCGCCCTGATGCTCCATGATCGGCACGACGAGCTGCGTCGAATAGTAAAGCGCCTTCATGTTCACCGCGACGATGAGATCGAAATTATGCTCGTCCACATCGGTCAGCGGCATGTTGCGGTGCGTGAAACCAGCATTGTTGACCATAATGTCGATACGGCCGAATTCTTCAAAAGCAGTGCGCGCCACACGCTCCATGTCATTCTTGCGCGAAACATCCGCCTGGATGGAAATGCCGTTACTGCTGATATCGGCAAGCCCGTCCTCGACGCGCTTCACATTCACATCGGCCAGAACCACCCTGGCACCCTCGGCTGCAAACCGGCGCGCCATGCCCAGACCGAAGCCGGAACCGGCGCCGGTGATAATCGCGACCTTATCTTGCAGCCTATTCATGTCATTCTCCTTTGGTAATCTTGCGCTAATCCGAAATCACTTGAAACGCGATTGAGTGTCCCAATATGGACTTATGATGAACATATCATGTGTGCATTTGCGGTTAACCTATAGGATAAGACGGGTAAAGCGCGCTGTTTCTTCAATTTTCCGAGATAGCCATATCGTTATGGTTGAATTTAAATCGATTAGATATTAGACAAGTCCAGCCTGAAAATCGCATGCTGCAACTGGCAGACTGATTTGCGCAAAACATAAAGAGAGCGATAGATGACCAGTCAGACAATTCCGGTAGATCCCTTCGACTGCATCGTTTTTGGTGGCACCGGCGATCTTGCCGAGCGCAAGCTTATTCCGGCGCTTTATCAGCGCCAGCGCGCAGGCCAGCTTTCCGACCCCACACGCATCATCGGCGCCTCGCGCAGCCAGATGACCGACGACGAATATCGCACCTTCGCCGGCAATGCGATCAAGGAACATGTGAAACCGGAAGAGGTGGATCAGGCCGAAGTTGAAATCTTCCTCAAGCGGCTGCACTATGTGGCGGTGGACGCCAAGTCCGACGAGGGCTGGGATGCGCTGAAGACCCTGATCGGCAAGAAGCCGGAAAAGATCCGAGCCTTTTATCTGGCCGTCAGCCCGACCCTGTTCGGCGATATCGCCACGCGGCTCAAGGCGCATGGCCTCATCACGCGCGATACGCGCATCGTCGTGGAAAAGCCGATTGGCCGCGATCTCGATTCCGCCAAGGCGCTCAACGACACGCTGGGCAGTGTGTTCCGCGAAGACCAGATTTTCCGCATAGACCACTATCTCGGCAAGGAAACGGTGCAGAACCTGATGGCGCTGCGCTTTGCCAATGCGCTCTACGAGCCGCTGTGGAACTCCGCCCATATCGACCATGTGCAGATCACGGTGGCGGAAGCCGTGGGCCTTGAAGGCCGCGCAGGCTATTACGACAAGGCGGGCGCGCTGCGCGACATGGTGCAGAACCACATTCTCCAGCTTCTCTGCCTTGTTGCCATGGAACCGCCATCCTCGATTGAGGCCGACGCCGTACACGACGAGAAGGTAAAGGTTCTGCGCTCCCTGCAGCCGATCTCCACGCATAATGTCGAGGAACTGACGGTCCGCGGACAATATCGCGCGGGCGCTTCCGCAGGCGGGCCGGTCAAGGGCTATCTGGAAGACCTTGAAAGCGACACCAGCAATACGGAAACATTCGTGGCGCTGAAGGCGGAAATCGCCAACTGGCGCTGGGCGGGTGTGCCGTTCTATCTGCGCACCGGCAAGCGCCTTGCCACGCGTGTTTCGGAAATCGTCATCACGTTCAAGCCCATTCCGCATTCCATCTTTGGCGAAAGCGCGGGCAAGGTGATTGCCAATCAGCTTGTCATCCGCCTGCAACCGGACGAAGGCGTGAAGCAATGGCTGATGATCAAGGATCCCGGTCCGGGTGGAATGCGCCTGCGCCACATGCCGCTCGACATGAGCTTTGCGGAATCCTTCGAGGATCGCAACCCGGATGCCTATGAGCGCCTCATCATGGATGTGGTGCGCGGCAACCAGACCCTGTTCATGCGCCGCGACGAAGTGGAAGCGGCCTGGCGCTGGATCGACCCGATCCTTCAGGCATGGGAGTTCAACAGCCAGCCCGTGCAGGGCTATACGGCTGGCACATGGGGGCCTTCGTCCTCCATCGCGCTCATTGAGCGCGATGGCCGCACCTGGCACGAAAGCCTCTAAAGCATTTCCAGCAAAAAATGCGAAGCGGTTTTTTGCGCCGGATAATGCATAAAAACAAATGGTTAGAGCAGCTTCGGCGATTCTGTTAAAACAGAAACCGCTCTAATTGTTGTTTGGAAAGGAATGGAATGAGCATCGAACGGCACGATTTCATCAGCGCAACGGAACTGGCGCAGTCGCTTTCCGAGGCGATTGCAAACAAGCTGGCAACCGCGATCGCTGAACGGGGACAGGCCGTGCTGGCCGTCTCTGGCGGCACCACGCCGCTCAAGCTGTTTGAAGTGCTGTCGCGCAAGATGATCGACTGGAACCTTGTCACGATTACCCTCGTGGACGAGCGTTTTGTGCCGGTGGAGAACGAACGCTCCAACGAAAAGCTGGTGCGCGACCATCTTTTGCGCGACCATGCGGGCGTAGCCAGATTTGTCGGCCTCTACAATCCGGCGGCGACGGCCGAAACAGCAGCACTTGCCGCCGCCAGCCGCATTGACGCGCTGCGCCGCCCTTTCGATGTGGTGGTGCTTGGCATGGGCAATGACGGTCATACCGCTTCCTTCTTCCCCAATGCCGACCGGCTCGATCAGGCGATCAACCCGGCGACACGCGCGCTTGTTCTGCCGATCCATGCCGAAGGCGCTGGCGAAAAGCGCCTGACGCTTACCCTGCCGCTGATTGCCGAAGCCGAAATGCTGGTGCTGCATATTGAAGGCGCGGCAAAGCAGGCGACACTGGAAAAGGCGCTTGCAGGCGACGATGAGCGGGAAATGCCCGTGCGGGCTGTCTTCCATCATGCCCGCGCACCGATCCAGCTTTACTGGGCAAGTTAAATTCGATTGAAGCCAGATTGGCACAGGTGATACCCATGTCCACCGAGACGGCACATAAACGCATTCAGGAAATCACCGAGCGTATCCGTGAGCGCTCCAAACCTACCCGCGAAGCCTATCTGGACCGGGTGCGGGAGGCTGCCTCCAACAAGCCGAAGCGTTCCTTTCTGGGATGCGCGAATCTCGCTCATGGTTTTGCGGCCTGCGGCCCGCATGACAAGGCCGCGCTGACCGCCGATGTCGTACCGAACCTCGGCATCATCACCGCCTATAATGATATGCTTTCGGCGCACCAGCCTTTTGAAACCTTCCCGCAACTCATTAAGCAGGCAGCGCGCGAAGCGGGCGGCGTGGCGCAGGTGGCCGGTGGTGTGCCTGCCATGTGCGATGGCGTCACGCAAGGTTTTGCCGGCATGGAACTCTCGCTCTTTTCGCGCGAAGTCATTGCCATGGCCACGGCCGTTGGCCTCTCGCACGATATGTTCGATGCCGCCGTCTATCTCGGCGTCTGCGACAAGATTGTGCCGGGACTAATTGTCGGCGCGCTGACCTTCGGCCATCTGCCTCCCGTCTTCATTCCAGCCGGCCCGATGACCAGCGGACTGCCGAATGATGAAAAGGCGAAAACCCGCCAGCTTTATGCCGAAGGCAAGGTGGGCCGGGCGGAACTGCTGGAATCGGAATCGAAATCTTATCACGGCCCTGGCACCTGCACCTTCTACGGCACCGCCAACTCCAACCAGATGTTGATGGAGATCATGGGCCTGCATCTTCCCGGCGCATCATTCATCAATCCGGGAACGCCGCTGCGCGATGCGCTGACACGCGAAGCTGCCAAGCGCGCGCTTGCCATCACCGCGCTCGGCAATGAATATACGCCGGTTGGCGAGATGATTGATGAGCGATCCATCGTCAACGGCGTGGTCGGGCTGAACGCCACTGGCGGCTCCACCAACCACACAATCCACCTGATCGCCATGGCCGCCGCGGCTGGCATCAAGCTGACATGGCACGATATTTCGCAGATATCAGACGTGGTGCCGCTTCTGGCCCGCGTCTATCCGAACGGACTTGCGGATGTGAACCATTTCCACGCCGCAGGCGGCATGGGCTTCCTCATCCGCGAACTCCTCGACGGCGGCCTGCTGCATGAAGATGTGCGCACCGTCTGGGGGGAAGGCCTGCGCCCCTATGCCATTGAGCCGAAGCTCGGCCCCGACGGCAACGTCGTGCGCGAAGCCGCGCCGGAAAAAAGCGGCGACGACAAGGTTCTGGCCAAGATTGCCGCACCATTCCAGCCAACCGGCGGCATCAAGGTGCTGAGCGGCAATATTGGCAATGCGATCATCAAGGTTTCCGCCGTAAAGCCGAAACGTCATGTGATCGAAGCACCCGCGAAAGTCTTCAACGATCAGGCGGAATTGCAGGCCGCTTTCAAGGCGGGCGACCTCACCGGCGATTTTATTGCCGTGGTGCGTTATCAGGGGCCAAAAGCCAATGGCATGCCCGAACTGCACAAGCTGATGACCGTTCTGGGCATTCTTCAGGATCGCGGCCAGCGCGTGGCGCTCGTCACCGATGGGCGTCTGTCCGGTGCATCCGGCAAGGTTCCCTCTGCCATCCACGTCACGCCGGAAGCACTTGATGGCGGCATGGTCGGCAAAATCCGCACCGGCGATATTATCCGCCTCGATGCAATCAACGGCACGCTGGAAGTCTTGCTCAATCAGGCCGTGCTCGACAGCCGTATCGAGGAGCGGCCCGATCTTTCCGGCAACGAATATGGCATGGGCCGCGAGCTGTTCCGTGCCTTCCGCCAGATTGCCGGGCGGGCGGATGAAGGCGCCTCGGTGTTCTGAAACAGCGCGAATAAAATGAAGGCAAAACAGCAATTTCGGCTGTTTTGCCTTTCAAACCATCAAAGCCGGAATAAAGCGCGGCTCGTCCGCATCAGAAAACGGGTTTTTTCATGCCTGCACTGCGGCAGGCAGCGGTGAGCGTATTGGCCATCAGCATGGCGATGGTCATTGGGCCAACCCCGCCCGGAACCGGCGTGATCGCGCCTGCAACCTTTTCAGCCTCGGCAAAATCGACATCACCGACGAGCCTTGTCTTGCCCTCGCCGCGCTCCGGTGCCGGGATGCGGTTGATACCCACATCGATCACCGTCGCGCCCGGCTTGACCCAATCTCCCTTGACCATTTGCGGACGCCCCACCGCCGCCACCAGAATATCGGCATTGCGCGCAATCGCGGGCAGGTCCTTGGTGCGGCTATGCGCAACCGTCACCGTCGCATTTGCCGCCAGAAGGAGGTTGAACATCGGCTTGCCGACAATATTGGAACGCCCGATCACCACGGCATTGAGGCCGGAAAGGTCGCGGCCATGCACACGCTCGATCATAATCATCGCGCCGGCTGGCGTGCAGGGAACGAAAGCCGTTTCCACCTCGCCGGTGCCAAGCTTGCCCACATTGATGAAGTGGAAGCCGTCCACGTCCTTTTCAGGAGCGATGGTCTGGATCACGCGGCCTGAATCAATGTGCCCCGGCAAAGGCAACTGAACCAGAATGCCATGAATGGCGGGGTCGTTATTGAGGCCTTCGATCAGGTTGAGAAGCTCTTGTTCGGAAGCCGTTTCCGGCAAGTCGTGCTGAACGGAATGAAAGCCGCATTCCTTGGCCTTGCGGCTTTTCGAGGCAACATAGACCTGACTTGCCGGGTCTTCACCGACAATCACCACGGCAATACCGGGAACGACGCCGGTCGCTGCCACAAGTTTTTCGGTTTCGGTTTTCACCGTGGAAACCACATCCTCGGCGAGCTTCTTGCCATCGATCAATTGGGCCATCGTGATCGCTCCGTTTTCAGCAGATGATGCAGCATCCTGCATCACGTCGTTTGCGCACATATGCCCATAAGCGTCATGGGGCCGTATGACAATCGTTCAAAGCGCGACAATTGCGCTATTTTTTAAGTTTGCCCCCGTTTGGGCACTACCTGCGGCTGCAACAATTTTACAACCGGTGGGCGTTGAAACGCGTTGCCATAGACAAAAAGGCACTGCTCCATCCATAAAAAGTCATGGAATTACCGCTTGAACATGCTCTATACCCCTTTTCAAACAATGATGGGTTTCAACTCCAGCGATCCAAAGGCGGAACGATCAACATGCAGGATAAGGTAGTTCTGGTCGGTTGCGGCAATATGGGCTTTGCCATGCTGAGAGGCTGGCTCGACAGCGGCATCCTGAAAGCTGGTGACGTCCATGTGGTGGAACCGGCTGAGGCGCTGCGCGAGCGCGCAGCATTGGCCCATGTACATGTCTATGCGGATGCGGCGGACCTGCCCGCCGATCTTCAACCACGCATGGTGCTGGTTGCCGTCAAGCCGCAGATGATGGCCAATGTGCTGCCCGCCTATAAACGCTTCGCACCGGCTTCAACCTTTGTGAGCGTCGCCGCTGGCATTCCGGTCGCGCTGTTTGAAAGCCATCTGGGCAAAGACGTTGCGGTCATCCGCTGTATGCCGAACACACCCGCCGCCATCGGCAAGGGTATGCTCGTCACCTTCAAGAACGCCAATGTGAGTGACGCAAATGAAGCCTTTGTCACAAGCCTTCTCAAAACCTCCGGCAAGGTGGCAAGCGTGGATGAGGAAGGGTTGATGGATGCGGTAACTGCCGTTTCCGGTTCCGGCCCGGCCTATATATTCCACTTCATCGAGGCGCTGACGGATGCGGGCGTGAACCTTGGCCTGCCGCGCGAAACGGCCGCCCTCCTCGCCATGCAGACAGTGATGGGAGCCGGCGCGCTGGCAGATGCCAGCACGGACAGCCCGTCAAAACTGCGCGAACAGGTGACAAGCCCGAACGGCACCACAGCAGCGGCACTTGACGTGCTGATGGGCGGCGACCGGCTCAAAGAACTCGTGGCTGAAGCCGTTAAAGCCGCACACAAGCGTTCGGTCGAGCTGGGCAAGAGTTAAGCCGCTAGAACATTTTCGAGCTAAAAGTGCGAAGCGCCTATGCGGGGAAATGCGTAAAAACAAAGAGATAGAGCGGTTTCAACGATTCCGTTAAAACCGGAACCGCTCTAAACGCGGCACCGCTTCAATCAGCGCCCTTGTTATGGGCGCATGTGGTGTTGCGATCAATTCCTGCGTCGGGCGGCATTCGACAATCCGCCCATGTTCCATCACCGCAATGCGGTCTGCCATTTGCGCGGCGACGCCAAGATCATGCGTGATGAAGAGATAGGCCGTGTTTTCGGCCTTCTGTACTTCCCGCAACAGCTTCAAAATTGCACCGCGCACAGTGACATCAAGTGCAGATACTGCTTCGTCCAGCACGATGAGTGAGGGCGACGTGGCAAGCGCGCGGGCAATTGCCACGCGCTGGCGCTGCCCGCCAGAAACCTCGTGAACGCCGCGCTGAGCCAGCGCCGAATCAAGCCCCACCTTTTGCAAAAGCTCGCCGATATCACGCTTTATCCCATGGATGCGCAATGGTTCGTACAAAAGGTCGCGCAGGCTGGCGCGGGGATTGAAGGCGGAAAGCGGATCCTGAAACACCAGTTGCATATGTGCGCGGCGCCTGCGAAGCGCACTGCCGGAAAGCGCCAGCCAGTTCTCGCCCTCAAAACGGATCGCGCCCGATGCAAGCGGATGAAGCCGCAACAGCGCCCGCGCCAGCGTGGACTTGCCGCTGCCGGAAGGCCCCACCAGCGCCAGCGTTTCGCCCGATGCCATATCAAAGCTGACATCGTTCAGCGCAAGATTGCCGCCATAGCGGAAAACAAGGTTTCGCGCCTGCAACAGCGGTTCAGCCATGCACCGCCTCCAAATCCGGTACGGCGGCGATAAGCGCCTTCGTGTAATCCGTCTGCGGCTTGGCCACAATAAAAGCCGCACTTCCCGTTTCGATAAGCCGCCCATGGCGAAAAACCGCGATGCGATCCGCCAATCCCGAAGCAAGCGCAATATCATGCGTGATGAAAACGAGCGTCATCCCGTCTTCCCGCACCAGCCTTTGCAAAAGGGCTGTTATTTCCTTCTGCACGATAGTATCGAGCGCACTCGTCGGCTCATCGGCAATCAGAAGGCGCGAGTTTGCCGCGATGGCGAGCGCAACCGCGATGCGCTGCTTCTGCCCGCCGGAAAACTGGTGCGGATAGCGGTGAAAGCTCTCATCCGGTGCAGGAATATGTACACGTTCCAGAAGCGCGATAGCTTTTGCCCTCGCTTGCCCCCTGCCGGAGTTTTCATGAGCGCGGATCGTCTCGACAAGCTGCGCCCCGACCGTCATCAGCGGATCAAAACTTGATGCCGGATCCTGAAATATGAAGCCGATATCACGCCCCGGCTGTAAGCGGCCTGCCGCCCATTCCATGCCGCCGGTAACATGCGCGCCAGCAGGCAGAAGCGAGGCAAGGGCCAGCGCCAACGTGCTTTTCCCGGAGCCGCTTTCACCAATCACGGCCAATATTTCGCCCGAAGCAATATCGAGATCAATGTTTTGCAGGGCCATTTCACGCCCATAGCGCACTGAAAGCTTTTCAAGACGAACGAGCTTGCTCATGGCTGCGCCTCGCGCCGGGACATAGCCTCGGTCAATCCCTCGCCCGCCAGATAAACGCCGACGACCGTGAGCGCCAGCGCCGCCCCCGGCAGGATGGAAAGCCAGGGGGCAGAGCGAAGAACCGTGCGCCCCTCGGCAATCATGCCGCCCCATGTCACCCGGTTCGGATCGCCCAACCCCAGAAAGGACAAGGCCGCTTCGGTCAGGATGGCCGAAGCAACAATAACCGGCACCAGCGCCAGCACCGGCGGCAGGGCGTTGGGCAGAATCTGGCGGAAGGCGATTTCCAGCGGGTGCATCCCGATAACACGCGCCGCGGCCACATAGTCGCTCTCACGGATTGAAAGCACCTGCGCGCGTGTGAGCCGCGTGGCCTGCGTCCAGCTTGAAAGCGCAATGGCCGCGATCAGCACCGGCAGCGACGGGCCTGCAATGCTTACAAGCGCCAGCGCCAGCAGAAAACCGGGCACGGTCTGAAATGCTTCCGCGACACGCATCAAGGCTTCATCAATGAAGCCCCCGGCAAAGCCAGCCAGCGTCCCGACTATGCTGCCCAGAACAATTGCCGCGAAAGCCGCCGCAAGCCCCACGAGAAGTGAGGTGCGCGCACCATAAAAAAGCTCTGCCAGCACATCGCGGCCCAGCCTGTCCGTCCCGAAGAGAAAGTCTCCATTTTCAAATGGTTGCATAAGCGGTGTTGATACAATGCTTAAAGGATCGCCCGGAAAGAACAAAGGTGCGCAGAGTGCTGCCAGTATCAGGAGCACCAGAATGGCTGCGCCTGCCATGCCTTCACCTGTTGCGAAATAACGTTTCAACCCGCTCATGCCCTGCCCCCGGCCGCAATGCGTGGGTCGAGCCAGAGATAGACGAGATCGATCACGAAATTGACAAGGATCACCATCAGGGCACTGGTAATGATAACACCGAGCAGAAGCGGCGTATCGCGGCTTGCGACAGCCTCCTGCGCCAAGCGTCCGAGGCCCGGCACGGCAAAGACGCTTTCTATCACCACACTGCCGCCCAGCATGGAAGCAGCCTGCACACCAAGCACTGTCACCAATGGCAAAAGCGCATTGCGCGCCACATGAAAAAGCACGATGCGGGGTCGCGAAATGCCCCTTGCCCGCAGCGCACGCACGAAATCCATACGCCATATATCGGCCATGGCCGCGCGCATGACCCGCAGATAAAGCGCCAGATAAATCACCGCCAGCGAGACGACCGGCAAGATCAGGTGGCGCGCAATATCGCTTGCCCGCGCCAGCCCGTGCTTGCCGGAAGCGATTGTTTCGATGCCGCTGGAAGGCAGCCAGCGCAGTTTGATCGAAAACAGGATAACCAGCACAAGCGCCAGCCAGAAACCCGGAACGGCATAAAGGACGAGCGATGCGACGGACAGAAAACGGTCGCGGAAACTGCCGGGTCTGGCCCCCGCAACCACACCCAAAAACGAGCCGACAGCGAAGGAAAGCGCGGTCGCTGCCCCCATCAGCAAAAGCGTGTTGGGAAGGCGCTCCGATATCACGTCAAAAATGGGACGGTTGAAGCTAACCGACCAGCCAAGATTGCCCTGCGCGAGAGCAGCCAGATAAGCACCCAACCTGTGCCAGACCGACTGGTCCAGCCCCCAGCGCGCGCGCATTTCGGCGATTTGCCCCACATCGCCACCGAATGTGACCCCATAGGCATCCACCGCATCGCCCGGTGCGCTTTCCAGCATGAAAAAACAGCCGATCACGACAATCAGCAGCACCACCATGCTGCCAACCAGACGTTTTCGCAAAAGGGCCAGAATCTGTTTCACGTCAGCAAGATACAATCAATCCGGTTGCTTCATCATGGTTCCAGCCATGTGTCAGCCCAGTTGGAAACCGCCCAGCGCGGATTGTTGGAAACATTTTTCACGCGCTCGCTGGCAACCGTAATGAACCCCCATTCCGCGACATTGATGAGCGGCAGGTCTGCTTCCACCATCTGCTGGAATTTTTGGTAGAGCGCGGTGCGTTCCTTTTCATCGGTCGTGCTTGCGGCTTTGGCAATCAATGCATCGAGTTCGGCATTGGCATAGCCGCCCTGATTGGAGAAAGGAACACCCGCCGGAATGCCGCTTTCCACCAGAATGGTGGTCGAAATGGCCGGATCGCCGCGATAGACGGTCGGCGCGATGGCGAGATCGAAATCGTGATCCGTATAGACTGCCTTCTGATGCGCGGCGGCATCATTGTTGACGATGTGCGCATCGATACCGATGGCGGCAAGCGCCTGCCGCAGATAATCACCGAACTGCTTCGTCTCGTTGAAATAGGGTGCAGGCAGAAGCTTGAGCGCAAAGCGCATTCCGTCCTTGCCGCGCCTGTAGCCCGCTTCATCCAAAAGTGCGTTCGCCTTTTTCACATCAAAGGGATAGGTCGGCACATCATCCGTATAGAACTGGCTGTCATAGCGCGGCACCGGCCCGGTCGAGGGCACGGCAAACCCCTGGAAAATCGTCTTCACCACGAAATCGCGGTCGATGGCATGGGCGATTGCCTGGCGTACCTTCAGGTCTGCCAGTTCCTTGCGACGGTGATTGATTTCCACCACAAGCTGATAGGTCAGCCCTTCATAGCCTTTGGAAATAACGGCAAGGCCCGGCACTTTCGATATACGGTCGAGATCGGCAAGCGGCACTGCGGAAAAAGCTGCAAGATCGATCTCCCCGGCTTCCAGCGCATCAGCCGCGGCCGCACGATCCGGCAGCACACGGTAGATTACTTCATCCAGATAGGGCTCACCCTCGCCCCAATAGTCCGCATTTTTCACCAGCCGATAATATTCGCCCGTCTTGTGTTCTGCATATTTGAACGGCCCCGTGCCGGCGAGCTTTTCGTTTGCCGGATTGGCGGCAATATCGGTGCCGGCAAAGACATGCTTTGGCAAAACGGCGGTCAGCGCAGGCAGCGCATTGCGGATGAGCTGAAATGGCGTTGGCTCGGAAAAATGGAAGATTGCGGTATGTTCGTCCGGCGTCTCGACCTTTTCCAGCGATTTGAACACGACACGGCCAAGGTTTTGCAGTGGCTTCCAGACTTCCATCGCGGAAAAGGCGACATCGGCTGAAGTAAACGGCTTGCCATCGTGCCAGTTGACGCCTTCACGCAAGCGAAAAGTGGCTGTAAGGCCGTCGGCAGAGCCTTCCCAGCTTGTGGCAAGACGCGGCGCAAGACCGCCTTGCCCTTCATAGGCAGCCTCCGCCAGAGGCTCGATCACCTTGCTCGCCACAAAAAATACGCCGTTGGAAGCGATAATGGCCGGGTTCAGATTGCGTGGCTCGGAATCCGCTGCCACAACCAGCCGCCCACCCTTCTGCACTTCTTGCGCTGCCCATGTAGCTTTTGGCCAGAATGCGAGCGCCGCCAGAGAGGTCGAGCCAACGAGAAACGCCCTGCGCGACGCAACAAACCCAGACATGCTTACCGCCCCATTTTTCTTCGATACGGCCTATTTCTATATCAGCCGTCTCAAAATGGCAGGGCCAAATCCGTTGCCGCGACAATAAATATCGAAAATCGCTTCTCTTTTTCGCCTCATGTGGCAGCCAATAAAATTGAATATACAATTATTTGCCCGCCAATTATTAAAGTATTTCTACATATAAATATGAATTATTTTTCTATTCAAGACCAATACAAAGAAAATCAGCCCTTGCCAAACACTATCGTTTACGTAGATCATGGTTAATCATGGCTTACCATGGTTCGTAAACAGCGGACAGGTGAGCACAACCTGCAAAATCAGAACCAAATCGGAAGAGAGGAGACAGAAATGTCCAGTTTGCTGCCCCCGCTTCATGACGGTCACGCACCGATCTATCTGCATCATGCCTTTCATGAGGCGGTCGATGCCTGCGAAGACTGGCCTCTGGATTCGGAAGAGCCGGTCGTTCAGGTCAATGGTAAGATCACGCGCATCAGCGTTGTTTTCAGGCGCTTGTGGAATTGCACCGACACGGTGCCGCGCGATACGCTGGAAGCCCTCAAGGAAATCGTTCCCTCCACGCTTGTTCGTAGCGAACGGTGGCGGGACAACTCGACATTTGCAGAAGCAGCACGCGTGATGCGTTCTGTACTGGAAATGCGAAAAGCAAGAGCGCTTCCCGCCTACTACTGATTCAATCCGGTTTTCACCCCGAAGAAGCTGAACCGGGCGGCTTTTAAAGCCGCCCGGATTCAAATGCACTCAATTTCATGCGCCTTGCCATGCTGGAACCAAAGTTGATTGAACGCAATTACTGATTTTCCAGATTCGTTTAGGTTGCATGCCCATGAAGAACGATCATTCGCCAGACCAGCGCACTTTATCGGAGCTTTTCGAGCATAACCGTCAATGGGCAGCAGAAAAGCAGGAGAAAGACCCTGAATATTTCAGCCGCCTGTCATCGTCGCAGCGCCCGGAATTTCTATGGATCGGCTGTTCGGACAGCCGCGTTCCGGCCAATGTGGTGACGGGCCTTCAGCCGGGCGAAGTCTTCGTCCACCGTGCCGATCTCAACCTGCTTTCCGTTCTGGAATTCGCCGTCGGGGTTCTGGAAATCAAGCATATCATCGTTTGCGGACATTATGGCTGCGGTGGGGTGCGCGCGGCAATGGATGGCTATGGCCATGGCATCATCGACAATTGGCTGCAACCCATTCGCGATATTGCGCAGGCCAATCAGGCGGAACTGGACACCATAGAAAACACGCAGGACCGGCTGGACCGGCTTTGCGAATTGAGCGTTTCATCGCAGGTGGAAAGCCTGTCACGCACGCCGGTTCTGCAATCGGCCTGGAAGGACGGAAAGGATATCATCGTCCATGGCTGGATGTATAATCTGAAAGATGGGCTACTGCGCGATATCGGTTGCGACTGCACCCGCAATGCCTTGCAATTTGCCTGCCAACCGGCAGAATAATTGCTGGAACATTTCCGGTAAAAGCGTGAAACGGCTTTGCCGGAAATGCTCTCCCCTTGATTTACAGCTTGCGGAAACGCACCCGGGCGCTGCGTTCGATCGCAGCGACCGTCAACTCGTCCAGCGTCCAGCGGTCACGCAGCATTTGCAGGAATTCCAGTTCTTCCTGCTCGACATGAAGGTCGGCGGCAGCCACTTCAACAGCAAGCGCATAGGCCGTATCGTAAAGCCGCTCCGGCAGGGCTTCATGGGCCAGATCAAGGATTCTCTCCAGGCCATCTTCATAGGCCAGCAATGCATAGCAATCGCTGGCAAGCTTCGGCAGGCGATCCCTGTCAAAACCCTGAAACACCGGCAGGCGCGAAACAACATTGCCGATGGAAGAAAGTTCCGCATCAGTCATCGACGTATCCGCAGCCGATGTCGTTATCATGATGTAGACAAGGGCTTCCTGCGGCGTGATCTGTTTCATTGAATACTCCTGCACAACACGGCCGGAATCATTTCCTGCGATCCGTTCAAGGCAGGAAACTAGGAAGCCTCCCCCTGTTACGCAAGGAAATTCGGTCGCGACCGTTGACGGATAGTGGTTGCCGCGCCATAGAGCAATAGCGCCTTGCATGCGCACAAGTTTTCAACGGATAACGCCCTTCACAGGATAAAACCATGACCTCGCACCGCCTTCCCGAAATTACGCTGACCCCGGAACTGACCGCGGCGGCGGCGGAAGCGAAAGCATGGCCTTTTGAAGAGGCAAGAAAAATCCTCAAGCGTTACGCCAAAACCGGCCTGCCCGAAACGGTGATCTTTGAAACCGGCTATGGCCCTTCAGGCCTGCCGCATATCGGCACATTCGGTGAAGTGGCGCGCACCTCGATGGTGCGCCATGCCTTTCGCATTTTGACGCAAGACAAGGTGAAGACGCGCCTCATCTGCTTTTCCGACGATCTCGACGGAATGCGCAAGGTGCCCGACAATGTGCCGGACAGGGCCGCGCTCGAACCCTATCTGCAAATGCCGCTTTCCTCGGTGCCGAACCCGTTCGGTGGCGATTACAAGAGCTTTGCTGAACACAATAATGCGATGCTGTGCCGCTTCCTGGACACTTTCGGCTTCGATTACGAGTTCGCCAGTGCGACAGAATATTACCGCTCCGGCAGGTTCGATACGGTGCTGCTCAAGGCCGTGGAACGCTATGACGACATCATGAAGGTGATGCTGCCGACGCTGGGCGAAGAACGCCAAGCGACCTACAGCCCCTTCCTGCCGATTTCGCCCAAGTCCGGGCGAGTGCTTTATGTGCCGATGAAAAAGGTGGACGCCAAGGCGGGTACCATCACCTTTGATGATGAAGACGGTGAGGAAACCACGCTTTCCGTCACTGGCGGCAAGGTGAAATTGCAGTGGAAGCCGGATTTCGGTATGCGCTGGGCGGCTCTTGGCGTCGATTTTGAAATGTTCGGCAAGGACCACCAGACGAATGCGGGCATTTACGACCGTATCTGCGAAATTCTTGGCGGGCGCGCGCCGGAGCATTTTGTCTATGAACTGTTCCTCGACCAGCTTGGCCAAAAGATTTCCAAGTCCAAGGGCAACGGTATTTCCATTGATGAATGGCTGGCCTATGCGCCGACCGAAAGCCTCACGCTCTATAATTTCCAGAAGCCGAAAACCGCAAAGAAGCTCTATTTCGATGTGATCCCGAAGACGGTGGATGAATATTTCACCTATTTGTCAGCCTATGCGCGTCAGGAATGGAAAGACCGGCTGAACAATCCGGTCTGGCACATCCATTACGGCAATCCTCCGAAGGCGGACCTGCCGGTTACTTTTGCACTGATGCTCAATCTTGTGAGTGCATCGAACGCCGAAAGCCCGGCCGTCCTCTGGGGCTTCATCTCGCGCCATGTGCCGGGCGTCACACCGGAAAACAACCCGGAACTCGACGCGCTCGTGGGTTATGCGATCCGTTACTTCAACGATTTCGTGAAGCCGACCAAGAAATTCCGCGCACCCGACGATGTGGAGCGCGCGGCACTCGAAGCACTGGATGCCAAGCTGGGCGAACTGCCTGCGGGAACCGATGGCAATGTCATCCAAAACGCCATTCTGGATGTGGCCCGCGCCATCGAACGCTATCAGGACCACACCAAGAAGAGCCCGGAAGGCGGCCCCGGCGTGTCGGTTTCCTTCTTCCAGATGCTCTATGAAGTGCTGATCGGTCAGGAGCGCGGTCCCCGCTTCGGCTCCTTCGTTGCGCTTTACGGTATCGACGAAACCCGTGCGCTCATCAAAAAGGCGCTGGCTGGCGAACTGGCGTAACCATCAAGACAGGAAATGAAAAAGCTCCGCATCGTGCGGGGCTTTTTCGTTGTATGAGCGGAACTGAAAGGGGCTCAGCCCCATTCGTCATTGTGCTGCGGGTGCCGGCGGAAAATCACCTTGTTGCAGCGATGGCGAGGACGGCTGCGGTTCCTGTTCAGGAGCCAGCGGCGAAGGATTGTCCAGCATATTGCCGCTATCGGACTCCGGATTGAGCAGCGACGTATCGGGCTTGTCACCGAAAATGCCAAGATGCGCTTCCACCGCCTTGCGGCCCGCTTCGTCATAGGTGCCGCCGGGAACGGCCTTGGCCCAGCCATTGGCAACCAGCCATGCGGCGGCATCCTCATTGCCCAGCATGCATTTGGTGGAGACCGCAGCGCCGCTGTCATTTTCAGGCAGGCGGCACATGACGGCACGGGAGCGCAGCCATTGCCGGAAGGCGGTGCGCGCCTGCATGCCGCATGGCCAGCTTTCGCCGGAAGCGGTTTCGCAGGTCTGCTCGACCGGGACAATCTCGATACCCTGCAATTCAATCGTGCGGCCCTGGCTTTCAAGGCGTCCGGCGGCCACGGCAACAGGCCGCTGCAAAAGCTGCATCTGCTCGCCAGCATCCACAGACGTGGCCGGTGGCTGCGGTTCCGGCGGCTTGGGTGTCGATGCAAGGCCAAGGTCGCTCAGCGGCGGGCGCGGCGCCTCGCGCTCCATGCCAGTATCATTGACGTGATCGTTTGCCTTGCCGTTCTCCTTCCACGCGGGCGGCTGGCCTTCCGCAGGCGCGGACTGGGAGGGCTGCGGAACAGCTTGCTGTGCCGTGTCCAGTTCAGGCGCTGTTTCTGGCTCGTTATAGTCGAACTGTTCGACCACGATGCCGTTCTTCGCACCCTTATCGCTCTTTTCCGCGCTACCGGAATCGATCACCACGACCCGACGATCCAGCGCACCATAAAAAGGGGCGACAAAAGCGGCTATCAGAACGGCCCCGGTAAGACAGGCCAAACTGCCGAAGACGAAATGCGCATGGCTTTTTTCGCGTCGCTGCATCATTTACTGGCTCGCCCAGAGAATACGGGCGATCCATTCGATATCCTTGGATTCAAAGATGCGATTGGGATGCTCGGGATTGAGCGAATGAAGCTCAATGGTTCTGGGTGTCTGCCGGTGCAGTATCTTGGCCATCACTTCTCCGTCCCTGGTTCGCACCACCACGCGGTCGCCCCGGCGCACCGCCGCATTGGGTGCAACGATAAGCGTATCGCCGTCACGGTAAAGGGGCAACATGGACTCGCCCGAAACTTCCAGCGCATATACCCCTTCCCCCGTGCGGGCCGGAAATTCCACAATGTCCCAGCCCTGCCCGGCAGGAAAACCGGCATCGTCGAAATAGCCGCCCGCCCCCGCCTTGGCCATGCCGAGCAGCGGAATTGGATGCGGGTCTTGCGTATATTCACCCAGATGCCGGGGCAGGCTATCCACTCCGGCAATGAGGCGTATAAACTCGTCGAAGGTCGCGCCGGTGGCTTCCATCACCTTGGCGAGCGATTCCGTCGAAGGCCAGCGCGCGCGCCCGTCAGCAGCGTAACGCTTGGACTTGTTGAAGGTCGTGGGATCTAGCCCGGCACGGCGCGCAAGCCCGGAGGCACTCAAGGAGTGGCGCTCCGCCAATGCGTCTATCGCCGCCCAGACGCTCTCGTGAGAAAACATAGTACGATCCGCCAAGTTAAGACGCCTGTGTCTCGAAACCGTTTCCACTTTCAGGAGGCAGGCTGCAAGAGGATTTTAAACCTAGGCCTCCATCCCATACTCTGTAGCAAACTACTGAAAACCAGCGATTTACGCAAGATAGGTAAATTGTCAGGGAAAATTTTCTTATTTATGATGAGCAACAAAAAAAGCGCGGCGTGAGATACGCCGCGCTTGATGGGTTGGTGGAGCCGCCGGTCAGGCTGCTTTTTTCGTTTCGCCCTTATAGGGATTGAAACGCTGGTAGAAGGTTTCGCCGTTCTCGGCCATATCGAGCAGAAGCTTCGGCGCCTTGAACTGTGCGCCATATTTCTTCTGCAAATCCTTGGCGAGCTGGACGAATTTCTTCGCGCCCATACCGTCGATATAGGAGAGCGTGCCGCCCGTATAAGGCGCGAAACCGAAGGCGAGGATGGAGCCGACATCGGCTTCACGCGGATCGGTCACAATGCCTTCTTCCATCACGCGGGCAGCTTCCAGAGCGATGGTGACGAGGAAGCGCTCTTTAAGCTCCTTCACATCGATCTTGTCCGGGTTCTGCTGCGGATAGAGGTCTTTCAGACCCGGCCACAAATGCTTCTTGGCAGGCTTTGCCGGATAATCGTAGAAGCCCTTGCCATTCTTGCGGCCCTTGCGGTCGAACTCGTTGACAAGCTTGTCCACCAATTCCACATGGCGCGGGTCAACGGCCTTCGGACCAAGATCGGCAAGCGTGGCTTTCAGGATCTTCTGCGACAGGTCGATGGCCGTTTCGTCGTTGAGCGCAAGCGGGCCGACCGGCATACCGGCCATGCGGGCGGCATTTTCGATCATCGCCGCCGGGACGCCTTCAACAAGCATGTTGTAGGCTTCCGACATATAGCGCAGCACGCAACGGTTGACGTAGAAGCCGCGCGTATCGTTGACGACGATCGGCGTCTTCTTGATCGCACGGACATAATCGAGTGCTACGGCCAATGCCTTGTCAGAGGTCTTCTTGCCGAGGATCACTTCCACCAGCATCATCTTGTCGACAGGCGAGAAGAAGTGGATGCCGATAAAATTCTTCGGACGCTTCGACACTTTGGCAAGACCGGTGATCGGCAGGGTCGAGGTGTTGGAGGCGAAGACTGCGGAAGATTTCAGCACTTCCTCGGCCTTCTCGGTCGCAACGCGCTTGACTTCGCGGTCCTCGAACACGGCTTCAATCACCAGATCAGCACCTTCAAGCTGGGCATAATCCGGCGTTGCTGTGATGAGCGACAGAAGTTTTTCCTTGTCGGCCTCGGTGGCACGGCCCTTCTGCATTTCCTTGGTGATTAGGTCTGCCGTGTGGGCCTTGCCCTTGTCGGCAGATTCCTGATCGCGGTCGATCAGCACGACCGGAATACCGGCCTTCGCCGTCACATAGGCAATGCCTGCACCCATGAAGCCCGCGCCGATGACGCCGATCTTCTTGAGCCTGGTCGGCTTTTCGTCAACCGGACGGCGCGCACCCTTGTTCAACTCCTGCAACGACACGAAGAGCGAGCGGATCATCATGCCCGCTTCGGTCGTCTGGAGGATTTCGGTGAAATAGCGCTGTTCAATCTTGAGGCCGGTGTCGAAAGGCACCAGAAGGCCCTCATAAACCGACTTCAAAATGGCGAGTGCCGCCGGATAATTACCCGATGTTTCGCGACGCAGGATGGCGGTCGCGGCAGGCCAGAGGTTTGCACCGGCAGCCGAATAAATCGCGCCGCCCGGCAGCTTGAAGCCCTTTTCATCCCAGGGCTGAACCGGCTTGAGGCCACCCTTGATGAGCTTCTTGGCTGTTTCGACCAGCTTCTTGGCCGGAGCAATCTCGGTGACAAGGCCCATAGCCTTGGCGCGCTGCGCGGTGAGGCTTGAACCCGTCGTCATCATCTGAAGCGCGTCCTGCTGGTTGGCAAGGCGCGGAACGCGCTGCGTGCCGCCAGCACCGGGGAAAAGGCCGACCTTCACTTCCGGCAGGGCCATCTTCACGCCCGGCGCATCGGACGCCGCACGCGCATGGCAGGCGAGCGACATTTCAAATGCGCCGCCCATGCAGGTGCCGTTGATGGCCGAAACCCACGGTTTGCCGCAGGTTTCAAGCTTACGGAACAGGCCGCTCATCTTGCCGACATTGTCGAACAGGGTCTGGACCGCGCCTTCGGGGTCCTTGACCTTCTGCTTCTGGAATTCCTTGAACATGCCTTCCAGCATGGTCAGGTCGGCACCGCCGGAGAAGGTTTCCTTGCCGGAGGTGATGACAACACCCTTGATCTTGTCGTCAGCTATCACCGCATCGATGATTGCATTCAGTTCCTGCATCGCATCGACGGTGAAGACATTCATCGACTTTTCGGGCATGTCCCATGTAACGAGAGCAATGCCGTCGGCGTCGGTTTCAACCTTGAAATTTACATAAGCCATTGTCTGAACCTCCCCTTACACCCGCTCGATGATCGTGGCCGTGCCCATACCGGCACCGATGCACAGCGTCACCAGAGCGGTATTGAGATTGCGGCGTTCCAGTTCATCCAGCACCGTGCCGAGGATCATCGCGCCGGTGGCACCGAGCGGATGGCCCATGGCAATGGCGCCGCCATTGACGTTGATCTTGTCGTGCGGAATATCGAAAGCCTGCATATAGCGCAGGACCACCGCGGCGAAGGCTTCGTTCAACTCGAACAGATCAATGTCCGAAATCTTCATCTTGGCCTGTTTCAGCAGCTTTTCCGTCACATCGACCGGGCCGGTCAGCATAAGCGCCGGTTCCGAACCGATATTGGCAAAAGCACGAATGCGCGCGCGCGGCTTGATATCGAAGGCCTTGCCAGCCTTCCTGGAGCCGACGAGAACCCCCGCCGCGCCATCCACGATGCCCGACGAATTGCCGGCATGGTGGACATGGTTGACGGTTTCGATTTCCGGGTGCGCCTGAATGCCGACAGCATTGAAGCCACCCATTTCGCCCGGCATCACGAAGGACGGGCTCAACTGGCCCAGCGCCTGCATGTCGGTGCCGGGGCGCATATGCTCGTCACGGTCGAGAATGGTGAGGCCGTTCTGGTCCTTGATCGTGATGACCGAATTCTTGAAATAGCCCTTTTCCCACGAATTGGCAGCGCGCTTCTGGCTTTCGACAGCATAGGCATCGACATCATCGCGGCTGAAACCGTATTTGGTGGCAATCAGGTCGGCGGAAACGCCCTGCGGCATGAAATAGCCGGGGAAGCCAACCGATGGGTCCATGTACCAGGCGCCGCCCGACATGCCCATGCCGACGCGCGACATGCTTTCCACGCCGCCCGCAATCACCAGATCATCCGAACCGAATGCCACCTTGGCAGCGGCCAGATTGATGGCATCAAGGCCCGAAGCGCAGAAGCGCGAAATCTGGATGCCCGGCGCCTTGAAATCATAACCGGCCTCGAAAGCCGCCGAACGCGGAATGACCGCGCCTGCTTCGCCGACCGGATCGACGCAGCCGAAAATAATGTCATCGACCTTGGCGGTGTCGATGCCGTTGCGGTCGCGCAGGGATTCCAGAACCTTCGCGCCCAGACGAACGGCAGGCACTTCGTGCAGGGAGCCGTCCTTCTTGCCGCGCCCGCGCGGCGTGCGCACGTGATCGTAAATATAAGCCTCAGCCATGTTTGCTCCTTCCAGCCAAATTTGGCCCGCCGGTGCCCCCGGCACCGGCTCAAATCAAAAAGCCTCAGAATGTGCCCGCGTTAAGCGCCATCATGCTATCCGCACCCGACTGGATGCGCGCCAGATGCGTAACGCTTTCGGGCATGATCCGCTCGAAATAATAGCGCGCGGTGACGAGTTTTGCCTCGAAAAACGCCTTGTTGCCTTCACCCGCAGCCAGCTTTTCTTCTGCGACCTTGGCCATGCGCGCCCACATATAGCCCAGCGCCACCAGACCGAAGAGATGCATGTAATCATTGGAGGCAGCACCCGCATTATCGGGCTTGGCCATTGCATTCTGCATCAGCCACATGGTTGCGGCCTGAAGGTCGTTGACGCCCTTCTTCAGATATTTGGTGAAGAAGGAGAGCTTTTCATTTTCGCGATTGGTTTCGCAGAACTCGCCCACTTCCTTGAAGAAGGCAGTGATGGCGCGGCCACCGTTCAGCGCCAGCTTACGGCCGACGAGGTCGAGCGCCTGAATGCCGTTCGCACCTTCATAGATCATGGCAATGCGCGCATCGCGCACATACTGGCTCATGCCCTGTTCTTCGATATAGCCATGGCCGCCGAAAACCTGCTGCGCCATGACGGCATGTTCAAAACCCTTGTCTGTCAGAACGCCCTTCAAAACCGGCGTCAAAAGGCCGACCAGATCATCGGCAGCCTGACGTTCGGCCTCGTCACCAGAGCGATGCGCAATATCGGAATGAAGCGCAATCCACAGGATAAGCGCACGACCGGCCTCGTTGAAAGCGCGGATATTCATGAGGTTGCGGCGGATATCGGGATGGACGATGATCGGATCGGCTTTCTTTTCCGGCGCTACAGCACCTGAAAGCGCGCGGCCCTGAATGCGTTCGCGCGCATAGATCACCGCGTTCTGATAGGCCGTTTCGGCGATGGAAAGGCCCTGCAAGGCCACACCGAGGCGCGCTTCGTTCATCATGGTGAACATGGCGCGCAGGCCCTTGTTGGCCTCGCCGATCAGATAGCCGGTCGCCTCATCATAATTCATGACGCAGGTGGCATTGCCATGGATGCCCATCTTTTCTTCGATGGAACCGCAGGAAACGCCATTGCGGGTGCCGGGATTGCCGTTTTCATCAAGAATGAACTTCGGCACGATGAACAGCGAAATACCCTTCACGCCTTCCGGCGCGCCCTCGATACGGGCCAGCACCAGATGGATGATGTTTTCCGACATGTCGTGTTCGCCAGCCGAGATAAAAATCTTCTGGCCGGAGATCTTGTAAGTGCCATCGGCTTGCGGCACAGCGCTGGTGCGCAGGAGCCCCAGATCGGTGCCGCAATGCGGCTCGGTCAGGTTCATCGTGCCGGTCCAGGTGCCCTCCACCATCTTCGGCAGATAGGTGTCCTTCTGCTCGTCGGTGCCGTGGGTGAGGATCGCGGCGATCGCGCCTTGCGTCAGGCCCGGATACATGGTGAGCGCCATATTGGCCGACGACATATATTCGCCGACGGCAGTGTGCAGCAGATAGGGAAGCCCCTGCCCGCCATATTGCTCCGGCACCGCAAGGCCGAGCCAGCCGCCTTCGCGATAGAGATTATAGGCTTCCTTGTAGCCCTTGGGCGTGGTGACGGAGCCATCCGCATGACGGGTGCAGCCTTCGCGATCCGCCGTCTGGTTGACGGGGAAGAGCGTGCCTTCAGCCAGCTTTGCGCCTTCCGACAGGATTGCCTCGACGACATCGGGCGCTGCTTCGGCAAAGCCCGGCAGATTGTTGTAACGCTGATAATTCAAAACGTCGTTGAGAACGAAATTCGTATCCTCAACCGGCGCGCGATAACTTGGCATCGAGATCCTCCAAATCAATAACCTTGCGCATTTTTCGCCCTTGGCGGAAAATGCTTCCAACCACGTTCATGCATGATTGGTCACATAAGGGCGGAATCGCCATGGCAACATGCTTGTTGCAGAAAAAGGCCCTTTTCACCCGAAAATCAGCCATTTTTGCTGCCTTTTGGCCGATCACTTCCCCCCGCCCGTATAGTGATCAATCCAATTCCGGCCAAAACTAGCGTACTTTGACGTTTCCGTAAACGTCAAAAATTCACAAGTTCGTGCGACCGATTTGCTTGTGGCTGTTGTAAACGTCGCCTTGGTTTGTTCCTTACGCCTTGGCATGGCTATGGCTGTCTCGTCCAGCACGGCGTAGCCTCGATCTTTCGCTTCGGCTGGCGGAATATTCCCTATAGGTTCCAGAAAGTGCCGGTTTTTGAACTGGTTGCCCCTTTGATCATGGCGAATTCCACTGTTTTGAAATTGCGCCAAGGGGCCATGTCGATGGATGATTTCCCGAGCCGGACAAATCAGATGCAAAGAAATGCCATATACCTTAGAGCGCGTTTCGATCTGATTGAATCAGATCGGCGCTCTAATCCTTTGTTTTGACGCGCATCTTTTTTAAAAACCGTTTCACACTTTTCAGGATGCACTTTAAACCAGATAGCCTTTGAAAACCTTGATGTAGTTCAAACAATTATAGCGATATCGTATAGCCGATGGATATATCGCAACTTAGAACACTGATTTACGTGGCTGAGCTTGGAAGCCTCTCAAAGGCGGCTGATCGGTTGCGTATTGCCCAACCGGCCCTGAGCAGACAAATAAGGCTGCTGGAACAGGAGTTGGGAACGCGGCTGTTCGATCGCCACCGAGAAGGGGCATGACGTTCTGCGTCACGCGCAGCGAATTATGGCGGAGATGGAAGAAATCCGCGTGCTCGCCCAAGACGAGAATGCGCCGCTACGGGGACATGTTTCGATAGGAATGCCTCCAACCGCTTCTGATATTCTGTCCGAACCGCTGGTATCGACCTTTCAAGAAACCCATCCGGACGCGACATTACGCATAGTCAACGCCTATTCCGGCTATTTGGTCGACTGGCTCCACAGAGGCGATATCGATGCCGCGATCCTCTATAATCCGAAGAATGCGCGATCATTTCATATCCAACCGCTTTTGGAAGAAGCGCTGTTCCTCATTGGTCCTGCAAATTTCGATAAGGTACGAGGCCGTCAGATTACTTTCAGCGAACTGGAAAAGGAACGTTTGCTTCTACCCAGTATCGGAAACGGCTTGCGGTCACTGCTTGAAAAATACGCACAAGAAGCGGGTATCACCCTCAACGTGAAGTTTGAGGCTGACAGTTATTCAACGTTGAAATCAATTGTCCAGAATAATCATGGTGTGACTGTCCTTCCTCTGGCCCCGATCAGGGAGGAGTTAAATGCCGGAAAACTGTGTGCCGTGCCAATTGTGGACCCAGTACCCGTACGCCGCCTGATTATTTCATATCCAACGCACCGCCCTGTCTCCCGGCTTGCCCGCTTCAGCGGGCAGGTCATCGCATCGACTGTCAAAAAGCTTGTTGAAGAAGGTGTTTGTTCAGGCCGCATACTGACGGAAATCTAAAGCATTTCCAGCAAAAGTGTGAAACGGTTTTGCGTCGGATAATGCGACAAAACAAATAGTTAGAGCGGTTCCGGCGATTCTGTTAAAACAGGAACCGCTCTACAGCATTTTCGAGCCAAAAGTGTGAAACGCCTACGCGGGGAAATCAGTTCACTGGACGGATTCCCGCATAAGCGGTTCTCTCTCCCGAAAGCCATGGTTTAGTCATTCTCGCAATCAACAAGCTATAGCAGACTGGTATATCTGTTCTCACTTCTCTTTCCTTGTCGATATGGGTTGCGCGATGTAGCTGTTATTGCGGGGGAATAAGGAGATCATGGACATGCATGTTGCAGTGGATGATTATACGGACATTCGCGAGGCCGTTTTCAAGCTTTGCCAAAGGTTTCCGGGCGAGTACTGGCGTAAAATCGATCGTGAGATGGCCTATCCCAACGAATTTGTGAATGCGTTGACTGAGGCAGGATGGCTCTCGATCCTTATTCCTGAAGAGTATGGCGGAGCCGGTTTGCCGCTATCGGCGGCAGCAGCCGTACTGGAAGAAATACAAAAATCGGGCTGCAATGGCGGTGCATGTCACGCCCAGATGTACACGATGGGCACCCTCCTGAGGCACGGATCAGACGAGCAAAAAGCCTGTTATCTGCCCAAAATTGCATCGGGTGAGCTCCGATTGCAAGCGTTTGGCGTGACCGAGCCGACCAGCGGAACGGATACGGGCGCACTTAAAACCACAGCTCGCCGTGAGGGTGATGAATTTATCATCAATGGCCAGAAAATATGGACGAGCCGCGCAGAATACTCGGACCTCATGTTGTTGCTGGCGCGGACCTCCCCCCTGACGGATGGAATGAAGAAAACCGACGGCCTTTCTGTCCTTATCGTCGATATGGCGAAAGCAAAGAATAATGGTCTTACCATCCGCCCCATTAGAACGATGATGAACCATGCCACGACCGAAGTTTTCTTCGACAATCTTCGCGTACCCGTATCAAACTTGATCGGCGAGGAAGGCAAAGGCTTTCGCTATATTCTTTCGGGAATGAACGCCGAGCGAATTCTGATCGCAGCCGAATGTATTGGCGACGCAAAATGGTTTACGCAGAAATCAGTAAATTACGCCAAGGAGCGATCGATATTTGGGCGTCCGATCGGACAAAACCAGGGTATCCAGTTTCCGATAGCGAAAGCTTATGCAAACATGCGGGCCGCTGAACTTATGGTGCAATCTGCTCTGGCTTTGTATGAAGCAGGCCAGAATCCGGGTGCTGAGGCGAATATGGCAAAAATGCTTGCTGCCGATGCATCATTTGAGGCTGCAAATGCCTGCGTTCAAACGCATGGCGGTTTTGGATTTGCCGAAGAATATGATGTTGAACGCAAATTCCGCGAGACCCGCCTTTATCAGGTGGCACCAATCTCGACCAACCTTATCCTCTCATACATAGCCGAGCATGTTCTGGGCATGCCTCGTTCTTATTAGAGCGATTTCGGCGATCTGTTAAAATAGGAACTGCTCCAAAACGCCGATCTGATCCAGTCAGATCGGCGCTCTAATCCTTTGTTTTGACGCGCATCTTTTCCAAAAACCGTTTCACAGTTTTCGGGATGCGCTCTAATTGGTCTCTACAGCCCGAACAGGCAGCGGCGGCAGCACGGCCTCGCGTAAAAGGCGCGATGCCGGGTGCCTCATACTGTCGAGGTCGGCCGTTTTGATCTCTTCCACGATTTGCCCTTCGTCCATAACGAGGCACCTTGCGGCAAACTTTTGCACCAGCCTCAAATCATGCGTGACGAAGAGATAGGCTATGCCGCCTTCCTGTTGCAGTTTGGTCAGAAGCGCCAGCGCGGATGCCTGAAGATGAATGTCGAGATTGGAAACCGCTTCATCGAGGATAATCAGCTTTGGATTAACAGCCAGGGCACGGGCAATACAAATCCGCTGCAACTGCCCGCCACTGACCTGGGCAGGCAGGCGGTCAGCGATTTCCGGTGGCAACTCAACCAGCCTCAAAAGCTCCTGAATACGCTCTTCTCTGCGGGTTTCATCCAGAGAAGTAAGATGCCGCAGAGGCTCCCCAATGATCGCCCGAACGCTGGAGCGGGCATTCACGGCGCCGGGCGAATCCTGAAAAATGAGCTGGACCTCGCGCCGGAACGCCTTCATGCCTGAACGGTCGAGTTTTGTCAGGGGCACGCCCCTGAACCGGACCTCGCCGGAAGTTGGCCGTTCCAGCCCCACCAGCAACCGGGCAAGCGTGCTCTTGCCGCAACCACTTCGGCCAAGAAGGGCAACCGTCTCCCCTTGCCCGATAGAAATCGATATATCATGCAGCATAGTCTTACGCGCGCTCGCACCCACGAGCGAATGTGATTGATAGATTTTGACGATATTGTCTGCGCTGATCAGGCTCATGCATTGAGCTCCATACCGTAGAGCGACAGATGCGCGCTGACCAGCATGCGTGTGACCTCATGTCCGGGCGTTTGAAAGATATCCATCACCGGGGCCTGTTCGATAAGGCGGCCATGATCGAGGACGGCGACATCATGGGCCAGTCTAGCGACGACGCCCATATCATGGGTTACAAGAAGAATGCCGAGGTCGCGTTCCTCGACCAGTTTTTCCAGAAGCTCCAGAACCCGAAGCTGGACGACGAGATCAAGATCGGTGGTCGGCTCATCGGCAAACAGGAATGGCGCCTCACTGAGCAGCGCCAGCGCAATCATCATCCGCTGCAACATGCCGCCGCTCATCTCGAACGGATGTAAGGAGAGGATGGTTTTAACGTCTTCCAGCCCGGCCGCCCGCATACAATGCACTATCTGATCCTGCGGATTTGAACTGAGCTTGCCAAGCGCCTGAAGGGTCTCGATGGCATGGTCGCGCATGGTGCGAACAGGATTAAAGGCGCTGCGCGGGTTTTGCATGATGGTCGCGACATGCCGCCCGCGCAGCGCGTTTGCCGCATAAGGAACCCCATCTATCGTCACACGCCCGCGCGAGGCCGTGACGCCGGGCGGCAGGACACCAAGTGCTGCCGAACAGGTCATCGACTTGCCGGAACCGCTTGCTCCGACCAGTGCGAGAATGCGTCCGCGTTGAACGCCAAGAGAAAGATTATCGACAAGGACGCGCTGCTGCCCGTCTATCACGGTGGTCGCGGTCAGGCCTTCAATGGCGAGTGTCTTCCTGGTCAATGGCTGTGCTCCGCCTTGAGATGCGGGTCGAGGCTGTCACGCAAGGCGTCCCCCAGAATGTTGAAGGCCATGACGCTCAAAAACAGCGCCAGCCCCGGCCACAGGATCAGCATCGGTGCGGTCCAGACGAACTGGCGGGCATCGTTGATCATCACGCCCCATTCCGCGGTCGGCGGCGTGACGCCAAGCCCGAGAAAAGACAGGCCCGAGACGTGGAGCATGATATGCCCGACATCAAGGGTTGCCAGGACGACAAGCTGTGAAAAGGTTGCAGGCAGAAGATGCTCCCAGAAGGTGCGGACCGGACCCGCGCCGCTCATCCGCGCGGCAAGCAGAAACTCCCGATGCCTGAGCGACATTACGATGCCGCGTACGATCCGCGCATACCAGGCCCAGTGCGACAAGGCGATGGCAAGTATGACATTCACCAGCCCCGTCCCGAGCATACCGACCATGAACAGAGCCAGCACCAGCGTTGGAAAGGTGAGAAACACATCGGTGATGCGCATGATGACCTGATCCGCCCGCCCGCCGAGAAAGCCCGCCGCGCCCCCGATGACAATTCCCATGGCCAGGATCAGCGCCAGGGTGATGACAACAGAACCGAGCGATACCCGCACACCTGCGATCAGGCGTGAGAGCATGTTGCGGCCAAGGTGATCGGTGCCCACCCGATGGGCAAGGCTTGGTGATTGAAGCCGGCGCACCAGATCGACATCATCCGGGTTATAAGGGGTAATCCAGGGGCCAGCGACAGCCGCGACCAATAATAACAGGACAATGATGCAGGCAAGACGAACCGGCCACTGCCGCGGAACCGACAGAAAGCCCGTCTTCGAGGCACAAACCATGGAAGCTGAATCACTCATTCCGCACCCTCCGCAGAAAGGCGGATGCGCGGATCGGCCCAGGCATAAACGACATCCACGATCAGATTGCAGATGACAAAGATCGTCACCATAACCAGCGTAAAACACTGGATAACGGGATAGTCGCGGTTCAGGATGGCCGAGACGGCATAGCGCCCAACGCCCGGCCAGCCAAAAATGCTTTCGATGACCAGTGTACCGCCGATCAGTTCACCGATATGCATCCCCGTTGCCGTGATGATCGGCAGCCAGGCATTTCTTAGCACATGGCTGCGCTCTACACTGCGCTCAGACAGGCCGCGCAGGCGGGCATAACGCACATGCCTTTGTCCTGACACTTCCAGCATACTGGCCCTCAGCAAGCGCGCATTGATGGAGAGCGACATGAAGGAAATCGCGATGGCTGGCATAATCATATGCGCAAAGCCGCCGCGCCCCATTGGCGGCAACCAGCCAAGCTGGATGGAAAACACCAGAACCAACAGGAAGCCGAGCCAGAAGTTGGGCATGGATACGCCAAGGAAGGCAACAAACCGGACCACCTGATCCTGCCAGCCCTCCCGGTGTCGGGCCGCCCACATACCGAGCGGAATGGACAGGCCGAGTGTCAGCACAAGCGCGACACCTGCAAGCTGAAGCGTGGCCGGCAAGAAGTAGAGCAAATCCGGCAGACCGGCCGTTGGGTCGCAAACGATATCCCGAAATCACCATGGAGCGCCTTTCCAAGCCAGTCGAAATACTGGGTCGTAATTGCCCGATCCAGCCCGAGCATCTGGCGGGCGCTCTCCAACGCCTGCGGCGTTGAGGCACTTTCGACAGGCGCAGATAATCCATGGCGGGGTCGCTCGGGCCAAGCCGCAGCATCAGGAAAATGACCAGCGATGCCCCGAACAACATCGGGACAAGCAGGATCACCCGGCGGATAATGAAGGCGAACACCTCAGTTCGCCTTCGGGGTCAGTTTCTCAAAGGGGATCTCGCTCGACATCGCTCCGAATGTGATTTTGCCGACCTCAGGTTTCGCAACCGCCATCGCGGTGACAGAGGTGAGCGGAAGGTAAACCGCTTCCTCGTGAAGACGGGTCAGGATATCCTTGTAAAGCGCCTGCCTTGCCGTCTCATCAGTCGAGACAAGAACCTGACCGATCTCCGCATCGATTTTCGCCTTGTCCGGCAGGCCGAGCTGCGCCTGATAATCGGCATGGGAGGGAACGCGCATGGAGCTGACAAAAGCGTGCGGATCGTAGGGCGCACCCCAGGTCTGGTTGAAAATCATATCGAAACGACCATCGCGCTGGCGAGCATAGATGCTGCTTTCCTCCTCGCCCGTCAGCTTGACATCGATACCGACCTTACGCAGATCCGCCTGCACGATCTCGGCCATCGATTTGCTGATCGCATCCGTGCCGATGAAGCACAACTCGATCGCCAGAGGCTGCCCATCCTTCTCCCGGATATCGCCGCTTGCCTTGGCTGTCCATCCGGCTTCATCCAGAAGCCGGGCAGCCAGAGCCGGGTCGAAAGCATAAGGCTTCAGGCCGATATTGGCGTAGGGAACATTATCGGCAAACAGGGTATCTGCACGCTTCTGTGTCCCGTAGAGCACGGTGGCAATCATCGTGTCCTTATCGACTGCATGATTGATGGCCTTGCGGACAGCGAGGTCTTTTGTTGCGCCGTGATTGGTGTTGATCGCCAAAACGCACGTTTCTAACGGCTCCGAAAGCTCAGTATTATAGATGCCCATTTTCTGGAAGCGCTCGAAAGTATCGGGGGAAATCGGCCCTTCCGTTCCATAGATCAGGTCTATTTCGCCAGCCTCGAAGGCAATCGCCCGTGTATTCGGATCGGGTATCACCTTGACAGTTATCTGCTCATAAGCAGGCTTGGGACCCCAGTAGCTATCATTGCGGGTAAATACGTCGTGCTCGCCAAGTTTGGTCTCGGTCAATTTCCACGGACCCGTACCAATCGGCGCCACAATGCCATCTGCGGTGCCGCCATTTTTGAACTGCGACGGGGCAATGAAGCGGAAGGGGCGCGGCAGGGAAAGCTCCTGCAATAACGGGTAATAAGGTTTTTTGAGATTAATCCGCACCTTGTAAGGACCGACAACCTCGGCAGAGACCATCTGGTTAACAAGTTCGAGCCAGTTATGACGTGGGCGGTTTTGCAATACGGTATCAATATTTGCCTTGACCGCAGCCGCATCGAAAACCTCGCCATTCGAGAACTTGACGTCCTCCCGAAGCTTGAATGTGTAGGATCGGCCATCCTGAAACGCTTCCCAGGATTCTGCCAGCCAGGGGCCAACGGTGCCGTCAGCATTATAATGAACCAGCGGCTCGTAAACCATGTTCTGGGCAAACATCTGGTTCGGAGAATAAAGGTGCGGATTGAGCGGCCCTACATTCACCGGCCAGGAAAAATTCAGCTTTGGATCTGCATGAGCGCCGGAAACAAACGCTACAGAAACAAAAGCAAATGCGAGTATCAGCCCGCGCAACCTATCCGTCAACATCTATAAGCCTCTAATGAATCAAGTAGTAAGTATGATTATTTGCTAAAAACATCATATACAGTCAGAGTCAACGGCGACATGTCAATTTCATTAGAGCGCATCCCGAAAAGTGTGAAACGGTTTTCGGAAAAGATACGCGTCAAAACAAAGGATTAGAGCGCCGATCTGATTCAATCAGATCGAAACACGCTCTAAACGGCTGGACAAAATTGCGATCCGAAGCGAGAACAAACACGCATGGACAATATTTGCGCGGAGGTAAGGCTATGCAGCGGATTACCATAACGATTGACGATGATCTCATGGCGGCGCTGGATCGGATGATCGAGATCAAGGGATATCAAAACCGTTCCGAGGCGCTGCGTGATCTTGCCCGAACCGGGTTGCAGCAGGCATCGCTGGAAGAAGGCCAGATGGAAGCCTGTGTGGGAGTGCTAAGCTACACCTATGATCACAGTGCCCGCGACCTCTCCAAAAAGCTGACCAATACCCATCACGATCATCACAACATCTCGGTCGCCAGCATGCATGTGCATCTTGATCATGATCGATGCCTGGAAGTCAGTATCCTCAAGAGCAAAACGGACGATGTCAGGCATTTTGCCGATCACGTAAAAGCGGAGAGACACGTTACTCACGGAACGTTGGCCGTCTTGCCGCTCTGAGCGGAAAAACTTACGTCACCGCACCGACCTGCCACGGCACGAACTCGTTATCGCCATAGTCATAAATCTCACTCAGCGTCTTCTGGCCGGATGCGACCGCGAGAATATGGTCAAAAATACGTGCGCCGGCTTCCTCGATCGTCTCATTGCCGGTGACAATGCCACCGCAATTAATGTCCATATCTTCCTTCATGTGCTCATACATTTCGGAATTCGTGGCGATCTTGATACAGGGTGACGGCTTGAAACCGGAGACCGAACCCCGGCCTGTGGTAAAGCAAATAACATTGCATCCGCCCGCAACCTGCCCCGTCACTGCAACAGGGTCATAGCCCGGCGCATCCATGAAGACAAAACCTTGCTCCGTTATGGTTTCCGCGAATTCATAAACCGCCTTGAGCGGCATGGAGCCGCCCTTGGCCACCGCACCCAGCGATTTTTCCAGAATGGTGGTGAGACCGCCGAGCTTGTTGCCATAGGATGGATTATTGTTGAGTTCGTCACCGTTGCGCGCCGTATAATCGCGCCACCAATCGATGCGTTGCAGCAGCTTTTCCGCCACGGCAGGCGTCACCGCGCGCCGCGTCAGGAGGTGTTCGGCTCCATAAATCTCCGGCGTTTCCGAAAGAACGGTTGTTCCGCCATTCCGCACGATCAGGTCGGAGGCATAACCCAGCGCCGGGTTGGCGGAAATGCCGGAATACCCGTCCGAGCCACCACATTCGAGCGCAACCTTCAAATTCGACAAGGGTTGCGGGCTGCGCTTTGCGGCATTGACCATAGGCAACATGTCCTTGATCTCACCGATTGCCGCATCAATGGTCTTACGTGTGCCACCATGCTGCTGGATGGTCATGGCACGCAGGCGTGAGCCTTCTTCTATCCGATAATGTTCGAGGATCGGGGCAATCTGGTTGGTTTCACATCCAAGCCCGATCAACAATACACCGCCGAAATTCGGATGTTTGGCATAGCCCTGAATGGTGCGTGTCAAAAGGCGGTAGCCTTCCGACCTGGTGTTGAGTGCGCAGCCGCTGCCATGCGTCAAGGCCACCACACCATCCACATTGTCGAAGCCATCCAAACCGCCCATGCGATTGAAATAATCGGCAATATAGCGCGAAACCGTGGCAGAACAGTTTACCGACGAAATCACGCCGATGAAATTGCGCGTACCGACACCGCCAGCCCCACGGTCATACCCCATGAAATGCCGTCGTTCCGCGTCCGGCACCATACCGTGTTCTTCGATGTCGATGGAAAATTGATGCGCATGTTCAGAAGGCAGCATGGCGAGATTCTGAAGATGCACATGTTCTCCCGGCGCAATATCCCTCGTAGCGACGCCAATGACCTGTCCGTATTCAGGACTTCCCTGCCTGCCGGAATGGCGCGGAGTGCAACCTTGTGGCCGCGCCCGATCAATTCGCGAGCCGTTATCTCATCAATCCCGATCGGATCGCCAGCACGAACGGGTACACGCGCCACCGCAACATCGTCCGATGGATGCAGAATGATAACGGGCGCAACCGCTGCGGCAACCACATTCTTCATACTATTTTTGCCTTACTCCCAATTTCCCCTCCCCTGGCTTTCAGCCCCAGCATCCATCCGCAGGGGTCTTTCCGGATTTAGTTGGTGTTTTGGGATTTTGCGCGCGCAACGATCTGTGTCGGGTTCACGAAGCGCAAAGCCAGCAGGAGCCAGATAAGTGTGGTGATCATGTATATGACTGCCATCGCATCAATGGACTGAACCGAACGCACACCGGATGCGAATACGGAATAATAGAGTGCAACCACGAGCGTCTGGCTGGTTGGCCCGGCAGTAAGGAATGTCAGCTCGAACATCGCGACCGTACGCACCAGCACAAGCAGTAACGCAGCCAAGATGCCCGGCAGCAGCATCGGCAACAAAACATAGCGAAACAGTTGGAAGGTGTTGGCGCCAAAAACGCGCGCGGCAGCTTCCACTTTTGGATCGACCTGTTCGATGAAGGGGATCATGACGAGAATGACGAATGGAACCGTTGGTACAAGGTTGGCAAGCACGACACCCCAGAATGTGCCACCGGTCCCTGCCTGATAGAGGACCGTCGCCAATGGAATGCCAAACGTAATTGGCGGCACCAGCAAGGGCAGCAGAAACAGGAGCATGACAATGTTGCGGCCGGGAAAATTACGCCGCGCCATGGCATATGCCGCCGTGACACCCAACAGCCCGGACAAGATCACCACTGTGAATACAATCTGAAAGGTAACGATCAGGACATCATGAAGCTGGAATTCGCTCCAGGCTGTATAATACCATTTTGTGGTAAGCCCGGCGGGCAACCAGGTGCCAAGCCATCTTGTCGAAAAAGATGACAGAACAACGGTTGCAATCATTGCCGTCAGGTTGATCACGAAGAAGATCACAACAGCCCACACGGCTGCAATCCAGAGTTTGGCACCTGTGGAAGTATCTCTGATCATTTATCCCTTACCCCCGCTTGTCGCACCACGGTAGAACAGGCTTCGGATACCGAGCACCAGAACAACGATGGCAAGCTGCACGGCGGCCATAATCATCGCGATCGCTGCCGCCATCGAGTAATCATACTGTTCAAAAGCTGCCTGATAGGCCGCGATTGAAATAACGCGCGTTGGGCCTGCGGGCGCGCCAAGCAGGATGGCCGAGGGGAAAACCGCGAAGGCCAACACGAACGACAGACAGAATGTGATTGCCAGCCCCGGTATCAACAAGGGTAAAAGCACATATCGAAAACGCTGCCAGCTTTTCGCGCCATGGGTTGCGGCTGCCTGTTCCAGTGCCGGATCGATGCCGGAAACATAAGAAAGCGTAAGCAGAAACGTGAACGGAAAGCCGGTGATGATCAATGAGGCAAAGACACCCCAATAATTATTGGTGAGCTTCAACGGAGCATCGACCAGGCCAAACAGCATCAATGTCCGGCTGAACCAGCCTTGTGGCCCCAGATAATTGAGCAACCCCTCGGCAACCAGAACCGTGCCAAGTGTGACCGGTATTACCAGAACAGTCGTGAGAAGACGCTGGCGGCGCAGAAGACGCACCCGAAATGCAATCGGCACCGCAATAATCAGACTGAGGAATGTAACCGGAATTGCCAGCCAGAGCGTTGTTCCAATGGTGTTATAGAGGAATGGATCGGAAAAAAACGGATGTAATTGGCCCATATCCCCTCCCCCTCCTGAGGATTGAAGGAGAGGGACAATCCGTAGAGAAACGGATAGACAAAAACGGCGAGAAGGAAGATCACGGCTGGCAAGGCCAGAAGTGTCGTCCCGTCAATGCCTTTCATTGCCATTTTCTGGCGGAATGACATGGTTTCCTGTGCTGGGGAAGCGGTCATAGATCACCTCACGCCGGGAAAATCAGGGCACGGTTTGGGTCGACCGTCAGAGAAACTGCACTTCCCAGTTCAGCGTGGGCGGAGGCGTGAAACACAAGATTATGCCCGTCTGACATGTTCGCGGTGCCCACAAAATCACGTCCGCGATATTCGATCGTCTCGACTTTTGCTTGAAGGGCCGCTGGGCTTGCAGGTCCCGTAGCGACGTCATCGGGGCGCGCTGCAAGCACGACATCCTGACCTATGGCAAGAGGTACGCGGGCAATACCTGCAATCAGCGAACCGCCGATGGATATAGTTGCCCGCTCTCCATCAATTGCCGTCACCTTACCGGGGAGGCGATTGCGATATCCCATAAATTCGGCGACGTCCAAATGGTCGGGACGCTCGTAAAGATCGCTGGGCACGCCAACCTGGCGGATCTCGCCATCGCGCAGCACCACTATACGATCTGCAAGCGAGAGCGCCTCATCCTGATCGTGCGTGACATAAATCGTGGTCGAGCCAAGCTGATTGTGAATGCGGCGAATTTCGGCCCGCATTTCCAGGCGCAGTTTGGCATCGAGATTGGAAAGCGGCTCATCCATAAGAACCAATGGCGGTTCGATGACGATGGCGCGGGCAATTGCAACCCGTTGTTGCTGACCGCCTGAAAGCTGGCCGGGCAGTTTTTCTTCCTGACCATTGAGACGAACCATTCCTATGGCTTCATCTACACGTTTTCGGATTTCTGACTTCGGTGTGCCACGCATTTTCAGGCCGAAGCCCACATTCTCGCGGACGCTCATATGTGGAAACAGCGCATAATTCTGAAACACCATCCCAAAGCCACGGTCTTCCGGCTTCAATGTATCGATGCGCTTTTCATCGATATAGACGCCGCCACCGGTGGTAGCCAGCAGACCGGCAATACAGTTCAAAGCCGTTGATTTTCCGCAGCCCGAAGGGCCCAAGCAATGCAATGAACTCACCCTTGCTGATCGACAGCGTAATGCTTTTGAGTGCATTATGTGACCCAAAAGCACGGCTCATCCTTTCGAGCCGAATTTCATTGAAGGGCAAAGATGCTGCTTGCATGAAATACCTCAGTGGCAAGCGTTCCCTGAAATTCAGGGAACGCTTGGCCGTTTAACGGTTTGCTATTTGGGCTGGCTGGCGACGTCTTCATCCCAGCGGCGAAACGCTGCAACCATGGCTGCCGGTTCCAGCGGAAGCTCGATCGGATTGTTGGCTATCCAATCGGCATATTCAGCGCGCCCAAATTCAGCAATCGCATCCTGGCTTGACTGGGGTGCCATGGTGATCGGGACATCCTTGACAACGGGACCGGGATAAAAATACCCCTGATCGTAAGTCACGGCCTGAGCCTCAGGCGTAAGCATATAGTTCATCAGATCCAAGATCACCGCGAGCTTGTCATCGCCGATCCCCTTGGGAACCGCCATGAATTGCGCATCCGCCACCCAATGGAAAGCGTCCAGTTTGGATACGGCTGCCTCCTTGGGCACAACGCCGAGGACGCGTGGATTAATATCCCAGCCCGTTGTCGTAACGGTCATGTAGCGCGTGCCTTCGCCAAGCTCTTTCATCAAGGCGCCGGTACCAGTCGGGTAATATTCGATATATTTGTGCAATTCCTTGAGATAAGCCCATGTTTTATCCCAGCCTTTCATGGGATCCTTGGGATCGGCATCCCCCAGCATGTAGGGCAGCCCCATGAGGAATGTGCGGCCCGGCCCGGAATTGGCAGGGCGTGCGTAAAGGAATTTATTTGGATTTTCTTTCGCCCAAACCAGTAACTCGTCGAGGTTCCTGGGCACTGTCTTTACCTTGTCCGGCATGTATTCGAGCAGCGGGCCGGATGGATAATAAACGATAGCCAGTCCGTGTTGTTTGCCCTGCGCTTCCTGCATCCGCCATGCCGGCTCCTGATAAAGCGTCTTCAGATCGGGCAATGATGTTGAATATTCCGGCAGCAGCTTGACCCACAGACCCAGCTCGTGCCCTGCGGACAGCGCATCCGTACCTGTTAGCACCACATCGATATCCAGGCGGTTTGCAGCTTGCTGTGCTTTCAATTTTCCCGGCAATTCTGGCGCCGGGGCCTTGGTAAAGGTGATCTTCGACACCTTGTCGGGATTTGCCTTGGCATAAGCTTCAAATGCTGGCTGTGTCAGCGCCAGATTTCCGGCAACGTCGACAATATTAAGCGTGACCGGCGACGCCGGCATTGCCGGTTTTGTTTGAGCCCACACTCTTGATGCCGGAAAGGCTGCAAGAGCAGCCATCCCACCGAGTGCCTGTCTGCGAGTTAAGCGCATGTTCTGACCTCCCCGTCATATCACCAGTGGCGCGCTCCTCCATGCCACTGGTGTTCTCCACAATCTAATATATTAGTCTATTAGTTGGCGATGCAAGCAAATTCATCACTGTGTCTATTTCGCTTCTTGCACCCGCCGCCTGGCCAAGGTGCCTGATGTTCACATAGCAATTTCTGCGTATCGGCGGACGGTTTCGGCAGAGCCGACCGCGTAAAGGCTGCCAAGAGCCAGCCGAAGCTTCTCCCGAAACAGCTCATTTGCCGCAAGCCGAGCGGTAAATATCTGCCGGAATGACAAAAGCGCATCCATAATCTCGTCAGGTGCAAATTTGCCTTGCGTCTGGTCAAGCAGTTGGCCGGACAAGGGATCCCGCACATCTATGGGAGTTCCGGCTTCGTCCTTGCCAGTTACATAACGCATCCATGCCGCTACACCGAGCGCCAACAGATCGATCGATCCTCCACCATCCAATCGTTCCTGTATCGTGTTCAGCAGGCGTTGCGGAAGCTTTTGTGAGCCGTCCATCGCTATCTGCGAGGTGAGGTGATGCAAGGCATGGTTCTCAAACCGATGGATCAGTGCAGCTTGATACGACGAAAGATCGAACCCCTCCAGCTTAGGCAAGGTTGGAGCGATCTCGATCTCCATCAAAGCTTTAATGAGTTGCTTGAAACCGGGAGCCGCCGTCGTTTGGGAAACGGTCCGGTGGCCTGCCAGAAAACCCAGATAGGCAAGCGTCGAATGGCTGCCATTGAGCAGGCGCAGTTTCATCAATTCAAAAGCTGCTACATCCTGCACGAAGGTTGCGCCAGCAATTTCCCAGGCAGGCCGCCCGGTCGGGAAACGGTCTTCAATGACCCATTGCGAGAAAGGCTCGGTGGTGATTGGCCATTGATCCAGAACTTTCAGCGTCCTGCTGATGGATATGCGGTCTTCATCTGTCGTTGCCGGTACAATGCGATCGACCATTGTTGACGGAAAGGCAACCGTTTCTTCAATGTAATGCGCCAGATCTGTGTCCGTGCATCCCGCAAACTGCACGATCACGTTTTTGCAGGTTTCGCCATTGGCAGGCAGATTATCACAGGAAAGAACGGTAAACGGCGCCGTTCCCTGGGCGCGCCGCCGCCTGAGTGCTTCTGTGATGAAGCCGAGGGCCGAGCGTGGTGTCGCGGGATGAGCCAAATCATAAATAATATCGGGATGAGACCGGTCCAGCCCGCTCACCGCCGCATCGCGGCAATAACCCTTTTCGGTGATTGTCAATGAAACAATGCGGGTGTCCGGGTGGCTCATGATATCCAGAACGGCTTGCGGGTCCTCCGGCGCGACCAGGATATTCTGGATACTGCCAATGACCTGAAGCTTTTCACTATCACCGTCGCGGATTGCCAAAGTGTAGAGCTCATCCTGTATCTGGAGCGCATCACGGGTATCGGGGCGGCGTAGTGAGACACCAACAATTCCCCATTCATTTGACCCGCTCGTCAAAACCGCATCCGTATACGCGGCCTGATGGGCACGATGGAAGGCGCCGATGCCAAGATGGGCAATGCCTGTCGTTATTCGAGAGCGATCATAGGCCGGTACTTTCACGCTGGAAGGCAAGCCCGACATGGTTCGGTTGGAAAGGCGCGGTTCCGAAGTACGCACGGGCATCATCCTCAAAGCTTGTAGGTCTGTTTGGCCAAACGGTAGGCGAGATCATGGGCAACTTCATATGCCTCATCTTCCTCTAGCCGGTGATCTGCCACGAGGCCTGCCAGATAGGCACAATCAACCCGGCGCGCCATGTCGTGGCGAGCCGGTATCGAAAGATAAGCGCGCGTATCGTCGTTGAACCCCACCGTATTATAAAAACCGGCAGTTTCAGTCGTCAGTTTGCGATAGCGCAGGATACCTTCGGGACTGTCAAAGAACCACCATGCGGGTCCAAGCTTCAAGGCTGGATAGTGGCCGGCGAGCGGCGCCAATTCGCGACTAAGGCTGTTTCATCGAGAGTGAACAAGATGACGGTCAAGCGCGGATCATTGCCAAAAGCATCCAGCAGAGGTTTCAGTTGATCGACAAATCCAGTCTGTCGGGGGATATCGGCACCCTTATCCAGCCCGAAACGCTCAAATACCGTTGGATTGTGATTGCGAAATGAACCGGGATGGATCTGCATCACCAGACCATCATCAATACTCATGCGTGCCATCTCTGTCAGCATCTGCGCCCGGAACATCTCCGCATCCGATGTGCTGGCATTTCCTTTGATGACCCGATCAAAAAGCCGGGAAGCATCCCCCGCAGAAAGGTCGGCCGTTTGGGCAGTCGGATGGCCATGGTCGGACGAAGTTGCGCCGCGCCGCTTGAAATATTCTCGTCGATTGCGGTGTGCATCAAGGTAGCCTTGCCAGGTCAAAGGCGTGCCCGCCACCCCAACCAGCTTTTCAACCTCACTTGCAAAATCAGGGCGCCCGGCATCAACCGCAGCATCGGGCCGATATGCAGGGATGATACGGCCGTGCCAGCCGGAGGCAATCACTTCGTCGTGGTAGATCAACGGGTCGGTGGCAGCATCGGTGGTGGATATGGCTTCAATATTGAAGCGGTCATAAAGTGCGCGCGGCCGCATATGCGGCTGAGTGAGCTGGTCGGCTATTGCATCGAAAATGCGATCCGCATTTTCCTGAGAAAGCCGTTCAGTAATTCCGAACACGGTTTCCATTGCATGTTCAAACCAAAGCCGGGACGGTGTAGCGCGAAACAGATACCAGTTGGTGGCGAACAGCCGCCAGATCTTGCGTGCATCCGTCTCACTCGGCCGTCCGTCGCGCGACGCAATGCCGAGGCTTTCGAGGGAATGCCCCTGCGAATAGAGCATTCGGGTGATATAGTGATCAGGCTTTACAAACAGGCTCGCGGGATCTGGAAAGGCTTCATTGCGTGCGTACCATATGGGTTCGGTATGACCGTGCGGCGAGATGATCGGCAGTTTTTCCACGGATGCGAATAGGCGCCGCGCAATTTCGCGCGTACCCGGCTCGGCCGAAAAAAGACGGTCTGGGTTGAGTGCCATATGAAGTGCCCCCCTTAAATTCTTCCAAACGAGCGCGCTCGTTATGGGACTCTGTTGGAAATTCCCCGTTCTTTTGATTGAAGCATCAACGAGAGCTTGGCGAAAACTAAGTAATAATATATTAGTATGTCAACCGTGATTGCAGTATCTGCCGCATAATCCGACCGGAATGAAGCGAGAACGATCAAGATTGTGCTTGAAATAAAAGAGGTTAGAGCGCCGATCTGATCCAGCCAGATCAAAATGCACTCTAATCGTGCATTCTGAAAGATGATGATCGGATCCGTAAAACCAGCGCGTGGCAGACGGATTAAAAATGGGAATTTGGATGAGAGGACGCAGTGCGCAACCGGCGCTTGAAAAACAGAAAAATGTGGCGGACACCGAGAGCGGTGCGGCCACAGGCGTAAAGGCGCGCACCTTGCCTTCGCGGGTGGCCGGGGTACAGCGCGTCACGACAGCCAAGCTCATCTATCATGAACTGCAACAGCAAATTATCCGGATGGAGCTTCTTCCCGGCACACCGCTCAATGAAAAGGCGTTGACCGAAAAATATGGCGTCAGCCGCACGCCGGTACGGGAAGCATTGATCCGCCTTGCCGAAGATCGTCTGGTCGATGTTTTCCCGCAATCGGGTACATTCGTGGCGCGCATTCCGGTTGATGCTATCCCGGAAGCTGTTGTCATACGACAGGCGCTGGAGGGAGAAACGGCAGAAAGGGCTGCCGCCAATTCAACCGCAGCCGCTATCGAGAAGCTGGACGAGTTGATCCACTTGCAGACTTTTTATGCCCGCAAGGACAAACCCGGTCCATTTCATGAAACCGATGACGCTTTCCACGAAACAATCGCGGAAATTGCTGGCTATCCCGGCATTTGGCAGCATCTCAAGCCGGTGAAAATGCAGATTGACCGCGCCCGCCGCATGACCATGCCGATTCTCGGGCGAATGGAGCAGGTGTTGCGTGAACATCATGCCATTCGCGATGCCATCTCGGCCCGTGATGTCCATGCCGCGCGCGAAGCCATGAAACATCATTTAAGTGCTGTTTTGCCGGATATTGACGAGTTGCGCAAAAGCCGTCCGGACTATTTTGCTTGATAGCTGATAGGCAGGCGTTTTTCCCTAACAATCAAAAGAACATGGCGAGGAGAGGATTGAATGCGTCAGGCATGGAGATGGTTTGGGCCGGAAGCTGGCGTTCCGCTGGATGCGGTGCGCCAGGCCGGAGCAACGGATATCGTTTCGGCACTGCATGAAGTTCCAATCGGCCAGGAATGGACGTCAGCCCAGATTGTCGAGCGCAAGAACCTGATCGAAAGCACGCCCACCGGGCGGCATCCCCTCACATGGTCCGTGGTCGAGAGCATTCCTGTTTCCGACGACATCAAGCGGAGCGGTAAAGCCGCCCGACATGATATTGGTGCCTGGATAGCCAGCATGGAGGCGCTGGCCCGCAATGATATCAAAGTCATCTGCTATAATTTCATGCCGGTCGTCGATTGGTGCCGCACCGACCTTGATTACATAACCTCGACAGGCGCAACGGCAATGCGCTTTGATCAGGACCGGTTTGCGGCTTTCGATCTGCATATTTTACGGCGCAAAGGGGCCGAGAAGGACTATAGCGAGGAGGATCGCATCGCCGCCAGAGCAATCTTCGAGGCAATGGACGAGACGGAGATCGAGCAGCTCATCGTTAATATAGCCAGTGCTTTGCCTGGCTCCACGACCGAGCCGCTGACCATTCCCGCATTTCGTAAAAAGCTGGAAACCTATGCCAGTATCGATGCAGCGCACTTGCGCCGGAATCTGGTCGAATTCCTTGAAGCTGTAACGCCTGTGGCAGATTCGCTGGGCGTGAAATTAACCTTGCATCCAGATGATCCGCCGCGTTCGCTTTTTGGTTTGCCGCGTATAGCATCCACGGAAGCCGACTATGCGGCAATTTTTGCCGCTGTGCCTGCCCAATCCAACGGTATGTGTTTTTGTACGGGAAGCCTCGGTGTTCGTGCCGACAACGACCTGCCTGCCATTGCCCGGCGTTTTGCGTCCCGCATTCATTTCTCACATCTGCGTGCAACAACGCGCGAAGGCGATGGGCGTACTTTTCACGAGGCAGCCCATCTGGAAGGCGACGTGGATATGGTTGGTATCCTGCGTATACTGCTTGAGGAAGACCGGAAACGGGATGCGGGACAGACAATTATTTTTCGATCCGATCACGGCCATCGCATGATGGACGACCTGGAGAAAAAGGTTACGCCAGGTTATCCCGTTATTGGCCGAATGCGCGGACTGGCAGAACTACGTGGCATCATCACTGCCCTTGATGCCTGTGCGCTGGAATATGACCCAAACGTTTAGAGCGCGTTTCGATCTGATTGAATCAGATCGGCGCTCTAATTCTTTGTTTTGACGCGCATCTTTTCCGAAAACCGTTTCACACTTTTCGGGATGCGCGCTAACTCAATTCGTCACCAGAGCCTTTCCAGCACTGCCCTTTCGATAGGCCCGTCAGGGAGGAACCGGAGCCGCTTCTATTCCACTCTATAAATCCGCACGGGAGACTTTCCTGCGTGAAAACCAGCGATGATTTGCCAGCCGGTCGATTTCAACGAAAATCACAGGCGTGATAAACAGCGTCAGCGCCTGGCTTAAAATCAGGCCGCCCACGACTGCTACACCAAGCGGCTGGCGCAATTCAGACCCCTGCCCATGACCGAGCGCAACGGGGACCGCTGCCAGCAATGCGCAAAATGTCGTCATCATGATCGGGCGAAACCGCCGAACCGCCGCAAGATGGATAGCTTCATCCGGTTTGCGGTTTTCATCCCGTTTCAATGTCAGGGCCACATCCACCATCATGATGGCGTTTTTCTTCACGATGCCGATCAGCATGAGGAGACCTATGAGGGCGATAATCGAAAAATCGAAGCCGAAAAGCTGTAGCGTTGCCAGCGCGCCGAAAGCCGCCGATGGCAGGCCGGACAGGATTGTCAGCGGATGGGCAAAACTTTCATAAAGCACACCCAGAACGATATAGATCGTTGCAATCGCCGCAAAGATCAAAAGCCCCATATTCCCGGTTGATTGAGCGAAAATCTGTGCCGCACCGGCGGGGCGCATTGCAACCGAAACAGGCATGTCGATTTCATTGCGCAGGCTTTCCAGGCGATCCGTTGCCGTTCCGAGCGAAACACCCGCAGGCAGATTATAGGAAAGCGTGACGGATGCGAGCTGGCCTGTCTGGTTGACCGTGACCGGCCCGTTTGTCCGGGTAATCGTCGCGAAACTTGCCAGCGGAACAAGCACGCCCGACATAGTCGGGGCACGAAGTGCGCCAAGCCTGGTCTCATCCCACTGCTGGCTCTGGTCAAGTTCAATGATTACATCATAACTGTTGCCAGTGGCCTGTATCTGCGACACCGTCAGTGTTCCATATGCGGCTTCAAGCGTTTTGCGAATTGCCTGCGATGTAATACCCAGACTGCCTGCCTTGTCGTTGTCGATAGCGATATGGGCCTGAAGTGCATTGCCCTGCAAATCGGAGGCAACATCCACGAAAGTCTCCGGCTCAGCCTTCGTCGCTTCGGCAAGCTTTTGCGACCAGAAGCGCGCTTCATCGGCATCAAGCGATTGCAAAACGATCTGATACTGGCTTTGCGTACTGCGCCCGCCAAAGCGCAGGCTTTGCACCGGGGTCAAATATGCCGTCAAGCCGGGAAGACCGGCAAGTTTCTTTCGCAGTTCGCTGAGTGTCTGGTTGAGCGGTGGGCGCGCCTGCCGCGGTTTCAACTGCACAAACATCGAACCTGTATTGAATGTCGCCCCGCCGGGGCCGCTCCCCAGCGTCGCCGTAACGTGTTCAACCGCTGGATTAGCGGAAACGATGGCTGCTGCCTGTTTCTGCAATTCACTCATTCCCTGATAGGAAATGTCTTGCCTGGCTTGCGTCGAAATCATCACCAGGCCCGTATCTTCCTGCGGGAAGAAGCTGCGTGGCAATGTCATGAACGACCATACAGACCCCAGAAAACTCAGCACGAAAAGCAGCATCACCAGAAGCCGGTGGCGCAGACACCACCCGACAGCGCGCCCATAGCTTTCCGTTACCCGGTTGAACATTTGCGCAATGCGTCCGGGTTTTGCCTGTTTGTGCGGCAGGCGAGCAGCAAGCATGGGTGTGACCGTCAGCGAGACGACGGCCGAGGACAGGATTGCGAGCGTTACCACCATGCCGAATTCGTTCAGAACCCGCCCGACAATACCGCCCATCAACAGGATCGGCAGGAAAACGGCGACCAGTGACAGCGACATGGAAATGATTGTGGTCACTTCCTGGCTGCCGACAATAGCGGCCTGAAATGGCGCAAGCCCCTCCTCCACATGACGGACAATATTTTCGAGCATCACGATAGCATCATCGACCACCAGCCCCACGGCCAATGTCAGCGCCAGAAGCGATATATTGTCGATGGAAAACCCGCAGGCATACATCGCCGCAAATGTTGCGACCAGAGAAAGCGGAACCGCCAATCCCGGGATCATCGTTGCCCAGAACTGCCCCAGAAACAGGAAAATCACCAGCACCACGAGGCACACGGTGATGGCAAGCATCCTTTGAACATCCGCCACCGCTGCACGGATGGAAACGGAAGCATCGTTGACGACGGCGATATGCATATGCGCAGGCAATGCTGCCTCGATTTCAGGAAGCTTGGCGCGGATCGCATCCACAACAGCCACCGTATTTGAACCGGGCTGGCGCTGAACCGCCAGTGCAATCGTCTGCTTTCCATCCAGCCAGCTATCCTGATTGACATTATCCACACTGTCCAGCACCGTTGCCACATCGGACAGGCGGACAATGCGATTGCCGCTACCCGCGACGATCAGATTCCTGAACTCCCCGGCATTCGTGCGCTGGGTTTGCGCATCGACTGTAAGGGCCTGTGACCTGTTTTGCAGCGTTCCAACCGGGGTCTGGTTATTTGCCGCAGCAATGGTCTCGCCAAGGCCCGATAGCGACAGGTTGCGGCTGTCCAGTTTGTCAGGGTCCACCTCAACGCGAACCGCATAGGTCTTTGAGCCATAGACCAGCGCCTGCGCCACACCCGAAATAGTGGACAGGGCTGGCGAGATGACATTCTGCGCAATGTCATCCATCTGGGTCAGGCGGGCGCCGTCGCCTGTCAAAGCCAGAATGACAACCGGCGCATCGGCGGGATTTGTCTTGCGATAACTCGGCGGCGTCGTCAGATTATCCGGCAGCCGCCGCTGCGCACGCATGATGGCTGCCTGCACATCAGCCGCCGCCGCATCGATATTGCGCTTCAAGTCGAATTGCAGCGTAATCGATGTATTGCCAAGGGATGATCTGGCACTGATCGTATCGATGCCTGCAATGGTCTCGAATTGCTTGATAAGGGGCGTTGCGACCGAGGAGGCCATCGTATCGGGCGAAGCGCCTGCAAGCTGGGCGGAGACATTGATGGTCGGAAAATCCGCTTCCGGCAGTGCCGCCACCGGAAGCTGGTTATAAGCTGCAATCCCGCCAATCAACCCGCCTATCACCAGCAGGATTGTCGCAACCGGACGGCGAATGAAGACTTCGGAAATATTCATGCCTGTCCGCCTTCAAAAAGGATCAGTCGGATGAAACCTTGGCATCTGGCTTCGTCTCGACCAGTTTTACCCGGTTGCCGTTGGAAAGAGCATCCTGCCCTTCGATAACCACTCTTTCGCCCGGTTGAAGGCCTGCCCGCACGCCGGCCATGCCATCAGCACGCAAGGCCACGCTCACAGGTCTGATTTCGACGGAATTGTCAGGCTTGACCACATAACTGATGGAACCGTTTTCCTGTGGCTCCACGGCGACATCGGGAACCAGCACCAGATCATCGATCTTACCCAATTCAACTGAAATGCGCAGGGATTGTCCCGGCCAGAAATTGCCGGATCGGTTGTCGAGCGTCGCCCGCAAGCGCACTGTACCACTGGCCGGATCGACTGCATTGTCGATGAAATCGACGCGGCCGCTTTCGGTGACATCCTTTCCCTCGCCGGAAGTCACCGTCACATCCGTTTTCAACGTGCCGTCCTTGAGGGCTGCCCTTATGCGCGCAAGGTCCGTTTCGGGAAGAGTGAACTCCGCATAGATCGGTGACATCCGGGTGAGGGTAGCAACCGATGAGCCAGCAGAAAGATAAGCACCCGGAGAAACCTGAACGACGCCCAGTTGCCCGGTAAAGGGCGCCACGATTTTTGTATAGGAAAGCGTCACCTGATCCGCCGCAAGTTGCGCCTGATCGACCTGTAGCTGTGCTTGCGCCACCTTCAATGCGGCCAGGGCATCATCGCCACTCTGCGACGTGGCGCCCCCCTTCCGAACCAGATCCTGCGTACGTTTGAGCTGAATTTCCGCACCGTTCAGCGTGGCCTGCGACTTCGCGAGGGAAGCCGTATCCTTTACGATATTTGCGCGGATTGCCTTGTCGTCAAGCTGGGCGATAAGGTCGCCCGCCTTGACAATGGCACCATCCTTCACTGCCAACACCGCCACATTGCCCGCTTCCGGGCTGTTGACCGCCGTTGACGCTATTGCCACGGCAGTGCCGACCGTATTGCGCAGCACTGGCAGCGAGCCTGATTTTGCAAGCGCGACTTTGACCGGGCGCTCGATACTGGCGCGCGGTTGCTCCCTCGCTTGGCGCCGATCTGAGCGGTTGGTGATGTCGGGATATCCCGATTAAAACGTTGCCAGCCAACATAAGCAGCACCGGCAACCAGCAATAGTGCGAGACAGCAGACAACCCAACGCTTCACCGCAGGCTCCAGTTCTCAAACGAAGGTACAACAATCATTCCATTCAAGCTAGCAGAAATTATCAGGGCGGCAATTAAACTCATTGAGAGGCAAAAAAGCACGACCCTTTCTGCATTTGGACGGAATGGAACTACCGGATTGTAATGGCTCACAATATGACGGATCAGGGCATTGCGCGCCGTCTGAAATGCTGATTTAAGGTATATTTCAAACCATATCCACGGCTACCGGCTTTCTTTCCCCTGCCTGAGAAATCCAAATCGCATGAGCGTTGAAGCTTCAATCCTGGTTCTTGTTGGCGGCTTTATCGGCGGCGTCATGCGCTTTTTCCTATCCGGTTACGTGGGACGGCGGATCGGCGAGACTTTTCCGTGGGGCACATTTGTCGTGAATGTGAGCGGGGCTTTCGTCATCGGCACGGCTGCCGGGCTTGGAGCAAGGCTTGGCGGCATTTTCTCCACCACTATATTTCATGAATTCATCATGGTCGGCCTTCTGGGCGGCTATACGACAGTGTCGTCCTTCTGCCTTCAGAGCGTCAACCTGATGCTGGACGGTGAGCAGCGACAAGCCTTGTTCAATATCGTGGCATCGGCGCTTCTTTGCGTTCTGGCCGTTGCCGCAGGATATGGTGGCATCATGTGGATAATGGAATGGCCAGGATGAGAAACTGGCGGCAAGCAGAAAATATCAGGCTTTATATCGCCGTCGGCTGCGGAGCGGCAATTGGAGCATTGCTGCGCTTCTTGTCGGGTTGGGTCATCGTTGCGATCCTTGGCGCAAACCCGCTCTGGGGTACATCATTCGTCAACATCGTTGGCTCATTCATCATAATGTTCTTTGCTACCCTTACAGGTCCGGAGGGGCGCTGGCTGGTGAGCCCCGCCTTGCGGCAATTCGTCATGGGCGGACTGTGCGGTGGCCTCACGACGTTTTCCTCCATGAGCCTCGATACATTCCTGCTTGTGCTGCATGGAAACGCCGCTTTTGCCCTGGCCTATCTGTGCGGCCTTGTGTTTCTTTCGCTCTCGGCAGCAATGCTGGGCCTCATAGCCGCACAGCGGATTAATCGATAAACGGGAGAACGGGTCATGGAACTGCCGCGGGAATCGACATTATTACGCATCTTCGTTGGTGAAGAAGACCAGACGGAAGATGGGAAACTGCTATACGAAGCCATCGTCAACAAGGCCCGCGAGATGCAAATGGCGGGCGCGACCGTATTGCGGGGGCCGCTCGGCTTTGGCCATTCCAGCATTCTTCATACAGCAAAAATCCTGCGCCTTTCGCAGGATCTGCCGACCGTCATCGAAATCGTGGACGCCCCGGAAAAAATCGAACACTTTATTCCGCAGGTGATGAAGATGACCCAGAGCTGCCTCATCACGACGGAAAAAGTGCAGGTCATCCATTACGGCAGCAATGGTTCGACGAAAGAAAAAGGCGATTAACGCGCCTTCTTGCGCTTGCCCGCAAGCCGCTTTCCGGCAGCCGGATTGCGCCCGTCATCCCGGCAAAGAAGAGAGGCGCCCCAGCACTGTGCGCAATTCGTCGATCGTATCGTCGATCTCGACCTTCTTCTTCTCAAGCTCGGTCAGTTTGGCGATGAAACTCTGGCGCAAAGCCGATAGCTGGCCGGGATCGGCAAGGCCTTGTTCCCAAAGCCCGATCAGCTCCGTTATCTCGCCCAGCGTAAACCCGATGCGCCGCCCGAAGATGACCAGCCGCAACCGCGCATAATCGTTCAGATTGCAAAGGCGCGTCACACCCGCCCGCCGGGGGCGCAGCAACCCCTTATCCTCATAGAAGCGCAAGGCACGCAGCGTCAGGCCGAACTCCTGCGCCAGATCGCCTATTCTGAAAAAAGGGCCGTTTGTCTCGCCCTCATGCTTTGCCTTCATTCCATCACCGACCAGAAAATCGGCAATTGTCATCCTCGGTGCATTTGTCTGCCCGCGCATACTCGATCCTGTTTCCGCCCCCGGAAACGCCCACCGCGCTGCCCAGCATTCATTTCATATACCAATCTTCAGAACCGATAATCACCGGCATTGCAGGGATATGAAATCATCCTCACCATTATAGACAGAAAACGGCTGGCAAGCCCTAAAAAACGCGCCTGTCAGCCAATATTAACCGGTTCTTTACCACGTTTGTAAGAATGTTGGCAGAACGAATTATTACGGCATTGCAATCACGAATCCCCCTCCGGGCTAACTTTATCGATGGAATAGTGAAATCTCATGGCACACTCCCGCCCGACACCGGATTCACGCTCCATAATCGACGAACTGAACGCTTGCAGGCAGCGCAGGTCAACCTCATCCGCCATGCAGGATTTGAGCCAGACGCTTTCCGCGCTCGAAGAACACCTGTCGGAACTGGAGCCGCAAAAGGTTGATCGCGCGGCCCCCGCCGATGCGCGCGCGCAAACAAGTATTGCCGGGCTGGCGGAAATTGCCGATCACCTGCGCCGGATGCGCAATCCCTATATTTCCCCGGATGAAGAAGCCGCCGAAAGAGCCTTCCAGCCGCCCCACCGCGATGAAGCCTTTGGCGAGCCGCCGCATTATCGGCGTCGCCTGTCCGACCGTATCGGCACGGCCGCGCCGGAATACGCGCACCCCCAGGCGGCACCGGCTGAACATGATGCCTTGCACCATATTGATGGCCGGCTGAACGAGATCAGCCGGGCGCTGATTGCCACAAACAAATTACAGCGCCCCAGCAGGGAAGAAGCCGAACGCATGGACCGCATCGAAAAGCGGCTGGCCGCGCTGACTGCGCAGCTTGACAGCGCCTTCACACGTGAGGATTCCGATGCCCTGTTTCGCCGCCTGGGCGAGCTTTCGCAGCGCATCGATGCGTTGCAGGCCAATGCGAGCCTGCCGGAGCAGATAGTCGACCAGCTTGCCTGCCAGGTCCAGCTTCTGGCGACGCAGATTGGCAAGGTGGTGGAAAACCTGAGCCGTTCCGATTATCGCCGCGTCGAAGCGCGCCTTGAAGCCATCAGCGAGAGGCTGGACGCAGCAGAAAGACGTGCGCATGAACACCATCCTGCCGTTATGGACCAGATCGACCGTCGCTTTGCGGAACTGACCGAACGGCTTGATGCACATTATGCCAGCCGCTATGGCGCATCCTCGGCGGACAGCGAGGCAATCCATAATCTGGAACAGCAGATTGCCAGCATTGCGCAGCATCTGGCGCAGCCCTCGCGGGAGCTTGCGGAAATCAGGCCACGCCTCGATTCCATCGAACGTTCGCTGCACAGCAACAGGGAAATAGTGCTGGATGCAGCCCGCGAGGCCACCGAAAGTGTCGTCGCGCGCATGCTGCAACACGGACCAAAAAGCGAAACCGCGATTGCGCAGCAGCTTGCAGCCGATATGAAGGCGCTGGAAACGCTGGCCCGCAATGCCGATGACCGCAATACGAAAACATTTGAAGCCGTGCACGACACGCTGACCCAGGTCGTGGAACGGCTGGCTGGTATCGAAAAGGAAATGAGCCCGAAACCGGCTGCATCGGCGCCCATAAAAGCGCCCGTTTTCAGCAGCCCCGCAGCCCCCGCCCCTGTGAAATTCCCGCAGGTAGAAAAAGCTGCGGCCCATACTTCCCGCCCGCACGAACCATTCTTCAAAAGCGATTTTGCCAGCCTGAAACCTGCCAGGCGTGAGAACCCGGTTCACACACAGCCTCCCGCCGTCAAGCCCGATGTCAAATCAGGCCCGCGTGCTGGAGACGAGACCGTGCTCGATCTCAACTCCATCATGAAGCGCGTGCGCGAGGAGCGCCGCCAGCAGGAAGATGGGTCCGAGGCGCCCAAAACGGCAGCAACCAGCAAGGTTGATTTCATCACCGCTGCCCGCCGTGCGGCACAGCTTGCCGCCACGCAGTCAGAGCAGATCGCAAAAGACGCGGCTGCACCAACGGAAAAGAAAAAGGCCTCGATTGCCGATATTCTTCACCGCCAGCGCAAGCCGATCCTCTTTGCGATCGGCGCGGTGATGATCGCCATTGCCGGGCTTCAGGTCGGCACGGCCTTCCTCAACCGCGATAGCGATATCGATCCGGCCGTCAATGTCGCGGCAGAAAAGCCCGCCGCCATCGACATGGCCAGCACCGGCGGTATTCAAACCATCCCGACCACGATAAACCGGGCCGCCACCTTGGCGACGCCGCAGATGCCCCCCCTGCAAGCGGAAAGCACGGTTGACGACAAGATGCCGGCGCTTCCACCAGAGCCGCAGGCATCCGCACAGTTTTCGCCACCGGAAACCGAACAGACAGCCGCGCCTGAACCCAAAAAGATCGAAATCCCGTCCATTCCCGAAGAAGCCGGGCCTGCCGCGCTGCGCGAGGCCGCTGCCAAGGGGGACATACGCGCGCTTTTTGAAATCGGCAATCGCTATATGGAAGGGCGCGGTGTTGCCGAAAACGTGAAAGAAGCGGCGAAATGGTATCAGCTTGCCGCCGATCAGGGCTTTGCGCCTGCGCAATATCGCATCGGCAGTTTCAATGAAAAGGGCCTCGGCATGGCCCGCAATCTGGAAAAGGCCAAAAGCTGGTATCAGCTTGCCGCAGATCAGGGCAATGCAAGCGCCATGCACAATCTTGCCGTGCTTTTTGCCACAGGTACAAACGGCACGCCGGATAATGCTGCCGCTGTGCGCTGGTTCACCGAAGCGGCAGAACTTGGTGTGAAGGACAGCCAGTATAATCTCGGCATCCTTGCCGCCAAGGGGCTGGGAATGCCGGTCAATCTGGAAGAAAGCTACAAATGGTTCGCGCTTGCCGCCAATGCGGGCGACAAGGACGCCGCCGAAAAGCGCGACCAGATCGCAAAAGCCCTGAAGCCGGAAATGCTTACCCGCGCCAAGGGAGCCGTGAAACTGTGGAAGGCAAAACCGCTTGACGATGCGGCCAATTCCATTGACGTGCCCGACGCCTGGACCGAGGCAAAACCGCTGTCCACCAGCTCGGTGGACATGAAGAAGGCCGTTCGCAACATCCAGCTCATTCTCCAGAAAAACGGCTATGATACCGGCACTGCCGACGGCATGATGGGCGCCAAGACCCGGACGGCAATTTCCGCCTTTCAGAAGGCCAATGGTCAGGAGCCGACCGGCGAAGTGAACCAGAAGCTGGTTCAACTCCTGCTCGAAAAGAACAAATAAGCCATTTTGCGTACAGGGGCCGAAACGGGCGCCCCAGCGGACCTCACCCAAAACCCGATGAGCCAACCTCATCGGGTTTTGCGTTAAACTGAACATATTATCATTCACCGTTTGACTTCGCCCCGATGACAGAGCAAGACCGTTATTAAACGGACGTTCAGGAAAAGCATGTTATGGCTTTTTTCTGAAAATGCTTGAGACAGCCCCTGCGGCCCAGCGCAACCGCACGGGGCTGCGTGTTGTGCGTTGAAAAGCCGGGTTCGGACTTGGGTATTTATCTTCCCATTGCAGAATTATCGGTCAACATGCTGGTTCTGCTCGGCATGGGCGCTGCCGTGGGCTTTCTCTCCGGTCTTTTTGGCGTAGGCGGCGGCTTTCTCATCACGCCACTTCTGATATTTTATAACATACCGCCTGCAATTGCTGTCGCCACAGGCGCAAATCAGGTCATTGCATCATCGGTTTCGGGCGCACTTGCGCATTTCAAACGGCGAACGCTCGATATCAAGCTCGGCCTGTTCCTTGTAGCAGGCGGCATATTGGGTTCGCTGATCGGTATTTTCGTCTTCTCCTGGCTGCGCGATCTGGGCCAGCTCGATCTGATCGTCTCGATCCTCTATGTCTTCTTCCTCGGCACCATCGGCGGCCTGATGCTCGTCGAAAGCGTGCAGGCGCTGCGGCGCGCAAAGAAGGGACAGGGCGGCGCGGTGCGCCGTTCCGGCCAGCATACGTGGATACACCGACTGCCCTTCAAGATGCGCTTTCGCGCATCCACCATTTATGTCAGCGTCATTCCGGTTCTGGGCATTGGCTTCTTCATCGGGCTTCTGTCCTCGGTGATGGGCGTCGGCGGCGGCTTCATCATGGTGCCGGCCCTCATCTATCTCCTGCATGTGCCGACCAATGTGGTTGTCGGAACATCGCTGTTCCAGATCACATTCGTCACCGCCTTCACGACCGTCATGCAGGCCACAACCAACCAGTCGATCGATATTGTTCTGGCCTTCCTGCTGATGGTGGGCGGCGTGATCGGTGCACAATATGGCGCGCGCGCCGGGCGGAAATTGCGCGGCGAGCAATTGCGCCTGCTTCTGGCCCTTCTGGTGCTGGCGGTAGGAATGCGCCTTGCCTTCGGGCTTTTCGTGCGGCCCGACAACCTGTTCTCCATCTCGATTGCGGATATGTAAGATGGGCAGGCTTACGCTTTTCTCCGCATTGTTGATGCTTCTGATGACAGGGAGTGCAGCGGCGCAGGTGGATTCCAGCGGCAATGGCAACACCGTTCCGCAATTGCAAAACCCCGCCGAAGAATCCATCGAAATCGGCCTTTCCACCGAAACCATCGCCATCACATCGAATTTCGGCGGCACGGGGCTCACGATTTTCGGGGCGCTCGACAATGCCGATCCGATGATCCAGCGGCAGGGGCGCTACGATATCATTGTCGTGCTGCAAGGCCCTGCGCGCGATATTGTGGTGCGCAAGAAAGAACGCTATCTCGGCGTCTGGGTGAATGCCGCTTCCGAAACCTTTCTCGGCGTCCCGCTCTCCTATTCGCTGGCCTCCACCCGCAATTTGCAGGACATTGCAGATGAGAAAACCTATCGCCAGCTTTCGGTCGGCGTGCATAATTTCTATCTAGTGCCGGACGACCCCGACAGCCCGTCCGATAATATTGTCAAATTCGGCAACGAGCTGCGCGAAATAAAAATCCGGCAGGGGCTATATAGTCAGCGCATTGGCGGTGTGGAATTCATCTCACGCACGCTTTTCCGCGCCACGCTCAACCTGCCCGCCAATGTGCCCGTGGGCCGCCACAAGGCGCGTGCGCTTTTGTTCCGCAATGGTGTTTTCCTGCGGGAAGCCAATGCAAGTCTGGAAATCGTCAAGGCCGGTCTTGAACAAAGCGTCTATAACGCCGCCCACCAGAACAGCCTTCTCTACGGCCTTTTTGCTGTTTTCCTCGCCATCTTCACCGGTTGGTTCGGGCGCATTCTGTTCCGCAAGGATTAAAGCGCATCCCGAAAAGTGTGAAACGGTTTTCGGAAAAGATGCGCGTCAAAACAAAGGATTAGAGCACCGATCTGATTCAATCAGATCGAAACGCGCTCTAACCCCCGTAAAGCGCACCGCGCGCAATCGGGTAAACCTTGCCCTGCCCCAGCATATAGGCGCGCAGGGTCTCGTCCGTAAACAGGCCGCGAAAAGCGCGATCCAGAATGTTGAGCGCGCCCGTATAGGCGCCGAAAGCGGGCATGATGAGCCTTTCCCCGTCGCTGACAAAACAGGGACGACGCACCGAACGCCCGCGCCGCACGATACGCGCTGCCGGATGAAGATGGCCTGCAATCTCGCCCTGTCCGGCCTTGCGCGACGGTTCATGCCGGAAAGTGAGCGGCCCGACGGCCAGTTCCTCCACGCAATCGCCCGGCAGATCAACCGGGCGTTCTGGATCATGATTGCCGGTGATCCATAACCAGTCGCGATGCTCCATCAGGGATTTCAGCCGGATGGCATAGAGCGACGGCAGGCGCTCGCTGGCCTTGGCATCATGAAAACTGTCGCCAAGACTGATGATCGTGCGCGGCTGATAGCGCGCAATCGCCTGCGTCAGCATGTCAAGCGTGGCTGCCGTGTCATAGGGCGGAATAAGCTGGCCGCGCCGGGCAAAGGATGAGCCTTTTTCCAGATGCAGGTCGGAGACGACCAGCATATGCAAATAAGGCAGGAAAAGCGCGCCCGACGGATCGCAAACAGCGGCAACGCCGCGCACTTCCGCGTGCGCCAGACTATAAGCCTCCCCATTTCCCCACGCCGCAGTCTTCATTGCATTGCTTCCCTGACAAGATCGTCGGCTGCTTCTTCAAGCAGCATTTCATCGCCCTCGCCCGCCACGCGCTCGCGCCCGATTTCGAGCATCACCGGCAGCGCCAGCGGCGAAATCTGGTCAAGCGGCTTGTGCAGGATATGCCCTTTCACACGCGCCAGCATGTCGCCAAGCCGCTTGATGTCCAAAAGCCCCGTTGCCGCATCCGCGCGTGTGGCCTGCAAGAGAATGTGGTCCGGCTCGTGGCTGCGCAGAACGTCGTAGATAAGATCCGTCGAAACCGTCACCTGACGCCCGGTCTTTTCCTGCCCCGGATGACGGCGCTCGATAAGCCCGGAAATCACGGCGCAATTACGGAACGTGCGCTTGAGAAGATAGCTTTCATCCAGCCACGCTTCCAGATCGTCGCCCAACATGTCTTCATCGAACAGGCGCGAAAGGTTAAGCCTGCCCATGCGGATCATGGACGCCATATCCTTGAGGCCCCAGAGACCCAGCGAATAATCAGTGGTGACAAAGCCCAGCGGATGCGCGCCCATGCGCTCCAGACGGCGCGTCAGCAACATGCCGAGCGTCTGATGCGCCAGCCTGCCCTCAAACGGATAGGCCACCATGTAGAAGCGGTTGCCGCGCGGGAAGGTTTCGATCAAAAGTTCGTCCGTGCCGGGCAGCACGGATTTCCATTGCTGCACCTCCAGCCATTCGCGCACCTGCTGCGGCAGGAATTGCCAGCGCGCGCGGTCGGCAAGCATGGCGCGCACCTGCGCGGCGAGATAGGTGGAAAGCGGAAATTTGCCGCCCGCATAGACGGGAATTTTTGCGTCCTGCCCGGCAGCATTGGAGGCGATGCATTCATTTTCCCGAATACCCTCAAAGCGCAGCACCTTTCCGGCGAAAAGGAAGGTATCGCCAGCCGTTAGTGTTTCCAGAAAATATTCCTCGATGCGGCCCAGCACGCGCCCGCCCCGCGCATTCGCGCCCTTGCCGCCGCGCGTGAGCCGCACATTCAGTTCCGGCGCTTCGACAATGGTGCCGATATTGAGGCGATATTGCTGCGCGATGCGCGGATTGGACACCCGCCACGTGCCGTCCACCGTCTTGCGGATTTTCGCAAACCGCTCATAGGTCTTGAGCGCATAGCCGCCGGTCGCCACAAAATCGAGAATGCGGTCGAAGGTGTCTCGCGGAAGGTTTGCATAAGGGGCCGCACTTTGCACCTCACGATAAAGCTGATCGGCGTTGAACGGCTCGGCACAGGCCATGCCCAGCACATGCTGCGCCAGCACATCCAGCGCCCCGTCGATCAAGGGCGGCGTATCCTGCGCGCCCAGATAATTGGCATCAAGCGCGGCACGACACTCCATCACCTCGAAGCGATTGGCGGGCACCAGAATGGCGCGGCTTGGCTCGTCCATGCGGTGATTGGCGCGCCCGATGCGCTGCGCAAGGCGGCTTGCGCCCTTCGGCGCGCCGACATGGATGACCAGATCGACATCGCCCCAATCGATGCCGAGATCAAGCGTCGAGGTCGCGACCACCGCCCGCAATGTATTGGCGGCCATGGCCTGTTCCACTTTGCGGCGCTGGCCGGCATCGAGCGAGCCGTGATGCAGCGCAATCGGCAACGTCTCCTCATTGACCCGCCAGAGCTCCTGAAAAAGCATCTCCGCCTGACTGCGCGTATTAACGAACAAAAGCGTCGTTCGGTGCTGGCGGATCGCCGCGTAAATATCGGGAATGGCATAGCGTGAGGAGTGCCCCGCCCATGGCACCCGCTCCTTAGAATCGAGAATGGTAATTTCCGGTTTTGCCCCGCCATCGACGGTGACAAGACCGGCCATCGACCCGGTCCCATCCTGCTCCACCAGCCAGCGGCGCAACTCATCCGGCTCCGCCACGGTGGCGGAAAGACCGATGGTCTGCAACTGTGGTTGCAGGCGGCGCAGCCGTGCCAGCCCCAGCGCCAGCAAATGCCCGCGCTTGGAAATCACCAGCGAGTGCAGTTCATCCAGCACCACATAGCGCAAATCTTTGAAAAATTGCTCCGCCACCCTGGACGCGATCAAAAGTGCAAGCTGCTCCGGCGTGGTCAGCAGAATATCCGGCGGCGCCAGTTTCTGGCGCTGACGCTTGTGGGCAGGTGTGTCGCCGGTGCGGGTCTCGATGGAAATATCAAGCCCCATTTCCTCCACCGGCACAGTGAGATTGCGGCGAATATCGACAGCAAGCGCCTTCAGCGGCGAGATATAGAGCGTGTGAACGCCACTTTTTGATTTTGGCGCAATTCCGGACGGAAAACCGGTTCCCACTTTTCCTGAAATTGCTTTGCTTCGCCGCTTTTCCAGATCAACCAGCGCGGGCAGAAACCCGGCCAGCGTCTTGCCCGCGCCGGTGGGTGCGATCAGAAGCGTGGACTGTCCCTGTTCGGCGCGCGCCAGAAGCTCCAGCTGGTGCGCACGCGGCGACCAACCCTTGGCCGCAAACCATTTGACGAAACGGTCCGGCAGAAGAAAGGTGGCAGATGCTGCGATGGGCTTGCGGGTCAGTGTCACGACGCCAATCTAATCGCAGCAAGGCAAGCCGCCAAGGCGTTTGTTCACTTTTGTTCTCATTTTATCAGCAGCAAAGCCCCTCCCTTTCCGCGCAAACTTCGTGACCCGCCTTGAAGCCACACGCTGCAACCGTTCCACGCGCCATAAATCCGGCATTGCATAGGGTTTGCGCGCTTTTTCACGGCCGCGATGGGAGAAGCCGCCCCCGCAAAGCGGACCGGCTTGAGGCGCTGGAAAAACTGCCGGGCTGATTATTTGTCAGCCGTAGTCACCCGGATCGCATATATATCGACCGGCTTGCCGCTGTTGCTCAGATCGGAATCGACGGTAATCGTACCTGCGCCGCCTGGCTTTCTGCTCGCGGAAAAATCCATATCGAACAGAAAATCATTCAGCGATTCATTCACGTCATAGCGCCTGCGCCCACAATCTCCGAGGCCCGCCAGGTTGCAATTGACCGACATTTGCGTAAGCTTGCCATCATCGCTGCGTGCGATGATATCGAAGGTTGCCTTCTTGCCGACAAGCTGGTCGAGAATGCCTTCGCCGACATCGAAAGTGACAGTGTCACCCACACCGGAGGAGCGGATGCGGGCAAATTTGTTCTTGCCATCTTGCAGGATTTCCGCTGTCGCACTGCCCTGAACCGATATGCGCGTGGCCTCGTCGGGAAGAAAGATATTGATCCACTTTGCCCCGCCCGGCTCTTCACCTTCCTTCAAAGGCGCAAGGCTGGTACCGCTCATCAGCGGCCCGGTCGATGGACCGCGCCCCAGATCGGACAGGCTGTTATAAAGCGAATAGCCGATCATCACGGCAACCAGCAACACGAGTGCCGGGATGCCATAGCTGTAAAAAGGCGAATGCCGCTTTTTCTTGTGATCCTTCCGCGAGGTGCCACCCTCGTAGCCAAGGTCGGCGGCGGGCCGCTTCTTTCTCGACATTGGGCGAATATCGCCGCTGTCCAGTACGGGCGTGCTTTCTGCCATGCTTGAGCCGAGAACAGGATCGTTCTGGTGCGGCGAATCCAGCGAGGGTTCGCGCTGCGCTTCACCATCTTGATGCCGCTTCGCGAATTCCTCCTCAATGCGGGAAATGGCGTCTTTCAGTTTTTCGCGGCGCTGTTCCTTTTGCGCGGCGCTCAGCGCCGTGTTGGTCGCCATGGCGCGCTCATGGGCGCCCCAGGCCGATTCATAGATTCGCTGACGGGTCGCCGGATTATGTGCATCTGCCTTGGCAAATGCGTTTCTGATGGCGCGCTCGATACTTTCCAAAGGCAGTTCTTCCCTTGTTCGTGTTGCCCGCTTCCGTTCATTTCAGAAAAGCAAGACCACTTTCCTACCCGACATTAGAGCACACCCCGAAAAACGTGAAATGATTTTCGGATAAGATATGCGTCACGATAGCCTAAATAAGCCTCAGTGAAATTAACGCCTGAATCAAGGCATTTAGCCGTTCATCACCCGGTTTGGCTACCCGTTATAGCTAACGGGTGCTCCAAATATTAACAATGCGCAGGGCTTTTCCCCATCCGCTGCCTCAAGATTGACGAAGCTGACAGCTTTCTGATTCGAAAGAAGACCAAAAGTAGAGAGCCAGATCGTCTCTTTCGGCTTCAGTTCAGCGCCAATCATACGGCTTTTTCCTCAACACACCTGAAGACAATCCCACAACTGTGATGATCCGGCGCAATGCGCATGTACTTTTCGTATTGCTGCCCGCGGTGGGCGTGCTAGAAATATTACGTTTACGGAAACGTCAATTAACAGGAAGATCAAGCATGGCCTTGCCGGATATATTGAAAGACAGATTGCGCATTCCCGTTGTAGGCGCTCCCCTTTTCATCATTTCCCATCCGGCTCTGGTGCTGGCGCAATGCAAGGCGGGCGTCGTTGGCTCCTTCCCTGCCCTCAATGCGCGCCCCGAGGCACAGCTTGATGAATGGCTGGCAGAGATTACCGAAGATCTGGCAGCCTATAACGCCGTCAATCCCGGGCGCCCGGCTGCTCCTTTCGCGGTCAACCAGATCGTACATCGCTCCAACAAGCGCCTGGAACATGATCTTGGCCTGTGTGTGAAATACAAGGTGCCGATCGTTATTTCCTCGCTCGGTGCCGTGCCGGAAGTGAACGCCGCGATCCATTCCTATGGCGGCATCGTGCTGCATGACGTCATCAACAATCGCCATGCAAATTCTGCAATCCGCAAGGGTGCTGATGGTCTCATCGCGGTTGCGGCTGGCGCCGGGGGCCATGCAGGCTCACTTTCGCCCTTCGCACTCATTCAGGAAATCCGCTCATGGTTCGATGGCCCGCTGCTTCTTTCGGGCGCGATCGCCAATGGCCGTTCAATTCTTGCCGCGCAGGCCATGGGTGCCGACCTCGCTTATATGGGTTCACCGTTCATCGCGACGACGGAAGCCCGCGCGGTTGACGCCTATAAGCAGATGATCGTCGATTCAGACTCCTCCGACATCGTCTACTCCAATTACTTCACGGGCATTGCAGGCAATTATTTGAAACCCTCCATTGCCAAGGCTGGTCTTGACCCTGACAACTTGCCGCAAGCCGACCCATCGAAAATGGATTTCGAGAAGGCCCAGCAGGAAGGCGCAAAAGCCTGGAAGGATATCTGGGGCTGTGGCCAGGGCATTGCTGCGATCAAGGAAATCGCCCCGACGGCCTCACTGGTGGATCGTCTGGAACGCGAATATCGCGACGCACGCGCAAAGCTCTGCGCTGGCGCTTGATCGCATTTGCGTCCTGACAGCCCATAAACACGATCTTCCCCGAAACCGGGCGCGGTTATTGCCGCCCGGTTTTACTTTTGTCGTTTCCGGGCACGAGGCGATTAGCAACTTCACAAATCTGGACGATCCAATTGGCTGCATGGTCCCGGCTATGGAGATTGAACAAGGCTTTTGCACAAACATGCAGATTGTTTGATTTGGGCCTTGCTTTCCTTCATTCTTTTGGTTATCAGCGCACCGTTCAGCCGGAAACGGTTGGCTTCCTCCGGGAAGATGGAACGAAGGTTCCGGGCCGCTTTAGCTCAGTTGGTAGAGCACATCATTCGTAATTAGCGGGTCCGCTAGAGAATGATGCGGGAGATCAGTGAGTTAGAAAGTGAAAGAATAAATTAGTAGGGCGATAGTAAGTCGTCCTAGGCTGGTAAGCCGCTTTAGCTCAGTTGGTAGAGCACATCATTCGTAATGATGGGGTCGCGTGTTCGAGTCACGCAAGCGGCACCACTTCCTTCTGCGAGGAACATGGAAGTGTCTGGTGGTCCTTATGATCCGAGAGCCATCGCCAACCTTATGTTGGATGAGGCCGATCGGTCTGGGATACAGGTCACTAACCTCGCACTGCAAAAGCTCCTGTACTTCGCTCATTCCATTTTTCTGATTGAGACTAAACACCCTCTGGTCAGCGGCTATTTCGAGGCGTGGCAGTACGGACCGGTACATCCTGCTGCATACTCAGCCTTCAAGACCGCTGGCAGTTACCCCATCGACTTCCGGGCAACTGGACAGAACGTGATGACGGGAGAGCAAGCAGCTCTCGAACTTCCCGAAGACTTGACCGTTCGCCGTCATCTGGCCCGCATCATGTCGTCCTATGGGCAATTATCCCCCGGTCGCCTTGTCGATATATCACACGCCAAAGGTGCACCGTGGGATTTTATCGTAGACAAAGGAAGAACATCGGTTGCATTGGGTTTAAGAATCCCCGATGCTGTCATTATTGACCGATTCAAATATCATAAAGTTTCGGTTGGAGTGGCCCCTGTCATGGGAGAACCGGATGAAGATGCGCCGCTTACCTGAGATCGATCTTGCCCGCATCGCGCCGCTGGCGACCGACCAGAAGCGTCGTGCCCTTGAGCGATTTAAGCTTGGCCATCCGACACTCACCTACAAACCAGTACGTGCCCTGTTTGCCGACATTTTCAATGTCCAGCTGGATATGTTTACCGCCTCCTGTCCTGCCGATTGGTCAATTCTGAAACGACTGATCCGGGCAAAAGCGACTTCCGACAACGAGTTTAATGCCAATCTGCTGGTCGCCAAGGGATTGCATGACTTCGCGCAAGCCAAGGCTCTCCGCAGCCGCTCTCATCCATTTTTCCCGTTATCCCTCAGTGTCGGCGAGAAAGTTGAATACTGGCTGCCAATAGTGACGGCACTGGAAGGTGTCCCGCTGGTGATATTTGTCGATCCCCGGCGCAGCAATGGGCTGACGGCAGAGGCAAGGCGCTTCGTCTTTTCAATGATGCACGAACATATACGGTTGGCCAATCTCGACTTTGCCACCGCGCGGCTCGGTATCGTTCAGTTCGGCGACGCCACTGATAGCCAGCGTCCCGTGAAGCTAAGCACCGACGAAGACGTCGAACTCTTTGACTTCGACCAACTCGACCAGATGGTGCGTGAAACTTACGACATCTGGCGTGAAATCAACGAAGCGCGCGAGAGCGAGGTTCGCCGCAAGGCTGCTGGCGGTGGTCACGGACCGCTGTTCGACTGATGTCCGTCAGCGGCCTCGCAGTCGCCGCCTAACGGCCTTCCTCACCCGATACCAATAGGTTTGTTTTGCGCCTTCACTGCGGTTCCATGCGCGCTTGTGGCGGGCGAATGCCTCAAGCTCCGGGTCGGGATAGCTGGCGATAATGTCGCCGGCCACACGGACGATATCATCAACTGGAATCAGCCTCGGCTTTAATGCGCCGGTCCAGATGGTCCATAGGACGAGGCCGACAAAGGCAAATGCCTGACCACCGAAGAAGGTCGACAAGAGCCAATGCAAAATAGCAAGGAGCAGATCGACCATCGTCATTTGCAGAACCACAATATCCGACTTCATTGAATGAGATGTTGCAGCTCTCAAAGCGCGAGAATGTAAAGTTCTCATTTCTGAATTTGAGCAGTCCTTTGCCGCCTTTGTTCTGAACAAGGTGCGCATATATAGCTTCAACGACTTTTCGGCGCAAATGTCCGCCATCATCGGAAGGCTAAAGGCTGGACCTTTGAGCAACTTTCCGGTTAGGCTAGCATTTCGCGCGAGACAATCGGTAAGATCGAGCGGGGTGTCGCCGCGCCGCTTTTCGAAACAGCTGAGAAGATCGCCACGGCGCTCGACGTTCCCGCGCCCGTTCTGTTCGGCGCCGACGCCATGCTGGGCACCGGAGAACGGGCCAGGCTTCTAACCGATATTCACCGCACCCTCTCCCGGTTGAACAACGATCAGATCGACCGTGCCGCGAAGATGCTGAAGGCGTTTGCGGGGTAGCGGCATCGGAGGCCATCTGAGGGCGCCAGATATGGCAGCGGCCCCTTTTGCCCCAAATACACTCAAACCCGCGCCAGCGGCGCTTTGAAGGCCTCGGAGGCATGCGCTTGCCTCCCGTCGCCACACGGCTGCAATGCCGTTAATTGTGCCTGTAACTTATGGCTCAAAAAACACAAAGGAGGCAGGGAGAGTGTTCCACCCCTGCCCAACCGACCAATGGTTTGCGGCTTGTTAGGTTACACGGTGCAGGTAACGCAGTGCAGTCAAAACGGGCCACTTTCGTCGGTATGTTCGCTTACGGCCTGAAGAATGGGGATACCCCCTTCGGCGCGCTTGGCGACCCATTCGTCCTCTGCTCGTCGGCATTGCCGCGCGCAAAGCCCATGCGGGCGCTTCGCCCTGTGCGACCGAGATCGTACAACCTGTGGGTTCCATATCCCCATCCCAGCGCCGTCATTGCGCCCGTGATGCGTTGAAACTCGCTGGCCGACATGTGCCCGGCCTCGTAGCCGAGAAGCAGCTTGAGCTCTCCATAGATAGGTCCGCGCGCCCTATGGTGACATGGCGAGTCTCTCGGTTCACCTGCCCTTCGGCGAAGTAAACCTTGGAGCGGCTGCCGACCCGAAGGCCGAAACCAGAGAGCAGCGTATCGCGGTAAAGCATTTGGCCGCAGGCAGCAAACGGAATGTCGTCAATGATGCGACGGGTAAGACGTAGGTTAGGCATTTGAGACCTCCAGTTGGCCTCAACCCAAACTAACTAAATCGCCGTTAAAATGCAAGCAATATCATATATTTATATAACACCTGCCAGTTTGACCCAGCTTGAGGAAACGTTCTCCAACGCCTACGCACACGCGATCAGACGTACATGAACAACGGCAGGTTCAATTTAGCCAAGGACCTACTAAAAAGAGCCTCGCAGCGTTGGCCGCGAGACTCGTTTTCTTAGTTGGAAATCGCAAGGTTGGAATACCCGGCGAGAGAACGTTGAAATTGATCAGCCACACTCTTTCAAAGCGAGGAGATTATCCTTCCAAGCCCCATTGGCATAGGTCTGAATGAACTTGTTGCCGTTCGCGCTGGTCCTCACGCCGACCCATGCGACACTTCCGCTCTCGTTCGTATAAAACCTGTGAGTACCCTGCTCTATGAACCGCACTATATTGGGAACGGTGTCCTTCCAGCGCCCGCTTCCATCAGGCTTCGGCCCGCCTGCATGGCTGATACGCTCATGTGGGCTGCTTCAATCTGACTTGTTAATGCAGTCAATCCTGTAGTCAGCCACGCTGCTACCCTTTCTTTGACAAAGTTGACCCGTCCGAAGCGCCGGGTCATTGATTTTTAAGGAGGGGCCAGCTAGGGTAATGGTGTTCAAGCATGCCTAGCGGGCTTCGGCCCAGGTATTCGGAAATCGGCTGATTTACGAGACCAGTCGGTTTTCCATCCGCGTTGCTTTCGAGGTCAGATACGCCCCCTCGGCGGAAGCTCAGGAAACCGCGCTTCATCCTTTACTTCAGCGATCCGACCCTGATTGGACCGAAGAACGCTGCGATATCGTGATGGCGGTCGCCCCACTCGATCATTCCCCGAATGAGCGCCGCATCGCGCTCTATGATGGCGAGGTCACTTGGCCTCGCACGTGATGCCATATATTTCTCCTGCGTTTTCAACGTCAGACTCTGGCCTGACGTCTCCTATATGAGGGAGAGTCGCCGGACAGTCAAGCATATATCTAATGATAGAGTCCCGTATCTAGTTACGGTTTTATTTCCTGTTGACACCGTAGCATGATACGGTTATTCATGATGCATGATGAAACAAAGAAAAGCAACGGTCCTCAGCCACACCGGCGCACGCCTTCTGGATGTCGCAGAGATATTTGCGGGTGTTGGGGTATCACGCGAGGAAACGGTGATCCGTCCGGGCGAAAGGCTGCCGGTCATCGGCGTGCGCGACCTTCAAGATGGCGTTGTTGCTCCACGAGAAGCACTGGACACGGTAGGCTTTTCCTCGCTTTCCAAAGCCATGACCTATGCGGTTCAGGCTGGCGACGTACTCGTTACCGGGCGCGGGACACTACTTAAGTTCGGGCTCGTGGGCGATGAGACAGCAGGAGCCGTTGCCAGTGCAAACATCATTGTCGTGCGACCCGCCCCTGATGCGACGGGCGGCGCTCTGTTTGCGATCCTATCGAGCGATGTGTTCCGCCCAAAGATCGAGGTTTTGCGCAGGGGAGCGACGACACTGCTTTCCCTGTCGCCGAAGGACCTCGCCAATCTCGAAATCAATCTGCCGTCGCTGAACGAACAGGAGCGCATTGCCGCCCTCGTTAAGGAAGCCCAAGTCGCTTACCGCACCGCCTTGGAGGCCGCTAAAATCCGCCGCTCACTCGCGCGGCGTCTGATTGACGCGCGCCTGTTTGGCGACGACCAGAATCATTGAGGTAAACATGGCCAAACTCACACGTACCGAACTGGAAAATCATCTTTGGAAATCCGCTGACATTCTTCGCGGCTCCATCGATAGCTCCGACTACAAGATCTACATCTTTGGCTTTCTATTTCTGAAGCGACTTTCTGATCGTTTCGAGGAAGAGGCCAAGGAGTCCATACGTCAGGGGCTGCCGGAAAATGTCGCCTACAGCGACCCAGACGAGCATGAGTTCTTTCTCGTTGAACGCGCGCGCTGGTCGTCGATCAAAAAGCTGACGACGGGTATTGGCGACCACCTCAACAAAGCATGCGCCGCGATTGAGGACGCCAATCCTTCGATCGAAGGTGTGCTGGCCAATATCGACTTCAACTCCGAATCGCGCCTTGGCGATGCCAAGAACCGCGAAGGCGTTCTGTCGCGTCTGATCGACCATTTCTCACGCATCGACCTGTCGAACGCTTCTCTGTCCGAACCGGATATGCTTGGTCGCGCATATGAATACTTGATCGACAAGTTCGCAGACGATGCAGGCAAGAAGGGCGGCGAGTTCTATACCCCCCACCATGTCGTGCGGCTGATTGTCGAGTTGCTGGCCCCCAAGCCAGGTATGCGCATCAGCGACCCAACATGTGGCTCAGGCGGCATGCTGGTTCAGGTCGCGGAGCATGTGGCGAAGCTCGAAGGCAAGCGGCTCGGCGAAGCGCTCAACATCACGCTGCACGGGCAGGAAAAGAACCTTGGCACATGGGCCATCGCCAAGATGAACTTGCTGCTGCACGGGCTACGCGATGCGCGAATTGAAAAAGGCGATACAATCCGCAATCCGCGCCTGTTGGATCAGGACGGCAACCTGTTCCTTTATGATCGAGTAATCGCCAACCCGCCCTTCTCGCTGGATAGCTGGGGTGCGGAGGACGTGTCAGGCGACACCGAGAAGAAGGGCCACAATCGCTTCATCTACGGCATTCCCCCAAAGAACATGGGCGATCTAGCCTTCGTTCAGCACATGGTGGCCACGCTCAACACTAAAGGTGTTTGCGGCGTAGTGATGCCGCATGGGGTGCTGTTCCGCGGCTCAGGCGACGGCCGTATTCGCGAGTCGATGCTGAAAGCCGATCTGTTCGAAGCGATTATCGGCCTGCCAGAAAACCTGTTCGCAGGAACCGGCATTCCAGCAACCGTTTTGATCCTCAACAAGGCAAAAGCGACTGAGCGCAAGGGAAGAGTACTGTTCATTCACGGCGCAAAGGAATTCGAGGAACGGCCTAAAAAGAACATCTTGGGCGAGGGCAACATCACGCGCATCGTTAATGCCTTCAATGCTTGGAAGGATGAGGATCGCTTCTGCCGCATCGTCGACATGAAGGAGATCGAAGAGAACGATTTCAATCTCAACATCTCCCGCTACATCGATACGCTCGAGCCCGAAAAGCCGATCGATGTGCAGGCCGAACTTGCCAAGCTGTGGGACGCTGAGACGGCCCGGGACGAAGCTGCGGCCCGCATGAACGCCCTTCTCAAGGAGATGGGTTATGTCGGTTGAAGTGCCCAAAGGCTGGCGCGAGGTGCGCATCGGTCAAATTGCCCGCGAAATCTCGAATAGAAACCATGCGAGCGCTGACATCCCCGTCCTAAGCATGACAAAGCACCGGGGTTTTGTCCGTTCCAATGAGTATTTCTCAAAGTCCGTTCATAGTGAGAACACCCGCCAATACAAGGTTGTGAAGCGTGGGCAATTTGCCTACGCCACGATCCACCTTGATGAAGGTTCTATTGACTACCTGAGAAACGAGGACGCGGGCTTGATTAGCCCGATGTATACGGTTTTCGAAACCAATTCCGAAGAGATCAACAATGAAATTGCGCTTCGGCAGTTCAAAAGATTTGCGCTGAGTGGTCGTTTCGACCCCTACAGCAATGGCGGGGTCAATCGCAGAAAATCCATCCTATTCAGCGATCTGTCCGCCTTCAAATTCGGGCTGCCTCCGCTCACGGAACAGCGCGCGATTGCAGAAGTCCTCGGCGCTGCCGAGGCCGCTATTGCGAAGACTGAGGCGCTAATCAAGGCGATTGAGCAAACCAAGAAAGCGCTTCTCAAACAGTATTTTGTCGAACGACAGCAGTCTCTGCTTTGGTCCTGCGTAGCGAAGATGGGGCGCTGGCTGAGCGGAGGAACGCCTGCAACTGCGGCTGAGGAGAACTGGAAAGGATCAATACCTTGGGTGTGTCCGAAAGATATAAAAGGTCCAAGTATTTCATCGACGGTAGACCACATTTCGGAAGACGCGGCAAAAGCGCTCGGGATGGTTGGTCCGGGAACGCTTCTCTTGGTCGTTCGCGGCATGATCCTTGCGCGATCAGTCCCTTCAACGATCTGCACAGTTCGGTGTGCTTTCAATCAGGACGTGAAAGCATTTGTTCCCAATGAAGGTGTTGCACCGGCGTTTCTAAAACTCTGGCTCGACATAAATGAGCACAAGCTTCTGGGAGAGATAGAGACTGCCACACATGGAACCAAGCGGTTTCCTTTGGAGCGCCTTAACGAATTTCCCGTCCCCGTCGTAACGCGCGACGAGCAAATCAGATTGGTCACATTAGCTGAAAGTAGCCAAGAGCGCTTGCGTTCAGAGAGAGACAACCTCTCTGCGCTTCGTTCTGTACGGGATGCGTTAGCTCAGGAACTGCTCTCAGGGCGCATTCGCCTCCCTGAAAGCATTATTGCGCGGCATCGTGACAAAGCTGGGCAAGCTGCATGAACGAGACTAGTGAACAGCTTGAGCGCGAATGGGTAGAGGAGCCGGCGACGGACCTGCTGCGGGTGCTGTTCGACTATAAGCCCCTGTCACCAGAGGACGTGCGACGGCTGCGCGATGGTCTTGCAACAGAGCCGGTTCTGACGCTTCGCCTTGCGGAATGCCTGACGCGCCTTAATCCGTGGCTTGACGATCACGGCGTTCGTCGCGCTGTTGCCGCCGTCACGCGCGTTACAGCCGTCGATGTGATGGAGGCTAACGAGAGCGCCTATACGGCCCTCACCTATGGCGTGACGGCCCCCCATACAGAAGGCGGCAGACGACAGGACCGCAATGTGCGGTTCTTCGATTTCGATGATCCATCAGCCAACACGTTCGAGTTCGCTCGGCAAGTCGCCATCAAGGGCGCTCGTCAGGACATCATCCCCGATATTGTGGTTTACGTGAATGGGCTGCCGCTCGCAGCCATCGAATGTAAATCGCCGTCATTGGCGGACCCGATGGGCGAGGCGATCCGCCAGTTCCGCCGTTATGAAAACCGGGATGAATTCGCCGGGCTTGGCGCTCCCCGCCTGTTCGAGACGGCGCAGATTTCCATCGCACTGGCGCGCGATGTGGCGAAGTACGGCACGACGCTGACGCCTGCCCGGCAATGGGCTGAATGGAAAGATCCCTATCCGCTCACGCTGGACGCGCTTGCGGCGCAATTGGGGCGAACACCAACCGGACAAGACATCTTGCTCGCCGGGCTTCTCGCCCCGGCCAATCTGCTTGATCTCATCCGCAACTTCGTCGTGTTCGAGACTATCGGCGGGCGGCGCATCAAGAAGCTGGCGCGCTATCAGCAATTCGTTGCCGTCGGTAAAGCGATTGAGCGCATCCGGACGGCGCCCAATCCTCAGCGCCGTGGCGGGGTCATCCACCATACCCAAGGCTCCGGTAAATCGCTGACGATGGTGTTTCTTGCGACCAAGCTGCGCCGCCTCCCCGAAGCCGAAAATCCGACCATTGTCATCGTCACGGATAGAACCGACCTTGATGACCAGATCACCGGGCAATTCCAGCGCTCGGGATTTGCCAATCCCATGCAGGCCGAAAGTGGGGACTCGCTGCGCAAGGCTTTGTCGGGCGGCGCTGGAACGACAGTTCTGACGACCGTCCATAAGTTTCACAGCGCCGTGCCGAAACGCTCTTCGGTTATCTCCAAGGCGCGGAATGTCTTCGTCATGGTCGATGAAGCGCACCGGACGCAATATGGCGCGCTTGCCGCCCGGATGCGCGCAGGGTTGCCCAATGCCTGTATGATCGCCTTCACCGGCACACCAATCGACAAAAAAGACCGGAGCACCCGCGAGGCCTTCGGCGATTACCTGCACCGCTACCTGATCGATCAGGCTGTGAAGGATGGAGCCACCGTCCCGATCTATTACGAGATGCGGGATGCGCGCATTAGGATCGACGGACGCGATTTTGAACGGGAAGTTCGGGCAGCGTTCCCGGAACTATCCGAAGACGAGATTGCAAAACTCAGACGTGGCACCGGCCTTCAGGAGAAGTTAGCTGGAGCGCCGGTTCGCGTTGAGGCCATCGCCCAAGATATACTCTCGCACTATCGAAGCACGATTGAACCGAACGGGTTCAAAGCGCAGATCGTGACAGTGAGCCGGGACGTCGCCGTTACCTACGTCGAGGCATTGGAGCGGCTTGGCGCGCCCGAATGCGCGCTCATCATGTCCGCATCCAACAATGACAGCGCCCGGTTGCAAGCCCGTCACCTGTCCAAGCGCGACCGCGACAGCAAAATTAGCCGCTTCAAGAAGCGCGACGATCCGCTGAAAATCTTGGTCGTGTGCGACATGCTGCTGACCGGATTTGATGCGCCGATAGAGCAGGTTCTATATCTCGACGCGCCTCTGCGGGAACATACGCTTTTGCAGGCCATCGCACGCGTGAACCGCACTGCTGACGGCAAGACCTATGGGCTTGTCGTGGACTATTGGGGAGATAACCGCCGCATCGCAGATGCCTTGGATATGTTCTCCGACGAGGACGGCATAGCCAGTGCGCTCCGTCCGCTCTCTGAGAAAATCCAGCTTCTTGAAAGTCGGCATCGTGCGGCCATTCGGCTATTCGAAGGTATTAGCCATCAGAACGATACCGCGTGTGTTGAACTGCTGCGTCAGGACGACATCCGCGCCAAATTCGAACTCGACTTCCTGCGTTTTGCCGAAGCCATGGACATGGTGCTTGCCCAACCCAAAGGCGTTGGAAGACCCCTATCCATCCGATCTGAAGTGGCTATCGCGTATTCGTGTTCTCGCCCGCCGCGCCTATCACGAGGAGCCGTTTGACCCCAAGGACTATGGCGCGAAGGTCGGCGAGATCATCACCAGCCACCTCTTTGTGACCGGTGTCGAGCAGTTGTTGGTGAAGTTCGATATTCTCGACCCCGCCTTCCGTCCGCATCTGGAAAGCCTGCGGTCGAGCGATACCAAAGCTGCAGAGATCGAGCACGCCATCCGCCAGGAAATCCACGTCCACCGCGACGAAAACCCCACGGCCTATGCCTCGCTTTGGGAGCAGTTGGAGCGGATCGTCAACGACAGGCGGGAAGCTCGTGTGTCCGCTGCTAGCGCATTGACCCAGCTTGAAGCAATGGTGGGGCAAGCTGCAGATATTCGTTCGGGCGCGGCGAGCAGGAGCGACGGCCTCAATGGAACGGCTGCCGCCATCCTGCCGTTCATTGACAACGATCTACCCGACGCCGAGCGATCCCGAAGCGCTGCGGGGATCACCAAGGCACTCGAGGAATATGCCGAAGTTGTTGACTGGCAGCACAAGGAGGACGTGCAGCGTCAGATGCGCCGATCCATCAAGGAGCAGTTACGCAGCTTAGGATTGGATGCGCACAAAATCGAGGCCACGACGGCAAAGATCATGGATGTCGCCCGTGCGAGGTACGCGGGATGACGGACACTGCTCAGCATTCCATCGTCTTTGGCGGAGAAACGTTTGCGTTCCAGATCGAGCGAACAGCGCGCCGAAAGACCGTGGCGATATCTGTTGGTTTCGATGGAGTGCGCGTGCTCGCACCGTCAGACCTGGATGATGACCGCGTCCTTGGTATCGTTCGCAAGAAAGGGGCTTGGCTGCTTCGCAAACAGGCGGCGTACCGCGAACTTGAAGGGCAGCCGGTTGCCAAAGAGTTCGTGAGCGGCGAGACCTTTCACTATCTCGGCCGTCAGTATCGCTTGAAGCTCATTCCCGACGAAACCGCCGTTGTGACCCGAATTGCAGCAAGAGGTTCGACACTCATCGCGCCGGTCCTGCCGAATGGACATGCATCCGTACAGCGCGCCGCTGTCCGCAACGGGCTCAGGCACTGGTATCGAGCCCATGCGATCCAGCATTTTCCCATCCGTGCACGAGTGATCGCAAAGACGCTTGGCATTCCGACGCCGATCGTCAAAGTCGTTGACCAGTCCAAACGCTGGGGAAGTTGCGATGCACGCGGACGCATCCGTCTGAACTGGCGGCTGGCCATGGCACCCATGCCGTTGGTTGATTACGTGATTGCTCACGAGGCTTGTCACATTCTTGAGCACAATCATTCGCGGCGATTTTGGCGCTCGCTGGAGGCGATCATGCCGGACTACGAGGATCGCCTAAGGAGACTTGATCGAATGGGGCACCAGTTCATTTGGTGATTTTTATATGAGCGACATAAAACTCTTTCGTACGGACAGCGCATCGGTTACGGAACTTCGCGGCAGCGCGGTTGCGTTGGAAAAGTTGCTGCAGACGCTCATTGAACGCAACATGGAAGCCTTTCTCGGGGTGAGGTTTCTCGCCTCTGAGTTTCCGACGTCGAACGGTGGGCGCATGGACTCGCTCGGCATCGACGAGAACGGCTCACCAGTCATCATCGAGTACAAGCGGGCGAGCAACGAGAACGTCATCAACCAAGGATTGTTCTATCTCGATTGGCTCATGGACCATCGCCGCGATTTCGAATGGCTTGTTCTGGAGCGCTTTGGCGCCGAACAGGCAAAGGCGGTCGATTGGGGCACCCCGCGCCTAATCTGCATTGCCGGCGACTTCACCAAGTACGACGCCCATGCGGTCAACCAGATGAACCGGAACATTGCGCTTGTTCGCTATCGCCGATTTGGCGGCGAGCTATTGCTGTTCGAACTGCTAACCTCGGCATCGGAACGATCCGCGCGCGAAATCCCTGCCAGCATCGACACTCAAGACGAGCCTGCGGCAGCGCGACCACGATCTCGCCAGAAGACGGTTATGCAATATCTCGCGGACGCAGACCAGGACCTTGTCGACCTCTACGAGGCGACGAAGGCGTACCTGCTAGCGTTGGGCGGCGATGTCGAATTGAAGCCCCTGGACAACTACGTCGCCTTCCGCCGCCTAAAGAACTTTGCCTGCGTCGAGGTCAAGCCCCAGATCAGGCACCTCAAGGTGTTCGTGAAGGTCGATCCGGACACTACTGAACTTGAGCCCGGCTTCACCCGTGACGTGCGCAACATCGGCCATTTCGGCATTGGCGACCTTGAAATCATCATTACTGATGTCGCAACGCTGGATACAGCCAAGCCTCTGATGGACCGCAGCTATGACGGGGCATGAAGGACAACCGGAGGAAGCTGCCGAAGCGGAGGCTCAAGAACACGAGCTGCCTTTCTGGCTTCAGGCAACGCCTGATGACATTGCGGGGTTAGAGTTTGAAGCCCCCATCATCGGGTGCAATTCTGCCGATTGCGTTGAATTGAGCACCCTGTACCGCAAGGAAGCAACGGAGCTACAGGAGGCGCAAGGCAACCAAGCTGCTGCGAAGGTGTTCGCGATGCTGTCCGCCGGTACGGACCTTCATTTCAAACCTAATGATCGCAACGCACCCTTCGGCGCGATGATGATCATGGGAGACCGACGATCGGCCATTCCAGAAGACTTTCGCGGTATTCCGGTGTCGGTACTTGCCTATGCGGCCGAGAATGCCGCTAACCAGGTGCTGAGAGCGCGGCTATGTGACCTTTGTTGGCTTCTGGAGCGAAAGAGGCACCAATTGGGTCGTGCCGCAATCGCATCCTACGTTGCAATCGCGGAGGGGCTGGGTTCGGACTCCCTCAAGGATCGTCTTGACCGCGATGATCCTCTCTTGGGGCTTACACCACGGGATGTTCTACGACGAGCGTTGTCGATGGGGCGGCCACTCGGCTGGGATATTGACGAGGTTATCGCCGCGCGAACGCTGCTGTCGGCAATAAGGGCGCGAGCTGTCAGAAGCAGCAATCCTGTACCAGTCCATTGGTTTTTCGAGATGGACTTGGATTTTGGCATCTCCGATCCGAGCATCATCGCCGCGGAGATAGAGGCTTATCTGACAGGGGGCGTTCCCGAACCCGGCTCCCACATGATTGTGGAGCTTTGGCGCTTGGCGGCTCGTGGGCATCATTATGCGAAGGACGAGGATGGAAAGAATCGGTGCCGAACAGGTGCTGCAGAAGCGCTGGTTGCCGAGTCTGAGAAGCACACTTCGGCGATGCTGGCCTCGCACTGGCTCAGCGAGGCAATTGCCGAATATCATGGCGTGCCGGGGCAGAGAAAACGACGCACCCAACTTCGTCACAAATTAATCGACGTCCAGTCCGGTATTGCAGACGAAATGTCGTCGTTTTCCCACCCGATGGACCTCAGCGCAATCGCGGATCAGGTTAAGGAGCAGCTTGAGGGCGAACGTGATCTCATCGACTTGCTGTTGATCTTTGCAGACTTGGAACAATCCCCCTCGCCAAAGAAGCTCATGGAGGATGCTGTGAAGTCTATCAACGATCATCCGCTTTCTTCTTTGTTCGGTGCGTCATTTCACGACCACGAAGGCAAAGTGATTCATAAGTCCGAGGGTGGAGGTTTCGGAGATGGTGACAACGGCGATGCTATCCGTTTGCAAATTTCTCAGCATGAAAGTATGCGCAGAGGCATCCACGTTTCAGGACAAGTTCAGGTAGCGCGCCAATATATCACCAGGAATTATTATGTCGGTGAAGATACACTTCAAGCTCTTATCCGGCACAGCCCATTCGTGCCGAACGATCTGGTCAACACTTTCAGTCGGGGCTTTGCTCGCTTCTTCGAAGGTGACTGCGTAAGCGCTCTCTATATCCTGACACCCATGCTGGAAAATTCCCTTCGCCACATTCTGAAACTGAACGGCTATGACGTCACAACGTTCGACGACGCCAAGCAGGTACAAGAAGATCGCACCATATCGGCACTTTTTGAGCAGATGCGTCCGGAATTGGAAGAGGCGTTCGGCGACGCCATCACGACGGACATTGACAACGTCTTCTTGTCCAAACCGGGACCAAGCCTTCGCCATGCGGTTGCTCATGGGCTTCTGAACGACAGCAGCCCCTACGGTACTGACGCCATATATGCTTGTTGGCTCATCTTTCGTCTGTGCTGTATTCCACTTTTCGAACAGCGAGAGCGATTGCGGTTGCCATCGTGATGCGCAACGTCATGGACTGGATTGGGAAGGCTCAGAAATCCGGGACATCCAGACGCCCACGGACTCCCGCCCCAGACTGTGACAGCCGTTGATGGGGGGAGGTCCGGCGGGGTGCGATGCCGATTAGTAGGGCCAACCGCGAACTTTAGGCTTCTAGTAGTGTCGCGGGATCAAAGGAGTGGCAATTGGGTGATACCCTATGCTACCCTCCACCCCCTGAAAGTGGATTCTGGCCAAAGGCTTGTCCAGTAGGGCCCAACGATTTCGTAGAGTGTCTAAATCTCTGATATCATTAATAAAAAAACAATTCGTAATGATGGGGTCGCGTGTTCGAGTCATGCAAGCAGCACCAATTAACACCTTGAAATCATTGGTTTTTATTTGTTGTACCTAGACACAACACCGTGTTGTAGTGCTGCGATTCTGCACTATTTGCAGCACTAGAACCTGTCTGCATTCAAGGATTCCCTTTTGTACGAAATTCTGATTCAAGGTTGTTAAAGGAGAACAGCCGTGAGCAGACGAAGCTTTACAGATGAGCAATGGAACCGGATCGAAGCATATCTTCCGGGGCGAGTTGGTACGCCCGGCCGCAGTGGTGTTGATAACCGATTATTTGTCGACGCCATCTTGTGGATGGCTGCCAATGCAGCGCACTGGCGCGATCTGCCTGCGACCTTCGGCAAATGGACAGCGGTTCATGCCCGCTTTCGGCGCTGGTCGCACGCCGGTGTATGGGAAAGGCTTTTCCATGCCCTGGCTGATACGCCGGGACTTTGAATATGTCCTCATTGACAGCACCATATCGAAAGTCCACGCAGATGCGGCGGGCGCAAAAGGGGGGCTGAAGCTGCCTGCATCGGTCGCTCGCGCGGGGGATTGACGACCAAGCTGCATGCTGTTGTCGATGCTATCGGCCTACCGCTGCGAATAAAGCCAACACCCGGGCCATTATGGTGACTGTCCGCAAGCTTCAAGCCTTCTATCCGGCTTAGAGGGTGTGGGGCATGTCATTGCTGATGCGGCCTATGATGCCGATCACTTAAGGGCCTTCATTGCCAGCGATCTCAAGGCAACGGCTCAGATCCAAGGCCAATCCAACACGTTCCAGTGTCCCAACAATCGACTGGAGGCTGTACAAGGAACGCCATTAGATTGAATGCTTTTTTAACAAGTTGAAACGCTATCGTCGTATTGCGCTGCGATGCGAGAAAACATTGACCGCATTCATGGGCTTCGTCCATCTCGCATGCGCTATGATCTGGTTACGTTGAATGCAGACACGCCCTAGAAGATTCTTGTGTCTTGATTGTTATTGCGTGTCTGCGCGTGTCTCATAGACAGAAAAGCCGTTTTTCCGGTTTTATCGACGATTTTGTTGCATTCCGAATACAACAATCGCGCTTTAACCAATCGCAGCACTATCCCTTAAATTTCCGTGTCGCAACTATCAACTTTGTTGCGCTACAACTACAGCACAATGCCTTTAAAACATGCTGTTTCAGGCCGTGTTGAATCAGCTAAATGTGGCGCTGACCAAGGGCCAAAAAATCCGCTCCCTTTTCTCCTATTCACGCCTTTGGCATCACAATAATGAGGTGACAATTAACTCTGACTGGACTTCGTCGTCATCGACGCTAACCTCTGACAAGGGCCAGTCATGACAGAATCCGGGAGGTTCATATGCGCGCACGTTCTGCAACGGTAGGCGATCTTGAGACGGTATTTTGTGATCTGTCGAAACGGATGGTCGCGGAATATATCGCCGCCGGTAAAGATGCAAAACTTGCCTACGACGACCTCATGATGAACATGAAGGAAGGCCGCGCCCATGCGCTGGTGCAGGGCGATGACGTGGTTGCCATCATTTCCTGGCGCGAGAGCGATGACGCCACCAATACGCTTTTTGCGGCCAAGGACGAGTTTTTCAGCGCGAAAACGGTGCGCTTCTGCAAGAAGCACATCCGCAAGATTCAGGCGCTTTCCGGCAATATGCCCATTCATTCACGAATCTGGCTGGACCGGCCGGAAATTATCCGTTGGTTCCAGATCATCGGTTATCACGAAAACGGAAATGAAAACGGCGCGAAGCTTTACGAGCTGCCACCGACGTCAGATGCCAGAGCCTGACAGAACGGATCCATGTTTCCGTAATTAATGAAAATCTATATACGAATCGGGGCGTAAGGCATCCGCCAAAAGCGGGCGTATGATGGCGACATCAATAGTGGGGGGACATTTTGAACAGCTTCATTCTTTCTGGCAGGCTCGGCTATGCCGAAATTTTTAAATCACCTGTGTTCTGGCTGTGTTTAATACTGGTTGTTCTTGCAGGCCTTCTTGCCATGCCGCTCGCTGTCCCCATCGGGCCTATGTATTGGGACACCTATATTTATCTTGATGCCACACAACGCATTAAAATGGGCCAGATACCGGGCGCGGATTTTTCAACGCCCGTCGGCCCGCTCGGCTATTATCTTTTTACGGCAGGGCTAGCGCTTTTTCCCAAGGCGCAATTGCTGCTTCTGGCGCAATGGTCGATGCTGGCCGCTGCCGCCCCGCTCATGGCCGTGGTTCTGGGCGCAATCGGGCCGCAACGGCGCGCACTGGCTTTTGCGCTGCTCGTGCCCTTTTTGATCTTCGGTATCTTTCCGGCAAACGTCCAGGCCTTCCACACCTATCCGGGGCTGGACGGCTTCGGCATCTATAATCGCCAGACCTCGCTCCTTATCTATGTGCTGGTGAGCGGGCTGATGTTCATCCGCGAAGGCCGCAAACTTGCGGTCTTCTGCGCAATCGCCATGCTCTGCCTTTTCCTGACGAAGATTACCGGCTTTCTGGTCGGCGGGCTGATTGGGCTGGCAGCACTTCTGGCCGGGCGCATATCCGTTCGCAGCACCATTCTTGCCGCCGTTCTGTTCCTCGCGGTTCTCGCCATTCTTGAATTGAACGGCCACATGATGACGGCCTATCTGGCCGACATTGCGCGGCTTGTCGCCCTCAATGAAGAGGCGCTGCTGCCACGCTTTCTGACGGTCATGTCCGGCAAACTCGACGTCATTCTTCCCTCCGGGCTGCTGGTACTCGCCCTTTTCTGGATCGACATGACGCGCCCCAACCGTTCCATCCGGTTTTTCGACAGCAACTGGATATGGTTGGGCGTGACGCTTCTGGGCGGGATCATTCTGGAAACCCAGAATACCGGCAGTCAGGAATTCATTTTCCTTTGGCCGTTCCTCCTGATGATCTTCCAGCGCATCAAGCTTCTGGACGAAAAGGCAAAACTCGCCTTTCTCGCGCTCGCTGCCATCGCCGTAATCCCGACTTTCACGCAAGTCATGCACAAGACGCTGCGCGCCATGGCTGTTGCACCCCCCTATATCGAGCCGCCGACAAGCAATCTGAAAAACATGGCACGGGTTCTGGCTCGTCGCGACATAATGGAGCGCGCCTCACTTCTGAAAGACCATTATGCCAAACAGAATGCTGCCTATATGGATCTGGCGGAAAAGGGCCAATTGCCAAGCTTCCGGCTTTATGCCGAACTGGATTTCCAGGTCTTTTGGTTACTGTCGGCAGACACGATGCTGAAAGCCCTGACACAATTCGAGACGCAGAACGGCATCAGGCTGCAAAGCCTCATGACGCTCGACTTCGCCGATCCATTTCCCTGGCTGCTGGGCCGTGACGCCACCCGCCTGATCCAGATCGGGGCAGACCCTTTCCGCACGGTGCCCAAAATGACACCGGACGTGAAGGCGGCAGTGGAAGCCACCGATGGCGTATTACGCCCGAACTGCCCGGCGACGACTGCGCATTATAAGTTGCAGGAAATCTATGCCGATGCCTTGCAAAACCGCGAGGTGGTAAAGCTCAATGATTGCTGGGATCTGTTGCTGCGTCCCGGCTTGAAAAAAGCGGAATAAATTCGCCAGATGAAAAGGCCGGGCGGTGCCGCCCGGCCATTACAGCCTGGAGCGCGTTTCGATCTGATTGAATCAGATCGGCGCTCTAATCCTTTGTTTTGACGCGCATCTTTTCCGAAAACCGTTTCACACTTTTCGGGATGCGCTCTAATCCCGACCGGGTTTACTTGATCTGCGCCTTGATAAAGTCCTTGACGATTTTCACGATCCCGCGTGACAGGACTTCGTCCAGCGCCTTGATGAACTCGTCCACATGGGCACGTTGGCAGATGAGCGGCGGCTCAAGGCGGATGACATTGCGGTTATATTCGGTAAAGGCAACGAGAACGCCGTGATCGCGCAGCAGATGGCTGCCGATGAAGCCCGGAAGCGAGCCTTTCAGCTTGTCATCCAGCATGGCGAGCATAGGCCGCAGAACCATCGGCATTGCCTGCGAGAAATCGTGGAATTCCAGCCCCACCATCATGCCCTTGCCGCGCACATCCTTCAAAAGGCCCGGATAACGCACCTGCAATTCTTTCAGCCGTTCCAGAAGATAATCGCCAACCTCGGCGGAGTTATCGATGAGCTGTTCATCATAGAGAATATTGACCGCCTCGATGGCGGTAATGCAGGCCTCGCCAATACCGCCGAACGTTGCCATGGCGTGGATCATCGCCGTCTTCGGCGTGCCATAGGCCTTCATATAAATATCGCGCCGGGCGATCATGGCCGCCATTGCGGCCTTGCCGCCGCCCAGAGACTTTGCCAGAGCCGTCACATCCGGGATAACGCCGTAATGCTCAAAGGCGTAGAACTTTCCAGTACGGCCAAAGCCGCACTGCACTTCATCCGCCACCCAGATCACACCATACCGGTCGCAAAGCTGGCGCAGCTTCTGCCAGAATTCGGCATCCGCCTGAATGATGCCACAGCCACCCTGCACCGTTTCCAGGACGATAGTGCCGATTTCCGGGTCGCTGCGAAAGGCGTTCTCAATCGCCGTGATATCGCCGAAAGGCACACGGACCGTATTGTCCACCAGCTTGAATTCGCCTCGGTAAAGCCCGCCATCGGTGATGGAGAGCACCCCCTTGGTCTTGCCGTGGAAGGAATTCTCGGCATAGACGATCTTGGGCTTTTTCGGCCCTGCGGCGCGTTCAGCAACCTTGATGGCCGCTTCCATGGCTTCAGAACCGGAAGACCCAAGGAATACCATGTCGAGATCACCCGGCGAGCAGGCGGCAAGGTCATAGGCAAGTGCCGCTGCATATTGCGACATGAAGGCGATTGCGATCTCATGGCGCAGTTCTTCCTGAAACTTGCGCCGCGCCGCGATGATGCGCGGGTGATTGTGGCCGAAGGCCAGCGAGCCGAAACCGCCGAAGAAATCCAGTATCCTGCGACCGTTCTGGTCGTAATAATACATGCCTTCAGCGCGCTCCACCTTCACCTTGTGGAAGCCCAGAAGCTTCATGAAATGAAGCTGGCCGGGGTTGAGATGCGCGGTGAAAAGTTCCGTCATGCGCGGCAGGTCGAGCGCCTTGGCGTCATCGACGCTTAAAAGCGGCGGCTTCGGCGTGTGATTGGCAACACTTGCCGACACGGCGGCGCCTTCGGAATGAATCGTGCTTTTCATGGTTTCTTCCTCAGGCCGCTTTTGACGGGCTCAGGCGGTTTTCAGCGCCGCCGGCCTTCTTCTTGCGATATTCACTATAGGCAGCGATCAGCATGTCTTCATCGCGATATTGCGGAATCCAGCCCAGTTCACGCTCGCCCTTGGAAACGTCGAGAACGCACATCTCATCGGCGATCAGATATTGCTCCGGGTCCATGAGCGGCATGTTAAGCCAGTCGAGGAAATCAAGCGTACGCTTCACCGCCCAGGCAGGCGTGGGAAGCAGCATCGATTTTGAACCCGCATGTTTGATCAGATCGCCCAGAAGCTTGCGCACCGGCGGCAGATTGAGCGAACCGAGATTATACACCTCGTTCGGCACGCCCGCCTTGAAGGCCGCGCGAGCGGCAGATGCGCAATCGAACACCGAAATAAACTGATAGGGGTTCTTGCCGGAGCCGATCATCGGCACGGGCAGGTTATTGTCTATCAGCTTGAACAGCTTTTCGAGAATTCCAAGCCGTCCGGGGCCGATGATGAGGCGCGGGCGGAAGAGTGAGATATTCATGCCGCGCGTGCGCCATTGCGCCGCCAGTTCCTCGGTTTTCAGCTTGGAAAGCCCATATTCTCCGAGCGGCTTGCAGGGGTGATCTTCCTTTTGCGGCCAGACATAGGTGTGGCCATAGACCATATCGGTGGTGAAATGGACCAGCTTTTTTGCCCCCGCTGCATCCATCGCCTTTATGATGTTCTCTGTGCCGTAATAGTTCACGGGGAAGAAGAAATCATGCCGCTTGGCGCGGACCTGAATGGGCGAAAGCATCTTGGCCGAGAGATTATAAACCATGTCATCGGCGCGAATGCCAAGCTTGCGGATCGATTCCGGGTCCGTCACATCCGTATGAACGAAGGTCGCATCGCCATAATGCGCAAGATCGCTTTTGACGATATCGGCGACGATCACCTCATGGCCATCGGCCAGCAATTGGGGCGCGAGATAACGCCCGACAAAACCGTCACCGCCGAAAATAATATGCCTCATCTGGAACCCCGCACTTTGAATGGACGTAATGAAAATGGAGCAAACAACCTATAGCTGCGCCTGCTCCTGTACCGTGACTGCCTTATCGGCTTCCCGCACCTTGCCGCTCTGCGCAATCAGGATGGTGCCGATGCATATGAAGGCTATGCCCGCGATCTTGTATGCCCCCAGTTCCTCCTTGAACAACAGCCAGGCGCAGAGCGCAACAGCCACATAGGCAAGGCTGAGGAACGGATAGGCAAAGGAAAGATCGACTTTCGACAAGACATAAAGATGTGACGCCATCGAAATGACGAAGGTGAACAGGCCGGCGAAGACCCAGGGATTGAACACGATCTGGAAAATACGCTGGATCAGCGTGTCCGCCGAAAAGCTGATGGGGCCGAGCGTTATCATGCCATATTTCAGCATGAGCTGCGCCGCCGCATTGGTCATCACTGTGAAGAGGATAAAAGGAATATATTTCATCGTTTTTCCTTGATCGGATTGCGCCTGCCGCTCATCTTCCCTGCTGAAGCTCGGGCGCAAGCGCGGTGCGCCGCCAGAAATCGGAACAGAAACGCTTGTCCCGCCATTGCTCAAGTTCGGGCCATTGCGGAAAACCGGCCTTGAAAGTTGCAGCACCCATGCGCTGGTCCTTGTATGGATTGACCCGCCCGCCCGCGCCGATTGTCATATTATCGAGGGTTTGCAGGAGGGCGCGCGTTTTCCCGCCACGATTGGGAAAATCCATTGTCAAGGTATAGCCGGGCTTGGGAAACGACAGCAGGCCGGGCGAAGCCGTGTCTCCAAACCGCTTCAGGACGGTGAGAAACGAAGCCTGTCCAGCCTCGCGGCTTGCCGCCAGCATGGCGGGAATAATGTGCCGCGCCGCATCGAAGGGAATGACGCTCTGGTGCTGGTAGAGGCCCGCCGGACCGTAAAGCCGGTTCCACTGCCCGACACCATCGAGCGGATAGAAGAAGCTTCCAAAGCTTGCCAGATGCGGCTTCTGCTTGCGGCGTTTGGCATTGAAATAGGCCATATTGAACAGCCTCAGGCTCACCCGGTTCAGCACGGAAAAAGGAAGGTCGAACGGCACGCCGAGCCGTACGCGCTCGTCTTCAACGCTTCGGTTTCCATTCCCGGCATGATTGCCGGTGATGAGAACGCCACGCCCGGCGGTTTTTCCCCTCGAAAGCTGGTCAACCCACGCTACGGCATATTCGTTCTGCCGGTCTGCCGCTTCAGCCATATCGAAATAGGCATCGAGATTGTCGAAGGGAACGATCCGCTCCTCCACATCCAGCGAGCCGACCGGCATAAGGCGAAGCCGCGCGCTGACGATCACGCCCGTCAGGCCCATTCCACCGATGGTGGCCGCAAAAAGCCCTTCATTTTCATGCAGAGAGCAATGATATTGCACGCCGTCCGAGCGCAGAAGCTCCAGACTTTCCACGTGACAACCAAAGGTACCGCGCAGATGGTGGTTCTTGCCATGCACATCATTGGCAATGGCGCCGCCAAGCGTCACAAAACGGGTGCCCGGCGTGACCGGCAGAAAATAACCGTGGGGTGCAACAAAACCGATGATCTCGCTTAGCAGCACCCCCGCTTGCGCTTGCAGAATCCCGGTTGCGGGGTCAAAACTTTCAATTGCCGCAACGCTGCGCATTGACACCAGAAGACCGGCATCGTTATGGCAGCTATCGCCATAGGAGCAGCCATTGCCGAAGGCAAGCAGGCTGGTTTCTTCTGCCGCGGAAGCGGCGAAACCGGCCCTTACTTTTTCAAAGGAGCGGCTTGCCCTTTCATGCCGTTCGATGCGTCCGAAACTATCGAAGTTGCGTGTCATCAGCGCATACCGGCCACGAATAACAGCACCGCACCAAGTGCGATCATAACCTGACTGCGCCAGTCAAACGCGATGAACATTACGGGATCGTCGTCCATTTCACCACGATGCGCCAAAATCCATACCCGCACATTGATATAGAGCACGATAGGCACCAGCGGCCAGATCAGCCAGGGATAGGTGTAAAGTGTGCGCACGGCTTCGCTGTTGATATAGAGCGCCAGAACCAGCACGGCTGTAAAGGCGGAGGCAACGCCGCTTTGCCCGACGATATCGATATCTTCCGGGCGATAGCCCCGGCCAGCAATACGATCTTTTTCCGTTACGGTAGAGTTCTGCAACTCGACATAGCGCTTCACCAGCGCAAGCGACAGGAAGAAGAACATGGCAAAGGCCATCAGCCAGAAGGAAAGCGGTATCCTCGCCGCTGCCATGCCCCCCAGAAGCCGCAGGCTGTAAAGCGCGGCAAGGCAAATCACGTCCACCAGCAACATGCGCTTGATGACGAGCGAATAGGCCGTGGTCGTTATCAGGTAAATGCCGATAGCAAGCGCAAAGGGCAGCGGCAGGAAGAAACAGATCAGCACCGCGACCAGCAGAAGCCCCGCCGATACCGCAAGCCCGAAGGGTATGGACAATTGCCCGCTGGCAAAAGGCCGGAACCGCTTTCTCACATGATGGCGGTCGAGCGGCAGATCGATGATGTCATTGAGGATATAGATCGCCGAGGCCGACGCCGAAAATGCGATGAAGGCCAGAAAAGTCGCCGATAAAACCTGAGGTTCCAAAATATCGTGAGCGAGAAAGGCAGGCACAAAAACCACAAGGTTTTTCAGCCATTGATGCACACGCAGCATTTTCAGGTAGGTCTTCCAGGCGATAGGATTGCGCTCGAACAGGCGACCGCCATTACTCTTCTGGAACCGGGCCGCCGCAGGATCCGGCGCCACGACAATTGCCTGCCGGGCAGCGTTGAAAACGGCAATATCGTCGCAGTCATTGCCCGCATAATCGAAACCGCGCGCACCATAATGTTCGCTGAGCGCGTCCGCCTTGCGATGCGCCGAGAGATTGGTCGTGCAAGTGCTGGCATGGACGGCGCTGAAAATGCCAAGCTCCGATGCAACCGCCTGCGCATAGGTTTCAGCGGAGGCCGTGGCCAGAACCAGCTTTCGCCCGCTTGCATGTTCGGCCCGCAGATAATCGAGAAAATCCTGCCTGTAGGGCAGCACGCTGGCATTGATTGTGACGCGGCGCGCAATCTCATGCTTCAGATGCGCTTTGCCCGACAGGAGCCACACCGGCAAAAGAAATGCGAAGAATATATTCTTTTTCAGAAGAATGAATATGCTTTCCCACAGCAGATCCGTCGAAACGAGTGTTCCGTCCAGATCAACCGCCAAAGGCACATCCCTGCCGCTTTTGCCCCGCGTATCCATACCCAACAATCACCCTGGAGCATGTCTCCCGAAAGCGGAAACCGCCGCTCGGGAAAATCAGTCCACGGGACTGATTTCTGGTCCCGCTAGGACGGGATAAAGACATGCGTAAAAACAAATATTAGAGCGATTGCCAAGACTCCGTTTCAACTGAAACCGCTCTACAACGGATCAGCTGGCCCATTGAAAATCGTCGTGCCCCGCCCACGCCGTTACACATATAACAAGAAACCAAATGAAAAAAGAATATTTCGATATGATCGAAAGTCTATTTTATATTCACTTTCCCTGGTCCGATTCCAACATTTGCATCCCTCGGTTCAAGCGTTGAACAAATGTAGGAATCAAAAAGACCGCTAGCAAGTATATGTATCCAGTGGATTTTTAGAATTTGACGTTTGAAGCAGCATATATGACGGCCGGGATTCAAACGTCAAATTCAATCCACTAGAAAATTCGCTTATCATAAAATGAGCGGATGTCAAAAGCAGCAAAAGAATATTTCCTCCCGATCTTATTTGGTCAGCCACCATATGTATTTAGTAGCAATAATTAAAATACCACTGATAAAGATCAGGCTAGATAGCTGCAAGATCAGACATAATCCGCCCGGAGCGGAACCTCAGCGCCGCCTGGCGGGTATGACATCCACCTTTTCCGACGCGCGGGCGACGACGACATTGATGCCTTGCGCCTGCATCCGCTCGATATGCGCGAAAGGCGTTTTTTCATCGACGATCACGACATCGAAATCGCTGAGCGCGCCGAAATTGTGCAGGGCGCGGCGCTCGAACTTGGTGTGATCGGCCAGCAGGATGCGCCTGGCCGCACAGTCCAGCATGGCGCGCTTGGTTTCGACCATTTCAGGCGACTGGTGGAACAAAAGATCGTCGGTGATCGCAGCAATCGAAATGAAGGCCACATCGGCACGAAGACGGCGAATTTCATGGATCGTCATGCCGCCGACAAAAGCATTGCACCAGTTATAAAGCTGCCCGCCGAGGCCCAGCAGCGTCACATCCTTCATGTCTCGCACTTCGTTCATCAAGATGAGCGAGTTGGTGATGACGGTAAGCGGCCCCTTGCCCGGAAGATGCGGCACCATTTGCAAGACGGTTGTGGAATCGTCGAAGAAAATCGCCTGTCCCGGCTCGACAAACTGCATCGCGGCTTCGGCGATCAGCTTCTTTTCTTCCGACTGACGGGTGACGCGATATAGATCGCTCGCCTCGATGAGGCTTGTCGGCGCAGCCGATACAATGCCGCGCGATTTGCGGAACAGGCCGCGGCTGACCAGTTCATCAACATCGCGATGCGCGGTCATCAGGCTGATGCCAAAACGCTCGGTCAGATCCTCGATCCGCATCGAGCCTTCGGCCATAACAGTTTCCGCAATCTGCTGGCGGCGAACAAGCTGACGCGCATGCCGGCTGTCGTTCGGCACCTGCCCCGTTGTGAGGCCATTCGTCATCAGGTTTTCAATGCTTGCCTTGTTGCTCACTGCCATGCCCGTCGTCTTGCCCCCTTTGCTTGCGTGTTCCGAAAGCCTCAAAACCCAGCGCGTGATTGCGTGAGATTTAACAGAGGAGAGGGACTTCTGGAATGCGCATCCCGAAAGCTTTCTGCTGACGGGATGTGCGTTTTTCAAACCTTACTGTTCCAGAACGAACGGCGAGTTGTACTTGTCAACATTGTCCTTGGTGATGAGGATGCAGTCGAAAAGCTGCTTTTCATGGTCCACGCCGGTCTTGCCGGTCTTGATGAAGTTGTCGGCCTGCTTGACGGCAGCTTCCGAGAACACGGCAACCGGTTGCAGAACGGTATATTGCAGTTCACCGGCCTTGATGGCCGCAATCGCGTCCGGCGAGCCATCAAAACCGCCGACCTTCACCTGATCGAGCTTGCCGGCCTTCTTCAGGGCAGCAATCGCGCCAAGCGCCATTTCATCATTGCCGGAGATGACGCCGATAATGTCCGGATTTGCCTGAAGCAGTGCCTGCATCTTGTCGTGGCCCTGCGTGCGGTCCCAGTTAGCGACGTCCTTGCCGACCCTCACCAGATCGGGATACTGCGAAAGAACGGTTTCATAACCGTTGGAGCGCGTGGCGGCATTATTGTCGGAAGGCGCACCGAAAAGTTCGACATATTTGCCCTTGTCGCCAACGCTTTCAACCCACTGGGTCGCGCCGAGAGCCGCACCCTGCGCATTGTTGGAAACGAGCTGCGCCTTGGCAAGCCCTTCCTGATTGATTTCAGCATTGATGAGGAAAACCGGAATATTGGCGGCAATCGCGCGCTTGACCGCGCCGACCGAACCGTCGGCATTGGCCGGATCGAGAATAATGGCAACCGACTTGTTGGTGATCGCCGTGTCGATCAGGTTGCTTTCGGTATTGGTGTCGCCCTTGTGGCCCCCGACAACAGCCTTATAACCCAGACCCTCGGCGGTCTTCTTGGCGACTTCGCTTCGGTGAACCAATACGGGTTGGACGGATCGTTGACGATGATCGTCATCAGTCCTTCGGCCCAAGCCGTGCTGGCGATAAGAGGTAACGCTGCCGCAGCGGCGAACAGAACGCGCATACCCTTCTTGAACATAGTCTCACTCCCTTGATGTTTTTCATTTGCGTTGTGCCGGTTCCCCGGCAGTACTTATTTCCATGGGCCGTTTTTAAGACGATGCGGCCTTCTGGAAACCTTTCGACATGCCCGGACAGGATGAAGAACCGGCTCCGCCCGGAACGGTGGACGGAGCCGTAACCAATCATCGCCGGGAATATTGAATGCTGTTGAGCAGAACCGCGAGCACGATCACCGCGCCGGTAAAGACGGTCTGCCAGTAAGAGGACACGCCGATAATCACGAGGCCGTCGGAAAGGAAACCGATCACGAAAGCACCGAGAAGTGTGCCCTGTATCGTACCGCGCCCCCCAGTGAGCGCAGCGCCACCGATCACCACGGCAGCGATTGCCGTCAGTTCGTAGGTGGTGCCAGCCGTCGGCCCAGCAGAGGTGAGCTGCGAGGAAAGAACCAGCCCCGCAATGGCAGCGCAGATGCCGGAAATGACATAGACCGACACCTTGACCCGCTTGACCGGAACACCGGAAAGTTCCGCCGCCCGTTCATTGCCGCCCGAGGCATAGAGCCAGCGGCCGAATGCAGTGCGGTTCAAAACAATGGCGCAGATGATGGCGAGAATTGCCAGCACCAGCACACCGATCGGCACGCCGAAAAGCTTGTTGAAGCCGAGCCAGTCAAAGCCCGTATTGCCAAGTTCGGGGCGACCGCCGAGATTGTTGTAGGTGAGACCGTTGGTCATCAAAAGCGCTACGCCACGCGCGCAATAAAGAACGCCAAGCGTCGCCACGAAGGCCGGAACGCGCAGATAAGCGATCAACACACCATTGACCGCGCCGACGAAGGCGCCGAGCGCGCAGGTGATGAGCACCACGGCCCAGACCGGGAAATAAAGGATGATGCCGAATTCCTGCAAGGTCACGCCCTGCATCAGGAAGCCCGCGACCACACCGGCCAGCCCCAGCGTGGAGCCGACCGAAAGGTCGATGCCGCCATTGAGGATGACGAGCAGCATACCAATCGCCAGAAGGCCGAAAATGGCCACATGCGACGACATGATGAGGAAATTATCGACCGTAAAGTAATAGGGCGAAAGGAACGAGAAGACGGCGATGATCGCGATCAGCGCAAAGAATGCGCGACCCTCGAGCAGCAGATGCACGAGGCTGGTCTTCCGCTTCGCGCCGGTCGGAGCCGCTGTTTCCTTGTTGGTGCTCGTGACTGACATTCGATCAGTGCTCCTAGATTATTTTAATGACCGACCATGGCTTCGCCCGAGGCGGTCATGATCTTTTCCTTGGACACGTCCGATCCGAATTCGGCGGAGATGCGTCCACGGTGCATGACGATGATGCGGTGCGCGATGCTGAGGCATTCGCCGACTTCCGAGGTGGTGTAGACCACGGCCAGCCCCTGCTTCGCCTTTTCGGCCAGAAGCTTGAACACTTCCGCCTTTGCGCCGATGTCGATGCCGCGGCTCGGCTCATCGAGCAGGATCACATCCGGTTCGGTCGCCAGCATCTTGCCAATTACGACTTTCTGCTGATTGCCGCCCGAAAGCGAACCGATTGCCGCCTCGCCGCCATCGGTCTTGATGTGCACATTCCTGATCGACTGATCGACGATCCGCTTTTCGCGCTTGCGCGAGGTGAATATCCCCCTGGTCATTTCCGCAATGCTGGCAAGCGACAGGTTCTTGCCGACCGTCATCGTCTGGACGAGACCGTCGCGCTGGCGATCTTCCGGCACCAGCACAAGGCCCTTTTCGATGCGCTCAGCGATGGTGAGGCCGGAAATATCCTGCCCTTTGAGGAGAATACGCCCGCCTCTCGATTTCAAGCGACCGGCAACCGATTCCAGCAATTCCGTGCGGCCCGCACCCATGAGACCATAGATGCAGACGATTTCGCCCGCCCGCACATTGAGCGACATGCGGTCCACCAGCGAGAAGCCACTGCCACTGGGGTCGGGAACGGTCAGGTCTTCGACCGAAAGCGCGACATCGCCCCATTCATAGCCAGTGGGAGGAGAACCGAGGTCGAAGTTTTCACCGACCATATTGCGCACGATCCATTCCAGATCGATTTCCTCACGCGGCGCACAGGCCGTCATGGTGCCGTCGCGCAGCACCACCGCATGATTGGTGATCTGGAGCGCCTCTTCCAGATGATGCGAAATATAGACGATGGCGACACCGCGCGCCGTCAGGTCGCGGATCACCTTGAACAGAACCTCGACTTCCGAAGCACTGAGCGCCGAAGTCGGCTCATCCATGATGAGAATGCGCGAATTGACCGAAAGCGCACGGGCGATCTCAACGACCTGCTGCTGGCCGAGACGCAATTCCTCAACCGGCGTCAGCGGATCGATATCTTCTTCCAGTTCCTTCATGAGTTCGCGCGTCAGCCGCTCTTCCTCGGCAAAATCGACGCCGGTGGCGGTGCGGATTTCGCGCCCCATGAAGATGTTGTCGCGCACATTCATGTTGGGCGCGAGGCTTAATTCCTGATGGATGATCGAGATGCCATGGTCGCGCGCTTCGGTGGATGAATTGAACGTCACCGGCTTGCCATCGAGGATGATCGTGCCCAAAGTCGGCTGGATCACGCCGGAAAGCACTTTCATCAGCGTGGACTTGCCCGCACCGTTTTCACCGAAAAGCGTCGTGACCTGCCCCCGGCGAATCTCGAAATTCACGCCTTTCAGCGCATGGATGCGGCCATAGGACTTGGCCACATTCTGCGCGGCAAGAACGACATCGCCGTTTTTGCCTTCGATTTTCGCAGCCAGGCTCATTTGACTTCGAGCTCCACGGGCGTCACCAGCCAGTTTTTCGGGTTGACGACCTTGAACACGCCAACCACCGAAACGGTCTTGCCATTGAGGTTTTCGACATCGACACCCTGAAGCACCTGCTTCTTCATTTCATTGTTCAGCGCCGCACCGGCATTCTGATACTCGATCTGGTTCTTGAACTGGCCGAACTGGATTTCACCCGTCGCATCGCGCAGCTCGGTGCCGTTGACGGCCGGGCCCGTCTGCACGCGGATCACCATGCCTTCCGGCATACCGTCCACTTTCACCACATTGTAATTGGCCTTGCGCTCTTCCACCGTGCCGGTGAATTTGACCGGGATAACCGGATTGACGCTGCCCACGCCATATTTCTTTCCGGCGGCAGCCTTATCGGCGGCCAGCGCATTGCCGACTTCCACGGCATCGACAGCGCGCTGCTCGATACTTGCCTTCACTTTCGGAAATTCGGAAGCGCCATAGGCTGCGGGCGAGAAAACCTGCTGACGCACATCGGCATCCGACCCGATCTTCACGACCTTCGTGTCGAAGCCGATTGCGCCGATAACCACGACCGCTGCGATCACGCTCCACAAAGCGGCGCGGCTTGGCCGGGTGGTGGGCTTGGCGGAAACTTGACTGGTTTGTGCACTCATTATCAAACGCCTTCAGCAATCCTGCCGGTTGTCGTTATGGAAACGGATGATGCGGCCCGGCTCAAACCGCCTGACGGTGATCGTCCGCAAGCGGAACGCTCAATTTCTATATCGCCCAATATGGCCAGTTATCGCATAAGCAGATGACCCCGCATAAGCGGTGCAGGCCGTGACGGACAAGAGCATGACATCCTCCACACGTTCCAGACCCGCTCCCCCGGCTCCTGAAACCAGATGTGCCGCAATCAGAAACTTATGATAGCGGCGTGTTATCAACTGCTGAAATGATGTTATAAAGCCTGATAGCTGTCAATCCGATGTTTTGAAAACCTTCGTGATTTGGCATAAAATCGGGCAGAATTCGCGCTGAGCCATAGCGAAATCCACCGCTAAATATGGCTTGCCCTTATGAGCGGGCGGCCTTTCGCCCGCCTTGCAACCATCGGGATAACACAAAAATAAATCTAATAAATACAATATATTGATAAAGACCCACTCATATCTCCCGGTTTTATATCGGACACATGATGCCGGTTCCCTCCCCTTTTAGACGTAGGGTTTTCCGCCACATTCACCTTATGTTGAAAAAAAATACGCCTTGTTAAAAATTTTACAGACAGTTCGCCAGCGTTATGTTATCTCCAACATGCACCATCGCCCGATTTCGCCATGGAAGGGGCTGCGAGCGACCTGTTTTCAGTCGCGGGAGGAAATCCGGATGTTTATGAAAGCCTGTGTCAGCCATGCGTGAAAAAGGTGACATCATCATCGGCATCGACGCGGGCACATCCGTGCTCAAGGCCGTCGCTTTCGATTTCAGCGGACGCCAGATCGAATCTGCCGCCGTTCGCAACACATATGTCACTGGCGATCATGGCGCCGTCACACAATCGCTTGCCCAAACATGGCAGGACTGCGCGCGCGCCTTGCGCGATCTTGGCGCCAAGCTGCCGGGCCTTGCCCAACGCACCGCCGCGATTGCGGTCACCGGACAGGGCGACGGAACATGGCTTGTCGGCAAGGATAATCGCCCGGTAGGTGATGCCTGGATCTGGCTTGATGCCCGCGCTGCCTCAACCGTGACACGGCTTGCCGCAGGCCCGATGAACCGCGCGCGTTTTGAAGCGACCGGCACCGGGCTCAACACCTGCCAGCAGGGCGCGCAGATGGCGCATATGGACACAATCGCGCCAGAGCTTCTGGACAATGCCAAAGCGGCGCTCCATTGCAAGGACTGGCTCTATCTCAATCTCACTGGCGTTCGCGCCACCGATCCCTCGGAAGCAAGCTTCACCTTCGGCAATTTCCGCACACGCCAGTATGATGATGTGGTCATCGAGGCGCTGGGGCTTCAGAAACGGCGCAATCTCCTTCCTGAAATCATCGACGGGTCGCAGTCACAGCATCCGCTTTCTGCGGAAGCTGCGGCAGCGACCGGCCTTCTTGCCGGAACGCCGGTCAGCCTCGGCTATGTCGATATGGCCATGACCGCGCTTGGCGCAGGCGTATGCGGCGGCACGGCGGGGGCCGGATGCTCCACCATCGGTTCGACCGGTGTGCATATGCGCGCCAAGCCGGTTGCCGATATTCATCTGAACAAGGAAGGCACAGGCTACGTCATCGCGCTGCCCATTCCCGGCATCGTCACGCAGGTGCAGACCAATATGGGCGCGACAATCAATATAGACTGGATATTGCAGGTCGCAGCCGACCTCATGTCCACGCCGGAAAAGCCGGTTTCGCTTGGCGATCTCATTCCCCGCCTTGACGACTGGTTCAACGCCAGCCGTCCTGGCGCGATCCTCTATCACCCTTATATTTCGGAAGCTGGCGAGCGCGGCCCCTTTGTGAATGCCAATGCGCGCGCCGGTTTCATCGGCCTTTCCAGTCGCGACCGTTTCCCGGAACTGGTGCGCTCGGTCGTGGAGGGCCTCGGCATGGCAACGCGCGATTGCTACGCCGCCATGGGGGAAATGCCCGCCGAACTGCGCATCACCGGTGGTGCTGCGCGCTCGAAGGCGCTGCGCGGCACGCTTTCGGCGGCGGTCAATGCGCCGGTGCGCGTTTCGGCCCGCGAGGAAGCGGGCGCTGCCGGTGCCGCTATGATGGCGGCGGTGGCTATCGGCGCTTATCCGGCCATGGATGATTGCATTGCCGAATGGGTGGAGCCGCTTTTGGGCGCAAGCGAAGCCCCGGATGCGGCGCGGGCGCACCAATATGAAGAACTTTTCGTTGCCTATCGGGAAGCGCGGCTGGCTCTTGCGCCAGTCTGGGACAAACTCGCTTCCGGCAAATAAGGAAACATTGAAATGGCTGAACCGGAAACCTGCGACCTGTTTGTAATTGGCGGCGGCATCAACGGTGCGGGCGTGGCCCGCGACGCGGCCGGGCGCGGCCTCAAGGTGGTGCTGGCAGAAAAGGACGATCTGGCGCAAGGCACATCATCGCGCTCCGGCAAGCTGGTGCATGGCGGTTTGCGCTATCTCGAATATTATGAGTTCCGCCTTGTGCGCGAAGCGCTGATCGAGCGCGAAGTGCTTTTGAATGCGGCACCCCATATCATCTGGCCGATGCGCTTCGTGCTGCCGCACAGCCCGCAGGATCGCCCGGCCTGGCTGGTGCGGCTTGGCCTGTTTCTCTATGACCATCTGGGCGGGCGCAAAAAACTTCCCGGCACGCGTACGCTCGATCTGAAGCGCGACCCGGAAGGCACGCCGATCCTCGACCAGTACACCAAGGGTTTTGAATATTCCGATTGCTGGGTGGACGATGCGCGCCTCGTGGCGCTCAATGCGGTGGGTGCCGCCGAAAAGGGCGCGACCATTCTCACCCGTACACCGGTCGTCTCCGCACGCCGCGAAAATGGCGGCTGGATCGTGGAAACCAGAAACAGCGATACCGGCGAAACCCACACCTTCCGCGCCCGCTGCATCGTCAATTGCGCCGGACCATGGGTCACGGACGTCATCCACAATGTCGCTGCCTCCACCTCGTCGCGCAATGTGCGCCTCGTCAAGGGCAGCCACATCATCGTTCCGAAATTCTGGTCGGGCGCAAACGCCTATCTCGTTCAGAACCACGACAAGCGCGTGATCTTCATCAATCCATATGAAGGTGACAAGGCGCTGATCGGCACCACCGACATTGCCTATGAAGGCCGGGCGGAAGACGTTGCGGCGGATGAGAAGGAAATCGACTATCTCATCACCGCGGTAAACCGCTATTTCAAGGAAAAGCTCCGGCGCGAAGACGTGCTGCACTCCTTCTCCGGCGTGCGCCCGCTGTTTGACGACGGCAAGGGCAATCCTTCCGCCGTCACCCGCGATTACGTGTTCGATCTGGACGAAACCGGCGGTGCACCGCTGCTCAACGTCTTTGGCGGCAAGATCACCACCTTCCGCGAACTGGCGGAGCGCGGGGTGCATCGGCTCAAGCACATTTTCCCGCAAATGGGCGGCGACTGGACCCACGACGCGCCGCTGCCCGGCGGCGAGATTGCCAATGCCGATTATGAAACCTTCGCCAATACCTTACGCGACACCTATCCATGGATGCCGCGCACACTCGTTCATCATTATGGACGGCTCTATGGTGCGCGCACAAAGGATGTGGTGGCTGGCGCGCAGAACCTCGAAGGGCTTGGCCGTCACTTCGGCGGCGATTTCCATGAGGCGGAAGTGCGCTATCTGGTGGCCAGAGAATGGGCAAAGACGGCAGAAGACATTCTCTATCGCCGCACCAAGCATTACCTGCATTTGACCGAAGCCGAACGCGCCGCTTTCGTGGAATGGTTCGACAACGCCAATCTAGTTGCTTGAGGACGATATGGCCCTGACGCTTTCGCTCAACACCAATCCGCTGGTCAACCGCTTTGCCGAGCCGGACGACCTGATCGAAACGGTTGCCCGCGACCTGCGCCTGCGTGACCTCCAGCTTACCCATGAGTTCATCAATCCAAGCTGGCAGGCCTCGACCATCCGCCGCCTCACCCGCGACATGGACAGGGCCTTGCAGCGCACCGGCGTCCGCGTCACCTCCGGCATGACCGGCCCCTATGGCCGCCTCAACCATTTTGGCCATCCCGACCGGGACGTGCGCCGCTATTATGTGGACTGGTTCAAGACCTTTGCCGATATTATCGGCGATCTTGGCGGCAAGTCCGTCGGTACGCAGTTTGCAATCTTCACCTATAAGGATTTCGATGATCCGGCGCGCCGCGAAGAACTTATCAAGATCGCCATCGACTGCTGGGCCGAGGTGGCCGAACATGCGGCAGGTGCGGGCCTCGACTATGTGTTCTGGGAGCCGATGAGCATCGGGCGCGAATTTGGCGAGACGATTGCCGAATGCATGAAGCTTCAGGATCGGCTCACCGCCGCTAACATGGCGATCCCCATGTGGATGATGGCCGATATCGACCATGGTGACGTGACATCCGCTAACCCGGACGACTACGATCCTTACGCATGGGCCCGCACCGTGCCGAAAGTCTCGCCCATCATCCATATCAAGCAAAGCCTGATGGACAAGGGCGGGCATCGTCCTTTCACAGCCGCGTTCAATGCCAAGGGCCGCATCCAGCCGGAACCGCTTTTGAAAGCCTTTGCCGAAGGCGGCGCGGTGGATAATGAAATCTGCCTTGAACTTTCGTTCAAGGAGCGCGAGCCGAACGACCGTGAAGTCATTCCACAGATTGCAGAAAGTGTGGCTTTCTGGGCGCCGCACATTGACACCGGCGCTAAGGACTTGAAGATATAGGAAATTTCCAGAACCGGACCGCGTTCAATGGCAGATGCAGACGATTCTCTGGCGCTTCGCGCCGCCTGGCTTCATTTCGTCGCCGGCATGACTCAGTCTGCCGTTGCCAAGCGCCTTGGCCTGCCTTCGGTGAAGGCGCATCGTCTCATCGCCAAGGCCGTTGCCGACGGCGCGGTGAAAGTGACCATCGACGGTGACATCACCGAATGCATCGATCTGGAAAACCGTCTGGCCGATCTTTACGGCCTCGATTATTGCGAGGTCGCACCCGATATTGGCGAGGAAGGCCTGCCGCTGATGGCGCTTGGCCATGCGGGCGCGAATTTCATGCGCCGCGAAATCGAACATGGCGATCATGAGGTCATCGGCATCGGCCATGGCCGCACACTTTCGGCAGCGGTTGTTTATATGCCGCGTGTCATGGCCAATGATCTGCGTTTCGTCTCGCTGCTGGGCGGCCTCACGCGCAATTTTGCCGCCAACCCGCATGACGTGATGCACCGCATCGCGGAAAAAACCGGAATGCCCGCTTATATGATGCCGGTGCCCTTCTTCGCCAATACGGCGGAAGACCGCGAAGTGCTGCTGGCCCAACGCGGTGTCACCACGGTTTTCGACATGGGTTGCCGTGCGGAACTGAAGATCGTCGGCATTGGAACGGTCGATGCGCAGGCGCAGCTTGTCACATCCGGCATGATAGAACTTGGCGAACTGGAAGAGATCGCCAACCTCGGCGGCGTCGGCGAAATGCTCGGCCATTTCTTCAATGCCAATGGCCAATGGCTGGAAACCGCGCTGACGGGCCGCACCATCGCGGCTTCCGTGGAAAACGCCGATATGAGCCGTATCGTGGCGCTTGCAGGCGGTCTTTCCAAGGTGGACGCCATTCGCGCCGTGCTGAAAAGCGGGCGTCTTTACGGCCTCATCACCGACGAACGGACAGCAAAGGCCCTTATCGGCCAGCCGAATGGAAAATAACAAAATCACATTTTTGCCGTGGATTTTTTTGTGATTTTGTGATCTAACTTCGTGCGATAATGTTCCGCCCAACAGATCGGATAAAGCGTGAAGCGCGACGACAGACGACAGGCGATCATAAACCTTCTTATCGAAAATCAGGCCGTCGATCTTGACGATCTGGCGGGGCGGTTTGCCGTTTCCAAGATGACGATCCATCGTGATCTGGATTCACTGGAACAGTCCGGCGTACTGCGCAAGGTACGCGGCGGCGCGACGATCGGCGCGGGCACACAATTCGAGAGTGATTTCCGTTTTCGCGAGCGGCAGGACGGCGAAGCCAAGCTGAAGATGGCCCGCGCAGCACTTGAGCTTGTGGAACCCGGCATGACCGTGATGGTCAATGATGGTTCCATGGCTGCCCTTCTGGGCGGCATGTTGCGGGAAAAGCGCCCGCTCACCGTCATCACCAACAATGCCGTCATCATTGATGAGCTGAAAGGTGAAAACGGGATCAACCTTATTGCGCTCGGCGGCACCTATTCGGCAAAGTTCAACGCCTTTTTCGGTATTTTGACGGAAGAAGCATTGGCGCGCCTCAGCGCCGACATTGCCTTTGTCTCATCGCCTGCCGTCAACGGGCAACTGGTCTATCACATGGACGAAAACGTGGTGCGCACCAAGCGCGCCATGACGAATGCCGCCGCACGCTCGTGCCTTCTGGTCAACCACCAGCGTTTCGGGCGCCCTGCCCTGCATGTGATGGCCGACCTTACCGATTTTGACGCGATCATCACCGATGCATCCCCCGGCACGGCGGTTTTGAACGGACTGAAACAGGCCGGGATCAAACTGACAATAGCAGCAGACTAGGAACAGTTACGCATGACCAAATTCTGGATTGGCACAAGCTGGAAAATGAACAAGACGCTGGCCGAAGCCCGCCTTTTCGCGGAAGCGCTGAAAGCCGCCGATGCAGGCCGCTCGCCAGACATCCAGCGTTTTGTCATCCCGCCTTTCACCGCCGTGCGTGAGGTGAAGGAAATCCTCTCCGGCACATCCGTGAAGGTCGGCGCGCAGAACATGCACTGGGCCGATCAGGGTACATGGACCGGCGAAATCTCCCCGCTGATGCTGAAAGATTGCAATCTCGACATTGTTGAACTGGGCCATTCGGAGCGCCGCGAACATTTCGGCGAGACCAACGAGACGGTCGGCTTGAAAGTGGAAGCCGCCGTGCGCCACGGCCTGATCCCGCTCATCTGCATCGGTGAAACGCTGGAAGACTGTGAAAGCGGACGCGCAGCCGCGGTGCTTGAAGAAGAAGTGCGCGGCGCGCTTTCCAAGCTTTCCGAGGCGCAGAAGCAGGCCGAAATCCTCTTCGCCTATGAGCCAGTCTGGGCCATCGGCGAAAACGGCATTCCCGCTTCCGCCGACTATGCCGATGCGCGACAGGCCGAAATCATCGCGGTGGCACAAAGCGTGCTCGCTCGCCGCGTGCCGTGCCTTTATGGCGGCTCGGTCAATCCGGGCAATTGCGAAGAACTGATCGCCTGCCCGCATATCGATGGGCTTTTCATCGGCCGTTCGGCGTGGAACGTCGAAGGCTATCTCGACATTCTGGCCAGGTGCGCCACCAAGGTTCAAGCGAATTAAGGAGTAAAATCATGAAAGTAGCAGTTGCAGGCGACAGCGCCGGCGAAGGCCTGGCCAAGGTTCTCGCCGATCACCTCAAGGACCGCTTCGAGGTTTCGGAAATCTCGCGCACGGATGCTGGCGCAGATGCATTCTACGCCAACCTCTCCGACCGCGTGGCTTCCGCCGTTCTCGATGGCACCTATGACCGTGCCATCCTCGTTTGCGGCACCGGCATCGGCGTGTGCATTGCGGCCAACAAGGTTCCGGGCATCCGCGCAGCACTGACGCATGACACTTATTCAGCGGAACGCGCAGCCCTTTCCAACAACGCTCAGATCATCACCATGGGCGCGCGCGTAATCGGCGCGGAAGTGGCAAAGACCATTGCCGACGCCTTCCTCGCCCAGACTTTTGACGAAAATGGCCGCTCGGCTGGCAATGTCAACGCAATCAACGAAGTTGATGCCAAGTACAACAAGTGCTGATTGGCCGGTATTTAAAAACAGAAAAGCGGCCAATTGGCCGCTTTTCCTTTGTAATTTCAGCAAAATTTAGCTGAACTTCGGGTCCAGCGAACCGTCGCGATAACGCTTTGCCATTTCGGAAAGCGGGATCGGGCGGATGGAAGCCGCGTGACCGGCGGTGCCGAACTGCTCGAAACGCTCCTTGCACAGCTTGGTCATCGCAGCCATGGCGGGCTTGAGGTACTTGCGCGGATCGAATTCGCTCGGTTCTTCCTGCAAGATGCGGCGGATCTGGCCGGTCATCGCCATGCGGTTATCCGTATCGATGTTGATCTTGCGCACGCCATGCTTGATGCCGCGCTGGATTTCCTCAACCGGCACACCCCAGGTTGGCTTCATCTGGCCGCCATACTTGTTGATGATTTCCTGCAATTCTTCCGGCACCGACGACGAACCATGCATGACAAGGTGGGTGTTCGGCAGCTTGCGATGGATTTCCTCGATCACATGCATGGCGAGCACGGAACCATCCGGCTTGCGGCTGAACTTATAAGCGCCGTGCGAGGTGCCCATGGCGATTGCCAGCGCATCGACCTTGGTTTCGCGCACGAACTTCACAGCTTCATCCGGGTCGGTCAGAAGCTGGTCGTGCGAAAGCTTGCCTTCCGCGCCATGGGCGTCTTCGACATCGCCCATGCCGGTTTCAAGCGAACCCAGAACGCCGAGCTCACCTTCCACCGAAATGCCGCCCAGATGCGACATCTCGCTGACCTGGCGCGTGACGGAGACGTTATAGTCCCAGTCGGCGGGCGTCTTGCCGTCGGCCTTCAGCGACCCGTCCATCATGACGGAGGTGAAGCCCGCCTGGATGGCGCTCATGCAGGTGGCGGCTTCGTTGCCATGGTCGAGATGCACGCAGACCGGAATATGCGGATAGATTTCCGTCACGGCATCCATCATGTGACGGAGCATGATGTCATTGGCATAGGAACGCGCGCCGCGCGAAGCCTGCAGGATAACCGGCGCATCCACGGCATTTGCCGCTTCCATGATGGCCAGTGCCTGTTCCATGTTGTTGATGTTGAATGCCGGAACGCCGTAACCCTTTTCAGCGGCGTGATCGAGCAATTGCCGCAGCGTAATGCGCGCCATTTCTAGCCTCCTAGTCGATGTGAGATCAGGTTATTTCACGAAATATTCGCCGAGGATATCCACCTCTTCGGCCACGCCGAACACCAGCGCACTGCGCTCGTGATAGGTTTGCGGAACGATATCGAGAATAGGTCTCGAACCATCCGTCGCCTTGCCCCCCGCTTCACGGGCGAGGAAAGCAATCGGATTGGCTTCGTAAACCAGCCGCAGGCGGCCCTTCTCATAGCCGGGGCGGCTGTCGTTCACATAGAAAAACAGGCCGCCGCGCTGCATGATGCGGTGCATGTCGCCCACCGCAGCGCCGAGCCAGCGCATGTTGAAGTTACGCCCGCGCGGACCATCCTTGCCAAGGAAGGCGTCGTTGACATAGGCCTGCATGCCCGCCGACAGATGCCGCTGGACCGAGGCGTTGAACGCCAGATCGGATGTGCGTTCCGGCAGCTTCACATTGCGCCGCGTAATGTGGAACTGGCCGCTCACCGGATCAAGCGTCGCGAAGATCACGCCCTCCCCAACCGAAAAGCCGAGATCGACCGAATTGCCGTATGAAACATAGCCGGCGGCAATCTGGCGATTGCCGGGCTGGAGGAAGGGTTCTTCCACATCGGCGGGGAAAATCGAGAAAATCGTGCCAAGCGGCGCGCCGAGGCCCACATTGCCCGAACCGTCGAGCGGATCGATGGCGACAGCCACCAGCCCATCGGCCTTGCCCGCTACAGGCAGATCCGCTTCTTCGGAAAGAATGGAAGCCACGCCAGCGGCAATCAGAAGCTCAACGAATAGATTGTGCGATCCGACATCAATGCTCTTTTGCTGATCCTGGTCACTATTGACCCCGACAAGCTTGCCGGGATCGCCCGGCAGATATCCGCGCGCAATACGGCCCACAAGCCTGCCCGCACCGGAAAGAATAGCCTTGATTGCGTTGGCCGTGGCGAGCCGCACTTTATCATGCCCGGCCCAGCCATCGAGATAGGCGCCGACGGTTTCGGCTTCCACGCGATCGCTATCGCCAACCAGAACCAGAGGAGAAAAATTACCTACCAATGTCATTGGCCCTGCTCCTGAAAATCCCCGGCAAGATGCGCGGTATCGAGGGAAAGCACGCGAATGCATTGTACACGTTGCAGCTTATCGAATACGGGCGGGGCGAAGTTCATGAGCGGCAACCTCCTTGCCAATCGGAAAGCCATGAACCTGGGCTTTTTGGTTACCAATTTGGGAGCCAGGAGCTCAGGCACGAAATCCGGTACCACCCTTTCAGAAGCATAACAATACGGCCATAACATTATAACGATTTAAATGTGATCTTAAGTGCGATTATTTTTTTGAGACCCCTGTTTTACAGGGCCAAGGCCGGAAAAAAGGCGCCACAGGGCCGCGACTCACCCCCTTGAAACCAAAAGACCCGGCTTCCGCCGGGCCTCACCTTTCCCCGGAAGGCAGGATCAGGCAGCGGATGATCGTTAAACTTTAAAGCATGTCTCTATTCGTCGAACGTGATAATCGTCTTGCCGCGCGTAAGGTCGCTCACAAGGCGCGACAGGTCGTCTTTTGCGGCGATGGGCATAGCGCCCGTCATTTCCACGCCGGTTGCGGTAAAATTTTCCTGTAGGATCGCGACATTCTTCACCGCAGTCAGGCGGGCTTTCAGCAGTGCATGATCGGAGAAATCACAGGCAAGCGCAAAGCCCACCAGCGCAATGACCTCCGTCTTTTCCGCTTGCCGCAGGCAGCTTGCCGCCGTGCCGCCATAAGCCCGCATCAGGCCGCCGCTTCCAAGCAGAATGCCGCCGAACCAGCGCGTGACCACCACCACGATATTGTCGAGCTGCTGGCCGTCGATTGCCTGAAGGATCGGCTTACCCGCTGTGCCGCTCGGCTCCCCATCGTCACTGAAACGATAATTCTGCCCCATGCGCCAGGCCCAGCAATTATGCGTTGCGGAAAGATCGGAATATTCGTGCAGAAAATCCTTCGCCGCCTCTTCGCTCGCAACCGGCGCGGCAATAGCCAGAAAGCGGCTTTTCTTAATCTCCTGGCTAAAGGTTTCGACGCGGCTGATGGTGAACATGACGATCCTGTAAGCAGCACTTCCCGGCATTGCACACACCGGACATTGGCAGGCTGTCGTGATGAATGCCCCATGTGCGATCAGTGCACAATGAATATTCAAACAAAAACGGCGCCCGAAAGCGCCGTTTTCTTATATGCTGTCGGGCTTGTTATGCAGCACTCGACGACTTGCTCTTCTCAAAACGCTTGCGCTCATTGGGATCGAGATAAAGCTTGCGAAGACGGATCGACTTCGGCGTCACTTCCACCAGTTCGTCATCCTGAATCCACGACAGGGCGCGTTCCAGCGTCATCTTGATCGGCGGGGTAAGCTTCACGGCTTCATCCTTGCCGGCGGCGCGGATATTGGTGAGCTTCTTGCCCTTGAGCACATTCACTTCCAGATCGTTGTCACGGCTATGGATGCCGATCAACATGCCCTGATAGACCTTGACGCCAGCCTCGATAATCATCGGGCCGCGATCTTCAAGGTTGAACAGCGCGTAAGCCACAGCTTCACCCTGATCGTTGGAGATCAGAACGCCGTTGTTGCGGCCTGCAATCTCGCCCTTATAGGGCTGATAATCGTGGAACAGGCGGTTCATGATCGCCGTGCCGCGCGTATCGGTCAAAAGTTCCGACTGATAGCCGATGAGGCCGCGGGTCGGAGCGTAGAACACCAGGCGCACGCGGTTGCCGCCCGAAGGACGCAGCTCGACCATTTCAGCCTTGCGCTCCGACATCTTCTGCACGACCGTGCCGGAATATTCCTCATCGACGTCGATGACGACTTCTTCCACCGGCTCCAGCTTTTCGCCGTTCTCTCCGTCTTTCATGACGACGCGCGGGCGCGAAACGCCAAGCTCGAAGCCTTCGCGGCGCATATTTTCGATCAGAACCGCAAGCTGCAATTCACCACGACCGGAAACGAAGAACGAATCCTTCTCGGTCGATTCCTCGATCTTCAGCGCGACATTGCCTTCGGCTTCCTTAAGCAGGCGGTCACGGATGACACGGCTCGTCACCTTGTCGCCTTCGGTGCCCGCATAGGGGCTGTCGTTGACGATGAAGGACATGGTTACAGTCGGCGGATCGATCGGCTGTGCGGCGAGCGGCTCGCTGACCGAAGGATCGCAGAAAGTGTCGGCAACAGTGCCCTTGGAAAGACCGGCAATGGCAACGATATCGCCTGCATGTGCTTCGTCAATGGCCTGACGCTCAATGCCACGGAAGGCAAGGATTTTCGAGATACGGCCGTTTTCGAGCACCGAACCGTCCTGACCCAGAACCTTGACGGCCTGGTTCGGCTTGATCGAGCCCGAATGGATACGGCCGGTGATGATGCGGCCGAGGAACGGATCGGCTTCAAGAATCGTGCCGATCATGCGGAACGGGCCTTCGGCAACCTTCGGCGCGGGAACATGCTTCAGCACGAGGTCGAACAGCGGAGCCAGACCTTGATCCTTCGGGCCTTCCGGGCTCAGCGCCATCCAGCCATTGCGGCCGGAACCATAGAGAATCGGGAAATCGAGCTGTTCGTCGGTAGCGTCCAGATTGGCAAAGAGGTCGAACACTTCGTTGACCACTTCTTCATGGCGGCCATCGGGACGGTCGATCTTGTTGATCGCAACGATAGGCTTGAGGCCGACCTTCAGCGCCTTGCCGACGACGAATTTCGTCTGCGGCATCGGGCCTTCGGCAGCATCGACGAGAACGATGGCGCCATCGACCATCGAAAGGATACGCTCGACTTCACCGCCGAAATCGGCGTGGCCCGGCGTATCGACGATATTGATACGGGTATTTTTCCAGACAACCGAGGTCGCCTTGGCGAGAATGGTGATCCCGCGTTCCTTTTCGATATCGTTCGAGTCCATCATGCGTTCTGCAACGCGCTGGTTCTCGCGGAACGAGCCGGACTGCTTCAGGAGTTCATCGACCAGTGTGGTTTTGCCATGATCGACGTGTGCGATAATAGCGATATTACGCAATTCCATATGGAGATCACTTCTATATGAGTTGGGAGCCGCGCCAATAAACCCGCGCGGAAAAACAATGCGGCGCTCTTACAGGTTTTTTTGCGTTTTAGAAAGAGGCAGCGCGAAACTGCCTATTATTTAGGCCATAAAACCTGAATTTCAATCGGCTTTTACACGCCTAATCTGTCAGTTTTTTGAATTTTTCTGGGCATGTCGTGATCAAAAAACCGGTTTCCACTGCTTCGTGACATGCCCGGGCCTTATAAAAGCGTGCCCGACAGAATGACCAGCGCAACGCTGAAATAGATCACGAGGCCCGTCACATCCACCAATGTCGCCACGAAAGGCGCAGACGCGCTTGCAGGATCAAAGCCCAGCCTTTGCAGCACAAAAGGCAGCATTGAGCCGGTCAGCGAGCCGAATGTCACAATGCTGACGAGCGCCATGCCGACCGTAAACGCCACCAGAATCCAGTGTTCGCCATAGTCGTAAATACCGAGCGTCTGCCATGTGGTGATGCGAATAATGCCGATGAAGCCCAGAAAACCGCCAAGTGCAAGACCGGAAGGTATTTCGCGCAACGCAACCCGCCACCAGTCCTTAAGCTTGATTTCCTGCAAAGCCAGCGCGCGGATGATGAGCGACGTGGCCTGCGAACCGGAATTGCCGCCCGAAGACATGATAAGCGGAATGAACAGGGTGAGCACCAGGGCTTTTTCCAGTTCCGCCTCGAAATGCTGCATGGCGCTTGCCGTCAACATTTCGCCAAGGAACAGAATGCCGAGCCAGCCGGCGCGCTTTTTCAGCATTTCGCCGAAACCGATACGCATATAGGGCTTGTCCAGCGCCTCCATGCCGCCAAACCGATAAGCGTCCGCGCTTGCCTCTTCCGTCATGGCGTCCAGCACATCATCGACCGTCACGATGCCAATGATATGACGGCCTTCATCCACCACCGGCACGGCCAGAAGGTCGTGCTTGCGGAAAAGCCGCGCCACTTCCTCGCGGCTTGCCAGCGGCGAAATGGTGATCGGCTCGTCATCACGGGCGATCGACAGGATCGGCTCATCCGGCTGGCGGATGATGAGGCGGCGCAGGCTGACCACGCCCAACAGGACGCGGCTCAACGGATCGACGACATAGATCGCATAAACCGTCTCGCGGGTGCGCTCGACCTTGCGGATATGGTCCAGCGTCTGGCCGACAGTCCAGTTGGAAGGCACAGCGATGAATTCGATGGTCATGAGCGACCCTGCCGTATTCGGCGGATAGCCCATCAGCTTTTTCAGCGCAGCCTTCGTTTCAGGCGCGAGAATGGGAAACAGACGGGCGCGGTCGACGTCTTCGAGTTCCTGAAAAACGTCAGTGGCGCGGTCGGCCGACATACCGTCGAGCAGGAGGCTTGCGAGACCGGGCTGGAGCGCTGCGACGATTTCGGCCGCGCGATGCAGTTCCGGCTGGTCCAGCAGGCGGATGGCGTCGTCGTGCGAAAGCTGGGCAATGACGGCGACTGCATCATCGGCATCCAGTTCGTTGACGATTTCAACTGCGTCGCCGGTGCGCATATCCGTGATGCGGCTTGCAATGGCGGCAGCAGGGAGGTCGGCAACGTTGAGCACTTCCGCAAAGAAGTTGTTGTCGGGCTTAAGTCCGGTCATAGGGCTTGCCTTTCTGTCGATCCGCCGTCGAAGGCAGACCGTGCAAGCCGACCGCGAGCGATCAGATCACGAGCTGCCTTGACGGCTGAAACAATCGACTGTGACTGTCGCTGGGCATAAGAGAATAAAACTCCGGTTGAAATTGCCACCACGAAAATTGGCAGCGGGCGTGATGTGCGCTCGGTCGCCGCCAAAGTCAAGCCCTGCGGGAAAATGTAAACGTTTTTTCATGAAAACAGGCATGCTTGACTCGAAATCCTTGCCCGCCTGCCATGCAATGCCTAGGTTCAGGCTATATCGAAATCATTTGGTCTGGAGTTTCATCATGTCCGACAAGCCCCCTTACAATCACGCGCTGAGCGAATGGAACGGACCGCTGGGCCTGCCGGATTTTACCGCCTTCAAGGACGAGGATTTTGCCCCCGCCTTCGATGTGGCGCTGGCGCAAGACCTGGCGGAAGTGGAAGCCATTGCCGGACAAGCAGGCGAACCGACCATCGACAATACGCTCAAAGCCCTGCAACTGACAGGCAAGGCGCTGGAGCGCGTTTCCTCCATTTTCTGGCTGCGCGCAGGCGCGCATACCAACAACACGATCCAGGCGCTGGAGCGCGAAATCGCACCGAAAATGTCGCGTCATTATTCGCGCATCATGATGGATCCCGCGCTTTTCGCCCGCATCGACGCGCTTGATGAAAATCGCGACATGCTGGACCTCGACAGCGAAACGAGGCGCGTTCTGGAAAAGACGTGGAAAGGTTTCGTCCGTTCCGGCGCAAAGCTCGATGCGGCAGGCAAGACAGAGCTTGCAGACATCAATGAGAAGCTTGCGGGGCTTGGTGCGCGCTTCGGCCAGAACGTGCTGAAGGATGAATCCGGCTGGGCGCTGTTTATCACCGACGAGGCCGATCTTGCCGGTCTGCCGGATTTCCTGAAAAACGCCATGCAGAGTGCTGCTGCCGAGCGCGGCAAGCCGGATGCATGGGCCGTCACGCTATCGCGCTCGATCGTTGAACCATTCCTTTCTTTCTCGCAGAACCGGAGCTTGCGCGAACAGGCGTTCAACGCCTGGGCAAAGCGTGGTGAAAATGGCGGCGAAACCGACAATCGCGAGATCGTGCGCGAGATGGTGGACTTGCGCGAACGCAAGGCCCATTTGCTCGGTTACGCCAATTTTGCCGCCTACAAGCTTGACGATACCATGGCCAAAACGCCGAAGGCCGTGATGGACCTGCTGGAGCCGGTCTGGAACAAGGCGCGCGCCAAAGCGGCGGAAGAGGAAGCGGAACTGGAGCGCCTGATCGCAGCCGATGGCGGTAACCACAAGGTCGCGCCATGGGACTGGCGCTTCTATGCCGAAAAGCTGCGCGCCGAACGCTTCGCCTTCGATGAGGCAGAACTGAAGCCCTATCTTCAGCTAGACAAGATTATCGAAGCCGCTTTCGACGTGGCAGGCCGCCTGTTCGGCATCCGCTTTGAGGAAAAGAAGGGCATTGCGACATGGCACCCGGATGTGCGGGTGTTTCAGGTTTTCAATGCCGATGGCAGCGAACGCGGCCTGTTCCTCGGCGATTATTTCGCCCGCACCTCGAAGCGCTCTGGCGCATGGATGAGCTCGCTGCAATCGAGCCACAAGCTTGGCAACGGGCAGAAGCCGATCATCTACAATGTGATGAATTTCGCCAAGCCCAAGGCGGGCGAACCGGCCCTGCTCTCGCTTGATGATGCGCGCACGCTGTTCCACGAGTTCGGCCATGCGCTGCATGGGCTCTTATCGGATGTGACATGGCCTGCCGTTTCCGGCACCGCCGTCTCGCGCGATTTCGTGGAACTGCCATCGCAGCTTTACGAACACTGGCTGACCGTTCCAGCCGTTCTCGAAAAATACGCCGTGCACTATCGCACCGGCGAAGCCATGCCGAAGGCGCTTCTCGACAAGGTGCTTGCCGCACGCACCTTCAATGCGGGCTTCAACACAGTGGAGTTTACCTCATCCGCCTTGGTGGACATGGCCTTCCACACCGGCAAGGAAAAGATTGCCGACCCACTGGCTTTTGAAAAGCAGACGCTGGCAAAGCTTTCCATGCCGGATGCAATCATCATGCGGCACCGCACGCCGCATTTTACCCACGTCTTCTCCGGCGACGGCTATTCGGCAGGCTACTATTCCTACATGTGGTCGGAAGTGCTGGATGCGGACGCTTTCTCGGCCTTTGAGGAGACCGGCGACGCCTTCAACCCGGAACTGGCGGCAAAGCTGAAACAGCATATCTATGCCGCTGGCGGCAGCCGCGACCCGGAAGAGCTTTACAAAGCCTTCCGCGGCAAGATGCCGACCCCGGACGCGATGATTGAAAAGCGTGGTTTGAATTAAACAAAAGAGGCCGGGGAAACCGGCCTTTTTCAATGCTTGTGGGTCAGAATATTCACGAGGCGCCCATAAGAGTCGCGCGTGTAGAAACGACGCACGCCCCATTCCTCATCAGCCGGACCATATTCGATGGAAAATCCAAGCGCGATGGCGCGCTCCAGCACAGCATCGACATCATCCACCTCAATGGAGAGATCGGGCACCGGCGTTCCCGCGCCGCCCTCGCTCATGACGCTTACCTGTACCCGCGCCTCGGCATCGCCTGCATAGGTGACGATCCAACCGAAATCCATCGCCACATCAAGGCCCAGCAAGTCGCCATAGAAGCGCCTTGCTGCCGCAGGATCACTGGCGGAAATATTGGCAACGATGCGGCGGACAGCCATCAATATTCGCCGAGCTTGATATCCGGCGTGTAATCGACGCCATCAACTTCCTTCACCACCGGCTGGCCGCAATGCATGACGCCAGTTGCGGCATTGAAGGCATAGGTGGGCGAGCCATAAAGCTGCCAGCCCTTGTTCAGCGCCGCCGTCACACGATGACAGAAAGCGGAATCGTCCGGCCCGGTGATGAAACGGTATAATTTCATTGCTCTTGCTTCCTTCGTTACAGATTTATACCAGCCTTCGCGAGAATCCGTTCGGCCATTTCCAGATGCAGGCGCTCGACCATTTGCCCGTCCAGCGAAACGACGCCCTTGCCGGCATTTTCCGGCCGGGCAAAAATCTCGCGCACTGCGCGCGCATGGGCCACTTCCTCCTCCGTCGGTGAGAAGGCGCGATTGGCCGCTTCGATCTGGCCCGGATGGATCAGCGTCTTGCCGTCAAAACCCATGGCCGCGCCCTGCGCACATTCGGCCTCGAAGCCAGCGCTATCACGAAAATCATTATAAACGCCATCCAGCACCGCAATGCCGCCAGCGCGCGCCGCAAGCACAATCTGCATCAGCCACGGCGCCAGATAAGGGCGTCCCGGCTGTGAGCGAAGCCCGGTTTCCCGCGCGATATCGTTCGGCCCTACCACAAAACAGGCAAGCCGCACCGCCGAGCGATGCCCCAGAACAGCAATCTCATCGACATTCAAAATGCCGCGCGGTGTTTCGATCATGGCCCATACGCCCATGGCGGGATCGGCATCCTGCCGGTCGAGATGATTGGCGGCCTCGATCACATCCTGCGGGCGCTCCACCTTCGGCAAAAGGACGGCGTTTACAGCCATTTTCGCCACAGCCGCAACATCGTCCCTGCCCCATGGGGTGTCTGCCGCATTGACCCGCACGATCCGCTCGAAAGCAACTTTCGGATGGGCCGAAAGATGCGCTGCAAGTGCCTCGCGGGCCGCAGCCTTCGCCTCCGGCGCAACCGAATCCTCCAGATCATAGATCACGCAATCGGCGGAAAGCGTCAGCGATTTTTCCAATGCCCGCGTATTTGCGGCAGGAACAAACAGGACGGAACGACGGGGACGAACAATTGTTTTCATGCCCGATTTGTGCACCGAACAGCCCCACAGCGCAAGCACCGAGAATAGTTGGGGGCCAAGCCCTGAAATAGTTTGAAAGCTGACCGGCGGCAGGACGACGGACATTTTATTGAGCGCCATCAAAACCAGTCGCCAGAACGGCTCCGCGTTTCCATGTTAACTGGAAGCGATGCCGCGCCCGATAATTGCGCAAAAACTATTTTTGACGCATCATTCAGAAAGGTTGACGGATTTTCCAGACAGGATTATTCGTCCGGTTTGACAGGCAGACTATCCGAACGATCCCGCAAAGGGCTGGGTGCTCTGTCTGGCGGGCTTCCAGTTGCGACCTATTGGGCAAGTTGTGGCCTGAAACGTTGACTCTTGGTCAAGCTGCTGTAAACCAATTTGCAAATTGCAAATACCTAACCGACAGGTTCAGAACATGGATAAGTTCACCAAGCTCACGGGCGTCGCGGCCCCCCTGCCGATTGTCAATATCGACACGGACATGATCATTCCGAAGGATTACCTGAAGACGATCAAGCGCACCGGGCTTGGCAAGGGCCTTTTCGCCGAAATGCGCTTCAATGAAGACGGGTCTGAAAACCCGGATTTCGTGCTGAACAAGCCCGGCTACCGCAAGGCGCAGATTCTCGTCGCCGGCGACAATTTCGGTTGCGGCTCTTCGCGCGAACATGCGCCATGGGCTCTGCTCGACTACGGCATCCGCTGCGTGATCTCGACCTCATTTGCCGATATTTTCTACAATAATTGCTTCAAGAACGGCATCCTGCCGATCAAGGTCGCCCAAGAAGATCTGGACAAGCTGATGGACGACGCTTCGCGCGGCGCAAATGCGACGCTGACCATCGATCTCGAAACCAAGCAGATTCATGGCCCCGATGGCGGCACGATCTCTTTCGATCTCGACGATTTCAAGCGCCATTGCCTGTTGAACGGCCTCGACGATATCGGCCTGACCATGGAAAAGGCGAAGAGCATCGACACGTTCGAGGCGAAGAACGCTGAAGAACGCCCCTGGGCATGATGGTGGAAAGCATTATATATGGCCTGCAAGAGCCCAGTGGCCTCAAACGTGGCCTCAGACATTGAACAGGACACGATTGGCTGAAATGGCCCGAGAAGATCAAAGTGGCGACTGGGCGGGACGATTTTCGCCCTCGCTGGACGAAATAGAATCTATCGCGATTGACGCTCTTGCACATCTGCCGCAAGAGTTTCGTGCGTTGTGCGGCGATATCATCATCCAGATTGGCGATTTTCCCGAAGACCAGATCATTGAGGATATGGGGCTGGAAACGCCCTTCGACCTGCTCGGCCTTTTTGAAGGGCGCGGCATCGGCGAACGGTTCAGCCTGCAAACCGGCGAAGGCCCGAACCGCATCACGCTCTACCGCCGCGCGATCCTCGATTACTGGGCAGAACATGACGAAACGCTGGGCGATATCATCTCCCATGTCCTCATCCATGAAATCGGCCATCATTTCGGCCTCTCGGATGATGATATGGAAAATATCGAATCCCAGGCGGAATAAAGCTTCCAGACAATTGAAAGAGGCGCCCCGTTATGGAGCGCCTCTCTGTTTCAGGCTACGCTCAGGCGAACGTCGAGATTGCCCCGCGTCGCGTGCGAATAGGGGCAAACGATGTGGGCGGCCTGCACCAGCTCCTCCGCCTTTGCCTTGTCGATGCCAGGAAGAGCAATTGACAGCGCCACGTCAAGGCCGAAACCGGTGCCATCCTCGCGCGGGCCGATGCCAACTGTCGCGGTCACGGTGCTTTCAGCGGGGATCGAAATCTTTTCTTTCGCCGCCGCGAATTTCAGCGCCCCGAGAAAGCAGGCAGCATAGCCGGAAGCAAAAAGCTGTTCGGGATTGGTGCCTTCACCGCCCTGCCCGCCAAGTTCCTTCGGCGTGTCGAGAACGACGCTGAGGCGCCCATCGGCGGTCTTGGCGCTGCCCGTGCGGCCACCGGTTGCCGTGGACTGGGTCGTGTAAAGAATTGGCATTGCTATTTCTCCTTGGTTGGAGCGCATCCCGAAAAGGCGTGAAACGGTTTTCGGGATGCGCGTAAAAACAAATGGATAGAGCGGATCGACAGGCAGGATTACAGATAATTACATTGTGCGCAATATAATTTTGTAAAATTATTTTCACGATTATATCATGCGCAATTCAATTGCGTATCGTATATAGTTGCCATGGAGCCAAACCATGATGCACAAGAAGCCGGACACAAACCTCGACCTTGCGGACATGCTTTGCTTTGCGGTCTACTCGACCGCAAATGCGTTAAGCCGCGCCTATCAGCCGATCCTGGCGCCCCTAGACCTGACCTATCCGCAATTTCTGGTTATGCTGGTTCTGTGGGAGCGGGATGATTGCACGGTTTCCGAAATCGGCGCACGGCTCAATCTCGATTCCGGCACCCTGACCCCGCTTCTCAAGAGATTGGAAGCGGCAGGGCGCATTACGCGCCGCCGCGACCCGCGCGACGAGCGACAGGTGCGTATCACCCTTACCGATGAGGGGCGAAAATTGCGGGAACAGGCCGAAAGCGTGCCAGAGCAGATCATGTGCGCGACCGGCCAGCCGGTCTCCGAATTGCAGGATTTGCGCAACCGCCTGATGAAGATCAGAAACCATCTGACGGCAGACGGCAAGAAATAAACCCAAAAAGCGCCGGTTGCCCGGCGCTTTTGCAATCTGATCTCTTCTGTCGGGCGCGATGCCTCAGGCGGCAAGCGCCTTCGGCTTGATGAGACCGCGCGCCACCAGAAGCTCGGCAATCTGGATTGCATTCAGGGCAGCGCCCTTGCGCAGATTGTCGGATACGACCCACATGGCCAGGCCGTTTTCAACCGTGATGTCCTCGCGGATGCGGCTGATGAAGGTCGCATCTTCACCCGCGGATTCATAAGGCGTGATGTAACCGCCGTTTTCATGCTTGTCGATCACCTGGCAGCCCGGCGCTTCGCGCAGAATCTCGCGCGCCTCTTCCGGCGTGATCGGATTTTCAAACTCGATATTGACAGCTTCCGAGTGACCAATGAAGACCGGCACACGAACCGCCGTTGCCGTAAGCTTGATCTTCGGATCGAGCATCTTCTTGGTTTCGGCCACCATTTTCCATTCTTCCTTGGTGTAGCCGTCTTCCATAAAGACATCGATATGCGGGATCACGTTGAAGGCGATGCGCTTAGTAAACTTCTTCGTGCTGATCGGATCGGCAACGAAAACCGCGCGCGACTGCTCGAACAGTTCGTCCATGCCTTCCTTGCCAGCACCTGAAACCGACTGATAGGTGGAAACAACGACGCGCTTGATCTTGGCTGCATCATGCAATGGCTTCAGAGCAACGACGAGCTGGGCAGTCGAGCAGTTCGGGTTGGCGATTATATTCTTCTTGGTGAAGCCCGCAATGGCGTCCGGGTTTACTTCCGGCACGATCAGCGGCACATCGGCGTCATAGCGCCATGCGGACGAATTATCGATGACAACGCAGCCCTGCCTGCCGATCTTCGGCGACCACTCCTGCGATACCGAACCGCCAGCCGACATCAGGCAGATATCCGTATCGGAAAAATCATAGGTGTCGAGCGCGCGAACCTTCAGCGTCTTGTCGCCATAGGAAACTTCCGTGCCCTGGCTACGGCGCGAGGCGAGCGGCACGACCTCATCCGCCGGAAAACCGCGCTCTTCGAGAATATTGAGCATTTCGCGCCCGACATTACCGGTGGCGCCTGCAACTGCAACCTTGAAACCCATTTTTCGTCTCCTGTCCCTCTCCGCTTCCAGATTCGGAACCCCGCAGGCCACGCGGGTCTTCCGTCCCCGGGCCAGACCCGGGGAGAGGGCGAGCAGGCCAAGGGAATCAGACCGTTTTCGTGGTCGTTTTAGTGATGGCCGTAAGTGTTTTGGAAATCGAAGGCATGCGCGCTGCCCCGGCGATGATGCCGGCAGTTCCATGCGAAACTGACGCTACGTTGACGCGATCCACGCGGTTTCTCCTTCGTTCGGCTCTGCTTTTACGCGGTTTGTGGATGGAGTCAATTCTCCAACCCTCCAAGGATCGCATTTTTTATCTTTCCATGCGCTTCGACAGTAAAAGAAGCTGACAATTCTACATCATACTAAAGACTACTGCCCGAATCCGTGAATTCAGGTCATCATGCAAATGTGAGGAGAGCGCCTTGAAGGGAGAGGAACCTGTCGAGGCGCATCAGCGGTCTTCGTAGCCCCGGTGAAAAATGACCGCACCTATATAGCTCTGTTTGGGAGGACAGATTCATGGCAGTCTCGTCAAGCGCCGCGGCCGGCGCACAAAAAATGACGGGCGAAGAGCGCAAGGTCATCTTTGCGTCCTCGCTCGGTACCGTCTTTGAATGGTATGACTTCTATCTCTATGGAACGCTGGCGTCCTTTATCGGTGCGGCCTTCTTCAACGAATACCCGGAAGCAACCCGAAACATCTTCGTTCTTCTGGCTTTTGCGGCAGGTTTCGTTGTGCGCCCCTTCGGCGCTCTCGTCTTCGGACGCATCGGCGACCTCGTCGGCCGTAAATATACATTCCTTGTTACCATCGTCATCATGGGCGGATCGACCTTCCTGGTCGGCCTTCTGCCCGGCTCCGCCTCGCTCGGCATCTTCGCACCGATCATCCTGATTGCGCTGCGCATGTTGCAGGGGCTGGCGCTCGGCGGCGAATATGGCGGCGCGGCAACCTATGTGGCCGAACATGCGCCGAACAACCGTCGCGGCTTCTTCACTTCATGGATCCAGACCACGGCAACGCTCGGCCTGTTCCTGTCGCTGCTCGTGATCCTGGGCGCCCAGACCTTGCTCAGCAAGGACGCCTTCGCGGCCTGGGGCTGGCGTATTCCGTTCCTCGTATCGGTTCTCCTGCTCGGTATTTCCGTCTGGATCCGCATGCAGATGAGCGAATCGCCCGCGTTCAAGCGCATGAAGGAAGAAGGCAAAACCTCCAAGGCCCCGCTTTCGGAAGCTTTCGGCCAGTGGAAGAATGCCAAGATCGCCCTCATCGCCCTTTTCGGCCTCACCGCCGGTCAGGCCGTTGTCTGGTATTGCGGACAGTTTTACGCCCTCTTCTTCCTTCAGAACGTGTTGAAGGTGGAAAACCAGTCGGCCAACATCATGGTGGCAATTGCCCTCCTGATCGGCACCGGCTTCTTCGTGATTTTTGGCTGGCTTTCGGACAAGATCGGCCGCAAGCCGATCATCATGGCTGGTCTCATCCTCGCCGCCGTCACCTACTTCCCGCTGTTCAAGGCGCTGACCAATGCCGCCAACCCGGCGCTGGCGCAGGCCGAACAGACCGTGAAGGCAACGGTTATGGCAGCACCCGGCGACTGTAACTTCCAGTTCAACGCCACCGGCACGTCCAAGTTCACCACCTCCTGCGATGTTGCAACAAGCTTCCTCGCCAAGAGTTCGGTGCCTTACGAAACCGTGCAGACGGCGGCGCCCGGAACACCTGCGACCATCACCATCGGCGATACCACGATCCAGTCTTATGACGCGGTTCAGGCCGGTGCGGATGCCGCAGCCAAGCAGGCAGCACTTGCCCATGGCGTGAACCTTGCCTTGCAGCAGGCTGGTTTCCCGCTCGTTCGCGATACAGCGAAAGTGCCGGATAGCAAGCTCGACGCCTTCGTCGCCGCCAACCCGGAATTGCAACTCAATGCAGATGCCATTCGCGCTGGCGACGCCAAGACGATGGTTTCCGCTGCTGACCTCGTGAAGCAGAAGCTTCTTACCCAGAGCGAAGCTGAAAGCCTTGGCGTCAGTTCCGAACAGGCCGTTTATTCCATCCCGAATGCGGGCGCATTCAAGATGGTTGCTGATCCTGCACAGGTGAACTGGGTGCTGACCATCGCGATCCTGACTATCCTCGTCATCTACGTGACGATGGTATATGGCCCGATTGCAGCAATCCTCGTCGAGATGTTCCCAACCCGCATCCGCTATACCGGCATGTCGCTACCTTATCATATCGGCAACGGCTGGTTCGGCGGCCTGCTTCCCGCTGGCGTGTTCGCGCTCAGCGCGGCCAAGGGCGACATCTATTACGGTCTCTGGTACCCGATCATCATCGCATCCGTAACCTTCGTGATCGGCATGCTGTTCGTGAAGGAAACCAAGGGAGTCGATCTCAACAAGGTCGATTGATCGTCCATCGCCAAAAAAGAAACGCCGCTCTTCGGAGCGGCGTTTTTATCCGGGTTTTTACCTTCGATACTGCGCTTCGATTTCGATAAGCTTCTGCTTGCGCCAGAGGCCGCCGCCATAGCCGGTCAACGCCCCGTCCGCGCCAATCACCCGATGGCAGGGAATGACGATAGCGATCTGGTTCGCACCATTGGCGCGCGCAACGGCCCGCACGGCGAGTGGCTTTTCGATAGCCCGCGCGATTTCGCTATAGCTTCGCGTTTCGCCCGCCCGGATATTTTGCAATTCTCGCCACACATCCTGCGTGAAAGGGCTGCCATGCATCACCAAAGGCAGATCAAATACCGCTGACCGCCCCTCGAAAAACGCATTCAACTGCCTCTCCACCAGATCATGTGTCTCAAACCGGCCGATACCGATATCGCCGCGACAGGCAGCATGAAGCTTTTTCAATTCGGCAGGCAGCGCCTTGCGGTCGGCAAACTCCAGGAGATGCAGGCTGCGCACGTCGCAAATTGCGATCATGGTGCCAAGCGGGGTCTTGAACCAGTCGGCGCGCAGCAACCCTTCCTTGCGCAGTTTGGCAGGCGGCAGCCCCACGATACGCACAAAGGCACTTCGGAAGGCTTCAGGTGATTCAAAACCGGCATCAACCTGCGCATCGATGACGCGCCCTCCCCCGGCCAGAACCTGAAAGCCGTGCCGCAGCCGCTCCTGCCTTGCCATTTCCAGAAAGGTCATGCCGAAATGGCGGCGGAAACTGCGCCTTACGGTCGAAGGGTCGAACCCCATGCGCACCACATCCTCCTCGCTCCAGCGCCGTTCAGGATCGGTCTCAAGCGCATTGAGAAGTTTCTTCACCAAAATTTCCGCTTCGGCTGCGGGCTGCAAGGAGTGGCATCTTTTGCAGGGCCGAAAACCATCGGCCATGCATTCGGCGACAGATGCAAAGAAGCGGCAGTTTTCCGGTTTGGGCTTGCGCGCCGGACAGGTCAGGCGGCAGAAAATACCGGTCGAAAGAACACCGACATAAGCCCGCCCCTCATAAGAAGCATCGCGGGCAACAAGCGCATCATAAAGTTTGTCTTGGTTTGGAAGCGTGAACAACATGCCGCCATTCTTAAACTCTGACCCGGATGTTGCAGCCTAAAATCGGGCGCTTATTGCGAAAAGAAAAGCCCGCCATGCAGCTTGCATGACAGGCTTTCCGTTTCCCCCAAAGCGGGAACCGCTCCGGGCTTCTGCTTCGATCAGGCCGAAAGTGCCTTGAACTTTGCAAGGATGGCATCGCCCATTTCGGTGGTGCCGACCTTGGTATTGCCTTCCGACCAGATATCGGCGGTGCGGATACCGTCGTCCAGAACGCCAGCAATGGCAGCTTCCAGGCGGTCAGCTTCGGCAACCAGACCGAAAGAATAGCGCAGGCACATGGCAAGCGACGCGATCATCGCGATCGGGTTGGCAATGCCCTTGCCCGCGATATCAGGTGCAGAACCGTGCACCGGCTCGTAAAGCGCCTTGCGCTTGCCGGTCTTGCTGTCCGCCGCACCCAGCGAAGCGGAGGGAAGCATGCCGAGCGAGCCGGTCAGCATGGCGGCCACATCCGACAGCAGGTCGCCGAACAGATTATCGGTCAGGATGACGTCGAACTGCTTCGGCCAGCGCACGAGCTGCATGCCGCCAGCATCAGCCAGCATATGTTCCAGTTGCACATCGGCATGTTTTTCCTTGTGGCGCGCCGTAACGCCCTGATTCCACAGAACGCCGGACTTCATCACATTGCGCTTTTCCATCGACGTGACCTTGTTGCGGCGCGTGCGCGCCAGCTCGAAGGCCACATCGGCGATGCGTTCGATTTCGTAGGTGTCGTAGACCTGCGTGTCGATGCCACGCTTCTGGCCGTTGCCGAGATCGATGATTTCCTTCGGTTCGCCGAAATAAACGCCGCCCGTCAGCTCGCGCAGAATCAGAATATCGAGACCTTCGATCACTTCCGGCTTCAGCGAGGAAGAATGGGCCAGCGCCGGGTAGCAGATGGCAGGGCGCAGATTGGCATAAAGCTGCATATCCTTGCGCAGGCGCAAAAGGCCGCCTTCCGGGCGCACTTCATAAGGCACGCTGTCCCACTTCGGGCCGCCAACCGCGCCAAAAAGCACGGCATCGGCCGCAAGCGCCTTTTCCATATCCGCATCGGAAATCGCCTGGCCGTGTGCATCGTAAGCACAGCCGCCAACCAGACCTTCTTCGGTTTCAAAACCGAGATTGAGGTCCGAGTTGAGGAAAGCGATAACCTTGCGGACCTCCGCCATGGCCTCGGGACCGATGCCATCGCCGGGCAGGAGAAGAAGTTTTCTGGATGCCATAATGCCAAGCCTCTGTTTTTTCAGAGCGCATCCCCGAAAGGAAGGAACCGGATTTTCGGAAAATGATGCGCGTCAGACCAACGACAATGGAGGCTAGCCAACCGCTCTTCTCCATCGCCTTTTAAAGTTCCCGGAGGGTTATAGAGCCTGCCCACGCGGCAGGCAACAATGAGCAGGCATGAAACTTATGAAAAAGATAATGGCCTGCGCAGAAATTATATAACCGTGAAAACCGCCCGGCAGCTTGGCCATTTCCGCGCCATTTCCAGGCCATTTTCGCCACTCACCGCGAGCGAAACTCACTCGGTCAGGCTGCGCGCCTCGGAAGGCAGCATAATGGGAATGCCGCCACGCACCGGATAGGCGAGCCGTGCCTTGCGCGAGACCAGTTCGCTGCGCTCTGCATCATATTCCAGCGGCCCCTTGGTCAGCGGGCAGACGAGAAGTTCCAGCAGCCGCACATCGATATTGCCGGTTTCCACCTTGTCATCCATGTCGTTGTTCCACTCCGATTCGATCTTGCTTTAAGCTGTAGTTAAAACGGAACCGTTGGTACCGCTCTATCTCTTTGTCTTTACGCATTATCCGATGCATCGAAGCGGGATCAGAAATCCGTCCAGTGGACTGATTTCCCCGCGCAGGCGCTTCGCACCTTTGGCTCGAAAATACTCTATTGCAGGCGCGAGCCAAAATCATCGTCTTTCACCTTGGCCAGCACCATTTCGGTAATGGCGATCAGCGTGGCGGCGCGGGTTTTCAGGTCGGGTGCCTCCAACAGCGCCTGTTTTTCCGCAGGGCCGAAAGGCGACATGATAGAAAACGCATTGACCAGCGTTTCATTGCCCGCCCGCGCGATACTTTCCCAATCGGCTTCCAGATTATGGGCTTCCAGATAGTCGCGAAAAGCACGCAGCAACGCCTCACGATCGATGTCGCCCGCATCCTGCGCCTGCTCCAGATCGGCCAGAAACGGCATGATGCGGCACTGTCGATAGGGCTGGCGGCAATGAAGCTCTTCCTGAACCCTGAAACGGCATATGCCCTGAAGCGTAATCAGCAAGCGGCCATCGCCGATTTCCGCGAAAGTCGTGATACGGCCAAGGCAGCCGACCTGACTGAGTTCCGGGCGCAGGCTTTCATCCAGCGCATCGACAGGCTCGTCCGTATCATCGGTTTCGCTATCAATCTTCGGCTGGATCATGCCAATGATTCGCTTGCCAGCCAGCGCATTTTCCACCATCGACAGATAACGCGGCTCGAAAATATTGAGCGGAAGCTGGCCGCCAGGCAGCAGAAGCGCCCCCTTGAGAGGGAATACCGGCACTACATCCGGAATATCGGCAGCCGTTCTATACCGGGCATTGCCCACTTGCATCATAACCTCCTCAGCATCACCGTTCGAGACCCATCCCCAACGACAGTCGGCCTCTTTCGGAAATCACGAAAACAGGAGCGACGACAATTTGCGGCGTGCAGTCAGCGTGGCCGGGTCCATATGGCCCCAGGCCTCGAAGAACTGGAGCAACTGCTTGCGTGCACCATCGTCGTTCCATGCACGATCCGCCCGCATGATCGCCAAAAGCTCGTTTGCCGCATCGTCCCGGCGACCTTGCGCATTGCGCACCTGTGCAAGGTCGAACCGCGCCTGATAATCGCCCGGATCAGCCGCAAGACGGCGCTCAAGCTCCACCGGATCGCCGATGAGTTTCACCTGATCGGCAAGCGCCAGGCGCGCTTCGAGCGCACGGACGGGGGCCTCATTCTGCTTCTCGGCAGCCAGCGTCCCAAGCAATGAGCGCGCCTGCTCCGCATCGCCCGATTCCAGCATGCAGGTGGCAAGCCCCACGACCGCATCCACATTATCCGGCGCAACTTGCAGGATCGACGAAAATATCTCGGCCGCCTGCACGAAATCACCCGCTTGCGCCAATTCCTTCGCCGTCGCGATGGCTTCCGCAAGGGCGGCTTCCTGATCGCTCGGACCGCCAACCTTGGCGATGAATTCCTTCACCTTGGTTTCGGGCTGCGCGCCCATGAAACCATCGACCGGCTGGCCGTTGACAAAGGCGATAACCGCCGGAATCGACTGGATGCCAAGCTGGCCAGCGATCGCCGGGTGCTCATCGATATTCATCTTTACAAGCTTGACGGCACCGCGGGCTTCCCGCACTGCCTTTTCAATGATCGGCGTCAATTGCTTGCAGGGACCACACCAGGGGGCCCAAAAGTCCACGAGTACCGGTTGTTTGCGCGATTCTGTAATTACATCCGCCTGAAAACCCGCCGTTGTTGTGTCCTTGATAAGATCACCGCCATTTGCAGGCGCGGAAGGCTGGCCGAAAGAAACATTGGCCGCCATCTGGCTGGCCGGGCCGCCATAGGCGCCACCATGAGGATTGTCTTGGCTTGTCATAGGAATTCCTCGCATTTTCCGGCTCTCCTGCCTGTTTCAAGCGGAAGCCGGTTCCCATCATTCAGTTTGTGTCTCGGGCGGCCGATTTCAAGACAAATATCCGCACAAGGCAGAGGGTTATCCAGAACAGTTTCGGCTAAAACGCAGCCGTTGTAACCGCTCTGGCGGGATTTGAAATCAGTCCGGCGAACTGATTTCCCCGCGAAGGTGATTGCACTTTTGGGGCAGCACCAAATTTCCCCGCAGTCTATACCGTTGCGGCTAATTTCGCACCCTCTGAAACAGCAAGAATGCGTGGTTCATGGCCCGTCGATTTCAGGAAAGCGATGAGATCCTCACGCCTGATTGAGGTGGTGGCTTCATTGGTCAGCGGATGGCCATTGATGATGTCATATTTCATGAGACCGGCATCAAGAATGACCTGCACCCGATGGTTCGTGTCATTGGCCGCGCCAAAAACCGTCACCGAACCGGGAATAACGCCCAGATATTCCATCAGCTTTTCCGGTTTTCCGAAGGAAACGCGGCTTGCCGCGCCGATAAGCTGGTGGATCGACTTGAGGTCCACCACGGCATCTTCCTCCACTGTGACCAGAAAGAAATTATCCTTCTTGTCCTTGAGGAAGAGGTTCTTGGTATGCCCGCCCGGAATCTCGCCGCGCAAATTCTGCGAATCCGCCACTGTAAATAGTGGTGGATGTTCCACTGTCGTCACCCCAATACCGAGCTTGTGTAGAAGATCGTGAAACTCCTTCGGCGTCAAAGGCATGATTCCACCCGTTGTTTTCATAATCGAACTAGTTCCGCACCGGTTTATAAAGCATGGCCTCGCCTTCCGAAACCTCGCAGCAGAAAATCGTGCAAAAAGCTGTTTTTAGGCTGCATCCGGCCCGGCCGATTCTCTTGCTCCAAAGACAAATTACGGCCTTTTCAGCCTGATTTTCCCTTATGACCAACCACCGACGCAAACCGAAGCAGACAGAAAACACATTATAATTCAGACACTTATCCTACAACGAATGGGGAAAATTCAGAAAACACCATTTGCATGAAATTTCCCTGTTGCAATCTGCAAAACCTTGGTCCATATAGCGCGGGCCTGACGGAAACGACTGGCGCGAGCGGGTGTAGCTCAGGGGTAGAGCACAACCTTGCCAAGGTTGGGGTCGAGGGTTCGAATCCCTTCGCCCGCTCCAGTTTTCCGTTAAGTATAGGCAACAAAATCCCGGCTTCGTCCGGGATTTTTGCTTTTCAGGACCAGTAAAATCGCAGCCGCAATAGGTTGCATTGCGGAGCGGCGGAATGCGCAAGAGCAGCAAGCAGGCTGCGGCCCGCTCGGAAATCGGATCGAATTAACGCAAAAAAATTGCCCGACGCATATCAATTCGGCATCGGGCTTATTTGCGCTATCGCAAACAAGCCGAAGCATGTTTATCATAGGGTATTCTCTTGACGGAGAAATATGATGAACCAGAACAACCCTTCCCCCAAGAAAGCGGTCACGCTCAGCGGCGATCAGTCGAGCGGTGGCGATTCCGCCGGAAGCACCCTCACGCCCATGCTGATTGGCGGGCTTGTTCTCGTCATCATCGGCGGGATCGCGGTGATGATGTTCGTCTGAACGCAGGTTCAGTACATGGGACGAGAGCGGTCCCGTTTCAACAGAACCGCTCCAGTATCGCCGCCATCCCGTAACGATAGCGCAAAGCTTCACTGGATCGCACCCAGGCGAAAGCCTATATGCATCAGTGACAATCGGCTCGCTGAACAACCCGGCAGGACATAATGACCATTCTCATCAACCAGCCACATCCGTCCATCGACAGGGACTCCATCGACAGGCTCGTGGAAATTTTCTATGGCCGCGCACGTGAAGACGAAATCATCGGCCCGATCTTCAACCGGACGGTAAAGGACTGGGATCACCACCTTGCGCGGATCAGCGAATTCTGGTCATCAGTCATTCTAAAAACCGGCGGCTATGATGGCCGCCCCATGCCGCCTCATCTGGCGCTGAACCTTGAGAACGAGCATTTCGACCGCTGGCTCGAACTGTTTGAGCAAACGGCGCGAGAAATCTTTCCGCCCGAAGCCGCCATCATTTTCGTGGATCGCGCAAGGCGCATCGCCGACAGTTTTGAAATGGCAATCGCCACCCATTCAGGCCGCATCAGAGCGCCGCGCCATTCGCGTCGCCCTCTGATTAGCTAAAACCTGCCTTGGTCAGGCGGCAGGCTTGGTGCTTTCAGACTGAAGCAGCTTCTCATGGCGCAGCAACATGCCATAGAGATCGCGCGGCTCGTCAGGATCGGCCAGCAGGTCCAACTGTTCGTAAAGTCCCGTATCCTTCAGCTTGTCACGCACATAGCGCAACGCCGAGAAATCTTCTGTCGCAAAGCCGACCGAGTCGAACAGCGTGATCTGGCGGGCATCCTTACGGCCAGCGATCCTGCCGGTAATGACTTCCCATAGCTCATTGACCGGATAATCTTCCGGCAATTGCTGGATTTCACCTTCGATGCGGGTCTGCGGCGGATATTCCACGAAAATATCCGAACGGCGAAGGATATCGCCGTGCAATTCTGTCTTGCCGGGGCAATCACCGCCAACCGCATTGATATGCACCCCAGCGCCGACCATGTTGTCGGTCAGGATCGTCGCATTGGCCTTGTCGGCTGTGACGGTGGTGATGATATCTGCCCCTTCGACCGCTTCCTCCACGCTCTTGCAGGCAACAATGTTGAAACCGGCCCCTTGCAGGTTTCGGATGCATTTGGCAGTCGCTTGCGGGTCGAGGTCATAAAGGCGCAACTTGTCCACGCCCAGGATCGCCTTGAAGGCCAGCGCCTGAAACTCGCTCTGCGCGCTATTGCCGATAATCGCCATGGTGCGGGCATTCTTCGGCGCAAGATGCTTCGCCGCGACGGCAGAAGTTGCAGCCGTGCGCAGCGCGGTCAAAATGGTCATTTCGGTCAGCAGCATCGGATAACCGCTGCCCACATCAGCCAGCACGCCGAATGCCGTAACGGTCTGGAGACCATCACGAGTGTTCTTCGGATGGCCGTTCACATATTTGAAGCCATAGAGCGTGCCGTCGCTCGTCGGCATCAGCTCGATCACGCCTTCCTTGGAATGCGAGGCCACGCGCGGCGTCTTGTCAAAATTTTGCCAGCGACGGAAATCTTCCTCCACATAACCGGCAAGTTCCTTAAGAAAGGTCTCAACGCCGACGCGAAGCACCAGCTTCATCATATGATCGACGCTGACGAAAGGAACGATATTGAGGTTCGGTTGGGTCATCATTGCTCCTTGAGCATTTGGCAGCCACATGGGCCACGTCAATAGCTGATGGTCGGGCGGTCCATGACGCTGCGGCCCAGAAGGCTCGCCATCAGGTCCACCATGACGGCGGCCGTGCGGCCGCGCTCATCAAGAAAGGGATTGAGTTCTACGAGATCGAGGCTCGTCACCAGCCCGCTGTCGTGCAGCATCTCCATGATGAGATGCGCCTCACGGAAGGTCGCGCCGCCAGGCACCGTCGTACCCACGGCCGGCGCGATGGAGGGATCGAGAAAATCGACATCAAGGCTCACATGCAACAGCCCGTCTTCCGCCTTCACGCGCTCCAGAAACCGGCGCAGCAGGGCGGCAACACCATGCTCGTCGATCAGCCGCATGTCATAGACGATAACTTCTGTTTTCTTGACCGCTTCCCGCTCAGCCGGATCGACGCTGCGAATGCCCAACATGCAGACATTATGCGGATCGATCGGCGCTGCAAGCTTGGGGAAATAGCCCTCAAAGCCCTTCTGACCGGTATAATAAGCAACGGGCGTACCATGAAGATTGCCGCTGGTCGTGGTTTCCAGCGTATGGAAATCCGTATGCGCATCGAGCCAGAGCACGAATTGCTTGCGCCCCTTTTCAGCGGCGCGGCGCGCAATACCGGGAACCGTGCCCGCTGCCAGAAGGTGATCGCCACCAAGAAAGATCGGGAACCCTTCCGCACTTTCGCGATAGGCCGCTTCGCTGATCGCTTCGATCCAGGCAACGGCATATGGAAGCGCCTTGATTGCATGGTTCGGATGCTGTAGCGGGCGCTGGGCGGCAGGCGCCAGATTGCCCAAATCTGTGCACTCGTGCCCAAGTTCCCTTATGGCATCGGCAATCCCGGCCGCACGATAGGAATCAGGCCCCATATTACAGCCCTTGCGGCCAGTGCCTTCCTGAACGGGCAGCCCCAGAATCTTACAATGCATAAATTGGATTCCTTCTAATATCTGTATCAAAATTGACCATTTATGCTTGGCGATGTGAACCAACCGGATTGGCAATTTTCTCGGTTTGGTTTATCAGAATGTCGGATTGGCTTTTCAAAATGGAGAAAGCATGGACGATCTGGACGAAAAGCTGATTACGCTTCTGCGTCATAACGGCAGGCGCAGCATCTCGGATATCGCCATCGATCTTGGCGTTTCGCGCGCAACAGTGTGCGCGCGCATGGAACGGCTCGAACGGTCCGGCGATATATTGGGCTATACGGTTATCCTGCGCTCCGACGCGGTGGACCTGCCGGTGCGCGGCATCATGATGATCGAAATCGAAGGCCATGTGGCAGACCGCGTGGTCAAGGCGCTGGGCGGATTTTCGGAAATATCGGCCATCCACACCACCAATGGCCGCTTCGATCTGGTGGTGGAACTGGGCGCTGCCACGCTGACCGATTTCGACGCCGTGCTGCGTCGTATCCGGCTGGTGCCGGGCATCAAGGCCAGTGAGACCAACCTGCTGCTGGCCACACCACGTTCAACCCGCGCCCGGCTATAAAACAAAGGCCGGAAAACCCCGGCCCTTGCTCAATCCATCATGCCAGAACGGGATAATCCGTATAGCCCTTTGCCCCGCCACCATACATATGTTTCTGGTCGAGTTCGTTCAGCGGCGCGTTTTCCTTCAGGCGGCGCACCAGATCAGGATTGGCAATGAACGGCTTGCCGAAAGCCACGAGGTCTGCACGCCCCGCCTCGACTTCTTCCTCCGCCATCTTGCGATCATAGCCATTATTGACCATCCATGCAGCCTTGCCGCCCGCATCGCGATAAACCTGCTTGAAGCGCGCATAGTCAAAAGGCTGCGGCCCCTGCTGGAAATCACGCGGACCACCGGTTGCCCCTTCGATGATGTGGATATAGGCCAGACCACAAGCCGCCAGTTTCCCGATCACATAGTCGAAAAGCGGTTGCGGATCGGGATCGGAAGCATCATTGGCGGGCGTGACCGGCGACAGGCGAATGCCAACTTTTCCGGCCCCAATGGCCTTCGTCACGGCATCCACAACTTCAAACAGAAAGCGCGCGCGATTTTCGATTGAGCCGCCATATTCATCGGTGCGCTGATTGCTGCCCCCACGCAGGAACTGGTCGATCAGATAGCCATTGGCCGAGTGAATCTCCACGCCATCAAATCCGGCAGTCTCAACCGCATCCTTGGCCGCCCTGGCATAGTCTGCAACGATCCCCGGAAGCTCGCTCTTTTCCAGCGCACGCGGTTCGGAAGTCGGCACGAATTCGCCAGCGCCGTCCGGGTGGACCAGATAGGTCTTCGACTTGGCCGTGATCGCTGACGGGGCGACCGGCTTCTCGCCGTTCGGTTGCAGGGAATTATGCGAGATACGGCCCACATGCCACATCTGCGCGACGATCTTGCCGCCCGCATTATGCACGGCATCGCTCACCCGCCGCCATCCGGCAAGTTGTTCCGCCGAATAAAGGCCCGGAACATCCGCATAGCCCTGTCCCTGTTGGCTGATCGGCGTTGCCTCGGTGATGATAAGACCAGCACTGGCGCGCTGTTCGTAATAGATGACGTTCAAATCATTGGGCACGGCGTGCGGCGAGCGGTTGCGCGTCAGCGGCGCCATGACGATACGGTTTGCAAGCTTCAGATCACCGATGGTAATGGGGTCGAACAATGAGGCCATGGATACATTTCCTTCAAGTGGGAAAGATCGGTTTCAGGACGGGTTAAAGAGCAGACAGGGCTTTGATGGCAGCGGCTATTGCTTCCTCATCGCGCTTGTAGAAAGTCCATTGGCCGACACGGTGAGGCATAATCAACCCCGCCTTCGTCAGCACGGACAAATGGGCGGAAACGGACGATTGGGAAAGGCCGCACCGCTCGAACTGGCCTGCGCACACCCCCATCTCCAGAGGCATGTGCTGACCGGAAAAGTGTTTCTCCGGCTCCTTCAGCCAGCTCAAAATGTCAAGACGCACCGGATTGGCAAGTGCTTTCAATATCTCGTCCAGAGGTATAGGCTGAACATCAGACATTGCAGTCACCTCGCCAGTGTTCCGGGCTAATCCTCCGGCACGTATCGTCATTTCCCGATATAAATATTGCTTCAATCCGATTTATAAAGATGCAGGCCCTTCACATCGCCGTGAACGGCCTGATTGGCGCCTTTCCTGTGGAACACCGATAATGCCTTGATTGCGCCGAACCGGCATCCGACTATGTTCGCCGTGATAGTGGAGAATTGGAAACTACATGGCGGACATCACCAAGCGCATTGCCGGGATCATCGCGGCGGAAATCAACGCAAAGCCGGATCAGGCACTGGCGGCCATCGGCCTGCTGGATTAGGGTGCGACCGTACCCTTTGTCGCGCGCTATCGCAAGGAAGTCACCGGCGGCCTCGATGATACGCAGTTGCGCCAGCTTTCTGAACGCCTCGCCTATTTGCGCGAACTGGAAGCCCGCCGCACATCTATCCTGGAATCGATCGGCGGTCAGGGAAAGCTGACGCCCGAACTGGCGCTCAAGATTGCAAATGTGGAAACCAAGGCGGAACTGGAAGACCTTTATCTGCCCTACAAGCCGAAGCGCCGCACCCGCGCCGAGATCGCCCGTGAACGTGGGCTGGCGCCGCTTGCCGAAGCGATCCTCGCCGATCGCAGCCTTGTGCCTGCCGAGCTTGCCGCATCCTACATCACGCCGGAAGTGCCAGATGTGAAGGCGGCGCTCGACGGCGCGCGCGACATTATCGCTGAAGGTTTTGCGGAAAATGCCGAGCTGATCGGCAATCTGCGTAATTATCTGAAAGACAAGGCCGTCCAGCACTCGCGTGTCATTGACGGCAAGCAGGAGGCGGGTGCGAAATTCTCCGATTATTTCGATCATGCCGAGCGCTGGGCCACTGTCGCAGGCCACCGTGCGCTCGCCATGCTGCGCGGGCGCAATGAGGATTTTCTCTCGCTCGACATTGAAGTGGATGCCGACGACACGTCACCGATCAAGCCGGTCGAGCGCAAGATTGCGGCTGTCTATCATATTGGCGCAACACTTCCCGGCGACCGCTGGCTGATGGAAGTGGCAGGCTGGGCATGGCGCGTAAAACTCTCGCTTACGCTATCACTTGACCTGATGCGCGACCTGCGCGAGCGGGCGGAAGAAGAAGCGATCAACGTCTTCGCCCGCGACCTGAAGGATTTGCTGCTGGCGGCACCGGCCGGTTCGCGCGCGACCATGGGACTTGATCCCGGCATCCGCACCGGCGTCAAGGTTGCCGTGGTCGATGGCACGGGCAAGCTGCTCGACACAACCACCGTCTATCCTTTCCCGCCGAAAAACGATGTGCGCGGCACGCAGGCCGAACTGGCAAGCCTCGTCCGCAAACACAAAATCGAACTGATCGCCATCGGCAACGGAACAGGAAGCCGCGAAACCGAACGGCTCGTGGTGGATATGCTTTCGGATATGCCCGCGCCAAAGCCGCTCAAGGTCATCGTGTCGGAAGCAGGCGCCTCGGTCTATTCGGCATCCGAAACGGCTGCTGCCGAATTCCCGCAGCTTGATGTGTCGCTGCGCGGCGCCGTTTCCATCGCGCGCCGCCTGCAAGACCCACTGGCCGAACTGGTCAAGATTGAACCGAAATCAATCGGTGTTGGTCAATATCAGCACGATGTCGATCAGGTGCGGCTTGCCCGCGCGCTGGATGCAGTGGTTGAAGATGCCGTGAACGCCGTAGGCGTTGACCTCAACACGGCGTCCGCCTCGCTGCTTGCCCGCGTTTCGGGGTTGGGCGCATCACTTGCCGAAGCAATCGTGGCGCATCGCGACGCTGCCGGCGCATTCAAGAACCGCAAGGAACTGCTGAAGGTCGCCCGCCTCGGCAACCGCACCTTCGAGCAATGCGCAGGCTTTTTGCGCATCCCGAATGGTGACGAGCCGCTGGACGCTTCTGCCGTTCACCCGGAAGCCTATGGCGTGGCAAAGAAGATTGTTGCCGCCTGCGGGCGCGATGTGCGCAGCCTCATGGGCGACAGCGCCGCCCTTAAAAGTCTTGATCCGCGCGTTTTCGTGGATGAGCGTTTCGGCCTGCCGACCGTGCGCGATATCATTGCCGAGCTTGACAAGCCGGGCCGCGACCCGCGCCCAGAATTCAAGACCGCGACCTTTGCCGACGGCATTGATGACATAAAGGATCTGAAACCCGGCATGATGCTGGAAGGCACCGTGACGAATGTTGCCGCCTTCGGAGCCTTTGTGGATATCGGCGTGCATCAGGACGGGCTTGTTCACGTCTCGCAGCTTGCCGACCGCTTCGTGCGAGACCCGCATGAAGTGGTGAAGGCGGGCGACGTGGTGAAGGTTCGTGTGACGGAGGTGGACGTGCCCCGCAAGCGCATCGGCCTCACGATGAGAAAGGACGGCGGCGAAGCCCCTGCTCCACGCGCACCCGGCGCCCGTGATCAGAGGCCCGCGAAAAACTTCTCTCCGCAACGGAGGCAGGAACAGCCTTCAACCGGCGCTTTTGGTGCTGCATTGCTGGAAGCGATGAAGAAGAAATAAACCGGCACCCATCCGGTGCCCGACAAACAAAACCCTTCCGCAGAATATTCCTCTGCGGAAGGGGATATGGTGGATTTATGAGCGGCCCGGAAACTCAGATGACCATTTCGGCCACATGTGCAACCTGCGCACCGGCCTCGTAATAGGCTTCGCGCAGGCCGCGGAAATTCTGTTCCTTCAGGTCGCTGACCGGCAGCGGCAGATCGGCTTCCGAAATCTCGCCGGACACAAGCTGCGACAGCAGTTTTCCAAACACCGTGCCCGGTGCAATGCCGCGTCCATTATAGCCGGAGAAGCCGACCACATTGCGCGCAAGACGATGGAATTTCGGCAGGCTGTCATTGGTCATGCCGATCTTGCCATACCATTCGGCCTCGAACTCCACCGCGCCAATCTGCGGGAAGAGACGCTTCAATGATTTCTTTGCCCATGCCTTGTGCACGGCAGCACCCGTATTGCGCAGCGCGCCGACGCTTCCAAAAACAAGGCGGCCCTGCTGGTCAAAACGGAAGGACGAAAGCACTTCCTTCGTATCCCACACACCCTGGCGTTCCGGCAGGATGCTCTTCTTCAGATTGTCGGAAAGCGGCTTGGTTGCCATGTTGAAATAAGGCAGATGCACCAGCTCGGCGCGCACCTCGGCCCACGGCGCATTGGTATAGGCATTGGTCGCCACAACCACCCAGTTTGCCGTCACGGAACCTCTGGCGGTCCTGACCACCCATTTGCCGTTCTTTTCCTCAGCGCCAATCACCGGACTGCCGGTAAAAACGGTCGCGCCAGCGGCAATGGCCGCATGGGCAAGGCCGCGCACATAGGCAAGTGGCTGCACCGTGCCTGCCCGCAGATCGAGCAACGAACCTGTATAGGCCCTTGTGCCAACCCTGGCTTCGGTTTCCCGGGCATCAAGCAGCTTCACATTGGCGCCGCGGCGCGCCCATTGCTCATGGCGGTCTTCAAGTTCTTTCAGACCCTTTTGGCCAACCGCACAGTGCAGCGTGCCCTGCTTTTCAACCTCGCAGGCGATCTTGTGTTTTTCGATGATCTCGAAGACGAGCTTCGGTGCATTGCCCAGAACATCAAGCAGCCGGTCGCCATATTTCTGGCCGAGCACGCCCGGCAGATCGTCCGGCATAACCCACATGCCTGCATTCACCAGACCGACATTGCGCCCCGAACCGCCATAACCGATCTCGATCCCTTCAAGAACGATGGCACACACGCCTTTTTCGGCCAGATGCAGCGCCGTGGAAAGGCCGGTGAAGCCACCGCCCACGATCACCACATCCGCAGCCAGATCGCCTTGCAGCGCAGTCGTCTTGGGAGCGGCAGGAGCAGTCTTTTCCCAAAGACCATGGGAGCGCGGATCGTTCAGCATTGAGATCAACCATTAAAATAGTGAAACACGGGCACCCTGCCCGACTGCTTCTATTTCACGCCGCGAAAGCCGGTTGGACAGCGTTATTTGCGCAACAATTCATTCCGGTTTGGAATGAACCAACGACGAGTAGTCGGTATTCCCGACCTGCCCGGCGATCCACTGGCAGAACACCTGCGTCAGCGGATTTTCCAGTTTTCCCTCCGGCACAACGAGATAATATTCATTCTCGGTTCGCATTGGTTTTTCAAAAAGCAGCACCAGTTCGCCACTCCGCAATTCCTGTTCGATCAGATAAAGCGGCAAAAGCGCAAAACCCAGGCCAGCCAATGCCGCGCCGATCACCATCGAGAACTGTTCAAAACGATGGCCCCGATAGGCCGACTGCCCCTCCACACCACAACTTTCAAACCATTGCGCCCACATTTTGGGTCGCGTCGCAAGATGCAGCAGGGGTTCGTTCTCAAGCTCTTCCGGCGAAGCGGGGCGGCGCGTTTTCAAAAGACTGGGGCTTGCAACAGGAACGATCACCTCACTGCACAGGAAGGTGCAGGTGGCGTGGGCCCAGACCGGCTGGCCATAATGGATCGCCAGATCGAAGGGTTGCTCCTCGAAATCGAAGACACCGGAACGGGAAGCGACATTGAGCGCAATGCCGGGATGTTTTTCTACGAAATCAAGAATGCGCGGCATCAGCCAGCGTGTGCCGAATGTCGGCAGGGTTGCGATGCTGGATGACGAGGTGGACTGTGCCGAGGCCATGGCGCGCAGCATCGTATCTTCTGTCTGGTTAAGAAGGCGCCGCACTTCCGGCAGGAATTTCCGCCCTGCATCGGACAACAGGATACGCTGGCGAATGCGCTCGAACAGGAGCACGCCCAACTGGCTTTCCAGATCCTTGATCTGTCGGCTGACGGCACTCTGGGTGAGATTGAGCTCATGCGCGGCCTGCGTGAAACTGCCATGGCGGGCAGCACATTCAAAGGCTTGCAGCGTGGCAATGTCCGGGATCAATCTCCTGCTCAGCTTCATTCCATTCTCGCATTAACATAGTTGCTTTCGTCGCGATCATAACCGCAAAACCGCTGATATGATACATTTTCATCATAATCCATGCATGTTCCCCCCAAGCCAGACATGCATTGCCCGAAGATGCCCCTTTCAACGGAAATTTTCGCAATGAAAGACCAGAAATTCGTTTCGCCGGATGCCATTCGCTCCGCTTTTTCGGCAGCCATGTCGGCCATGTACAGGGAAGAAGTGCCTGCCTATGGCACCCTCATGGACCTCGTCGCCGACGTGAATGCCAAGGTTCTGGCCGACGACAGCCATCTGCATGAACGCCTGGCCGAAACCGATGCGCTCGACCGTATTTCGGAAGAACGCCATGGCGCAATCCGCCTTGGCACCGCCGCCGAGCTTTCCATGATGCGCCGCGTCTTCGCGGTCATGGGCATGTTCCCGGTCGGCTATTACGATCTGAGCGCGGCCGGTGTTCCGGTTCACTCCACCGCCTTCCCCGACACATGGGCAGGCATTCGCGAAGAAGGGCTTGGCTATTTCGCCTATTCGGTGAAGGATGCGGCAAAGCTTGCAAGTTTCAGGCCGGGCACTGATATCGAAGTTCTGATTGAAGCTGGCGCGGTGCAGTTCGACCCGATCACCTATGAGGACTTCCTGCCGGTCAGCGCCGCCGGTATATTCCAGTCCAATCTGGGCGACGACGAAACACAGGAATTTGTCGAAAGCCCCAACCAGAAGCGTTTCGAGGACGATCTGGGCGCAAAAGTGCTCAATGAGTTCGAGCACTATGCCCGCATCGAACGGGAATCCATTGAAGCCCTTCAGGCAGGCCTGAAGGGCCTTGAAGCGGCAGAATAAACGCATAACCCTGAAAAGTTACGGACTTTTCGGACCGGATTATGCGCAAACAACTTAGACAGAGAGGAAAACCATGAACACCGCTGTTAGAAAAATCGACGTGAAGAAGGAAGCCGCCGATCTGCTTTCCAAACTCGGCGTCGACGCATCCGCCTATACCGGCGGCGATCTTACCGGTTTCAGCCCCGTTTCCGGTGAAGAGATCGCTTCGATCAAGACCCACAGCAAGGAAGACGCCGAAAAGATCATCGCCAAGGCCGATGAAGCCTTCCGCGCATGGCGCACCGTTCCCGCGCCAAAGCGCGGAGAGCTGATCCGCCTGCTCGGCGAAGAACTGCGCGCCTCCAAGGAAGACCTCGGCCGTCTCGTCTCGCTCGAAGCAGGCAAGATCCCGTCGGAAGGTCTGGGCGAAGTGCAGGAAATGATCGATATCTGCGATTTCGCAGTCGGTCTGTCGCGCCAGCTTTACGGCCTCACCATCGCCACCGAACGCGCCGGCCATCGCATGATGGAAACCTGGCATCCGCTGGGCGTCGTCGGCGTTATTTCCGCCTTCAACTTCCCCGTCGCTGTCTGGTCATGGAATGCGGCGCTCGCCATCGTTTGCGGCAACGCGGTTGTGTGGAAGCCGTCTGAAAAGACCTTGCTCACCGCGCTTGCCTGCGATGCGATTTTCAAGCGCGCGCTCAAGCGTTTCGGCGATGCGCCGGAAGGCATTTCGCAGCTCCTGCTCGGCGACCGTGAAATCGGTGAAGTCCTCGTTGACAGCCCGAAAGTTCCCGTTGTTTCGGCAACCGGCTCGACCCGCATGGGCCGCGAAGTCGGCCCGCGCCTGGCCAAGCGTTTTGCGCGCGCGATCCTCGAACTCGGCGGCAACAATGCCGGTATCGTCTGCCCGTCGGCCGATCTGGACATGGCACTGCGCGCAATCGCTTTTGGCGCCATGGGCACCGCCGGTCAGCGCTGCACCACATTGCGCCGTCTTTTCGTGCACGAAAGCGTTTATGACGCACTCGTTCCGCGTCTCCAGAAGGCCTATGCCAGCGTTTCGGTCGGCTCGCCGCTTGAAACCAGCGCTCTGGTCGGCCCGCTGATCGACAAACAAGCCTTCGACAATATGCAGAAGGCGCTGAAAGAAGCAGCCGCCCATGGCGGCAAGGTGCAGGGCGGCGAGCGCGTCGATACCGGATATGAAAACGCCTATTATGTGCGCCCGGCTATTGTCGAAATGCCACGTCAGGAAGGCCCGGTTCTCGAAGAAACCTTCGCACCGATCCTTTATGTGATGAAATATTCCGACTTCGACGATGTGCTGGCGAGCCACAATGCGGTCGGCGCGGGCCTGTCATCCTCGATCTTCACGCTGAATTTGCAGGAAGCGGAACGTTTCCTCTCCGCAGAAGGTTCGGATTGCGGCATCGCCAATGTCAATATCGGCACGTCGGGCGCTGAAATCGGCGGCGCATTCGGCGGTGAAAAGGAAACCGGCGGCGGCCGTGAATCCGGTTCGGATGCATGGAAGGCCTATATGCGCCGTGCAACCAACACCATCAACTACTCGAAGGCCCTGCCGCTTGCACAGGGTGTTTCCTTCGATATCGACTGATCGATCTGATTCAAGAACAAAATAAAACCCCGTGAAAGCGGGGTTTTATTTATAAGCCGCAACGCATCGACCAGTGCCTCACGAAGTCAGGCGATTGGCGGAGATTATGGTTATGGCGTGCCGAAAATCGTGGCTTTTGCGAACCGGCGCTTGAGCCGTACTTGAGTACGTGAGCACCGGAAGCGTAAAAAGACGCGATTTGCAGGCCGCCAGAGCCGCAATATCACCCCATGCGTTCGGAGGCGAACGAGCCGGGGCTAGCCGGGAATACGACGGTGCGGTTGCCGTTGAGGAATGAGCGGTGATGGATGTGCGCGTGAACAGCGCGCGCCAGAACCTGCGCCTCGACATCGCGCCCGATGGACACATAATCGGCCGAGTTCTGCGCATGGGTGATGCGTGCCACGTCCTGTTCGATGATCGGGCCTTCATCGAGATTGGCGGTGACATAATGGGCCGTCGCGCCAATAAGTTTCACGCCGCGCTCATAGGCCTGCTTGTAAGGGTTCGCGCCTTTGAAGGACGGCAGGAAGGAATGGTGGATATTGATGATGCGGCCCGACATTTTCTGGCAAAATTCGTCGGAGAGAACCTGCATATAGCGCGCAAGCACCACCAGTTCCGTGTTGGTATCTTCCACGATTTCCATCAAATGGCGCTCGGCTTCCGGCTTGTTGGCCTTGGTGACCGCGATATGATGGAAGGGAATATCGTGGTTCACAACGACCTTTTGATAGTCGAAATGGTTTGACACCACGCCCACGATATCGATGGGCAGCGCGCCGATCTTCCAGCGATAGAGAAGATCGTTGAGGCAATGGCCGAAGCGCGACACCATCAAAAGCGTCTTGACGCGATGGGCATTGTCATAAAAATTGAAATTCATCTCGAACGGTGCGGCAACTGCGGCAAAACCATCGCACAATTCATCCAGAAGCACGCCCTCCTCGGAAATGAAGCTGACGCGCATGAAAAAGCGCCCCGTATCCAGATCGTCGAATTGGGCGCTATCGATGATGTTGCAACCCTTACCGGCAAGATAACCCGAAATAGCGGCAACGATACCGCGGGTGGACTTGCAAGTGACAGTCAGGACAAAGTTAAGCATCAGTCTTCCTCTATTTCCAGGGCATCAGCCAAAACGCTTTTGCGAGCCTAATCCAGCGCAATGCTTCAGCCTTGCCAGAATGCGTAATGCACTGACCGGATTGCGCTATCAAGCACGATCAGAGGAAAGATCACCCAAATTTTTCAAAGATGCGGATTGCGGTCGCGGTAACGCTCCACCAGCGAACGGTTGATATCGCCCGATCCCGGCATATTGGCGCTGAGATAAATGGGCGCGTCCCCCTCGCCCACCAGCCGCGCCGCCACATCGGCGAAGACGGCATTGAGGATCGTGACGCCAAGCGCCGTGGAAACCGGCCCCACCTTGAGCGCGCTCCCGGCAATCTCCAGCACGGCATCGCCAGAAGGCGCGTCATTGTCCAGCACCACATCGGCAAGTGAAAGAAGCTGCGTGCGTCCTCTGGCAATCGTATTGGAATAGGCAACGGAGGTAAGGGCAATAATCGCCGCGCCCTTTTCGCGCGCATAGCGCGCCGCCTCGATTGGAGCGGCATTGACACCGGAATTGGAGACGACAACTAGCACATCACCGTCCCGGATCCCGTAGCGGTCGAGGATCGGTCGAACCGCACCTTCAATCCGTTCAAAATGCGAGCTTGCGACGGCGCCATCCTGCAACATGATCGACCCGCAAAGGATCGGCACCGTGATCGCCAGTCCGCCCGCGCGGTAATGAAGCTCCTCGGCCATCATATGCGAATGGCCGGTGCCGAACACATAGACGCGCCGGTCCGCCCTTGCCGCTGCTGCGATGAGATCGGCAGCTTTTTCCATCTGCGCGGCCAGCCGGTCGCGCAGGCCCGAAAGCCGCGCAATCACATCATTGAAATAGCGGTCCGTGATTTCCGTCATCGCGCCCTCAGCCTGCAATCTGCTTTTCGCCGGAAAGCCATGTGGATTTGGCGAACAGCCCGTCATCCAGATGCACGGCATCCATGCGCATTCCCGGACGGAACCGGCCGCGATCATTAAGGCGCAGATAGCGCGCCGGATAGAGGCTTGCCATGCGCAGCGCCTCGGCAAGCGTCAGTTCCAGTTCTGCCACGGCAAACCGCACCGCCGAAGCCATGTCGAGATCGGAACCGGCAATGGTGCCATCCGGCAGGACCAGCTTGGAGCAGATGCCACCCGGCACACGGCGAACGCTGCGCCCGTTTATCTCGAAGCTTTCCGCATCCGATCCGACAAGCGCCATGGCGTCCGTCACGAGGAACAGATGCGCATCGCCGCGCTTGGCACGCAGCGCCAGCCGCAGCGCCATCGGATCGACATGATGCCCATCCGCAACGATACCGCACCAGATATCGGGATGATCGAGCGCCGCACCGGCAAGACCCGGCGCGCGATGACCAATCTGGCTCATGGCATTATAAAGATGCGTCACGCTGCGCGCACCGGCATCGAAGCGCCGGAAGGCTTCTTCAGCGGTCGTGTCGCTGTGGCCAATGCTGACGATCACGCCTCCATCGCTCAAGCGGCGCACCTGTTCAGGCGTCACCTGTTCGGCCGCGAGCGTCACCAGCAAGGTGCCAATCTGCCTGGCTGTATGGATATAGAGCGCAATATCGGCATCATTGACCGGGCGCATCAGTTCCGCCAGATGCGCGCCTTTGCGCGCTGGCGCCAGATGCGGGCCTTCCAGATGCAGGCCAGCAACCCCCCTGTCAGCCTTCACCGCTTCAATCGCCGCCTCAATGGCGCGGTCACGCACGGGCATCGTATCGGTGATGAGCGTCGGCAACAGGCTGGTCGTGCCGTATTTCCTGTGCCCGCCGGCAATCACGAACATGGTTTCGGGCGTCGGCTCGTCATTGAGCATACGCCCGCCGCCGCCATTCACCTGCGCATCGATGAAACCGGGGGCAAGAACGCCGCCCTTCAGCCTTTCGATTTCGTGGCCCTCGGCAAGCGATGCTTCCGGTACGATGGCCTCGATCTGGCCATCGCTGAATACCAGCGCGCTCTGGTCATGAAAGCGCTCACCGTCGAAGATGCGCGCGCCTGCAATTGCTGATTTCTTCATCATACCGTCACCGTAACCTTGTTGAGATTGCGCGGCTTGTCGGGATCGAAACCCTTGCGGCGCGTGACCGCTTCTATGACGCGGTAATAATTGATGAGCGAGACGAGCGGATCGAGATGCGGGCTACCCGTGCTTGCCGATGGCAGGCGGAAGCCCGGCGTTTGCGCATCGGAAAGCGTCACGATGCTTGCCCCGAAAGAATGCGACCGCTTCAGCGCCGCAATATTGGTGTCGAAAGCCTCATCCCGCGGCAGGAAGGAAACAATGGGAAAACCCTCTTCAATAAGACGCATGGGGCCATGCATCAGTTCGGCCAATGAAAAGGCTTCCGCATGGATATTGGCGGTTTCCTTGGCCTTCAGCGCCGCTTCCAGCGAAATGGCAAAGGCCGTGCCGCGCCCGCCTGTGTAAAGCGAGCGAGCGTTGAAGAGAAGATTTTCAACCACCTCGCGGCCCTCGGGCCGGGTTGCGGCCAATGCTTCCGGCAGGCGCTCAAGCCCGCCGCGCAAACCCGCATCGCCGCTGCTTGCTGCCACAACACCGGAAAGTGCGGCAACCGATGCGATGAAGGATTTGGTAGCGGCGACGCTTTTTTCCTCGCCCGCATGGAGCGCCAGAACAATATCGGCATCCCTGGCAAGCGGGCTTCCCACGACATTGACAACGGCAATCGTCGTCGCCCCACCCTTTTTGGCCGCCTCCTGCGCCGCTATGATATCGGGGCTTGCGCCCGATTGCGACACCGTGAAATGCAACCCGTTTTTCAGCTTGAGCCTGCTGCCGTAAACCGAAGCAATGGACGGACCGATGGAAGCAACGGGGACGCCTGTTGCAATTTCTATCAGATATTTGAAGAAGGTCGCAGCATGATCCGACGAGCCGCGCGCAGCCGTGGTAATGACGGCAGGGTCATTTTTCCGGAAGATACGGGCGATTTCCGCAAACGTCCCCGCCTCTTTTTCAAGCAGCTTCGCAACGACGGCAGGCGATTGTTCTGTTTCCTGCAACATCAGGGAGGAAGGGCTGTTCATAGTCATTCTCCAATTTTCAATTCCGCAACAAAGTCATAAGCGTCAGCACGATAATGCGAGCGGGTATATTCAACGATCCGATCGTCTTCGAGATGCGAGACACGTTCGATGAGCAGGGCCGGCGCGCCGTGGTGCACACCCAGCAAATGGGCAGTGCCGGGGTCGAGCGTAACGGCGGTGAGGCGCTGCAAGGCGCGCACCGGCTTGTGGCCGCGCCGCGCCAGTGCTTCGTAAAGCGATGTTTCGTCCACACGGTCCTGATCGAGATAATGGCGCGGCACCACCGCGCGCTCGAAGGCCATAGGAACACCATCGGCAAGTCGCAGGCGATCAAGCCGCACGACACTGGCATCCACACCGATGCCGAGCCGGAAAGCCTCATCCGGCGAAGGCTTGTCGATCCTGTTCGTCACCACGCGCGCGCCGGGTTCCTTACCGCGCGAAATCATATCCTGCGAGAAGGAAGTGAGCCGCCACAAATGCTGGCTGATGCGCACTGGCCGTTCAGCAACGAAGGTGCCGCTGCCGCGCCGCGATTCCACAAAGCCCTGGGTCAGAAGTTCCTTATAGGCCTTGCGCACGGTGATGCGGCCGATGCCCAATTGCTCCGCAAGGTCGCGTTCCGGCGGAAGCCCCACTGCGGGCGCAAGCTGCCCTTCCTCGATCAGTTCGCCCAGAATCCGCGCGAGGCTGCGATAGAGCGGCCCCGCAAGCTGCGGATCGCGCAACCCGCGCCCTTCAATGGCATTGATCAAAGTGGTTCTATTCATGCGCGGTATAATAGAACCGATATAGAACCAATAGCAAGTGATGTTTTCATGAAAATGCCCGCTCGACGGCGGGCATTTTTAATTTCAAGCACTCTCATTCGACTATGAAGCCGGATGCGGCTCATCTGGGCTGTGCTCCGGCTCCTTGATACGGAACCAGGCAACATAGAGCGCGGGCAGGAACAGGAGCGTGATTGCGGTCCCCGCTATGATGCCGCCCATCATGGCATAGGCCATCGGCCCCCAGAATACTTCACGGGCAATGGGGATCAGAGCAAGGCTGGCGGCGGCCGCCGTCAGTGCTATGGGGCGCATACGATGCTGGCTCGCCTTCATGACCGCATCCCATGGATGCAGCCCCTCCTGAATATCCTCCTCTACCTGCACGATCAGGATGACGGAGTTTCGGATGAGTATGCCGATCAGCGCCAGCACGCCAAGGATTGCCACGAAACCAAGCGGCTTGCCGCTCGGCAGCAAGGCCGCAACCACGCCGATCAATCCAAGCGGCGCAACCGCAACCACGAGGAACAGGCGCTGGAAGCTTTGCAATTGCACCATCAACACCGTCGCCATGACGAAGAGCATCAGCGGCACGACGGCAGCAATCGGCCCCTGGCTCTTGCCGCTTTCTTCCACCGTGCCTGCGGTCTGGATATAGTAGCCAGCGGGCAGCCTGTCGGCGAAAGTCTTGATCGCGGGGCCGAGATCCCTGGCGATCGTATCCGGCATGGTCTTGTCGATAATGCCGGCTGCGACCGTAATCGTGGGAATGCGCGAGCGGCGATAGATGACCGGCTGCTCCAGTTCATAACGGAAATTGGCAATAGCCGCCAGCGGCACCGAGGTGCCGTTGCCCGTCGCGATCTGAAGGCTTTGCAGCGTATCGATGGAATCGCGTTCATGCGCCTGCGCACGGGCAATCACATCGATCAGATAGATCGAATCCCTTACCTGCGTGATCGTGATGCCGCCAACGACACCGTTGAGCGTCGTTGCGATATCCTTGGACGATATACCAAGCTTGCGCGCCTTGTCCTGCATGACATCGACACGAATGACGCGGCCCGGCTCGTTCCAGTTATAATTGACCACCCCAAGCCGCTTGTCGGCGCTCAGGATGCCGGCAAAATCCTGCGCGATACCGCGAAGTTTTTGAACATCAGGCCCCGAAATGCGGTATTGCACGGGACGGCCGACCGGCGGTCCAAGCTCCAGATATTTCACATAGACATCGGTGCCGACATAATCCTTGCGGAACGCCGCCTCGAACTTCGCTTTCAGCCGGTCGCGCGCCTCCACATCCCTGGCAACGACCACCATCTGCCCAAAATATGGATTGGCTGGCTGCACGTCGAAGGACAGCACGAAACGGATTGCCCCCTGCCCGACATAGGTGCTCCAATGCTCCACGTCGGGATTATCCTTCAACATTGTTTCTTCAAAGCGTTCCATCTGCGCCTTCGTGTCGGCGATGGAGCTGTTTTGCGGCAGCGTCCAGTCCAGAACGAGTTCCGGGCGGTCCGATTGCGGGAAGAACTGCCGCTCAATGAAACCCATGCCGAAGACGGAAATCACGAATAAAACGATGGTCGTGATGATCGTCGTCCATTTGTGGCGCATGGATAAAAGCAGAACACGGGAGAAAGCCTCGAAGAAGCGGCTGCGCTTTTCTTCATGCGGCTTCATCTTTTTCGGCAGGAACGTGACACCGAGAAGCGGTGCGAACAACACGGCCACGACCCAGGAAACAAGCAGCGAAACTGCGATCACCACAAAGAGCGTGAACGTATATTCGCCCGCCTGGCTGTTATTCAGTCCAATCGGAATGAACCCGGCAATGGTGACCAGCGTGCCGGTGAGCATCGGAAAGGCCGTATGCGAATAAACATAGGTCGCCGCCTTGTTGATGGGGTCGCCATGTTCAAGCCGCGCCACCATCATTTCCACCGCAATCATGGCATCATCGACCAGAAGGCCGAGCGCGATGATGAGTGCGCCAAGAGACACGCGTTGCAGCGAAATATCCATCAGCGACATGGAAAGGAAAGTTATTGCCAGCACCAGCGGGATCGAAAGCGACACCACGAAACCGGCACGCAGGCCAAGGCTGACGAAACTGACGGCCAGAACGATGACCACCGCTTCAAACAGCGCCTGCGTGAAGCCGGAAACGGCCTCCTTCACCACCTGCGGCTGGTCGGCCACCTTGAACACCTTGACGCCGACCGGCAATTCCGCCGTGACCTGATCCATCATCTTGTCAAGTTCGGCGCCAAATTCCAGCAGGTTCCCGTTCGGCTTCATGCCGATACCGAGGCCGATGGCATCCTCACCATTGACGCGGAAGATCGATGTGGGCGGATCGACATAGCCGCGCGTGATCGTCGCCACATCCGACAGGCGGAAGAAGCGGTTGTTGACACGCAGATTGACCGCGCGCAGGTCCGCTTCGGAATTGAACTGGCCGCTGACGCGCACGCTGATGCGTTCAGGCCCGGCCTGCACGACGCCGGAAGGCGTAATCGCATTCTGATCCTGCAAGGCTTTCAGGATTGCCTGCTGGTCGAGGCCAAGGGCTGCGACCTGGCGGGTAGAGAACTCCAGATAGATGGCCTCGTCCTGCGCACCGATCAGCTCCACCTTGCCGGCATTCGGGATGGTGAGGATTTTCGTGCGTACATCCTCGGCATAGTCGCGCAATTGCCGCATCGACAGACCATCAGCGGTGAAGGCATAGATATTGCCGAAAACATCGCCGAACTGGTCGTTGAAATAGGGACCATAGACGCCCTGCGGCAAGGTATTCTGGATATCGGTCAGGAGGTGGCACACCTCGGTCCAGGATTTTTTCACATCTTGCGCACGCGTCGTATCCTTGAGGAAAACAAAGACGACAGACTTGCCTGCCGTCGTCACGCTGCGCGTATAATCAAGCGTATCGAGCTCTTCGAGCTTCTTTTCCAGCCGGTCCGTGACCTGATTGAGCGTCTCGTCAATGGAAGCGCCCGGCCAGTTGGCCTGCACCACCATCGTCTTGACGGTAAATTCCGGATCCTCCTCGCGGCCGAGGTCCAGATAGGACACAAGCCCCGCAACGAGAAAAACGAGCATGAAATACCAGACCAGGGAGCGATGATTCAAAGCCCAGTCAGACAGATTGAATCCCTTTTTCACAGCCCGCTTCCTTTCTCGTCCAGACGGACTTTCTGCCCTGCTTTCAGTTCATGCACACCGGCAATTGCCACATAGCTGCCGGCCTCGACCCCGCCTGCCACAAAACTTGCTCCCTTGCGCTCGATAACGCGCACATCGTGAAGGCTCACGGTCTGTGTTCCGGGATCGATCACCCATATACTGGTCTTGCCGTCCTGTTCGAGAAGCGACGGCATGGGCAGGGAAACGAAGCCCGTTTCCGGCGTGGAACGAGCGGCCTGAATGGTTGCGCCGAGGCGGAACCCTTCGGGCGGATTGTCAAGTGCGATGCGCACCCGGCGTGTGCGCGTTTGTGCATCGGCCTGCGGCGCGACCTCGCGCACGCTTCCCGTTCCTTTCACGGAAGGATCGGCCTGAAGCTGCACATTGAAAGGAGTGCCGGGCTTGAAATATTCGGTCATGCTGTCGGGAATATCCACCACCGCTTCCCGGACATCGGGACGCGCCACGGTCACGATCGCCTGACCCGCCGAAACCACCTGCCCGACTTCGGCAGCCGTTGCGGAGATCACGCCATCGAAATCGGGACGCAGCACGGCATATCCCCGCTGGTCTTCGGCCTTGCGCAAACCGGCCTGCGCCTTTTCCAGCCCTGCCTCGGCGCTGTCGCGCGCCTGCCTGGCCGCGTCATAATCGGCCTGCGAAACATTGTTGCCACGCAGCAGGATACGCTGGCGTTCCTCGCTTGCCGAAGCATTGGCATATTGTGCCTCGGCACTGGCAAGGTCGGCCCTTGCCGATTGCACCGCAAGATCAAGCGCCGATGGATCGAGCATTGCCACCATCTCGCCCTTCTTCACGAGATCGCCCACCTTCACAGGCCGGGCTATGACCCGCCCCAGAACGCGGAAAGCCAGATCGGTCGAATAGCGCGGCTCGACTGTGCCCGCAAAACCCGTCTGGGCGACAGGCTTCGGCTCCACGATCGTATAGAGAACCGGGCGGATGGGCGCAGCTTCCTGCGCCTTTTCATCCTCTTTGCCGCAAGCGGCAAGCACCGTCAGCGCGCCAAACAGGACCGCGCAACCGGCAGCACGGAACATGGGGTTCATATGGATTTTCATTGCGAGCCAGCTCCTTCAGGCCCCTGCATGATCTCTACCGGCTCGCCGGAGCGCAGCATCTGCGCACCTTTGGTCACGATAAGCTCACCGTTATTAAGGCCGCTTTCGACGATCACGCGCTCTTTTTCATAGGCCAGCACCTTGATCGGAACGAGTGTCGCGACATGCGTGTCCCTATCCACGCGCCAGACGGCCGTTCGTCCCGCCTCCGAGGCCATCGCGCTCCATGGCAGCACGATCACCTGCCGCGCATCCATATGGACAGTTCCGGTGACGATTGCGCCAAGCGCCATCTGCGCAGTTGCCTGCGCAATGCCTACCTTGACCCGCACTGTGCCGGTCTGTGCGTCAACAACCGGCGACAATTCACGGATATTGCCCTCTGCTTCAATGGAAGGATCGGCAAGCAGGGCAACCGTTACGCCCATTCCAATGCGGGCATGATTCACCAATGTTTCCTGCACATCGAAAATAGCGTCGCGCGAGCCGTCTTCCGCAATGGAGAAAGCCGTTTGCGCTGCCTGCACGACCTGACCCGTTTCGATATTGCGCGCCGTAACGACGCCTGAAACAGGGGCATGAAGCTCGGTATAGGAAAGCTCGTCGCGTGCATTGCCAAGCTGGCTTTGCGCGCTGGAAAGCGCACTTTGCGCGGTGCGCAATGCCTGATCGGCCTGGTCATACTGGCTGCGCGTGGTAAAACCCTGCTTCAACAGCGCCTGCTGGCGCTTGAAATTGGCGTCGGCCTGCACGAGCTGCGCTTCTGCGGCGTCCATGGAAGCCTGCGCAACGCGCATATTGGCGCGCTGTTCAACATCGTCGATGCGGGCCAGAAGCTGCCCCTTTTCGACATGCTGCCCGATATCGACCAGCCGTTCGACCACCTGACCATTGACGCGGAACGATACATTGACCAGAGAGCGCGCGGCGACAGCCCCGGAAAGCGTCAATTTCGGCTGGTAATCGACAAGCTTCGCTTCCCGGACCGCAACCGGCACGACATTGAGTGAATCAGCATATGCCGGACTTCCGGCCGACAGGATCTGAATGCAGGTTGCAAGACCGGCGAATGCGCCCAAAATCAGGTATTTGCCTGTTCGCGCAGCCCGTTGCATTGCAACGCGCCCCCATTCGCCCCGGATAGTCTCAGGGAACGATATTACCGCCATTTACACGATTCTCGTTTGTTTGGTTGCCGTGAGAATGCAATCAAAAGCATGTAGAGAAAAGCACGCTTTCAAAACATCATGAATCATAGTTATCGCTACAATAGACTTCGATAAAATACATAGAAACTGCTCCGGCTTCCCGTGGAAGCGGCCCAATATCGGCATTGCCGAAGGCTTTGGCGCAGCGGCACAAAACTCAAAATCCAAATAATTCACCCCCGCGAGTGCGCTTTAACCTTTCACCTCTTCCACGAGGCGATGTCCTGCCTGCCCCAGTTCGTAATGCGTGCGCTGCGTGCGCGCATCCCTTTGCCTGATCCTGACATAATCACCCGTCTGCGCGAGCGCGGTCAGTTCCCGCAGCACCAAGGCATGCGCCAGGCCGAAAACCCTGGCAAATGTGCGGCTGTCCGACGCGATATCGAGCGCAAGACCGGCAACAATACCCGCGCCGAGCCCCGAAAGCCTGCCCGCTTCGGCTTTCAGCGCCTCGACCAGACGCATATATTCGGCCTCATCTTCATCCATCATGCAGCCTTTGTCCGGTTAAGCCGGAACGATACAATGATCGATTTGGACGTGGGCGTGTCGCTCTCGTCGCCCGCACTGCCAAGCGGCACCAGCACATTCATTTCAGGATAGTAGCCAGCGATGCAGCCGCGCGGAATGTCATAAGGCACGAAACGGAAATTCGCGGCAACACGCTCCACGCCATCATCGAACTCTCCAACAATATCGGCCCGGTCTCCAGCCTCGACACCCAGATCGGCCATATCAAGCGGGTTCATGAAGACCACATGGCGCTCGCCGTAAACACCGCGATAACGGTCATTCATGCCATAAATCGTGGTGTTGTACTGGTCGTGACTGCGGAAGGTTTGCAGCACATAACGTCCCGGCTTATCCCGCACCTGCTGGTGCTCGATCGCTTGCGGCAGGGCACCGGTCCAGAACGTTGCCTTGCCCGTTGGCGTATTCCACTCAAGGTCGCGGGCAGCATTGCGCAGGTGAAACCCGCGCGGCACCCGCACACGGCGATTATAATCGTGGAAATCCGGCAGCACCCGCGCAATATGCTCGCGGATAAGATCGTAATCATCGGCAAGCGCCAGCCAGTCCACGGGCTTTGGTCCCAGCGTGGCATTGGCCATGCCCGCGATAATGGCAACTTCGGAGCGAAGGAGCGGCGAAGCGGGCTGGTTGATGCCACCCGACCCGTGCACCATGCTCATCGAATCCTCCACCGTCACGATCTGCGCCACGCCTTTGGAATTGAGGTCTATTTCAGTGCGGCCCAGACATGGCAGGATGAAAGAATCCCGCCCCGGCACCAGATGTGAATGGTTGAGCTTGGTTGCGATATGAACCGTCAACCGCTGGCTGGACAGCGCCCTCGAAATGATCGGGCTGTCCGGTGTTGCACGGGCGAAATTGCCGCCAAGCGCAACAAAAGCCTGCGCCGTACCATCCAGCATCGCGCCGATAGCGCCCAGCACATTATGTCCGGGCTCGCGCGGCGGCTTGAAACCGAATTCCCTTTCCAGCGCGTCGAGAAACGCAACCGGCGGATGCTCGTTGATGCCGACCGTCCGGTCCCCTTGCACGTTGGAATGGCCGCGCACCGGGCAGAGCCCCGCGCCGGGCTTACCGATATTGCCCCGCAACAGCATGAAATTGGTGATTTCGCGGATCGTGATGACCGAATGGCGGTGCTGCGTGATGCCCATCGCCCAGGTGCAGATGACACGCCCAGCCTGCATATAGATTTCCGCCGCCCGCTCCAGCGATTGGCGAAGAAGGCCGGACTGGTCCTCGATCTCATCCCAGGAAGTCGCATCCACCGCAGCCCGGTAGGCTTCCAGCTCCGCCGTGTGCGCAGCCAGAAACGCCCGGTCGAGAACAGAAGGCCGTCCGGCAGCAAGTGCTGCATCGTCGGCAGCGAACACGGCCTTCGCCATGCCGCGGAAAGCGGCAAGATCCCCGCCAAGGCGCGGCTGGAAATAATCGCTCGTGATCGGCTCGCTGCCGCCATGCAGCATTTCCAGCTTGTCCTGCGGGTCGGCAAAGCGTTCCAGCCCGCGCTCGCGGACCGGGTTGAAGGCTACGATGCGCGCTCCTCGCTCCGCCGCGCGGCGCAGATCGCCCAACATGCGGGGATGATTGGTGCCGGGATTTTGCCCTACAACGAAGATCGCATCGGCCTGTTCAAAATCCTCCAGCAGCACCGTGCCCTTGCCGACACCCACGGATTGCGTCAGCGCGACGCCACTTGCCTCGTGGCACATATTGGAGCAATCGGGAAAATTGTTCGTGCCATAGGCGCGCACGAAAAGCTGGTAGAGAAAGGCCGCCTCATTGGAAGCGCGGCCGGACGTATAGAATTCCACCCGGTCGGGCGTGTCGAAACTCTTCAGAATGCCGCCGATAGCCTGAAAAGCCTCATCCCATTCAACGGCTTCATATTTGTCCGTTGCCGTGTTGTAGCGCATGGGATGGGTAAGGCGCCCCGTATTTTCCAGATCGTAATCCGTCCATTCCCGAAGCTTGGAAACCGTGTGTTCGCGAAAAAAGGCAGGCGTAGTGCGCCGGTCCGTTGCCTCCCAGGCAACGGCCTTGACGCCGTTTTCACAAAATTCAAAAGACGAGCCATGTTCGGGATCACCCCATGCACAACCGGGACAATCGAACCCATCCGGCTGATTGGCTTTCAAAAGCGCACGGGCGCCAGCCAGCGGTGCACCGCTGGCCAGCAATTGCTGGCCACAGCTTTTCAGCGCACCCCATCCGCCTGCCGCGCTGGAACGTTTGCCGATAAAACCGGTTTTTTTACCCTTGCTCATCTCTTCATCCTGTAAGCACAATGCCTGGCCGCCATGACCTGCCAGCAAATTGTGCCGGGGCGGGAGCCAATAGCATAAGAAGAAAAGTGCACAGCTTCAATTAACCGCGAGCCATTTGTTATCGAATTGCTTGTTGGGACTTGATTTCAAGCGCGCGATCCGTCATTCGATTGGTAAAGAAAACTGACCACAAAGGGTGGGATGATGTCCAATATCGTTGAAATCGCCGATCTGAAGCGGCTTGCCCGGCGCCGCGTCCCCAAGATGTTTTTCGACTATGCCGATTCTGGCGCCTGGACTGAGTCCACCTACCGGGCAAACGAAGACGACTTCAAGAAGATCAAGCTGCGGCAGCGGGTTCTGGTTGACATGACCAACCGCTCGCTCGAAACGACCATGATCGGCGAGAAAGTGGCCATGCCCGTGGCGCTTGCCCCGACCGGCCTGACAGGCATGCAGCATGCCAATGGCGAAATGCTCGCGGCACAGGCGGCAGAAGCTTTCGGTGTTCCCTTCACCCTTTCCACCATGAGCATCTGCTCCATCGAGGATGTCGCCTCGGTGACGAAGAAGCCGTTCTGGTTCCAGCTCTATGTGATGCGGGACCGCGATTTCGTAAAAAACCTGATTGGCCGCGCCAAGGCTGCCGGTTGCTCGGCCCTGGTTCTCACCCTTGATCTCCAGATTCTCGGCCAGCGCCACAAGGATATCCGCAACGGCCTTTCCGCTCCGCCGAAATTTACGCCCAAGCATATCTGGCAGATGGCGACCTGCCCCGCCTGGTGCCTTGGAATGCTGGGTACGCAGCGGCGCACCTTCCGCAACATTGCCGGCTATGCGAAAAATGTTACCGATCTGTCGTCGCTGTCTTCCTGGACGGCAGAACAGTTCGATCCGCAGCTCAACTGGAGCGACGTCGAGTGGATCAAGGAACAATGGGGCGGCAAGCTCATCCTCAAGGGTATTCTCGACGTCGAAGATGCCAAAATGGCCGCGAAATCCGGTGCTGACGCCATTATCGTATCCAATCATGGCGGACGCCAGCTCGACGGCGCCCCCTCATCCATCTCCATGCTGCAACCGATTGTTGAAGCCGTGGGCGACAGAATCGAGGTTCATGTCGATGGCGGCATTCGTTCCGGCCAGGACGTGCTGAAAGCGCGCGCACTCGGCGCACAGGGCGTTTATATCGGCCGTCCGTTCCTTTATGGCCTTGGCGCCATGGGCAACGAAGGCGTGACGCTTGCACTGGAAATCATCCGCAAGGAAATGGACATCACCATGGCCCTCTGCGGCAAACGCGACATCAATGAAATCGACAAGTCGATTATCCATTCGATCGATTTCTGATCTATCCACCAACAGATATAAGGCCCGATAATAGTCGGGCCTTATTCCAGCTTTTTAATAAATATCTTGGTTTATTATGCCTGCGACTGAGTTAACACCAGAAGCCGCGCAGCGATTAAGCTTTTTCAGGGCATAATACGCTAGCATCTTGGCAACTCTAACATAATGAAATTTTAAGTTAACACTTATATAAAATAACCAATATTTAAGCATATCAGTTTACATCTCCGACCGAGCGGTATGAAAACCGTATATTTTTTTGGGCTGGAGTGAAACACATGAAACGCGGTTGCGCCATTGCGGTCATGATATGCGGTTTAATCACAAGCGTGAGCGCGGCATCAGCCGCTGACCTCATAGTTCAGGAACCCGTTTTTGAGCCTTTACCCCAGCCAGCCCTTGCGGGCTGGTATCTCCGGGGCGATATCGGCTACAATTTTAAATCGAAAACCGGCGGCAAGTGGGATTTCTGGAACCAGTTTGAAGAACCCTATCGCGGGGTTGACGACACCTTCAACTATGATGATTTCTCGCTGAAAGGCGGAGCCTCCTATGGGGTCGGCGTCGGCTATCGCTTCAACGACATGTTGCGCACCGATCTGACGCTCGATTATTTCCGGGCAAGCATCAACGGCAGAACCAACTGCCCGAGCTATGTGAAGAGCAGCCACGGCCTCAATCCCGTGGAAGACAATTGCCATTACGAAGACAATTCAAAGGCAAGCGTGTGGACGGCCATGGCGAATGCCTATGTCGACCTGCCGCGTGTCGGCCCCCTCACGCCTTATCTCGGCGCTGGCATCGGTGCGGCTTACGTGAAATACGACACCTGGAAGACATCCGAAATCTGCCCAACCTGCACTTTACAGAGCGACAAGGACGGCTTCGATAGCTGGCGCTTCGCCATGGCGCTCATGGCAGGCGTGAGTTACGATTTGACAGACCAGCTCAAGCTGGACCTCGGCTATCGCTATCTGCGCGTCAACGGCGGCAACGCCTATGGCTATGACGAGCAGGACCGTCAGGTTATCAACCAATATGGCCAGGGTGCGGGCGCCGATGGACCACAGGCCAAAGACAATGGCTTCAACATCCACACCGTACGCGCTGGCCTGCGTTACGAGTTCCGCTAATCCTGTTGCATGAAAATCCAGAGCATTTTTGAGCCAAAAGTGTGAAATACCTGGGCGGAGAAATGCGATAAAACAAAGAGTTAGAGCGGTTCCGGTGGCTTCATTTCAACCGGAACCGCTCTGGATTTTTCTACTTTTGCTTGGCCATCAGGAACGCGGCGACAGCGCTTTCGACAACAGGACCGTGCGGATGGCGAAACTGGAATGGATGCGCGCCACACCCGGCAAGCGGGACAATATTTCCTTGTGAATGATCTCGTAGGCCGCCGCGTTCTCGGCCTCGACCCGAAGAATATAATCCGCATCACCCGTCATCAGATAGCATTCCTGCACTTCCGGGTGTCGGCGCACCGCCTCCTCGAAGCGGTTGAGATATTCCTCCGTCTGACGGTCAAGCGTAATGCGCACGATCGCCACCAGCCGCTTATCACCATCCGATGAGCCGACGATGGCAGTATAACCGCGGATGACCCCGCTTTCCTCCAATATATGTACGCGGCGCAGGCAGGCGGATTGGGATAAGCCCACCTGCGCTGCGAGCTGGCTGTTGGTCATGCGCCCATCCCGGCGCAGGCAGCGGATAATGTTGCGATCAATTCCGTCGAGCGTAGACATGAATAATCTTCACCGTTGAAGTTAAAATATGCGCAATTCATGCAGAAATTCGCACAATATGCCACAAATAGCAAAAACATTCGAATAGTCTTCGACTAACATAATAGCAATATTTTGGTAGTGGGGGATCGCAGGGCTTCGCGCTCCGATGCGCTGTGCTTTTGGGAAAGAGCGCGGGCGCTGATCAAACTTTCGTAAGTATTTACACGAGTTTCGCGAAGCCCGGAAAGCGTTGGGTGTATGGTTGAGATGTCTTTACCTTTTTCTCAGGATGAGCGCGATCTCGCGGCTGGCGGCATATTGACCATTGATCTCGCAGCCCTGCGCCACAATTATTCAGCCATCGCAACCCGCATTGCCCCAACCCGTACGGCCGCTGTGGTAAAGGCAGACGCCTATGGCCTGGGCGCAAGCCGGGTCGCACCGGCTTTCTACGAGGCCGGTTGCCGCGATTTCTTCGTTGCACATCTTGGCGAAGCAGTGGCGCTGAAGCCCTTTTTGAAACCCGACGCAACACTTTATGTCCTGAACGGCCTTCAGCCCGGAACGGAAGCAGCCTGTGCCCGCGAAGGCATCCTGCCTGTTCTCAATTCGCTGGAACAGGTTGAAAACTGGGCAGCACTCGCCACCCGGCTGGGCAAAAAACTGCCCGCCCTGCTCCAGTTCGATACCGGCATGTCTCGTCTTGGCCTGTCAGCCAAGGAATTTGACCGCCTTCTTGAGAACGTCACGCTCCTGAGCAGGATCGACATCAAATTCGCCATCAGCCATCTGGCAAACGGCGACGAGCCGGGAAATGCGGTAAATGCCCGTCAGCTTGCCAAGATGACGGCCTTGCTCGCTCGCCTGCCGAAACTGCCGGCTGCCTTGGCCAATTCCGGCGGCACCTTCCTCGGCAAGACCTATTATTTCGATCTCGCCCGCCCCGGCATCGCGCTATATGGCATCGATCCGGAGAGGCAGCATGACTTTTCGGATAAGGTGGCGCACGAGAATAAGAAACCCAAGCATTCGATCCTTCCCGTCCTCACCCTTTCGGCGCGTGTCATTCAGGTGCGCGACGTCGACAAGGGAGCGACAGTTGGCTATGGCGGCACCTATGTCGCCAACGGCCCGATGCGGATTGCGACGATTGCGGTCGGCTATGCTGACGGCTTGTTCCGTTCCTTGAGTAACAAGGGCGCAGCCTTTTTCGGCGATACGCGCCTGCCCATCATCGGGCGCGTATCGATGGATTCGATCACGCTCGACGTCACCTCATTGCCGGAGGGAACGCTGAAACTCGGCAGCCTTGTGGAATTGATCGGCCCGCATCAGCGCCTCGAAGACGTGGCGCGGGACTGCGACACTATCCCCTATGAAATTCTGACTGCGCTTGGCAACCGTTATGCGCGCGTTTACGTTTACGTGAATGGCGGTGGCACCAGCACAACAGCATAACCACGAGAGGCGTATATGCAGATCACTATTCTCGGTAGCGGCGTCATCGGCGTTACGACGGCCTACTATCTCGCCAAGCTCGGCCATGAAGTAACGGTCATCGACCGTGAAGAAGGCCCGGCGCTGGAAACCTCCTTCGCCAATGCAGGTCAGGTTTCGCCTGGCTATGCGTCCCCCTGGGCTGCCCCCGGCATTCCCCTGAAGGCGGCCAAGTGGCTCTTTCAGAAACATGCCCCGCTCATTCTCCGCCTCACCACCGATCCGGTACAATATCGCTGGCTGCTGCAGATGCTCGCCAACTGCACCGACAGCCGGTACAAGATCAACAAGACGCGCATGGTGCGCGTGGCCGAATATAGCCGCGATTGCCTGATCGAGTTGCGCAAGGATACCGGCATTGAATATGACCAGCGCTCGCAGGGTACCTTGCAGCTTTTCCGCGAGCAATACCAGCTCGACGGCATTGGCAAGGATATCGAGGTTCTGCGTCAGGACGGCGTACCGTTCGAGGTGCTCGACCGCGACGGATGCGTGAACGTGGAGCCGGCGCTTGCCCATGCGAAGGACAAGTTCGTCGGCGGCCTGCGCCTGCCGAACGACGAGACCGGTGACTGTTTCAAATTCACCAATGCCTTGGCGAAGATTGCCGAAGGGCTGGGCGTGAAGTTCCGCTTCGGCGTCAACATCAAGTCGCTGCTCATGTCGGGCGGCAAGATTTCCGGCGTGGAGACCTCTGAGGGCATCGTCACCGCCGAACGCTATGTCGTGGCGCTTGGCAGCTATACGCCGGCACTCATCAAGGCGCTTGGCCTCAACGCCCCGATCTATCCGGTGAAGGGTTATTCCATCACCGCACCGATCGTCGATGAAAGCCGCGCACCGGTTTCAACCGTTCTGGATGAAAGCTACAAGATCGCCATCACCCGCCTCGGCGACCGCATCCGCGTCGGCGGCATGGCGGAAGTGTCAGGCTTTACCGATGACCTGCCCGCCGCGCGCCGCGCCACACTCGACCTGTCGGTGACAGATCTCTTCCCCGGCGGCGATCTCAAGGCTGCAACCTTCTGGTCGGGCCTGCGCCCCATGACACCGGATTCCACGCCTATCATCGGCGGCACGCGCTATGACAACCTGTTCATCAATGCAGGCCACGGTACGCTCGGCTGGACCATGGCCTGCGGCTCCGGCCGCCTGCTTGCCGATCTGATTTCCGGCAACAAGGCGGATATCCGCGCCGACGATCTGGGCATTGCGCGCTATAATTAATCCTGTACCGGGTCGCCCTTTTCCCACGGGCGACCCACACTTTCAGAAGCTCGGCGGCGTGCAGGCGCTGACGATTTCACAAGGGGCCGGCCCCACGCAGCGGAAGCGGTGCGGCAGCTTGCTGGAAAAGTAATAGGCATCGCCCGGCCCCAGAATGCGCCGTTCGGCTCCGACCGTCACTTCGATGCGCCCCGAAATGACGATACCACCCTCCTCCCCTTCATGCATCAGCAGCACCTTGCCCGTATCGGAACCCGGTTCGTACCGCTCCTTCAGGATTTGCAGCGCGCGCGAAAACAGATGGTCGCCCACCTGCCGATAGGAAATGGGGCCCTTGCCGATTTCCACCAGTTCCTCCGCCTGATAGAATACCCTGTGTGGTGCATCCGGTTCGAGCGCGAAAAATTCAGCCATGCCGATGGGGATGCCATCGAGAATACGCTTCAATGCGCCAACCGATGGATTGGACTGGTTGGCCTCGATCAACGATATGGTGGAGTTGGTCACACCGGCCCTTTTGGCAAGCTCCCGCTGCGACAGATTCTGCCGCATCCGCACATAGCGCAGCCTTCCGCCGATATCGATGCTCATCGCACCCTCCCCTCCTGTTTCTTGTGTTCAATATAGCACAAATACTATTTTCTAAACACGCAAAAACAATAGTTTAAGTGGCAAGAGAAAAGGACTTGTTGCATTTGATAAAGCATGACCTCCTACCTAAAAATAGGAGGTAACAATGCTCACCAAAACCAACGCGCCAAGCCTTGATAATTTCTGGATGCCGTTTACGGCAAACCGGCAGTTCAAGGCGGCTCCCCGCCTGCTCGCAAGCGCCTCGGGCATGTATTATACCGATGTTGACGGCAATCAGGTTCTCGATGGCACGGCTGGCCTATGGTGCTGCAATGCCGGCCATGGCCGCAAACGCATCACCGAAGCGGTCGAACGCCAGATTTCGACCATGGATTTTGCGCCGATCTTCCAGATGGGCCACAACGTCGCCTTCGACTTTGCCGAAAAGCTCGCCGCCATTGCCCCCGGCGGAGCAGAGGCGAAGCTCGACCGCGTGTTTTTCACCAATTCCGGTTCCGAGTCAGTCGATACGGCGCTGAAGATCGCCATTGCCTATCAGCGCGCCATCGGCCAGGGCACCCGCACCATGGTTCTGGGCCGCGAGAAGGGGTATCACGGCGTCGGCTTTGGCGGCATTTCCGTCGGCGGCCTCGTCAACAACCGCTGTGTCTTCCCGCAGATCCCCGCCGATCACCTGCGTCATACGCTCGATATCGAAAAGAACGCCTTCTCCAAGGGCCTGCCTGCAAACGGCATCGAACTGGCCGACGATCTGGAACGCCTCGTACAATTGCATGGCGCTGAAAAGATCGCCGCCGTCATCGTTGAACCCATGTCCGGTTCGGCTGGCGTCATCCTGCCGCCAAAGGGCTATCTGGAGCGCATCCGCGCCACGGCAGACAAATACGGCATCCTGCTCATTTTCGATGAAGTCATCACCGGCTTCGGCCGTCTCGGTACGCCGTTCGCGGTTGATTATTTCGGCGTTGTCCCTGATCTCGTGACGACCGCCAAGGGCCTCACCAACGGCGCAATTCCGATGGGCGCCGTCTTTGCCGCCCGCAAGGTCTATGACGGTCTGATGACCGGCCCGGAAAATGCCATCGAACTCTTCCATGGCTACACTTATTCCGGCCATCCGGTTGCTTCCGCCGCCGGTTTGGCAACGCTTGAAATCTACGCCGAGGAAGGGCTTTTGACCCGCGGTGCAGGCCTTGCCGATTACTGGCAGGAAGCGCTTCATTCGCTGAAAGGCGCGCCGAATGTCATCGATATCCGCAATCTTGGCCTTGTCGGCGCTGTCGAACTCGCATCGCGCAAGGATGCGCCGGGCGCCCGCGCCTACGACATTTTCGTCGAGTGTTTCAAGAAGGGCCTGCTTATCCGCGTCACCGGCGACGTGATTGCACTGTCACCGCCGCTCATCATCGAAAAGGAACAGATCGACACGATCATTTCGGTTCTCGGTGACGCCATCAAACGCGCGGCCTGATCATCACCCGGATCAAGCCGCAACCTGGCCGCCGCTGTTCCCCTGCGGCGGCTTTTTTCTTTCGGTTTTATCAGCCGTGAGATGGCGTAAACCGCGCCACCAGTGCATGGCTGTCACCGGGATAGGTAAAGCGTACATGGGTCACAGGCTGGTCGGCGTTCCATGTCTGGCGCTCGATCACAAGGCAGGGCGAACCGGGCGCGATATCAAGTTTGGCCGCTGCTTCCTGCGTCGCGGCAATGGCACGGATGGTATGTTTGGCGCTGCTCCACGGCACACAGGCAACGAGCCATGGCCCCGGTGAATTCTGCGCGAAATCCGTCTCTGCGGCTGCGGGAACGGCCTCCAGATTGATGATGCGCTCTTCCAGTGCAAACACGCGCTTGCCCGCGTAATGACGGCAGAGGAGTTCAACAAGCGGCGTATGGCGCGCAATGTCGAGCCGTCTGGCATCGGCAGGGCCGCTTAGCCGCTCCCAGCGGTTCATCAGTTCAAAACGATAAGGCAGGCCAAGTGCTGCCACCTCTTCGCGTATATCGTGGATTTCCAGAATGGCAGCCTGCGATTGCGGGAACGACACAAAGCTTCCAGACCGGCGCTTGCGCTCAATCAGCCCGGCCTTGGCAAGCTGGGTCAAAGCCTTGTTCACGGTCATGCGTGAACAGCCGTAATACTCGGTCAGCTCGTGTTCAAACGGAATACGGTGGCCGGGCAGCCACTCTCCCGACAGGATGCGCGATTCTATATCGTCCAGAATACGCTGATGCAGCGAAAGCGCCGGTACGTCCTTTGCGATCGAATCTTCGCCAGCCATGCCGTCTCCTGTCAGGCGAGTAATTCGCCCAAGGCTTTCTGGAAAGCACGCTCCGCTTCGTCGCGCAAGCGGTGACGTCCACCTTCCACCTGTTTGACACCCCGCACCCACACATCACAGACATGCGCACGACCGGCAAAAATCCAGCCATCGAGCACCACATCGCCTTTCGCATGGGGCAGGCGCTCGACATCAAGCGAAACAAAATCGGCGGACGCTCCCTTTTTCAGGCCATCCTCCGGCCGCCCCATGGCGATATTGCCGCCCAAAACCGCACCATCAAACAACGCACGGCCCGTCGATTTCTCATTTGCGGCCAGCACATTGCGGGCGCGATGATAAAGACGCTGCGAATATTCAAGCTGGCGCAGTTCATCGCCAATGCCGATCAGCACGTTTGAATCCGAGCCTATGCCGAATTTGCCGCCAGCGGCAGCAAATTCGGTTGCATTGAAAGTGCCATCACCGAGATTGGCCTCCGTCACCGGGCAAAGACCGGCAATCGCACCAGCCTTGGCCATATGTTTCGTTTCCTCGTCGCTCATATGGGTTGCGTGAATGAGACACCAGCGCGCCGTCACATCCTGATGATCCAGAAGCCATTCGACCGGGCGCTTGCCAGACCAGGCGATACAGTCCTCGACTTCCTTTACCTGTTCGGCCACATGAATATGAACCGGCGCATCGGGCAGAAGCTGCGTGACACTATCGAGTTCATCCGGCGTCACGGCGCGCAGACTGTGCGGCGCCACACCCAGAACAGCGCCCTCAAAACCCTCCAGCGTTTTTCGGCAGCCCTCAATCAGGCGCGCGAAGCGTTCAGGATCATTGATGAACCGCCGCTGGCCTTCATTGGCAGCGGCCCCGCCAAAACCGGAATGCGCATAAAAGACCGGCAGAAGCGTCAGTCCCATGCCTGCCGTTGTCGCCGCCGCCGTGATACGATCCGCCATTTCCGAAAGATTGGCATAAGGCGTGCCGTCGCAATCATGATGCAGATAATGAAACTCGCCAACGCGGGTAAACCCGGCTTCCAGCATATCGACATAGAGCCGCAGCGCCACGGCTTCAGCCTGTTCAGGCGTCATGGTGAGCGCGAATTTGTACATGATCTCGCGCCAGCTCCAGAAGGAATCGGCGGATGGGCCGCGCCGCTCTGCAAGCCCCGCCATGCCATATTGAAAAGCGTGGCTGTGCAGGTTGGCCATACCGGCAACGACGACGCTCTGCCGCTCGTCGTCCGGCCCGGCCAGAACGCCTGTCTCAATGGAGCAAATGACACCGCCTGCAATGCCGATGCGCACATTTTCAGCCCAACCGTCAGGCAACAGCGCCTGTCGGGCATGAATGAAATGCTGGCTGGATTGATCGGACATTCGGGCCACTCCTCACCTTATGACATAACGGCGCTCTTTCAACAGCTTACCGCCATGCGCATTTTTTTCTTTGCTGTTTCCATAATATGTATATACATTATTGTGAAACAGCGGAAGCGAGAAAACGCTCATGACCAAGAATTCAAGCACCGTTTTCACCCATGCGCGCATTGCGACGCTGGAAGAAAAGGCCGCAAATCTCGGCTTGATCGAAGAAGCTGCACTGGTCGTCAAGGACGCCAGGATCGTCTATGCCGGTCCTGAAAACAAGCTTCCGGACGAATATGCTTCCTTTGAGAAGATAGATTGCGGCAACCGGCTCATCACGCCGGGATTGATTGATTGCCACACCCATCTTGTCCATGCGGGCAATCGCGCGCATGAGTTCGAGTTGCGCTTGCAGGGCGCAACCTATGAGGAAGTCGCACGCGCTGGCGGCGGCATTGTTTCATCGGTCCGGAACCTGCGCGCGGCAAGCGAAGACGATCTGGTGCGCGAAACCCTGCCGCGTCTTGATGCGCTGATTGCCGAAGGCGTCACCACCGTCGAGGTAAAATCCGGCTATGGTCTCGACCGCGACAGCGAAATCAAATCGCTGAAGGCAGCCCGCCGTCTCGGCGAAGAGCGTGACGTGGCGATCCGCACCACGTTCCTCGGCGCGCACGCGCTTCCCCCCGAAATGAACGGCGATAAGGCAGCCTATATCGACCGCGTTATCAACGACATGCTGCCCGCCATTGCCGAACAGGGGCTGGCCGATGCCGTTGACGGTTTTTGCGAAGGCATTGCCTTCCTGCCGGATGAAATCGCCCGCGTTTTCGATGCGGCCAAGGCACATGATATTCCGGTCAAGCTTCACGCCGACCAATTGTCCAACCTGCATGGCGCAGCCCTTGCCGCATCCTACGGCGCGCTTTCAGCCGACCATCTGGAATATACGGATGCGGACGGTGCTGCCGCCATGGCGAGCGCCGGAACGGTGGCCGTGCTGCTGCCCGGCGCCTATTATTTTATCCGCGAAACACAAAAACCACCGGTCGAAGCCTTCCGCGCCGCAGGCACGAAGATGGCGCTTGCCACCGACAACAATCCAGGCACCTCGCCGCTGACTTCGCTGCTGCTCACCATGAATATGGGGGCAACGCTCTTCCGCATGACGGTCGAGGAATGCATCGCAGGCGTCACCCGCGAAGCAGCGCGGGCGCTGGGCATTCTCGATCAAACCGGCACGCTCGAAATCGGCAAGGATGCCGATCTCGCCATTTGGGACATCGAGCGCCCGGCTGAACTCGTCTACCGCATCGGCTTCAACCCGCTCTGGAAGCGGGTTTTCAAAGGCCAGATCAAACCGCACGTCCGAATGGAGCCTTTCATGACAATCATCCTCAAGCCCGGTTCCGTCCCGCTGGAGACCCTCGAAAAAATCTATCGTGAAGGGCTTCCCGTCCGCATCGACCCTGCATTCCATGCCGGTATCGAAAAAGCTGCCGCGCGCATTGCGGAAATCGCGGCAGGAGACGCGCCGGTTTACGGCATCAATACCGGTTTCGGAAAACTCGCCTCGATCCGTATTGCAGCGGGCGATGTCGCCACGCTTCAACGCAATCTGATCCTGTCGCATTGCTGCGGCGTCGGCGAACCGCTTTCGGAAAATATCGTCCGCCTCATCATGGCGCTGAAGCTGGTTTCGCTCGGGCGCGGCGCGTCCGGCGTGCAGCTTGAAGTCATTACGCTTATCGAGGCCATGCTGGAAAAAGGTGTGATCCCGATGATCCCGGAAAAGGGCTCTGTCGGCGCTTCCGGCGACCTTGCGCCACTTGCCCATATGACCGCCGCCATGATTGGCGAAGGCGAAGCCTTTTATCGGGGCGAGCGCCTCTCCGGCGCAAAGGCGCTGGGAAAGGCGGGCCTGAAGCCGGTCGTGCTTGCAGCCAAGGAAGGGCTGGCGCTTATCAACGGCACCCAGACCTCGACCGCGCTTGCACTTGCAGGTCTTTTCCGCGCCCACCGCGCGGCACGAACCGCGCTCATCACCGGCGCATTATCCACCGATGCCGCCATGGGATCGGATGCGCCTTTCCATGAGGAAATTCACCAGCTTCGCGGCCATAAGGGACAGATCGATGCAGGCCGGGCATTGCGCACCCTGCTTGAAGGGTCTGCTATCCGCCGAAGCCACCTTGAAGGCGACCAGCGCGTGCAGGATCCCTATTGCACCGCTGCCAGCCGCAGGTTGACGGTGCCTGTCTCGATATTCTGCGCCAGGCCGCACGCACATTGGAAATCGAAGCCAATGCCGTGACCGACAATCCGCTCGTGCTTTCGGATGGGCGCGCCGTATCGGGCGGCAATTTCCATGCTGAGCCTGTTGCCTTTGCCGCCGACCAGATTGCGCTTGCGGTTTGTGAAATCGGCGCTATTTCGCAGCGTCGCATCGCGCTTCTGGTTGATCCCTCCCTCTCCTTCGGCCTGCCCGCCTTCCTTGCCCGCAAGCCGGGCCTTAATTCCGGCCTGATGATTGCCGAGGTCACTTCGGCCGCGCTGATGAGCGAAAACAAGCAGATGGCGCATCCGGCCTCGGTCGATTCAACCCCCACTTCCGCCAATCAGGAAGACCACGTTTCCATGGCCTGCCATGGCGCGCGCCGCCTTCTCCAGATGACCGCCAATCTCAATGCCATTATCGGCATTGAGGCGCTGACCGGCGCGCTCGGCGTGGAATTGCGCAAGCCGCTGACCACCAGCGCAGAACTTGCCAAGGTGATTGCCGCCCTGCGGGCCAAGGTGGCGACACTGGAAGAAGACCGCTATATGGCCGACGACCTCAAGGCCGCTGCCGAACTGGTCGCCGATGGTACGCTTTCAGGCGTCATTTCAGCGGGCATCCTGCCCGATCTGGAGGCATGACATGCGCGCCGTTGAAACCCGCCAGGGAAATTCGCCTGTCATTCTTGGCCTGCCGCATACGGGGACGGATGTGCCGGACGATATCTGGTCGCGGCTCAACGACAACGGCAAAATCCTTGCCGATACCGACTGGCATATTCACAAGCTCTATGACGGCCTGATCGACGGCGCGACTTTTGTGCGCGCCACCTTCCACCGCTATTGCATCGACGCCAATCGCGACCCGGCAGGCGTGAGCCTTTATCCCGGCCAGAACACCACGACGCTCATCCCCGAGACCGATTTCGACGGCCTGTCGATCTGGAAAGATGGGGAGGCACCCACCGAAGCCGATATTGCCGACCGCATTGCACGCTTCCACAGGCCCTATCACGATGCGCTTGCCGCCGAAATCGAGCGCGTGAAGGCAATCCACGGCGTCGCCATTCTCTACGATTGCCACTCGATCCGCTCGCACATTCCGTTCCTGTTTGAAGGCAAGTTGCCTGATTTCAACATCGGCACGGATATGGGCAAAACCTGCGATCCGGGGATCGAAGCCGCCGCCGTGGAAGTTACGGCAAAGGCCAAAGGCTATACCTCGATTCTCAATGGCCGCTTCAAGGGCGGCTGGACGACGCGCCATTACGGCAGGCCGCAAACGGGCGTTCACGCCATCCAGATGGAGCTTGCCCAATCGACCCATCTTGCGACCGAAGCCGTCCCCTTCGCCTATGACGAAGCCAAAGCGGACACGCTTCGCGTGCATCTCAAAACCCTTTTGCAGCGGCTGGAAACAATTGCCGCAGAACTAAAATCCTGAGGAGAACACTATGTCCAATCCACGACATAACGAGCGCGAAGTGCGCAGCCCCCGCGGTGACGAACTGAATGCCAAAAGCTGGCTGACCGAAGCGCCGCTGCGTATGCTGATGAACAATCTCGACCCCGATGTGGCCGAGCGTCCGCATGAACTGGTGGTCTATGGCGGCATTGGCCGCGCTGCCCGCACATGGGACGATTTCGACCGCATCGTCGCCACGCTCAAGACGCTCAACGACGACGAAACCCTGCTGGTGCAGTCGGGCAAGCCGGTTGGCGTGTTCCGCACTCACAAGGACGCCCCCCGCGTTTTGATCGCCAATTCCAACCTCGTGCCGCATTGGGCAAACTGGGATCATTTCAACGAACTGGATAAGAAGGGTCTTGCCATGTACGGCCAGATGACCGCCGGTTCATGGATCTATATCGGCGCGCAGGGTATTGTTCAGGGCACTTACGAGACCTTCGTGGAAGCCGGTCGCCAGCATTATGGCGGCAACCTCAAGGGCAGGTGGATCTTGACCGGTGGCCTTGGCGGCATGGGTGGCGCGCAGCCGCTTGCCGCCGTCATGGCGGGCGCCTGCTGCCTTGCGGTCGAATGTGATGAAACCCGCGCCGATTTCCGCCTGCGCACCCGCTATGTCGATGAGAAGACCCACAGCCTTGATGAGGCACTGGCCAAAATCGACGCCTGGACCAAGGCAGGCGAGGCAAAATCCATTGCGCTCATCGGCAATGCGGCTGAGATTTTCCCGGAACTCGTCAAGCGTGGCGTGAAGCCGGATATCGTCACCGACCAGACCTCGGCGCATGATCCGGTGCATGGCTACCTGCCGCTTGGCTGGACCGTCGCGGAATGGCGCGCCAAGCAGGAAAATGACCCGAAGGTGGTTGAAAAGGCGGCGCGCGCCTCCATGAAGGTGCAGGTTCAGGCCATGCTCGATTTCTGGAATGCCGGAATTCCAACCGTCGATTACGGCAACAATATTCGCCAGATGGCACTGGAAGAAGGGCTTGAAAACGCCTTTGCCTTCCCCGGCTTCGTGCCTGCCTATATCCGCCCGCTGTTCTGCCGCGGCATCGGCCCGTTCCGCTGGGCGGCGTTGTCCGGCGATCCGGAAGATATCGCCAAAACAGACGCCAAGGTGAAGGAGCTGCTGCCCGACAACAAGCACCTGCACAACTGGCTTGATATGGCAAAGGAACGTATCGCCTTTCAGGGCCTGCCGGCGCGCATCTGCTGGGTCGGCCTTGGCGATCGCCACCGCCTCGGCCTTGCCTTCAACGAGATGGTTCGCAACGGCGAATTGAAAGCCCCGATCGTCATCGGTCGCGACCATCTCGATAGCGGCTCGGTCGCCTCGCCCAACCGCGAAACAGAGGCCATGAAGGATGGTTCGGATGCCGTGTCCGACTGGCCGCTCTTGAACGCGCTTCTCAATACGGCTTCGGGCGCAACATGGGTTTCGCTGCATCACGGCGGCGGCGTCGGCATGGGCTTCTCGCAGCACGCGGGCATGGTTATCTGCTGCGATGGCACCGAAGATGCGGATCGCCGGCTGGAACGCGTTCTGTGGAACGATCCGGCAACCGGGGTCATGCGCCATGCAGATGCGGGTTACGACATCGCGCTGGACTGGGCAAGGAAACAAGGCCTGCGCCTTCCAGCTATTCTCGGAAATTAAGGTCATATGGCAATCACTATCCTCAAGGCCGAAAATCATCGCCGCATGCCGTGGAAAAACGGCGGCGGCCTCACGGCTGAAATTGCCGTGCACCCACAAGGCGCGTCAGTCGAGGATTTCGACTGGCGCATTTCCATGGCAACCATTGCCAGCGACGGGCCGTTTTCCGTCTTTCCCGGCATCGACCGCACCTTGTCGGTGCTTGCAGGCGACGGCATCGTGCTCGATATCGAAGGACAGGCAACCACGCTCACCCGCGAATGCGCGCCGCTTGCCTTTGCCGCCGATGCGTGTTGCGATGCCCGCCTCATTGGCTCGGCCATCACCGACCTCAATGTCATGACCAGACGCGGACGTTTTGCCCATATGGTCCGCCGCCTGCCCGTCAACGGCACCACATTGACGCAAGTTCATGGCAATCCGGTGCTTCTTTTCTGTGCCGAAGGCAGGATGGATCTGGTATCTGCTGAACAAACAATAAAATTTGAGGAGCATGATTGCGCGGTCATGACAGGCTGCGATGCCCTGCCACTCAAACTGACGGGAAAGGGAACGACTTACCTGATCTCGATCAGGGCCTTTCCGGCAGAAAACAAGAGCAAAAGCCACTGCGCCAGCGCCCCGGACTGACCGAAAAGAGCTTTCCCATTAAGGCGGAGTGACCTATGAATAAGTGCGACCTATTCGCAGCATTTTCGTTTCAGGACACATCCCATCATGGCCGCTTCAGCAGCAGAACTTGAAAACCGCATCGTATATGTCAACGGCGAATACGTCGCCGCCCGCGATGCCCGCATCTCCATTTTCGACCGTGGCTTTCTCTTCGGCGACGGCATTTACGAAGTAACTGCCGTTCTGGAAGGCAAGCTTGTCAATAGCGAACCGCATATGCAACGCTTGCGCCGCTCGACCGGCGAAATCGGCATTGCGATGCCGATGAGCGAAGACGAGATCGTCACCATCGAACGCGAGCTGATCCGCCGCAACAAGCTGACCGAAGGTCTGGTCTATCTACAGGTGACACGCGGCAACGGAGGCGACCGCGATTTTGTGCCAGCCGCAAACATGAAGCCTTCGGTGGTTCTCTTCACGCAGGAAGCCAACCTGCTCGACAAGCCAGCACTCAAGACCGGCGCGCATGTGCTTTCACTGGACGATCTGCGCTGGAAGCGCCGTGACATCAAGACAGTCTGCCTGCTGCCGCAGGCGCTCACCAAGGAAATTGCCAAGAATGCCGGTTGCGACGAGGCATGGATGATCGAAGACGGTTATGTGACCGAAGGCGCATCTTCCACGGCCTATATCGTAACCAGGGACGATGTTATCGTCACCCGGCCCAACAGCAATTTCACCCTGCCCGGTTGCACGCGGCTTTCGCTTTTGCAACTGATTACAGAGACCGGCATGAAGCTGGAAGAACGCCTCTTCACCATCGATGAGGCCTATGCGGCAAAAGAAGCCTTTCTTACAAGTGCGGGAACTTTCGTCACGCCGATCACCGTTATTGATGGAAAAACCATCGGCGACGGAAAGCCCGGCCCGATTGCCCGGCGCCTGCGCGAAGTCTATCTCGACCACGCCCGCCGCACGGCAATCTGAAGCAAGATGCGCCTTTTCCCTCGCTCCGCACCTCAGGATGAGGGATAAGCGTCGCGTAGGATAATGCGACAAAACAAATCGTTAGAGCGGTTCCGTTTTAACCGGAACCGCTCTGAGACTTGGTTATGGCAAGCCGAAATATCAGCGTTTCTGGTTATAGACGTCGATACAAACCGCCCCCAGCAGCACGATACCCTTGATGACCTGCTGATAGTCGATACCGATGCCGAGGATCGACATGCCGTTGTTCATCACGCCCATGATGAGCGCGCCGATCACGGCACCCGTAACCCGCCCCACACCGCCATAGGCCGAAGCGCCACCGATGAAGCAGGCCGCGATGACGTCCAGTTCAAAGCCGATGCCAGCTTTCGGCGTCGCCGTATTGAGACGGGCGGCGAAGACGAGACCCGCAAGTGCTGCCAGCACACCCATATTGACGAAGGTGAGAAACGTCAGCCGCTCGGTTTTCACGCCGGAAAGCTTGGCGGCGTGACGATTGCCGCCCACCGCATAGATCTGGCGGCCGATCACGGTGCGATTGGTGAGAAACGCATAGGCGGCAATCAGCACCGCCATGATGATGAGTACGTTCGGCATACCGCGATGTGAGGAAATGAGCAGCGAAAGATAGGCAATTGCGACGAAATAGAGGATGCACTTGACCACGAAAAGGCCGAAGGGCTCGGTCTCCACCTCATGGGCAATATGGCGCGCGCGCGACCGCATGCTCTGCCAGATGAGGAAAACCGCAAGCAGAACGCCGATGATGAGCGAGGTGAGATAAACGCCGTCAAACGTGCCGATCACCTCTGGAATGAAGCCCGACGAGAGCTTCTGGAACACGACCGGAAAAGGTCCGACCGACTGTCCGCCCAGAACGGCAAGCATCAGCCCCTTGAACACGAGCATACCGGCCAATGTCACAATGAAGGAGGGGATATTGAAATAGGCGACCCAAAAACCCTGGATCGCGCCGATCAACCCGCCGACAATGAGGCAGAGAATGGCCGCAATGGGAAAGGGAATGCCGAGCTTTACCATCATGACGGCAGCGAGCGCCCCGATAAAGCCGCAGACCGAACCGACCGAAAGATCGATATGGCCCGTGACGATGATGAGCAGCATTCCAAGCGCCATGATGACGATATAGCTGTTCTGCAAAACGAGATTGGTGAGGTTCAGCGGCTTCATGAGAACGCCGCCGGTCACGATATGGAAGAAGATCATGATTGCAACGAGCGAAAGCAGCATCCCGGATTCACGCAGATTGTTCTTGAGATAGCGCCCCACGCTGCTCTGCTGGCCGCTCTGGATTACATTCTCGCTCATTACCCTTTTCCCGTGTTTCGCATGATGGCGCGCATGATGTTTTCCTGCGTTGCTTCCTCGCCTGCCACTTCGCCGACGAAGGCGCCCTCATGCATGACGACGATGCGGTCGCAAATGCCGATCAGCTCCGGCATTTCCGAAGAAATGACGACAACGCCCTTGCCGCTTTCCGCCAGTGAATTGATGATTGTGTAAATGTCATATTTCGCGCCAACATCGATACCGCGTGTCGGCTCGTCCAGGATCAGCACGTCGGGGCCAGTGAAAAGCCATTTCGACAGCACCACCTTCTGCTGGTTGCCGCCCGAAAGCGTGCCGGTTTCCTGATAGACATTGTGACAGCGAATACGCATCTGGTCGCGATAGGAATTCGCGATCTTCATTTCCCGGATATCGTCGATAATGCCTTTCGGGCTCACGCCGCGTAAGTGCGCCAGCGAGATATTGCGCGAAATATTCTGGCCAAGAACCAGGCCAAGCTTCTTGCGATCCTCGGTAACATAGGCAAGGCCCGCCTTGATTGCCCGCGCCACGGTGGAAATATCCACCGTCTTGCCATTGATGCGCGCCTCGCCAGTGATATTCGTGCCCCATGAACGGCCAAACAGGCTCATGGCGAATTCCGTGCGCCCCGCTCCCATCAATCCGGCAATGCCGACGATCTCGCCCGCCCGCACCTTGAATGACACGTTCTTGACCGAATGCCGATCGGGATGCAGCGGATGATAGACCGACCAGTTATCGACCTCGAAGATGACATTGCCGATCTTGGGATCGCGCTTGGGATAACGGCTCTCCAGATCGCGGTCCACCATCTTGCGGATGATATCGTCTTCCTCCACTTCGCCCGCATGGCAATCAAGTGTCGCAACCGCCTTGCCGTCGCGCAGAACGGTAATCTTGTCGGCCACTTCGCGGATTTCATTGAGCTTGTGCGAAATGAGGATCGAGGTGATGCCCTGCGCGCGAAACTCGCGCAGCAGCGCCAGAAGCGCCGCACTGTCATTTTCGTTGAGGCTTGCTGTTGGTTCATCGAGGATCAACAGCCGCACACGCTTGGAAAGCGCCTTGGCGATTTCAACAAGCTGCTGCTTGCCAATGCCGATATCGGTGATGAGCGTATCGGGCGTTTCCGCCAGACCGACCTTTTTCAATAGCTCCCGCGTCCGCTTGTGCACGGCGGAGCGGTCGATGACACCCCGGCTTGCCGGAGGATTGACGAGAAAAATATTCTCGGCAATCGACATCAGCGGAATGAGGGCCAATTCCTGATGAATGATGACGATGCCGAGCGCCTCGGAATCGTTAATATCCCGAAACTGCCGCTCTTCCCCGTCGTAATAGATCGCGCCTTCATAGCTTCCATGGGGATAAACACCCGAAAGCACCTTCATCAGCGTGGATTTTCCCGCGCCGTTTTCACCCACAAAGGCATGTATTTCGCCCGGCATGACGGTGAAGTTCACATCGCTCAGCGCCTTCACGACACCGAAGGACTTGTTGATCCCACGCATTTCAAGAAGAGGCTTTCCGAAAGTATCCGGCAGTGCCCCACGCTCGTCCAGCGAGACAGGATTGGCTAGGTTCATTGCTCACTCCCATTGCGGTTTCCGCAAACCGCCCTCGCGGCCGTGATCGGGACAATGCCCACGCCATTTGCCATTTCATGGCGCGCAGGCACCGGTTTTGCGGAATTGTTCCGGGCGCATCTTCCGAGACGCCCGGAACGCAAAATCACTTGATCTGGTCTTCCTTGTAGTAACCGCTATCGACCAGAACCTGTTTCCAGTTCGACTTGTCCACGATCACCGGCTTCAGAAGATAGGACGGCACAACCTTGACGCCGTTGTTATAAGTCTTGGTATCGTTGACTTCCGGTTCCTTGCCGGTCATCAGCGCATCGACCATATCGACCGTGACTTTCGCGAGTTCACGCGTGTCCTTGAAGATGGTCGAGTTCTGTTCGCCCGCGAGGATCGACTTCACGGACGGTATTTCCGCATCCTGGCCGGAGACGACCGGCATCGGCATATCGCCGCTGCCATAGCCTACACCTTTGAGCGACGACAGGATACCGATGGAAATGCCGTCATAGGGCGAGAGCACGGCATCGAGCTTCTTGTCGGAATAATAGGCCGAAAGGATCGAATCCATGCGGGCCTGCGCGGTTGCGCCGTCCCAGCGCAAGGTCGCAACCTTGTCCATGCCGGTCTGGCCGCTGCCGACGACGAGTTTGCCGCTGTCGATATAGGGCTGGAGCACCGACATGGCGCCATTATAGAAGAAATAGGCATTGTTATCGTCCGGCGAGCCGCCGAAAAGCTCGATATTGAACGGGCCGGGCTTGTTCTTCAAATCCAGCGCCTTTTCGATGGACTGCGCCTGCAACACACCAACCTGGAAATTGTCGAAGGTCGCATAATAATCGACATTCGGCGTATTGCGGATCAGGCGGTCATAAGCGATGACCTTGATGCCCGCATCATGTGCCTTGGCCAGAACATCCGAAAGCGTCGTGCCATCGATCGATGCAACGACCAGAACCTTGGACCCTTTGTGACCATGTTTTCGATCTGCGCCAGCTGGTTCGGCACATCGTCCTCGGCATATTGCAGATCGGTCTGGTAGCCGCGCTCCTTCAGCACCTTGACCATATTGTCGCCATCGGCAATCCAGCGCGCCGAAGACTTCGTCGGCATGGCGACAGCGACAAGCCCCTTGTCCTCCGCGTGGGCCATGCCCGTGAAAGCAAACGCGGCCATCGCGACTGCCAATGTCAAAGATTTCATGCCCATTATCTCACTCCCATATTGGGACAGGCCTTCTGCCTGCCGCTCTCCCAAATTCCCGCACCCCGCCCAAAGGTTCCTTGACCAGCAGATTGCGGAATTCTCCACACGCATTTCCCGTCATGAAATGCGCAAGCTCAAATTGCGGGCCTCCTCAGCCCGCAATTTTGTCCCATGCAGCAACCGCCTGCTGCGCACGTTCCTGCACATCGGCCGCGCTGAACCCGGCCTTGTAAAGGCTGGAGCCCAGGCCGAAACAGGTTACGCCCGCCGCCGCATAGGTTGCAAAATCGTTCTGCGATACGCCGCCCACGGCGCCGACCGGAATATCCTTCGGCAAGACGGCGCAGACCGCCTTGATACCTTCTGCGCCCAACACGCTCGCCGGAAAGAATTTCAGCGCCGATGCGCCTGCTCGGATCGCGGAAAAAGCCTCCGTCGGCGTGAACACACCTGGCATTGTCACCATGCCATGGCTGCCCGCGCGACGGATGACCTCCGGCTCGACATTGGGGCTGACCAGAAGCCTGCCGCCCACATCGTTAAGCCGATCCACATCATCGACGGACAGCACCGTTCCCGCGCCGATCAGCACATTCTTCGGCGCAAGCTTCGCCGCCTTTTCGATGGAGGTGAAAGGGGCCGGTGAATTGAGCGGAATTTCAATCGCCTCAAAACCTGTTTCAATCAGCGCACTCACGATCGCTTCGGTTTCTTCCGGGCGAATGCCGCGCAGGATCGCCACCAGCGGATAACGAAGCTTGGGCCATGCAATATGTCCGCTCATGAGACAGCTCCCTGAAAGGTGTGTTTCGCAGCCATGAAGAGTCCGTCGCGCACCAGTTCATCCGCTTGCAACCGCTTAACGTTCAACCCGGCAGTTGCAAGCGTGCTGGCATAAAGCCCGCCCATCGTGCCATCGGAGGGCAGCAGGATGTCCTTCGCCCCGCCGTAAAGCGTGCGCCCGCCTGCAATCTCAAGCCCGATCAGCAGGCCCGACAAACGGGCGAGCTGGTCGGTTGGCTTGCGATCATGCACCAGCCAGCCGGCGCGAATGGAAAAGAGCCTGTTGGAGACAAGTTCCGGCGCTTCCAGGGAAGCCCTCACCCCCGCCGCAAAGGCATCGTGGTTCGGATCGACTGTGCCTGCCCCTTCCAGCGCACCGGCCAGCACCGATTTTTCCTTCAAAAGAGCAAACAGTTCGCCCGTCATGAAAGTGCGGTAATCGGCCAGTTCACCATTTGCGATCTTCACCCATTTGGCATGGGTGCCGGGCATGACGACAATCGCATCCCGTGTGCCACGATGCACGAGGCCCAGAAGCTTTGTTTCCTCGCCGCGCATCACATCGGGGGCTGTCTCATCCTGTCGGGCGACACCCGGCAACATGATGACATGACGGCGCGCCGGAACACGCACCGCCGCTTTCACAATACCATCCAACCCAGCGGGCAGGTTCATATAGGGTGCTTCGACCCAGCCAGCGCGTGAACCGGCCATGCCGCAGATGACGACCGGCAGGTCGTCGGGCGCACCAAGCCGCGCCAGATGCCGTTCAAGCGTCGGCTCAAAACCGGCTTCCTTTGCGTGCAGCAGGCCATCGTCGCCACGGCTCTCCCCCAGCACGGCTCCATCCGCATCAAGCGTCCAGAGCCGGAACCGGGTCGTTCCCCAATCGGCCACGGCGGCAAATGGCTTTTTTCCAGCACCCATCGGCATCTCCGGCTTCAATGGTTATCTCGCGGAAGCCCGCGCGTATGCGCGATATCCTGATATTTGACCGCGTTTTCCAGCACGGCCCCGGTTTCCATCTGGCCGATGACAGCACGCTGGATTTCCTGCCATGGCGTCTGGCTTTCAGGATATTTATAACCGCCAACCGCTTCCAGCGCCTTGCGGCGTTCGGCCAATTCCTCATCGGAAATCAGGATATCCGCCGTCCCGCGGCCAAGATCGATGCGCACGCGGTCGCCGGTCTTGAGAATGGCAAGCCCCCCGCCTGCCGCCGCTTCCGGCGAGGCATTGAGGATCGACGGCGAACCCGACGTACCCGACTGGCGGCCGTCGCCGATACAGGGCAGCGACGTGATGCCCTTCTTCAAAAGGTAATCCGGCGCGCGCATGTTGACGACTTCCGCCGCACCCGGATAGCCGATCGGTCCCGCACCGCGCATGAAAAGCACCGTATGTTCATCTATTTCCAGCGCCGGATCATCAATACGGTGATGATAATCCTCCGGCCCATCGAACACGACCGCCTTGCCTTCAAAGGCATTGGGATCCTTGGCATCGGACAGGTAGCGATTGCGGAATTCGTCCGAAATCACGCTGAGCTTCATGATGGCCGACGAGAACAGATTGCCGCGCAGCACGCGGAAACCGGCATGTTTCTTGAGCGGCTGATCGTAGGTCTTGATGACATTGCCGTCTTCGATGGTCGCATTCTTGCAATTTTCGCCGATGGTCTTGCCATTGACCGTGATTGCGTCCTCATGGATGAGGCCCTGCCCCATCAACTGGTTGACCACCGCTGGCACACCGCCTGCGTGATAATAGTCTTCGCCCAGATATTCGCCCGCAGGCTGGAGATTGACCAGAAGCGGAATTTCCTCGCCATATTTCTGCCAGTCATCCACCGTCAGTTCCACACCGATATGGCGCGCGAGCGCATTGAGATGGATCGGCGCATTGGTGGAGCCGCCAATGGCGGAATTGACGCGGATCGCATTGATAAAGGCTTCCTTCGTCAGGATATCCGATGGTTTCAGGTCTTCATGAACCATCTCGACAATACGCCGCCCCGTCAGATAGGCGACTTCCTGACGGTCACGATAAGGTGCGGGGATAGCCGCCGAGCCCGGAAGCTGCATACCCAGCGCTTCGGCCAGAGAATTCATGGTCGTGGCCGTGCCCATCGTGTTGCAATAGCCGGTCGATGGAGCCGAAGAAGCCACCAGTTTCACAAAGCCCTGATAGTCGATTTCGCCCTTGGCAAGCAGTTCGCGCGCCTTCCAGACGATGGTGCCCGAACCCGTGCGCTCACCCCGGAACCAGCCGTTCAGCATCGGCCCGACCGACAGCGCGATGGCCGGAATATTGACGGTCGCCGCTGCCATCAGGCAGGCGGGCGTGGTCTTGTCGCAGCCGATGGTCAGCACCACACCATCGAGCGGATAGCCGTAAAGCACTTCGACCAGACCAAGATAGGCCAGATTGCGGTCGAGACCCGCAGTGGGGCGCTTGCCGGTTTCCTGAATGGGATGAACCGGAAATTCGATGACGATGCCACCCGCCTCGCGAACTCCATCCCTCACACGCTTGGCCAGTTCCAGATGATGCCGGTTGCAGGGCGAAAGATCAGAACCGGTTTGCGCAATACCGATGATGGGACGGCCGGATTGCAGCTCTTCCTGGCTCAGCCCGTAATTCATGTAACGCTCAAGATAGAGCGCCGTCATATCGACATTGTCGGGATTGTCGAACCATGCGCGTGACCGCAATTTGGGTGTTTTTGGCGTAACCGGCTTGTTCATTTCACTGTCCTGCGTGGGTAAGAGATTGGAAAACAATCTCAATTCCGAAAGCGGTTCCGGTTTCAGCAGAATTGCCGGAACCGCTCTAACGAAAGGTCAATCATCAAAGGCTTCGACCAGATGCCGTTTTCCGAGCAGGAAGGCATCGGCCACATGGGTCAGCGGAGCGAGATCGACATCGCTGCGCCGCTCCCGGACCAGTTGCACGAAATTGCGGTAAAGACGCTGATATTCACGATCCGGCTCGGCCATTTTTTCCTCGCCAGCGACCGTCATCCGGCTGCCGCCATGGCTGAGCAAAAGTGTGCCCTTGTCCGTCTCGACGCAAATATCCCACGTCTGCGGGCCGGTCTGGCGCCAATCCAGTTCAAACGAAACCGGGATTCCGCTCCCGGTGTGAAACCGCAGATCGGCTGCAATAGGTGCAGCCCGGTTTGCCGGAAAATAAAGGTCGGATCGGGTGAGGAAAAACGCCTCCGGCAGGATATGCGTCACAATCGACAGCGCATTGATGCCGGGATCGAAGACGCCAAGCCCGCCCGGCTCCCATATCCATTGCTGGCCGGGGTGCCAGTGGCGCACATCTTCCTTCCACGCAACCGAAACCGAACGGATGAGCGCGTCTTTCAAAAATTCGCGCGCTGGCCCCACTGCCGCAGCCTCGCGCGAATGCCATGTCGCATAGAGCGAAACGCCCTGCCTTTCAGCCAGCCGCTCCAGCGCATGCACTTCCGAAATCGTCGCGCCCGGCGGCTTTTCAAGCATCACATGCTTGCCTGCTTTCAGCGCGGCATGAGCCTGATTGAACCGGCCCTGCGGCGGTGTGCATAAAGACACGGCATCGAACATGACATCCGACGCCAGCAATTGCTCGATATCATGAAAGGAAGGTGTACCATCCAGCCCCGCATTGCGGCTGGCGACAGCGGCAAGCGCCACCCCATCCACCGACGCAATGGCTGGCAGATGCTGGTCGCGCGCGATCTTGCCAAGGCCGACGATTGCAAGCGCGATATCGGGGGAAGTTGTCATTTCGGCCCTCACAATGCGCGCACGGTGATTTTTTCCGCTGCGGCCTGACCGAGCCGGTTCACCAGCGGATAGCGAAATGGCTTTGCGCAAATCTCGAACTGGTCGCCAGCTTCCGTCTTCACGCCATCGGAAAAAGACAGGGTTGCCGTGCCGAAAAAATGAACATGAATGTCGCCCGGACGGCGGAACAGCGCATATTTGAAATGGTGATGTTCCAGATTGGCGATAGCATGGGACATATTCGCTTCACCCGACAGGAACGGCTTCTCGAAAATCACTTCACCGCCGCGACGGATACGCGAAACGCCTTCCACATGATCCGGCAACGCGCCCACATAAAGCTCTGGCCCCAACGCGGCCTGACGCAGCTTGGAATGGGCAAGCCAGAGATAATTCTGCTTTTCCGTCACATGATCGGAAAATTCGTTGGCAAGGCAGAAACCGAGACGAAACGGCGTGCCATCGGGGCCGATCAGGTAAATGCCTGCAAGCTCCGGTTCCTCACCGCCGTCTTCAGCAAAAGCCGGTGATACCAGTTCACCGCCGGTTGCGACAAGCACCGAGCCATCGCCCTTGTAGAACCATTCCGGCTGCACACCCGTCTCGCCGGGCTTCGGCTTGCCGCCTTCGACACCCATCAGGAACATGCGCATGGAATCGGTCGGCTTTTCTGCGGACTGCATGGCCTTGTGCATCTTGTCGCGACCGTCAGCAGAACCCAGATGGGTCAGCCCCGTACCCGTCACGATGAGATGCGCCGAATCGGCATGGCTGACCGGCAGGCCGACCCGGCCACTTGCAAGTGCCGCATCAATATCGACAGCTTCGCCCTTGCCGCTGCATGCGACCTGTTCTTCAAGGCTGATACCTGCGGAAATTGCCGCCGAGGCCAATTCATAGGTCGTCGCCACGCCGCCCACCACATGCGCCGCGCCTTCATCATCGCAAGCGGCAACATGTGCTTCCCCGCGCTCGTCGCGGAACTGTACCAGACGCAACATCGAACCTCCCGTTTTGCGCAACTACGCTGCGGCTTTTCCTCCGGCTGCGTGTGAAACGCCGATCCGGCATTGATCGCAGCTCTGCTATTAATATGACTATTTCGGTCGAGCTGGCTTTGTCAAGCGAGCATGAACGCCCCATTGTTAATTACATGCGAAACTACATAGCAAGCCTTTGTTTCCGCTTGTTAATAGGAATATCCATCCGGTTTTTATATCCGGATTTTCATAATTATATATGGAAGACACTTGCCATAAAGTAATATTATATGCTTCATAATGATGAGGCTAGGAGGACAGGCAGCGAAACCGGCGCGGCTGAACAGGAAGCTGAAATTCCCGTCATGCTTTTCGACCGCGAGATCAGTACGCGGGAACCATTGCCGGCATTCTTACACAGGGTCGGTGCAAACACAGGGCCGGTACAAACCTACATTGTTTTCGGCGGCACGCTGTCTTCCTGGTGGACGAAAACAGTAATCAGTATATTGCTGTTCCCGTCCATTACTCTGCAACAAATAGCCAGGGCATGTCTCCCGAAAGCGGGAGCCGGTTTTGGATAAAGACATGCGTGAAGGAGGCATGAATTGGGATTGCTGGAAACGGCCATTACCGGGCGCAAGCGGCATAACAGCCACGCGGTCGTGGTGGGTGAACTGGGGCGCGGCATCGTCGCGGGGACCATTCCCGAAGGGTCCATCCTTCCGGGCGATCATGAATTGTCGCTGCGCTTCGGCGTATCCCGCACCGTTCTGCGCGAGGCGATGAAAACGCTTGCCGCCAAGCGCCTGATCGAGCCAAAAGCCAAGGTGGGCACCCGCGTTCTGGGCCATGCAAGCTGGAATTTCTTCGATCCCGATGTCCTGTCATGGCGCTTCGAGGCGGGGTTCGACGAGCCTTTCGTCGATCATCTTGCCGAAATGCGCATGGCGCTGGAACCGGCTGCTGCTGCTGCCGCCGCCGAGCGCGCCACCAGCGACGAGATCGTGGAGCTTTATGCACTTGCCGCCAAATTCGACAATCCCGACCACACGCCGGAATCCATCGCCAAGGTCGATCTGGAATTCCATCTTGCCATTGCCCGCATGTCCGGCAATCCTTTCATGCGTTCGGTCAGCGGCTTGATCGAGGCGGCACTGGCCGTTTCCTTCCAGCTTTCCTCGCCCGCCGCCTCGCAGGAGGGGATCGCCGAATGCGCGGCCAATCACCTGCGCATCGCCCATGCCATTGCATCACGCGATCCACAGAAGGCGCGCCTGGCCATGGAAAGCGTCATCAAGCTTGGCGTGGAGCGCATCCGCGACGTAATCTAAAGCGGCTCCCGGTCAGCGCTGTTTCGCGAAACCCTGCTCCCGCATCTGGCTGAGGCTCATCTTGGGCGACAGTGCCTCGGGATCGATCCTGATCTCGATCAGCGCCGGCTTGCCGGACTGTTCGCACCGCTTGAAGGCGGGTGCGAAATCAGCGGTCTTTTCCACTACTTCACCATGCAGCCCATAGGCCCGCGCAAGCGCCGCAAAGTCGGGATTGGCCAGGGCCGTACCCGAAATGCGCGCCGGATAGGTGCGCTCCTGATGCATACGGATCGTGCCATACATGCCGTTGTTCACGACGATGAAAATGGCATTCGCGCCATATTGCGCGGCAGTTGCAAGCTCCTGCCCGTTCATGAGGAAACAGCCATCTCCCGCGAAAGCCACCACGGTCCGCTCCGGCGCGGTGAGCTTGGCCGCAACAGCAGCCGGCACACCATAGCCCATGGAGCCATTGGTCGGGGCCAACTGGCTGCGATAGGTGCGATACTGGTAAAAGCGATGCGGCCATGCGGAATAATTGCCCGCGCCATTGGTGATAATGGCATCGGCGGGCAGATGCGCGCGCAGCCACTCCATCACCTCGCCCATCTGCACTTCGCCCGAAATGACCGGCGACTTGATATTGTCGCGATAGTCGGCATTGGCGCTGTCGGCCCATGCCTTCCAGCGCGGATCGGCAACCGGCGCAAGCTTTGCAGCCGCAGCACAGAAGGCAGGCATCCCGGCATTGATCGGAACATCGGCATGATAGACCCGGCCCAGTTCCTCCGCGCCCGGATGGATATGGACAAGCTTCTGCTGCGGCACCGGAATGGTGACGAGTTCATAGCCCTGTGTCGTCATTTCACCAAGGCGCGCGCCAACCACGACAAGCAGGTCGGAATCCTTCACCCGCTGGACAAGCCTGGCACTGATCGAGGTCCCCATTTCGCCCGCATAAAGGGGATGCGTATTGTCGAACATATCCTGACAGCGGAAGGATGCGGCAACCGGCAGAGACATATTTTCGGCAAACTGGCGCAGGTCGCGCACGGCATCCTGTGTCCAGCCACCGCCGCCGACGATCATCAGCGGACGCTCTGCCTTTTCGATCAGCGCCCGCATTGCCTGCAACTGTTCGCCACCCGGATGCATGGCCACCTGCTTATAGGCAGGCGCATCGCTGACCGCCGCATAGGACGTCAGCATGTCTTCCGGCAAGGCGACCACCACCGGACCGGGACGCCCGTTCACCGCGCGATGGAATGCCTGGCTCACCAGTTCGGGAATGCGCGCGGCATCGTCAATCTGCACGACCCATTTGGCCATCTGGCCGAACATGCGGCGATAATCGATTTCCTGAAATGCCTCACGCTCGACCTGATCGCTTGCGACCTGACCGATGAAGAGCAGCATGGGCGTCGAATCCTGAAAAGCCGTGTGCACGCCAATCGATGCATTGGTGGCGCCGGGGCCGCGCGTGACGAAGCAAATGCCGGGCTTACCCGTCAGTTTGCCATAGGCCTCTGCCATATAGGATGCCCCGCCCTCCTGCCGGCAGACAATCAGGTCGATGGCGTCGCTTGCATCGTGAAAGGCGTCGAGCGCAGCGAGATAGCTTTCGCCGGGCACGCAGAAGACCCGGTCCGCGCCATGGATGCGCAGCGCATCCACCAAAATCTGGCCTCCGGTACGGACATTTGGTTTGCTCGTCATGATATGCATTTCCTCAATCTCACCATATCTGGCTCGCCTTGCAGCAGAAGATATGTTTTCAGCACAATGCTTTTCTCCCAGTCAAGCATGGGTGATATGAACATAGCCAGCGGTGCGAATACAGATTAAACATTATGACTAAACTGTATGAACTCATGTTGCGCCGGTATGGAGGACCTGCGATGGCTGAGGAAAATACGGGCAAAATCCGTACCGGCATTGGTTGCAGGCGGCGATAGCCCGAAGGGCCGCAAAGCATGACGCCGCCCATCCGCGACAATATTGCCCGCAACACCTATCTTTATATCGCCAGCGTCTTCAAACTATACAATCCGCGTACGGCCATCGCCTTGATCGAACGGTTAAAATAACGCTCCAGGGCAGCCATTGATCTATCAGAATCGCCAGAATCATCATGCCCAATATTGATCTCCCCACGCTTGAAGCATTCGTTCACGCCATTCCGCAAAATTACAAAGGACCGGGCGGTGCAGTAGCCGTGGTCAGGAACGGTGAGATCGTGTTGCGCCATGCATGGGGCTTCGCCGATCTTGCAGCCCGCAAGGCCATGACGCCTGAAACACGGATGCCCATCTGCTCGGTCAGCAAGCAATTCACCTGCGCCGTCCTTCTCGACTGCATAGGTGAGCCGGAGATGCTGGACAGTGCGCTCGCCGCCTATCTCGACCAATTCGAGGACGGGCGCCCAGCCGTGCGTGACCTTTGCAACAACCAGTCGGGCCTGCGCGATTATTGGGCGCTGACGGTTCTTTGCGGGGCCGCCCCGGAAGGCATCTTCCTGCCCGATCAGGCGCAAAACCTGTTGCGCCGCCTGAAAACCACCCATTTCGCACCCGGCACACATTATTCCTATTGCAACGGCAATTTCCGCATTCTGGCCGACCTTATCGAGCAGCATACGGGCCGGTCTCTCGCTGACCTTCTGGCAGAGCGCATTTTCGCGCCCGCGGCCATGAAGACGGCAGAACTCATTCCCGATACCGCGCTTTTCAATGAATGCACCGGCTATGAGGGCGATACGGTGCGCGGCTTCCTGCCCGCCATCAACCGCATCCACTGGCTAGGCGATGCGGGCATCTGCGCCTCGCTGGACGATATGATTGCCTGGGAACAATTCATCGACCGGACGCGACATGATGAAAACGGCCTCTATCGCCGCCTGAGCAGTCCGCAGACATTCGCGGACGGTGCACCCGCCCCTTATGGCTTCGGCCTCAAATTCGAGGAAACAGGCGGAAAACGGCTCACCGGCCATGGCGGCGCACTGCGCGGCTGGCGCTGCCAGCGGTGGCATTGCGCAGACGAGCGCATATCCACCATTGTCATGTTCAACTTTGAAGGCAACGCTTCCGATGCCGCCCTCAAGATGATGAATGCGGCACTTGGCATCCCCCCAGCCAAGCCCGTGCGCGCGCAAGCCAATCCGGGATGGTTCGGCTCCTGGCTCAACCCTGAAACCGGCCTTGTTCTAAGCCTCGAAGACGCTGGCGGCGGACGCATGAAAGCCCGTTTCGGCACCGGCCCGGAAAAAATGGATATATCGGGCGAAAACGAAGCACAGTCTTCCATGACGACGCTGCGGCGTGACGGCGACATGATCCATCTTGCGCGCAAAGATGAAAACCTGCACCTTGCGATGCATCGCCTCAAGGGCGAGGCAAGGCAGGATATTGCAGGGCGTTATCGCAGCGACGAGCTAGAAGCCGATCTCCTGCTCGTCAGCGAAGGCGGAGCAATCTATGGCGCCTTTGAAGGATTTCTCGGCAAAAGCGATATGTACCCGCTTTATGCGGCAGGGCCGGATGTCTGGCTGCTCCCGGTACAGCGTTCCATGGATGCGCCCTCCCCCGGCGAATGGAAGCTTGTCTTCCACCGCGATGCAGCAGGCAGGATAACCGGCGTCACGGTCGGCTGCTGGCTGGCACGCGGTGTTGAATACAAACGCCTGTGATATGTTTAAAGCGAGGGCGCATCCCGCCGATTATTTGACCGGCGGGGCGTACATCAGCCCACCCTTGTTCCAGAGCGCATTGATACCCCGGTTGATCTTGAGCAGGCTGCCCTCACCGATGGTGCGCTCGAACATCTCGCCATAATTGCCGACCGACGCCACGATATTATAAGCCCATTTCGGTTCGAGGCCCAGTTGCTGGCCATTATCGCCTTCCGAGCCGAGGAAGCGGCGTATATCCGGCTTCCGGGAATCCAGGTCCGCTGCCACCGTCTTCTGTGTGATGCCGAGCTCTTCCGCTTCCAGCAAGGCAAACAGCGTCCAGCGCACAATATTGAACCATTTATCGTCCCCCTGGCGAACAGCGGGGCCAAGCGGCTCTTTTGAAATAACCTCCGGCAACACCATATAGGCGTCCGGCTCGGCAAGCTTGAGGCGCTGCGCATAAAGCGCCGAAGCGTCGGTCGTATAGACGTCGCAACGCCCCGTCTCGAATGCTTTCAGAATACCGTCAGCGGAATCGATCACCACCGGCTCATATTTGATATTATGGGCGCCGAAATAATCGGCCACGTTCTGTTCGGTCGTCGTGCCCTGTTCGGTGCAGATGGAAGCACCGTCAAGCTTCAGGGCGCTGTCCACACCCAGATCCTTGCGGATCATGAAGCCCTGTCCGTCATAATAGGCGGTGCCGACAAAATGGATGCCCATGCCTGCATCGCGCGAAAGCGTCCAGGTGGTCTGGCGCGAAAGCAGATCGACCGTCCCCGATTGCAATGCGGTAAAACGTTCCTTGGTCGAAAGCGGAATGAAGCTCACCTTGTCGGGATCGCCAAAGACCGCAGCCGAAACCGCACGGCAGAAATCAATGTCGAAGCCGGTCCATTTGCCCTGATCGTCCGGCGACGAAAAGCCCGCAACGCCCTGGCTGACGCCGCAGTTGACCTTGCCGCGTTCCTTGACCGTCGAAAGCGTGTCCGCCGCAGCCCCGCCTTGTGCCGACAGGGCAAAGCCCGCCGCCAGCAACGCACCCCAAACTGTCTTTTTCATTGTTCCTCCTCCCAGAGTTTCGGCTCATAATTTAGACAAAGCCGATCCATTGCCCGGCGACATGCCGCCGGGCTTGTTGTTTGTTCCATTATCCGACGACGAACTACTTCAGCGCAGCCGCGAAGCTGTCCTCCAGAACGCTCAAGAGATGATCGGCATTGGCGCGTGTAAAGATCATCGGCGGACGCATCTTCAGCACATTGTCGAACGGGCCCTCGGTTCCCATCAAAATGCCGCGCTCCCGCGCGCCGTCATTGATCTTTCTGGCTATTGCCGTTGCCGGTTCCTTCGTCTTGCGATCCATGACCAGTTCAATGCCGAGGAAAAGTCCCTGCCCGCGCACATCGCCGATAATGTCGAAACGGTCCTGCATCGAACGGAAGCCGGCAATGAGATAATTGCCGATCTCCAGCGCATTGCGGCGCAGGTCGTTGTGTTCGATGACGTCGAGCACGGCAAGACCCGCGGCACAGGACACCGGATTGCCGCCGAAGGTGTTGAAATATTCCATGCCATTATTGAAGCTGTCGGCAACTTCACGGGTGGTCACGACCGCAGACATGGGGTGTCCATTGCCGATCGGTTTGCCCATGGTGACGATGTCCGGCACCACGCCCTGCATTTCAAATGCCCACCAGTGGCTACCGACACGGCCGAAGCCGACCTGCACTTCATCGGCAATGCAGACACCGCCCGCAGCGCGCACCATGGCATAGACTTCGCGCAGATAGCCTTCCGGCAGGAAGACCTGTCCGGCAACGCTTGGAATGGACTCGGCAATGAAGAAGGCAGGCGCGCGGCCCTGCGCCTTCATCTTCTCGATCTGCTCCGCAATGCTTTCTGCAAAGCGCCTGCCATGCTCTGCCAAAGGCCAGCTTTCCGGCGCACGGTAGCTGTCGGGAATGGTTGCCTCAAAGACATGATCCGGCCGCCCCTTGCCGCCCTTGCGCTTGTATTTATAGGGGCTGAGATCGATCAGTTCCTGCGTGGTGCCATGATAGGCCCAGTCGAGCACCAGCGCATCGCGCTGGCCTGAATGGGTGCGCGCCATGCGCAACGCCAGACTGTTTGCCTCACTGCCCGAACAGGCAAACGATGCCACCGTCAAACCCTCCGGCAGGGTGGCCGTCAGGCGCTCCGCATAGGAAACAATAGTATCATGCAGATAGCGCGTATTGGTGTTGAGGATTGCCGCCTGCCGGGCAATCGCCTCCACCACTTCCGGATGCGCATGGCCAAGATGGCAGACATTGTTGAAGCAATCGAGATAGGCGCGCCCCCGATTGTCGATCAGCCAGACGCCATCGCCGCGCACGAACTTGATCGGGTCGGAATAGGAAATGGAGAGGTTGGGCAAAAGCATTTCCTTGCGCACGCTGATAATCTCGGCCCGCGTGCGCCCGCTCTGCTGGAAAGCTTCCGCCGGAATGCCGGCAAGAGGTGCTGCATCAGGGAAAATATCGGCCCATATACATCGAGATAGGCGCTCTCGCCCACGCCCAGAATTTCCGTTGCCGAAAGGCTGGTATCGGTCGAAATCTGGAAATGGAGATGCGGTGTCCAGCCGCCATTCTCGTGCATGTCACCCATATGGCCAACCAGTTCACCGGCAGCGAGCCTGTCGCCCGGCTTGAGGCGGGACACGGCCTCATGCGCCATATGGCCCCAGAGCGTAATGAACGGCGGGCAGCCTTCGGGTTCATGTTCCAGCGCGATCAGCCCGCCATAGCCAAGCGGCACGGCCTCGATCTCGACGCTCCTGACGGTCGCCGCGAGCGGCGTGTAGACTGGCGTGCCTGCGGGCATGAAAAGGTCGAGGCCCAGATGGTGGACACGCCGCTCGCCTTCGACAAAGCGCGAACGGAACGCTTCATCGGTATAAACCGTACGCTTTTCTCCCCACGGCCCGAGGCCAAGCTGAATGTGATTACGGGCGCAGAAATCATCCCACCACGCCGTCGCCGTTTCCGGGCGCCGCCCTGCGGAATCGACCGTCATCACATGCGCCGCATCACCATAAGGCACCAGCGCCTTGGTGAGTGTGGCCGGGTGCGGTTTTACGATAGGTGCAAAAGCCCGGCGGTTGGCATCGAGCCATGTGCGGACAGCACCTGCCCCTTCCACCGCATCGAAACCGCAGGCTTTACGCAGGATTGCGGTCGCAAAACGCGGGTTCAAGGCGTCGAGCCTGTGCAACAGGCGCCATGCCGGTGCTTCGCTGATCGCGAGATAGGGATTGTCCCCGGTCTTTTCGCGGCGCGAGGCCGACAGCGTCACGCTGGTCACAAGCCGCATGGCAATCAGGTCGAAGAGGATATCTATTTCCTGCGCCTGAAGCGGGAATTTCTCATGAAAACCGGCAGCAAGGGCGCCAGCCGCGCCAATCGGATCATCCATATCGAGAATGGAATAGGCGCAGGCAATTGCAACCTCTGCAATCAGCACCGTATGGACAGCATCCCCGAAATCGATCAGCCCGGCAATGCGCTCGCCGTCATCGTCATCCACCAGCACATTCCAGTCATTGGCATCATTGTGGATCACCTGCGCGCGCAAAAACGGAAGCTGCGGAGCGACATTGCGCTCGAAACGCGCAAGGAAGTGCTCGATCACCGCGCGGTCTTCCGGCTTGTCGATGAAATGCAGGCGCTCACGCGCCCGGCCTGCATGGCGCAAATCCCAATCGAAATCCCGCAGCGCACCCGGATGTATGAAGCCCTGCAAGGCACGATCGAGTTCGCCCAGTGCACGGCCCAGATTTTTGAGAAGCGTTTTCGTGCGCTTCCCTTCCGCAAGCGGCGTTCCGGGGAGCCAGCTTGCCATGCGCAGTGCATGCGGCTTGCCGTCCGGGCCTTGCGCGGAAGCAAGAACATCGCCTGAAAGGCTCGGCTTGAGATGCGGCACCGCAGCCGCAGGGTTCGTATCCACCAGATGTTGCAGGAGTGCGGTCTGGAATTCGCTTTCCACGCGCGGCTCGCTGGCATTCACGATCTTCAATATCCAGTCTGCCGAACCCGCTGAACCATTGACTGAACCATTGGCCACCTTGAGGCGAAAATTGCAATCCCGTTCGCTATCGAGTGGCGAGGCGCTTGCGCTCACGCCAAAATGGCATTCGGCAAGCCGTTCTGCGTCTTTCGTTGTGAATTCCGGGGCAGGATGCGAAAGATCGGTCATGGAAAATGCTTCATCAACAGGGTGTAAAGAGGCTTGGGGTGCAGATTGAAGCTTGGCACGCCGATGAATTTCAGGCATCAGACAAGGCGTCGGTCAGACCGGCACTTTGCCGGAATGGACCGGCACATTTACGGCAAGAGCGCGTTTCGATCCAAGTAAATCAGATCCGCGCTCTATCTGTTTGTTTGACACGCATCCCGAAAACCGTTTCACACTTTTCGGGATGCGCTCCAGCACGAAAGAACGGGCCATGCGGGAACTGGATCAGAAAGATCGCGAGATTCTGGCTATTCTCTCCAAGGAAGCGCGCATTCCGCTGAAGACGCTGGCTGGCCGCATCGGCCTTTCCCGCAGCGCCACCGGCGAGCGTGTCGCCAACCTCGAAAAAAGCGGCGTCATTCGCGGCTACCGGGCCGATATCGGCCAGATCGACAGCAATATCATCCGGGCGATGATACTCGTCAGCCTCAAGCGCACACCGGCCCTCGGCCTTCTGGACGAACTGGCGCGCCACGCCGAAGTGCGCCGTGTTTCCTCGGTCAGCGGGCAGCTCGACCTCATCGTGGAAGTCGAGGTTCCCACCATCGACCGTCTCAACCGTTTGCGGGATGTTTTGGCCACCCATGAAACTGTAGAGGATCTCACTACAGCAATCGTTCTTCGCCGGGATATTGAGCGTGAAAATGCCTGAAAAATGCCCCTTCACACTTTAATCGGGAAAGGCGTATTTTAACATGGACTTTCTCGTATAAGTCGAACATAACCCTGCCGGGTTGTAGAGGCAGGGGGCACAATGAAAACATTAAATCTGTTTATTATCGGCTTCGGTTTTACCGCGCTTGTTATCACATGCATCTTCGCCATGGGCGGCGCTATTCTGTAATTGGCCCCCGTTCCAGGCGGAGTTCAGGGCTGTAGCAATAGTTCGCCAAGAAACATGGATGAAGATTCGCGCACTGCGCGTATCATGAAGTCGCTGATGACCCGAATGCGCGGTGCCGCCATCACATCGACATGGCAACTCATCCAGTATTCGCGCACAAGGTGCATTTCGCGCGGCAGGACCGGCACCAGTTCAGGATATTTGCTGGCGATGAAATAAGGCAGAACGCAAAGCCCATAGCCTGTCTGCGTTGCGATCAATTGCGCATGGATGCTGGAGCTTTGATAGGTGCAGCGCTGCCCCGGCAGAATTTCACGCATATAGTCGAGACCGGGCGTGAAAACCATGTCGTCAATATAGCCGATGAACGGATGCCCCGTCATATCTTCGCGCGTCCTGATCGGCGGATGGCGGGCGAGATAATCGCGATGGCCATAAATAAAGAGGCGGTAGGGCATCAGCTTCTCGCTGTGATAGGGCCCGTTGCGCGGCATATGCAGCGTGATGGACAGTTCCGTCTCGCGGCGCGACAGCGACATGATCTGCTGGATCGTCACCACTTCCACGAACAGGCTCGGATAGGATTGCGCCAGCACCGGCAGGCGATCGGCAAGAAAGAAATTGCCGAAACCTTCCAGCGTCGAAAGGCGCACGACACCCGATAGCGCCGCCAGATTGCCGGTCGCTTCCGTCTGGAATTTCATCGCCTCGCGTTCCATCACCTCCGCCGGTTCCACCAGCCGCTCGCCCATCGGCGTCAGCAGATAGCCGCGCGGATTGCGCTCGAAAAGCTTGGTCGAAAGGGCCTGTTCCAACCGGTCGATCCGGCGCAGAACCGTCACATGGCTGGTGCGCAATTGCCGCGCCGCAGTGGAAAGCTGGCCCGTGCGCGCAACCGCCAGAAAATATTGCAGATCATCCCATGTGAACGGCCGCATCCACCTCTCCCAAACAATTGCTATAACCTCTGCCACGGCATCTGTACATTTTTGAACAGACAATGTTCAAAAATTGTTGTTCGTGTACGCATTTGTCAATGATACCGTTTCAAATCACAGCCCGGGCGGAGGAACGAACCGGGCAGAAGCAGAGGGTAGCCCGTCATGAGGAAGACGGTCCGCCGATCTGAAAAGACTGCTTCTCAAGGAGGATACCGTCCGGTTCCCGTGACGGTTTGTGAAGTTACTGGGAGGAAACACTTCATGAAATGTCTCGCACTTGCAACGGCAGCACTTCTCGCCGCCACGGCCTTTTCGTCGGCAGCGGAGATTTCCGACGGCAAGGTCAAGATCGGCATTCTGAACGACCAGTCCGGCGTTTACGCCGATTTTGGCGGCAAATGGTCGTATGAAGCGGCAAAAATGGCCGCCGAGGATTTTGGCGGCACGGTGCTCGGCGCACCGATCGAGATCATCACGGCAGACCATCAGAACAAGCCCGACGTCGCTTCCAACATCGCGCGCCAGTGGTATGACACCGAACAGGTCGATTCCATCATGGAGCTGACCACATCCTCGGTCGGCCTTGCCGTGCAGGCCCTTTCCAAGGAAAAGAAGAAAATCACCATCAATACGGGCGCCGCCACGTCGGAACTGACCGGCAAGCAGTGCACGCCTTACGGCTTCCATTGGGCTTATGACACGCATGCGCTTGCCGTCGGCACCGGCGGTTCCCTCGTGCAGCAGGGCGGCGATACGTGGTACTTCCTCACCGCCGACTATGCTTTCGGCTATTCGCTGGAAGAACAGACGACAAAATTCGTCGAATCCAAGGGCGGCAAGGTACTGGGTTCCGTCCGTCATCCGCTGTCCACGACGGATTACTCGTCCTTCCTGCTTCAGGCACAGGCCTCCGGCGCGAAGGTCGTAGGGCTTGCCAATGCCGGTCTTGATACATCCAACGCCATCAAGCAGGCGGCGGAATTCGGCATTGTGGCAGGCGGCCAGCGCCTCGCGGCCTTGCTTTTCACGCTCGCTGAAGTGCACGGGCTTGGACTTGAAGCCGCTCAAGGATTGACACTGACGGAAGGCTTCTACTGGGACCGCGACGATGAATCGCGTGCGTTCGGCAAGCGTTTCTTTGACCGCACCGGCCGTATGCCGAACATGATCCAGGCAGGCACCTATTCCGCGGTTCTTCAATATCTGAAGGCGATCAAGGAAGCGGGAACCGACGAGACCGAAGCGGTGGCCAAGAAGCTGCATGAAATGCCGGTCGAGGATGTCTTCGCCCGTCACGGCAAGGTCGGCCCCAACGGGCGCATGATCTATGACATGTACCTCATGGAAGTAAAAAAGCCCGAAGAAAGCAAGGCTCCCTGGGATTACTATAAGGTTCTTGCCACCATTCCGGGCGATCAGGCTTACATGAAGCCTGAAGAAAGCGGCTGCCCGCTGGTGAAGCAGTAAGAGGCTGGTTTGATGAACACGGCATCTGGCGCTATTCCGGTCCTGCATGAAGCAGGGCCGGGAACATCGCAAACCGCATCCGGCATTGTTTTGTCGGCGCGCGGACTGGGCAAGTCCTTTGGCGGCTTTCACGCGGTGAAGAATGTCGATCTTGATGTGGAACATGCCCGCGTTCACGCGCTGATCGGCCCGAACGGTGCCGGCAAGACGACGGTGTTCAACCTTCTGACCAAGTTTCTGCAACCGACCAGCGGCGAGATCACGCTTCTGGGCGAGACTATCACCAAAACCGATCCTGCCAGGGTGGCGCGCAAGGGTCTGGTGCGCTCATTCCAGATTTCGGCAACGTTTCCGCATCTGACGGTGCTGGAAAACGTCAAGGTCGCCCTACAGCGCCCCAACGGGCTTGCCACGCAGTTCTGGCGTTCGCTGTCGGCGCTTGACTGGCTCGATGCACAGGCCGTTGAGCTTCTGGAGCGGGTCGGCCTGGCCGATGCCCGCCATGCGCTGGCCGCCGACCTGTCCTATGGCCGCAAGCGCGCGCTCGAAATAGCCACCACTCTGGCGCTTGATCCGAAAGTACTGTTGCTCGACGAGCCCTTGGCCGGCATGGGCCATGAAGACGTTCACACCATTGCCGCCCTCATCACTGACGTGGCGAAGGACCGCGCGGTCTTGATGGTGGAACACAATCTCAAGGTGGTGGCCGACATTGCCCACCATGTCACGGTGCTGCAACGCGGCGAGATTCTCGCCTCGGGCGATTACGCCACCGTCTCGAAGGACGAGCGTGTGCGCACCGCCTATATGGGAACCGAACATGAATAAACGTCAACCGCTCTTGTCCGTGCGCGGGCTCTATGCCTGGTATGGGGAAAGCCATGCCTTGCAAGGTGTTGACCTCGATATATGGCCGGGTGAGACGATCACGCTCCTGGGCCGCAACGGCGTCGGCAAGACGACGACGCTGCGCGCCATCATGGGCATTATCCGCAAACGCACCGGCACCATCACGCTGGACGGCAAGGATATCATGCGTGTGCCTTTGCACCGCATCGCCTATGAAGGGCTGGGCTTTGTGCCTGAAGAGCGCGGCATCTTTGCCAGCCTGAACGTGCATGAAAACCTGCTTCTCCCGCCTGTCGTCGCCAAGGGCGGGGGCAGTCAAGGCGCAATGTCTCTGGACGAAATCTACGAACTCTTCCCCAACCTCTATGAGCGGCGCAACAGCCCCGGCACCAAGCTTTCCGGCGGCGAACAGCAAATGCTGGCCATTGCGCGCATCCTGCGCACCGGGGTCAAGGTGCTGCTGCTGGATGAGCCGACCGAAGGTCTTGCACCCGTCATCGTGCAGCGCATCGGCGATGTGCTGGTGGAACTGAAAAAGCGTGGCATGACGGTGCTTCTGGTCGAGCAGAATTTCCGTTTTGCCGCCAAGGTCGCCGACCGCTTCTATCTCATGGATCATGGCGTGGTGACGGACAACTTCCCGACCACCGAACTGCCCGCCCGCATGGCGGCGCTCACGCAAGCGCTGGGAGTGTGAGACGATGGTAATGATTTTTGGAATACCTTTGCAGGCGCTTCTCGGGCAATTGCTGGTCGGCCTCATCAATGGCTCCTTCTATGCCATGCTGAGCCTCGGCCTTGCCATCATCTTCGGGCTTCTGCGCATCATCAATTTCGCCCATGGCGCGCAATATATGCTGGGTGCTTTCGTCGGCTATCTCCTGTTGAGCTGGCTCGGCATCAGCTACTGGCCGGCGCTGGTCCTCGCGCCCCTCATCGTCGGGCTCGGCGGCGCGATCATCGAGCGCGTGGCGCTGTCGCGGCTTTACAATCTCGATCCGCTCTATGGCCTGCTGTTCACCTTCGGCCTGGCGCTGGTGATCGAAGGCACGTTCCGCTATTATTATGGTGCTGCCGGACAGCCCTATGCGGTGCCGCCGTCCCTTGCGGGCGGGCGTAATCTCGGCTTCATGTTCCTGCCGAACTATCGCGCCTGGGTGGTCGTTGCCTCGCTCTTCGTCTGTCTTGGCACCTGGCTTCTGATCGAAAAGACCAAGCTTGGCGCTTACTTGCGGGCCGCAACCGAAAACCCGACACTGGTGAAAGCCTTTGGCATCAACGTGCCGCTGCTTTTAACCTTCACCTATGCGCTGGGTTCGGCCCTTGCCGGTCTTGCGGGCATCATGGCCGCGCCGATCTATCAGGTCAGCCCGCTGATGGGTTCCAACATCATTATCGTGGTCTTTGCCGTGGTGGTGGTCGGCGGCATGGGGTCAATCCTCGGCGCCATCATCACCGGCTATGTGCTGGGAATTGCGGAAGGGCTTACCAAGGTCTTCTACCCGGAGGCTTCCAGCATCGTCGTCTTCGTTATCATGGCAATCGTCCTTCTGGTTCGACCCGCCGGACTGTTCGGGAAGGAGGCCTGATATGGTCGATACCACTCTCAAGCCCACTCTCAAGGCAAATGCGGCTTACAGCAAGGCGCCTGCCCTCAACAGCCTCTCGGCCATCGTTCTCGGCATTGCCCTTGTCGGGCTGATTGCCGCCCCCTTCATGGTCTATCCGATCTTCCTCATGAAGATGCTGTGCTTTGCGCTGTTTGCCTCCGCATTCAATCTTCTTCTGGGCTATACCGGCATTCTCTCCTTCGGCCATGCGGCTTTCTTCGGGGCGGCGGCCTACGTGACAGCCCATGCGGTCAAGGAATGGGGCGTCTCACCGGAACTGGGCCTCGTGCTCGGTATTCTGGCCGCAGCCGCCCTTGGCCTCGTCATCGGCTATCTCGCCATTCGCCGTCAGGGCATCTATTCAACGATGATTACGCTGGCCCTTGCGCAGATGTTCTTTTTCTTCTGCCTGCAAGCCTCCTTCACCCATGGCGAGGACGGATTGCAGGGTGTGCCGCGCGGGTTTCTCTTTGGCTTCATCGACCTCAACCAGCCGATGAACATGTATTATTTTGTGCTGGCCGTGTTTGTGCTTGGGGTCTTCGCTATCTGGCGCATTACCAACTCACCCTTCGGCATGATCCTGAAATCGGTGCGCGAGAATGAAAACCGCGCCATATCGCTTGGGTTTTCCGTCAATCACTACAAGCTCGCAGCCTTCGTCATGTCGGCAGGGCTTGCAGGTCTTGCGGGCGGCATGAAGGCGCTTGTCTTCCAGTTCGCAACGCTCACCGATGTCAGTTGGCAAATGTCGGGCGAGGTCATCCTGATGACGTTGCTCGGCGGCATCGGCACCCTCATCGGCCCCATTGTCGGCGCGGCCTTCGTCGTCGCACTCAAGAACTGGCTTGCAACATCCGACTTCCCCGTCACCATCGTCACGGGCCTTATCTTCATGGCCTGTGTCCTGCTGTTCCGCAAAGGTATCATCGGGGAGTTCTATGCATCGCGAATTGGAAAGAAACTCTTCGGCTAACCAAAATTTCGGGAGCCGCACGCTCGTTCGATAGCGGCTCCGCCTTTTACTGGATATAGAATCATGACCGACACCTACGATTACATCGTGGTTGGCGCGGGCACGGCAGGTTGCGCGCTTGCAAACCGTCTTTCCGCCGATCAAAACCGTTCCGTACTGCTGCTCGAAGCTGGCGGAAAAGACAATTACGCCTGGATTCACATTCCGGTCGGCTATCTCTACTGCATCGGCAATCCGCGCACCGACTGGTGCTTCACCACCGAGGCTGAACCGGGCCTCAACGGGCGCTCGCTCAACTATCCGCGCGGCAAGGTGCTGGGCGGCTGTTCATCGATCAATGGCATGATCTATATGCGCGGCCAGGCATGCGATTATGATCTGTGGCGGCAGGCTGGTTGCGATGGCTGGGGCTGGGACGATGTTCTGCCGCTCTTCAAGAAATCCGAGGATTATTTCGCAGGCGCCAGCGCCCTTCATGGCATGGGCGGTGAATGGCGCGTGGAAAATGCCCGCCTCCATTGGGATATTCTGGATGCCTTCCGCGATGCCGCCCTTGCTGCCGGCATTCCCGCGACCGACGATTTCAACCGGGGCGACAATGAAGGTGTTTCCTATTTCAAGGTGAACCAGAAGCACGGTATCCGCTGGAACACCGCCAAGGCCTTTCTGCGCCCGGCACTGGATCGCAAAAACCTGACGGTTGAGACCGGCGCGCATGTCCGGTGCATTGAAATCGAGGGGCTGCGCGCAACTGGCGTTACTTTCGATCAGGATGGCAATATCCGCACGGTGAAGGCAAGGCGGGAAGTCATTCTCGCTGCCGGGGCTGTGGGATCGCCGCAGATTCTGGAATTGTCGGGCATCGGGCGCGGCGATGTGCTGCAACAGGCAGGCATTCCGCTCAAGCTGGAGCGCAGGCAATTGGGTGAAAACCTGCAAGACCATCTGCAATTGCGCTGCGCCTATAAAGTCACCGGCATTGCGACACTCAACGAGAAGGCAAGTACGCTTGTGGGCAAGGCCATGATCGGGCTGGAATATCTGCTCCGCCGTTCCGGGCCGATGGCCATGGCGCCAAGCCAGCTTGGCGTCTTCACCCGCTCCGACCCCTCCTACGAGACTGCGAATCTGCAATATCATGTGCAGCCGCTCAGCCTCGAAAAATTCGGCGATGCCGTCCATCCCTTCCCCGCCTTCACGGCAAGCGTGTGCAATCTGCGTCCTGAAAGCCGGGGTTCGATCCACATCAAGTCGCCTGACCATCGCGCGCAACCGGCCATCCGGCCGAATTATCTGGCCACCGAAACCGACCGCCGCATCGCTGCCGATGCGATCCGCCTCACCCGCCATATCGTTTCACAAGCGCCCTTGCAGAAATATCGTCCGGAAGAATTCAAACCCGGCCCGAATTATGCAACGCAGGAAGATCTGGAAAAGGCGGCAGGCGATATCGGCACCACGATTTTCCACCCCGTCGGCACCTGCCGCATGGGGCAGGACGCAGAGGCAATCGTCGATCCGCGCCTGCGGTTTAACGGCATTGCGGGCCTGCGCGTTGTGGATGCTTCGATCATGCCAGCCATCACGTCCGGCAACACCAATTCGCCGACGCTCATGATCGCCGAGAAGGCTGCACAGATGATTATCGCCGACAATCGGTGAACGGGTTTTCCATCGCGGCGGCAGCGGAAATGGCAATCCGCTCCCCCTTGCGCGAACGCAATTTCACAATTGCCGACCTGACCTTTTCGGAAATAATTTTCCTTGTTTATTACCCAACAAAAAGGAATTATCGGCATTAAGGCGGGCTGGGGGAGAAAGATCATCCAAGATGATTTGAAGAGGATCATCGTCCGGGACCGGCCTCAGAGAATTCTACAGCAAGGAAACAAAAAATGTCGTCAGTCCTTTCCCGCTATGCGCTTACCCGTCGCGCGGGCCTGAAAGCCCTTCTCTTCACCGCTGCGGCCCTCACCGTCGGCTTTGCATCCGCTCCCAGCCATGCAGAAGACAAGACCATCAAGGTCGGCATCATGGGCGGCGAGGACGAAGATGTCTGGAAAGTCGTTGCTGAAGAAGGCAAGAAGCATGGCCTCAATATCGAGCGCATCACCTTCAACGATTATAACCAGCCGAACGAAGCCCTGGAGCGCAAGGAAATCGACGCCAACGCATTCCAGCACAAGCCCTATCTGGACGAGCAGATCAAGCAGCACGGCTACAAGATCAGCGTTGCAGGCTATACCGCAGTCTGGCCGATCGGCATTTATTCCCGCAAGGTGAAGAAGCTTGAGGAACTGAAGGACGGCGCCACCGTTGGCGTGCCAAACGACCCGACCAATGAAGGCCGTGCGCTGCGCGTGCTGGAAGAACAGGGCCTCATCAAGCTGAAGCCGGATGCGGGCATTCTGGCGACGCCAATCGACATCGTTGAAAACCCGAAGAAGCTTGAAATCAAGGAACTGGACGCCGGCGTCGTCGGCCGCTCCATCGATGATCTTGACGCGGCAATCGTCAACAATGACTGGGCTGCGAAAGCCGGGCTGAAAAAAGAGGATGCCATTGGCTGGGAATCGAAGGAAAACAATCCCTACAACAATTTCATCGCCGTTCGCACCGATGATCTCGACCAGCCTTGGGTGAAGGCACTGGTTGCCTCATTCCAGAACGACGCCGTGAAGGCCGAACTTGAGCGCGCCTACAAGGGCACCGGCATCCCGGCCTGGAATTAATCATCCCAAAAACCAGAAAGTCCGCGCCGGAAGACGTTTCCGGCGCGCCTTTTATTGACGTACAAGCAAAAATTGCTCAAAAGCGTCGCTAGGCTGTAGTGACGAGTTAACTTGTGGTTTGGTATGGACAAAAAATCTTCAGCTTTAGGAGCGAAACCGAAGGTGGGGTGGTTCCCCATCGAGGTTTGGCGACGCCAAGATGGAGGTTTTTTGCCATATCCCGAAGGGACGCGGTGTATTTTGCTTCTGAATGTGTCGAAACGCCCTTGTGGAGATCAACTCCACGGCGGTCGTTTCTCCTGTTCAGCAACAAAATACCCTCGCGCCAAACCATAAGCTAATTCGTCACTACAGCCTGGGGCGAAGGCCCAGGGTTTGAGCCGGGCATCATTCTTTCCTTGAAGCCTTATCGAATGCAGCACGCCGCTGTTTGCAGCGGCACATCCAGACACAGAAGAACGACCGTGACCATTGAAAAGCCACCCGCCACGTCCGCGCCCATCGTCGAAATGAAAGACGTGCGCCGAATGTTCGGCGAAACGGCGGCCATCAACGGCGTGTCGCTTTCCGTCGCGCGCGGCGAAATCCTAGGCATCATCGGTCGCAGCGGCGCGGGCAAGTCCACACTTATCCGTTGCGTCAACGGTCTGGAAAAGCCCGATACGGGTTCGATTCATATCGAGGGGCGCGAAATCACCAGCCTTGACGAAGACGCGCTTCGCCCGGTGCGTCGACGCATTGGCATGGTGTTCCAGCATTTCAACCTGCTCTCGGCCAAGACCGCTGCCCAAAATATCGCCCTGCCCCTTAAAATCGCAGGCATGCCCAAAGCCGAACGTATCAAGCGCGTGGCAGAACTTCTGGAACTGGTCGGCCTTTCCGACAAGGCATCACATTACCCGGCCCAGCTTTCCGGAGGCCAGAAACAGCGCGTCGGCATTGCGCGCGCACTTGCTGCCGAACCGGCTGTTTTGCTTTCCGACGAGGCCACCTCGGCGCTCGACCCGGAAACCACCCAGTCCATTCTGGCGCTCCTGAAAGATATCAACGCAAAGCTTGGCCTCACCATTCTGCTCATCACCCATGAAATGGATGTCATCCGCCGCATCGCTGACCGTGTGATCGTGCTCGATCACGGTTTGATTGCAGAGGAAGGCCCGGTCTGGAAAGTTTTCGCCAATCCACAATCACCGGTGACGCAGAGCATGTTGCAGGTGCTGACGCCGGAACTGCCCGCTATATGGCGCAATCGCCTGGAAAAGAAGGGCGACCAGGCAATTCTGAGGGTGAAGCTTTCCGGCATGGCCGCGAAAGGCGCATTCTTCAATGACGTGGCGGCGGCCACCAGCCTTGCGCCGCAACTCATCCATGGCGGGATGGACACGATCCAGGGCGAGCCGGTTGGCACGCTTTTCATCGGCCTGCCCGCTGAGGACAAGACCAAACTCAAAGCCGCCATCGGCTATCTCAACACCCATGCAGACGCCACGGAGGTTCTCGGCTATGTCTCAGGCAATGCTTGATCTTCTCTGGCGTTCCTTCTGGGAGACCATCATCATGGCCGGCTTTTCGAGCCTGATTTCGCTCGTCGTCGGTCTGCCGCTCGCGCTCATCATGATCCTGACCGAGCGCGGTGGCCTTGCCCAAAACCTGACGCTCAACACGATCCTCGGCGCAATCATCAACGGCTTCCGCTCGGTTCCATTCATCATCCTGCTGGTGGCGCTCATTCCGGTGACGCGCTTCATCGTCGGCACCTCCATCGGCACATGGGCCTCCATCGTGCCGCTGTCGATTGCCGCCATCCCCTATTATGCGCGCATAGCAGAAGTATCGCTGCGCGAAGTGGATCATGGCCTGATCGAAGCAGCCCGCTCCATGGGCGCAAACCGCTGGACCATCGTGCGCGAAGTGCTGATCCCGGAAGCTTTGCCCGGCATCATTGCCGGTTTCACGGTCACGGTCATCACGCTTATCGGCGCTTCGGCCATGGCTGGCGCCATCGGCGCGGGCGGCCTTGGCGACCTTGCCATCCGCTATGGCTATCAGCGTTTTGAAACGCAGGTGATGATCGCCGTGGTGATTATTCTCATCATCATGGTCTGCGGCATCCAGTGGGTCGGCGACCGTCTGGTAAACCGTCTCGACAAGCGCAATCTGCGCGCCTGATCCGTTCAGGAATTATCTCTTCCTCTCGCGGAAGCCCGCTTCAAGCGTGTTTCCGTCAGGATCGAAGACGAGCGCCGCGTAATAGCCCATTTCTTCCGGGCCCTGATAGCTGGGGCTGCCGCTATCCTTGCCGCCAGCCCTGATAGCAGCCTTATAGAAGGCTTCGACCTCTTCCCGGCTTCCCGCCGTGAACATCAGGTGCAGGCGGTCGCCCGGCCTGTCCTCGCCATGTTCCCCGGCAGGATCGCCACCATATATCCACAGAAATGGAACCGGCGCACGCTCTCCTCCGCTGACGAAAAACCCGCTGCCGGAGCGGGCAATCACATCCAGCCCAAGTTCCGGCATACAGCTTTCATAGAAGGAAAGGCTGCGATTGATGTCGCGGGCTTTGAAACCAATGTGATCGAAGAGTGACATGAAATTGAATATATCGCGGTTTGCGATAAAGAAAAGCGGCGCTCCCCCGGTTCGGGAATCGCCGCTTTGATCGTATCGCAGATGCGCAAACTTAACCCCGCGTGCGGGCCAGACCGTCTTTCGCAGGCTTATACTTCGGGTCGAGCTGCACGGCGCGGGCGTAAGAATTTGCAGCCTTTGCCTTGTCGCCATTGTGTTCGTAGACCAGCGCCTGATTGGCCCAGCTTTCGGCCACATTCTGGTCGAGCGTGATCGCCGTGTTGAAATCGTCGAAAGCGTTATCGTAATCACCCAGCGCCACATAGGAAATTCCGCGCCCGTTATAGGGTTCAGGCGCAGTGGAATTGAGCGAAATTGCTTTCGAGAAGTCCTCGATGGCCTGCTTATGCAGGCCCTTGGCCTGATAGATCAGGCCGCGATTGTGATAGGCGCGGCCATCTGTGGTCCGCAAGGCAATGGCCTGGTTGAAATCGTTGAGTGCCTGATCGAGATGACCCGCCTGACGATAGACATTGCCACGGCCGATATAGGCGGCGTCATATTGCGGATTAAGCTGGATAGCGCGGCTGTAGTCCTGCACGGCCTTATTGTTGTCACCCATATAGCGATCGACCAGCGCACGGTTGGCATAGGCCTGATAGAAATTCGGGTTAAGCGCGATCGCCTGATCGAAATCGCGCATCGCTTCCTTGTAGCGTCCGGCCTTGCCATAAGCGGAGCCGCGAACATTATAGCCTTCGGGATCGCGCGGATTGCTCTGGATCACGCTCGTCAGCGAACTGATATTCTCGCTCGATCCCTGTGCCCTATCGACAGTGCTGAGCGTCGAATTGGTACTTTGGCACCCGGCAACGGTCAAAGCCAGAAGTGCGGCGGCGATGATAAGGCCGTTTCGGCCTGCTCCACCCGACGCCTCAATTCCCGAAACCTCCGTTTCAGACAATTGCATCACCTTTAAGCGCATCGCCAATTGCAGCATTCCTTTCAGCTCGACAGAAACAGCAAGGCCACGGGCCCCTGCTTCTTTTCCATTCCGCACCGGATCTTCAGACCTTACGCCTCGTCGGACGATTTGTCAGTTCCGGCACTATGCTGGTTTGAACCAGCAGATAAAAATAGCAAAGAGGCGGCAGGAAAAGAGATTACTCCGCCTGCGGACGCCCAACCTCAAAGCCAGGCACCCTTTTTTGTTTTACACAAAATGATGCTGGAGAAGTCCAGAAACTTTTCGTAACGCTGCATTAAAAATCGGAGCGTATGAGCCCGTTCTGGGCGGGAAAAATGATAAGCTTCACCTGAATACAGGATAACCCGCTTTTTCACAGGGCATGTTCTCAGGACATGGCATGGCCGGGCCGGAGCATCCATCATGGAACAGGCCTCCCGCTCAAGCGGCCTCGCCTCTATTTTCCACAATCGAAACGCGCAAAATCCGGCGCAAGCCCGAAGCCGCACCGGAAAGCAAAAAGGCGCCGCTACCACAGCGCCTATATCACAGCCAATCAGCGAGCGCCTGTACGGCCGCCGATGAGACCTTCGCGCTGGGCGCGCTTACGGGCCAGCTTGCGTGCGCGGCGAACGGCTTCTGCCTTTTCGCGGGCGCGCTTTTCGGACGGCTTTTCATAATGGCCACGCATCTTCATTTCGCGGAAGATACCTTCGCGCTGCATCTTTTTCTTGAGAGCGCGGAGAGCCTGATCAACATTATTATCGCGGACGAGTACCTGCACGTGTATTCCCGTATCGGTTAGAATTTCGGATAAGCCTGAGGCCTTTCGGGGGTCTTCTAACGATTTCAGCCGGTCTGGCCGGCCGATCAACGCCCAAAGGCTCCCAAGCTTCGCAACGGAAACGCTGCAAATTGGTCGTGGCTATTACCAGAAAGAGCCTGGCCTGTCCATATCAAGATGCAATTTTGCCCACCGCTTGCATGAAATAGGGCCTTAATAACGATTTACTATGGCCGCCAACTGGCGGATAGGGTATGCGGCAACCGGTTCCCGCATAATTCGGCCCCATTAGCGCCCCATAGCGACCATCCGCAAGCCGACAACCTCCTCACTCCATCTTCCGATTCTCTTTATGCTTTTGCTCAAACGACTCGTCATCCAGTTCACAGGCTATGAAGGCCTGCATCCCAAGGCCGTCCGCGTGCGCCATGCGCAGGCATTGAAGGATTTCGACCGTCTGTGGAACGCCAGGACCAGACTGCCGCCCATGCAGGACGAGCCGAATGATTGCGGCACGCTGGCCGCCACCACGCAAGGCAATGGCTGGCGCACGGAGACGGAATTCTGCCAGTTCGGCACCGCCGATATTTTCGATGATTACGCTGCGCGCACGACGCCAAAACGCATGTTAACCGGCTTCGCGCCTTCATGAATATCCTTCTCACCGGCACCTTATGGCGCTATCTGACCACGAGCTGGCGCTTCGTCATGTTCTTTCTGTGGCCCTTCCTGCTATCGCTCGTCATTCTGGGTGTGGCGGGGCTGATAGTTGCCGCGCCCCTGATTGCCGGTTTTTCCGCCATCCATCTCATCTGGTCGGTACCGCTTGCGGCATTCATTGCAACATTGCTTGTGCGCAAGCCGGGCGACAGGTTTTTCATGTCCTATCTGCTCGACGACTAGTCGGCCGCCTATGACCGTATCCATGGCCGAAACGAAAAGCTGAACCAGCGCCGCAAGGCTTTCGCCGAGGCGCTGAAACGCAAGATCGAGGCCAGCGATGCGGATGAAATCGTCATCGTCGCCCATAATCTGGGCACCGTCCCCGCTATCAAGGCCCTTGCCGATCTCCAGCGTGAACGCCCGGATCTTCTGGCGAGAAAGCCCGTGTCGCTGCTTGCCATCGGTTCATGCCTGATGATGATCGCGCTGCACCCGAAAGCAAAATCCCTGCGGGAAGACGTGCGCGTCGTCATGCAGGAAAGCCCGGTCCTGTGGTCGGAATTTCAGGTTCTGACCGACATCATCCATTTCTACGGTTGCGACCCCGCCAGGGCTTTGAAGATAAAGACCGCCAATCCGCCACTCATCCATCGCATCCGCTTCAAGAACGTGCATAGCGAAAATCGCTACAAGCGATCAAAGGGCAATTTCTTCCTGATGCATCTGCTTTATATGCGCGGGGCGGAAAAGAAGAATTTCTATGATTTCGGCATGTTTCTGCATGGCCCATTCTTCTTCCGCGACCTCATGACCACGCATCATGGAAAAGCCGCCCCTCTCGATGAAGAAGGACGGCTTCCCGAAGATTATCCCGAAGCAGCTTAAAGCGTATCGCGTTTTATCATACGACACCCAAACTATTCCCCGCGCGGGCGGTTCCCACCTTTGCCAGACATGTTTCAGGCTTCCGGCGGTTCCACCATGGTAATGATAAGCCAGGTGGCAGTAAGCGCGGGCTTCAGCGAGTTTTCGATTTCCAGCGTCACATCGTAATGATTGACCACGCGCCCCGATGGGCGGATGTCTGCATCCGCCAGCTTGAAGCGGGCGCGCACGCGCGCGCCAGTCTTCACAGGCGACACGAAGCGCAGCTTGTCGAAGCCGTAATTGATGCCCATCGTAGCCCCTTCCAACATCGGAAGCGCCTCATAGGCCAGCGTGGAAAGCAGTGACAGCGTGAGAAAGCCATGCGCAATCGTGCCCCCGAACGGCGTTTCCTTGGCTGCGCGCTCTGGATCGACATGGATGAACTGATGGTCATCCGTCGCATCCGCAAACTGGTTTATCATCTCCTGCGTGACTTCCCGCCATTCGGAGCAACCAATTTCCGTGCCTATGGATTCGCGCAACTGGTCAAGCGTGATCGCGTTTTTCATTCCCTGCCATTTCCTGCTGATATAATATCATCTTCTGTTTAACCGATAAAGACGCAGCGGCAAGCCCTTGCCGCTCAGGCCGCGGCCAGAATTTCGCGGACCATTTCGTCCCAATGCGCGAAAACCTGTCGCGCGCCCTTGGCCATCAGTTTTTCGGCATGGCCATCATAGCTATGCCCGCCGCCCGTATAGCCGAAAGCCGTCATGCCTGCCGCAACAGCGCCTTCAATGCCAAAGGGCGAATCCTCGATCACCACACAACGCGCCGGATCGACACCCATCTTGTCGGCCGCAAACAGAAACAGGTCCGGCGCGGGCTTGCCGCGCTTGACCATGCTGGACGAATAGACCGCATCGCCAAAATATTGGTCGAGGCCCGTCTTCTGAAGGCTGAACGCAATGCGCTCGGGTTGCGACGACGAAGCAACACAACGCTTTTGCGGCAAATCACGCAGGAAGTCCGCTATGCCGACGGTCGGCTGCAAGGCTTGCGCAAACAGCGTGCGCGTGGCGGGCCAAAATGCGGCGCCCGCCTCTTCCGGCAGGCGATAGCCGGTCATATCCTCGATCATTTGCATGATATCAGCCTGTTTCATGCCGATGCCCTGCGCAACCGTCCCCTCCGGCAGCGCCATGCCATAATCAGCATAGACCTGCTCGAAAGCCCGGCAGGAAAGCGGCTCGCTATCGACAAGCACGCCATCACAGTCGAAAATAAACAGGTCGAATGGGTATGCGCTGTTCATGGTAACTCCAGGTGAAGACCCCTCGACTTCCTTTTTGAGCCGCACGTTCGGGGGAATGCGTAATTTGTCGCGCAGTTTATGGATGCGCGCCCGGCAGTGTTGATATAGAGACTGTTCATCCATTACGCACCTATATCAACACGCGCGTGACAAAATTATTGTGCTCGTGCGGTTCTGACGTTTGCGGAGAGTTTCATGACAACAAATGTGGCACTGGTCGGGCTGGCGCGCGATCTCGCAGCGCGGGCGGAAACCGGCAAACCGATCCGCATCGGCCTTATCGGCGCAGGCGAAATGGGCACGGATATCGTTACACAGGTGGCACGGATGCAGGGCATTGAGGTCGGCGCCCTTTCCGCCCGCCGCCTGCCCAACACTTTCAAGGCCATCCGCACCGCCTATGGCGACGAAGAAAACGCGCGCGGAGCCACGACCGAATCCGCAATGACCCGCGCCATCGAAGCGGGCAAGATTGCCGTTACTGACGATAACGACCTGATCCTCTCCAACCCGCTCATCGATGTCATCATCGACGCGACGGGCATTCCGGAAGTGGGCGCCGAGACAGGCATTGCAGCCATCCGCAATGGCAAGCACCTTGTCATGATGAATGTCGAGGCCGATGTCACCATTGGCCCATATCTTAAAGCGCAGGCCGACAAGCAGGGCGTGATTTATTCGCTGGGCGCGGGTGATGAGCCGTCATCCTGCATGGAACTGATCGAGTTTGTTTCGGCCCTTGGCTATGAAGTGGTTTCGGCTGGCAAGGGCAAGAACAACCCGCTCAATTTCGACGCCACACCCGACGATTACAGGCAAGAAGCAGATCGCCGGAACATGAATGTGCGCCTGCTGGTCGAGTTTATCGATGGCTCCAAAACCATGGTGGAGATGGCGGCGATTGCCAATGCCACCGGCCTTGTGCCGGACATTGCCGGCATGCACGGCCCCCGCGCCAGCATTGACCAGCTAAGCCACACGCTGATCCCACAGGCCGAAGGCGGCGTTCTCAGCAAAAGCGGCGTGGTTGATTATTCCATCGGCAAGGGCGTTTCGCCGGGCGTGTTCGTCGTGGCGAAGATGGACCACCCCCGCCTCAACGAACGTCTGGAAGACCTGAAAATCGGCAAAGGCCCTTATTTCACCTTCCACCGGCCATATCATCTGACTTCACTTGAAGTGCCGCTGACCGTCGCCCGCGTCGTGCTTCACGGCAAGACTGACATGGTGCCGCTGCCAAAGCCGGTGGCGGAAGTCTGCGCGGTTGCCAAAAAGGACATGCAGCCCGGCGAGCATCTGGACGCTATCGGCCAATATTGCTACCGCTCATGGATCATGACGGTGCCGGAAGCGCGCGCCGCGAAGGCCATTCCCTGCGGCCTGCTCCAGAACGGCACGGTCATCGCGCCGATCAAAAAAGGCGAACTCATCACCTATGCCAATGCCGCCCCGCAGCCCGGCTCCAGGATCGCGGAACTGCGCGCTTTGCAGGATGCTATGTTAGGGCAATAGGGCAGTATGTTTTAAGGGAGTAAGGGAGTAAGGGAGTAAGGCGAATAGGGGGAACATGTTTGCAAATCAAACATACTGCCCTACTGCCTTCCCTTAATGGTCCAACGCCTTCACAATGCTCTCAACCATCTTCTTCGCATCGGCAAAGAGCATCATGGTGTTGTCGCGGAAGAAGAGTTCGTTCTCCACGCCCGCATAGCCGGAACCCATGCCGCGCTTGATGAAGAGGACCGTTCCGGCCTTGTCCACATCAAGGATCGGCATGCCGAAAATCGGTGACTTCGGATCAGTCTTTGCCGCCGGATTGGTGACGTCGTTGGCGCCAATCACGAAGGCCACATCGGCGGTTGCGAATTCCGAATTGATGTCTTCCAGCTCGAACACTTCATCGTAAGGCACATTGGCCTCGGCCAGAAGCACGTTCATATGGCCCGGCATACGGCCCGCGACCGGGTGGATGGCGTATTTCACTTCCACGCCTTCAGCCTTCAGTTTATCGGCCATTTCACGCAGCGCATGCTGGGCCTGCGCCACCGCCATGCCATAGCCCGGCACGATGATGACCTTGGAAGCGTTCTTCAGGATGAAGGCCGCATCGTCGGCAGAACCCTGCTTGACCGGGCGCTGCTCGACCTCGCCGCCAGCAGCCGAAGACGTATCGCCGCCAAAGCCGCCGAGAATGACCGAAATGAACGAACGGTTCATGCCTTTGCACATGATGTAGGACAGGATCGCACCTGACGAACCCACCAGCGCGCCGGTGATAATGAGCGCCAGATTGCCAAGCGTGAAGCCGATGCCAGCAGCCGCCCAACCCGAATAGGAGTTCAGCATGGAAACGACGACCGGCATATCCGCGCCGCCAATGGGCACGATGATAAGAACGCCGAAGACGAGCGACAGAAGCACGATCAGCCAGAACACGAAATGGCTTTCCGTGTTGGTCAGCACGACGATCAGAAGCACGATGGCTGCGGCCAGAGCCGCATTGATGACGTGGCGGCCCGGCAGCATGATCGGCTTGCCCGACATGCGGCCATCGAGTTTCAGAAAGGCAATGATCGAGCCGGTGAAGGTGATTGCGCCAATGGCCACGCCGAGCGACATTTCGATGAGCGCCTGACCGTGGATCTGGCCCACTTCGCCAATCCCGAAGGAATGCGGCGAATAAAGTGCGGCAGCAGCCACCAGAACGGCAGCAAGGCCGATCAGTGAGTGGAAGGCGGCGACAAGCTGCGGCATGGCTGTCATGGCGATACGGCGGGCAATGACAGCACCGATGCCGCCGCCAATAGCGATGCCGACGATAATCAGCACCAGACCGCCGAAGCTCGGGCGCGCCAGCAAAAGCGTGGTGACGATGGAGATCGCCATGCCGATCATGCCGTACATATTGCCCTGACGGCTGGTTGTCGGATGCGACAGGCCGCGCAGCGCCAGAATGAACAGCACGCCGGAGACGAGATAAAGGAAGGCTGCGAGATTAACGCTCATAATGGTTCAGCCTCACTTTTCTTTTTTCTTGTACATGGCAAGCATGCGCTGGGTGACCAGAAAGCCGCCGAAAATATTGACGCTCGCCAGAATGAGCGCAATGAAACCGAAGCCGGTTGCCCAGCCGGAAAGCGAAAGCCCGACGGCCAGAAGCGCGCCCACCACGATCACCGAGGAAATGGCGTTGGTGACAGCCATCAGCGGCGTGTGGAGCGCGGGCGTGACCGACCAGACAACGTAATAGCCGACGAAGATCGACAGGATGAAAATCGCAAAGCGAAAGATGAACGGATCAATCGCGCCGCCTGATGCGGCATGTGCGGCAGCCGCAGCCGCATCACCAAAACCGCCAGCATTTTCCGCCGCCTGACGCACAGCATCCGCGGCCTGATTGAGGCCCTCAAGGGCTTTATCGAGATTTGTATCGGCCATTATGCCTCTCCTCCATCAACCGGAGACTTGGGGGACGATGGTTTCTTCGCCGCTTTTGCCGGGGCTTTTTTCGCAGGCTTTGCAGCAGCCTTGGGGGGGGCCTTGGGTGCGGCCTTCGGTTTTTCAGCCTTTTCAGTCACGGCAGCCGGTGCCGTTTCTGCCTTGGCGAAAGCCGGATGCAAAATCCTGCCCTGATGGGTGAGAAGCGTCGCCTTCACCAGCTCTTCTTCCGGGTCAATCTTCAGGACTTTGCTTTCCTTATCGACCAGCGTTTCGACAAAGGCGATCAGGTTGCGCGCATAAAGCTGCGAGGCGCTGGCCGCGATGCGGCCCGGCACGTTGAGATAGCCGACAATCTTGACGCCATTCACGTCGGCAATTTCACCGGGAACAGCGCCTTCGACATTGCCGCCGCGCTCAACCGCCAGATCGACCAGCACCGAACCCGGGCGCATGGAAGCGACCATTTCCTTCGACACCAGACGCGGGGCCGGACGGCCCGGAATAAGCGCCGTGGTGATGACGATATCCTGCTTGGCGATATGGTCGGCAACGAGTGCTGCCTGTTTGGCCTGATAGTCCTTCGACATTTCCTTGGCATAGCCGCCGGCGGTTTCCGCCGCCTTGAACTCGTCGTCCTCGACCGCGATGAACTTCGCGCCAAGCGAGGCAACTTGTTCCTTCGCCGCCGGGCGAACATCGGTGGCGGTCACGACTGCACCCAGACGGCGCGCGGTCGCAATCGCCTGAAGACCGGCAACGCCCGCCCCCATGACGAAAACCTTGGCGGCGGGAACCGTGCCCGCTGCCGTCATCATCATCGGCATGGCGCGGTCATAGACTTCCGCCGCATCGATCACCGCCTGATAACCGGCAAGATTGGCCTGCGAAGACAGAACGTCCATCACCTGCGCGCGGGTTATGCGCGGTATGAATTCCATCGTAAAAGCCGAAATTCCAGCCCTGGCAAGAGCCGCCACCGCATCTTCATGGCCATAGGGGTCCAGCATGGCGAAAAGTGCTGCGCCCGATTTATACGCTTTCAGTTCCGCATCGCCCGGACGGCGAACTTTCAAGATGACATCCGCCGTTTTGGCATCCACCGCCGTGCCGATGCGGGCACCGGCTGCCGCAAATTCGGCATCGGGAATGCGCGATTTCTCGCCTGCGCCTTTTTCCACCACGACATCAAAACCAAGCGCGATGAATTTCTTCACCGTCTCCGCCGACCCCGCAACACGGGTTTCGTTGGGGTCACTCTCTTTCGGGATATATAACGTCTGGGCCAAGCTGGTTTCCCTTTCGTGGCGTTCTTCCGGGTTTGGTCCCGGTCATGCACAAATGCGGGCTTCCGGGGAGAAGCTATTTTTAAAATTACTGAACTACAGACATATATATATTATCGGCATGGCCGCCCATGCCAAGACATTCGATCTAATTGTGCGGGTCAATTCAAGGTTCGCGCTTCAGTTCAGCAATGCCATGCCGGACATTTCCATCCGGCGGCAGCGGTCACGAAAGAAGGAACCAGGCAACGACGCAGACAAGAACGAAAAGAACGGTCGCAGAAAAGAAACCACCAGCAAAGAAGCCGAATGCCATGGCAATCATAAGGGCAACGAGCACCACTGTGGCCCATTTCACCAAGCCCGCAAAACCGGCATAAGTTTTCTCATGCTCAGCATAGTCCATCGGTGCGCCAAGTTCAGCCGGAGCTGTCGTATGATGTTCTGCCATTTCAGTTCCACCCATTCAGATTTTTCGCTTTGAACATAGCCATGTTAAGCGAAAATACCTGTGATCTTCAATGCATAGACGCGCAAAGCCCGATTTTGGCCGCAAGGCTTTTCGTCGCAGCATCCCTCTTTTTCCGCCCGAAGCGGCTTGCGCAATCTTCGTAAAGCGAAACTACCCTTCTGGCTATATTTAATTGTTTAAAACTACGCGCCCAAGCCAGTATATTTCGCGGTGGGTAGAATCGTCAGCGGGACGACGCCCGCGTGCATATCGGCAAACATGGCCCGGCGCTCGTGCGGCTGCGACTTGAAAAACGGATAACGCACCGCCACCGCATCGCGAATATTGCGGATCGGCGCGGCCCCCAATCCCACCTTGATTCCATAGCCCTCGTGTTCCCGCGCATCTGCCATGACGGTAGTGCCGAAAATACGCTTGTAGAACGCCATGTGTTCAGGTTTCACAGCGGCAAGGCACTGGTCGGCGCCGAAAAATTCCGAAGCCATCGCCGCAACGCGCAAGGTTATATAGGGAATAGCGGGATATTCGCTCAAAAGATCGGGATCGGCGGCAAAGCGCGTCGGATCAACGAAATGCATACCGCTGTTCAAAAGAGGATCAAGAATATCCGGGAAAGTGCATAGCTCGTCCCCCGGCGATGATCAGGCGTGATGTGATGAACACGCAGCGTGCTGACCAGTTGGCCATCCACATGTACGCCATAGACAAAAGCGTGACTGTCGCGATCGATATCGTCCACGATAGAGGGAACTTCCGCCTCATGCATCACATTGCGCGTGCGGTAGGACCGGTAGCGAAGGCGGCCGATTTCCTCCAGATCTTCGGCATGAACGATGCGGCGATATTCGACCCGGTCGAGAAATTGCAGCAGTTGCCGCGCAAAATTCGACAACGGCGGATTCTCGCCTGTAACAGCTCTATTTGTCATGCAATTGATTTCCGCACCCACCCAAATCAGCGCGCAGAATAAGCGGCTTAACAAGCATGTAAAGATATAACTTCAGCTTTTATGGCAGCGGTACGCACAAAAATAATTCAGGCCGCACAGCGCTGGTACACTCTTTTCAGATAAGCCGCCGGGAAACATGAAAATGGCCGCAGATTGCGGCCATTTTTACATTTTCCGGTGAGTTGGAACGGAACCATCAGGCGATTGCTCCAATAGTTTTTTGTCCTCGCACCGGGCCTGCCGCACTTATCTAAAGCGCATTCGCGATGGCTTGGAAAACATACATGGATTCGTCCTTCACTTTCTGCCCGTCAATATTATAATTCGGATAGGCTGAGGTTTTGGCGATCACGACATGCTTGGCCGGATTGACATAAATGAACTGACCGTAGATGCCCACCGCACAGAAATCTCCTTCCGGTTCGACAGGAATCCACCATTGATAGCCATAGCCGAAGGGAATTTTCCCCAAGGCATCCTTGCGGCCGGGCATGAGGTAAGGCTGGTCCGGCGTTACTGAATCATGCACCCATTGTGCCGGCACAAGCTGCTCACCGCGATAGTTGCGTCCTTCATTCATATAGAGAAGGCCGAAGCGCGCATAGTCGCGAAGCACCGCATTAAGTCCGCCCGCCGCCACGACGTCACCCTTCTCGTCGGTCAGCCAATAAGCATCGGCTTCGGCGCCAAGCCTCGACTAAAGCTTGTCTTCAAAATATTTCTGGAATGGAACGCCCGTCGCCCCTTCCAGCACCATGGCCAGAACCTGGGTATCAGCAGACACATAATGATTGATGGTCCCTTGCGGGACTTCGTTCTTCAGTTTGGCGGTAAAATCATCGACTGATCCCGTCAGCATCTGCACGATATAGCGCACGATATCCGAATTGAGATCGCCATAGTTTTCATTGAAGCCGATGCCCGACGACATTTGCAGGACGTTCTTGACCGTCACCTCCTTGTAACCGCCCTCCTTCAGCAAAGGCGCATAATGATCCACCGTCTGGTCAAGTTTGATCTGACCGTCACGCACCGCATTGCCGACAAGGAATGAAACGAAGGATTTCGACAGCGACATTGCAATCGATTGCGTTGTTTCGCTGTTGCCGCGCTCATATTGCTCGTGAACAACGACGCCATCTTTCAGCACGATAAAGCCGGTCGTGTCGGTCCGCTCCAGCCAGTCGGCAACCTTACGGGTCTCGCCCTTGTAGGTATAGGTTTCGGGAAGCGGCTGTTCACCTCTCGGCAAGGGGCTGACCTCGCCCGTATGCGGCACACGAACCGAGGGATATTTCTTGTAAAGGCTGCGGAAATTCTCATTTATGGTATCGGGCTTGAACACCTGCGCATACTGATACACCGCCCAGTATTCATTTATCTTCTTCCAGAAGATTACTGTTCCAGCCCCTGCAAAGATAATGAGGGCAACACACAGATATAAGGCAAAGCGGAATAGACGCTTCATTTCCTCCCCTTTATATACTTGATACCTAAATAAGAAAATCATGTATTAGTTATTTAAAATAATAAAAATACACAATCATTCGGATATATATTAACAAAAAAGGGAGATAATTCCAGTCTTCACGTAAATTTATACACATTTAATGCTTCATAAAAACGTGAAACAATTCGCCTGTCCCAGCAATATTATGCTTAAGAGCACGCCCAGCAAAAGCGTGAAACACCTATGCGGGAAGGTGGCTGCGGTGCAAAATCAGGCGACGGTACGCCCGCCCGCACGCCGCACCATTGATTTGGCGGTAAGGACGCTGATTTCTTCCGTCGGAAGGGGCATGCCGAAGAGATAGCCCTGAACCAGATCGGCGCCAGCGGCAACACGAATGAGCGCCAGTTGCTCTTCCGTTTCCACCCCCTCGACCGTCACGCCGAGACCGAGTTCATGTGAAAGCTGGGTGACGCCGCGCAAAAGCATGAGCGACCGCCTGTCGGAGGTGATATCGCGCACGAAGGAGCGGTCCACCTTCACCTTGGTTAGCGGCAAGGTATTGAGATAGCTGAGGCTCGAATAGCCGGTTCCAAAATCATCGAGCGCGATATTGATGCCCGCATTCTTCAAGCGTTGCAGGACGAGCGACGTCTTGTTGCGGTCTGCGATGATCGCGCTTTCCGTCACCTCGACTTCCAGGCGGTGCGCCGGCAGGCCGGACTTCTCAAGCGCATAGGCGATGTCGCGCGCAATATCGTTGTTCTTCAGATCGATGGCCGACAGATTGACCGACACAACGATCTTGTCGCCCCAGGACAGGCAATCCATGCAGGCCTGCTCCAGCATGAAGCGGGTGATTTCTGAAATGAGGCCTATTTCCTCGGCAAGTGGAATAAACTCTGCGGGCGGCACAAGGCCAAGCTCGGCATGGTTCCAGCGCGCAAGCGCCTCGCAGGCGACGATCCGCAGCGACTGCGCACTAACGATCGGCTGATAAGCGACGTGGATTTCGCGCTGGGCAACAGCCTGCCGCAGGTCTGCCTTCAATTTCTGGCGGCTGCGATATTTTGTATCCATAGCACCGACGAAAGCAGCCCACTGCCGGTTTTCCTCACCCTTTGCTTCATAAAGCGCCAGATCGGCTTTGATGTGCATGTTTCCGACATCGCACTTGTCGATATCCTCGATAGCGACACCGGCGCTGATATCGATATCGACCTGCGCGCCATCGAGGTCGTAAACGCCCTTAACAGCCGAAATGATGTGTTCCATCATCCCGTTGACTTCGCTGGAATCATGCAGGTTGAAAACGAAGATGACGAACTCGTCGCCGCCGAACCGCGAGGCGACATAACGCTGCGGATCGAGCGAATTGAGGCGTTCGGCAAAAAGGCGCAGCAACACATCGCCGGTATGGTGGCCCAGCGTATCGTTGACATGCTTGAAATGATTGATGTCGATGACGATCAGCGCAACCTTTGAATTCTGGTCCTGATGGGGCCGCAGCGAACGCATCATGGTCTCGAAATAGTTCCGGTTCGGTAGTCCCGTCAGCCCGTCGAAACGCGCCATATGCTGAATGCGCGCTTCCGACTCCACACGCTGGGTGACGTCTTCAAACATCATGACCGCGCCGGAACTGACGGTCTGGTTGCCGATGCACTCGATATAGCGACGGTCGGAAAGCTGGAAAATATCCCGCGCCTTGCGGCCCATAAGGATATCTTCCATCCGCAAGCGGATATTGGTTAGATCATTATGCGGAAACAGGCCCTGCTTCACGCAATAGCGCAACAGCACCTCCAGCTTGCGCCCGTGCAGCTTGGTGTGTTCGGCGATCCTCATCATCGCCTTGGCCTTGTTGTTGATGACGGCAATACGCTGCTCGCCGTCGAACATCAAAAGCCCCTGCGGCATATTGTTGAGCGCTGCATCGAAGCGCCCGGCCACGATGGAAAGGCGGCGCTTGCCCATAACGGCGGCGAACAGAAACTCCCGCAACCCGTTCGCCATCTGGATGTTGGACAGAAAATACGGGATCAGCAAAAGACCGATAATGATGTGAAAGGGCGTCCCCGCAAGAATAAGCCCGGCAAGCACGGGCATCAGCGTGCAGACCGACATCAGGATCACAGCCTTGGCCGACGCGTAATTGCGCCCGACGATTGAAACCACCGAGGCCAGAAGAACGGTCAGGCTTGCAAGCTCCGCAAAGGCATCGCGCAGGACATAGCTTGAGAAAAAACACAACATGCCGAGCGTAGCGCAGACAAGCGAAGCGCCGATCAGATAATGCGCTTCCCACTTGTCCAAATCGTCATGCGAAATCGCCGTCAATTTCGCCTGATCGAACTTGTGCATGTCATAGAGGCGGCCGAATGCGACAAAAGTAAAAATGCCCGCAAAGCCCAGAAAGTGCCAGTCGGCGGTTTTCACATAGATGACGACGCACGCCACCACATGGGCGAGCAAACCAAACCAGAGCGTTGTGCGATTGCCATAAAGCGCTCGCAGAAAAGATAGCCGCACGTCTGCGGGTATCTCAGGTTTACGGCTTCGCCACATGTCGCTGCTTATGCCCCTTTCACCCGGTAAATATGACATGAATGACTTAAAAATATCTTTCGCCAGACTAAACCACAAGCTGTCACAACAACTACCATAAGATGTAATCAGTCTATTTTAGGAGGAAACCTGAATGATACAACCCAGACAAGAGTTTACAACCTTAGGCTTCTGGCGGTAGCCGTTTTGAATATTTCCCGACAACCTGCCAGCAGCAATAGATGCCGGATATTATGCCTTGTCCTTATGGGAAATATCTGCGCAAACGCACATAAAAAGCGGATAATGGCAAGGAACCATCCCCAACAATAGCGAAAACCCCGGCAACCATTGCCGTCTTTGGATTATGAACGGGCAGGTTTCCGTCAGAGCTGGTGGCCACCATCGACCGTAATGATCGACCCAGTCATATACCGGCTCGCATCCGAGGCCAGCAGCAGCACAACCCCGTCGAGGTCGTTCGGATCACCAAGCCGCCGCATGGGGTTGCGCCCCTTGAGATAGCCCGCAGCCGGCCCCTGTAACTGCTCTTCGTTGATTCGGGTTGGAAACCATCCGGGCGAGATTGCATTGACGCGAATATCATGCGCCGCCCATTCCAGCGCCAGTGCCCGCGTCATCTGGCTCACGCAGGCTTTCGACATCGAATAGGCAGCCGCACCCTTTTGCGGGCGCTCACCCAGAATACTCGTGACATTGATGATCGATCCGCCCTGCCCCTGTGCGATCATCCGGCGCGCAACCTCCTGCGCAGTGAAGAAAGCACCCGCGACATTCACCTCGAAAATATGCTCCAGCATATCGCGAGTGGTATCAAGAGCGCGGGCCATATGGGCAACTCCGGCATTGTTGAACAAGGCGCTGATCGGCCCGAAGCGGCTTTCGCCTTCATCGAAGGCGCGCGCAATTTCTTCCGGGCGCGTTACATCTGCCATGATTTCCAGCACTTCCCCGCCCGATGGGCACAGGCTTTCGCCCGCATGGGTGCGCGAAATCGATATCACCCGGGCGCCATGACCGGCCAGCACATGCACCATGCGCAGGCCCAACCCGGAAGATCCCCCCGTCACGGCAATGACCTTGCCTCTAACCGAAAAAAGCTGATCGTCAGTCATTCATCCCCTCAAACTGCCAATCCATCCTTTGTTTGCTGTCACCGTAAAGGATAAAATTTGCCATTTGAACCATGGTGAGGCGTAAAAAACGCTTTGAATCAAGGCAATACACAGATGCTGCATTGGCATAATGAAAAGACGCCATCTCTTCTTGATTGCACGCATGGATGCGGAGAAGTAAAGAACGACGCAAATTCACATTTTTGGCTCTAAAATGCTCTAAAGGCCAGGCCGATGAATCCAAATATCAAGAAGTCTTCCCGTCCTCTGGTTGCCGTGCCAACCGACGTAAAGCCGTTTGAAAACTATGTCTGGCATGCCGCGCCCGAGCAATATCTGGCCGCAGCCATCGAGGTTGCACAAGTAACGCCGCTTCTGGTGCCAAGTTTCGGCGACAAGATGGATTTCGACGCTATTCTCGATGCCGTGGACAGCCTGCTCGTCACCGGCTCTAGATCGAATGTGCACCCCTCGCTTTATGGTGTGGAGCCGAGCGAAGCGTTCGAGCCTTACGATGATGCCCGCGACGCCACATCGCTGCCGCTCATCCGCGCGGCCATCGAAAAAGGCGTTCCGGTATTGGCGATCTGCCGGGGACTTCAGGAGTTGAACGTGGCACTGGGCGGCACGCTTGCCACGGAAATCCAGGGACTTGCAGGCCGAATGGACCATCGGGCAACGGATTCGGAGAGCCAGGCGGAGCGCTTCGCCATCCGCCACCCGGTAAAACTCAATCCGAACTCATGCCTTGCGGAAATCCTGAAGGAAGAAAGCGTGCGGGTGAATTCCGTTCACCGGCAGGCTATCGACAAGCTCGCACCCCGGCTTGAGGTCGAAGCCGTTGCCGAGGACGGCACGGTCGAAGCCGTGTCGGTGAAGAACGCCAGGGGATTTGTCGTCGGCGTCCAATGGCACCCGGAATACTGGGTCCAGTCCGATGCGCCTTCGCGCAGAATTTTCGAGGCATTCGGCGATGCCGTGCGGGAACATAGGGCAGTGGGGCAGTGGGGCAGTGGGGCAGTGGGGCAGTGGGGCAGTGGGGCAGTGAAGAATATGGTCGCTGCGCTCATGCGCAACCAAAACATACTCCCCTACCCTATTCCCTTAACATACTGCCTTACTGCCTTACCGCTTTAACCCCCACCGTCTCCGGCACGGGCGTAATCGCCGTACCGCTGTCGAACCATGCAATGAGATTATCGACCACGAGATCGGCCATGGCGCGGCGTGTCTTGACCGAGGCCGAGCCGATATGCGGCAGCAACACCGTGTTCGGCGCATCGAGAAGCGCCTGTGGCACATGCGGTTCGTTGGCGAAAACATCGAGGCCCGCAGCAGCAATCGTACCGTCCTTCAGGGCTTGCGCAAGCGCCTCCTCATCCACGACCGAGCCTCGCCCGATATTGATGAGCACGCCTTCCGGCCCAAGTGCCTGCAACACTTCCATATTGACCGCCCTGGTGGTTTCCGCCCCGCCGGGGGCAACGAGAATGAGCGTATCCACCGCTCCGGCAAGTTCCTTGAGGCTCGGATAATAATCATAAGCCACATCGGCGGCCTTGCGGCGATTGTGATAGGCGATCGGCAGGCCGAAGGCTTCGATACGGCGGGCGACAGCCTTGCCGATGCGGCCAAGCCCGAAAATACCGACCTTGCGCCCGCGCAGCGACAGCTTCGACAGCGGATAGCGCACCTGTTTTCCCCACTCGCCGCGACGCAGAAATTCCTGCGCCTTTGACAATTCGCGCACGGTATCGATCAGGAGACCAATGGTCGTATCGGCCACTTCCTCGGTCAGCACATCCGGCGTATTCGTAACCATGACATTGTTTGCGCCCGCATGTCTGGCGTCGACCGCATCATAGCCGACGCCGAAATTCCCGATGATTTCGAGATTGGGCAAGGCATCGATCAAGTCGGCGCTGACCTTGGACATGCTGGCAATGCCTTTCACGTCCTTTACCCAGTCGCTCCCCAGAAGCGCGGTGTCGCCACGCGCCATGCGCTGAACATTGAACTCGTCCGAAAGCCGCTGCACGGCATAATCATCAAAATTGCCAAGCACTAGTATAGTCGTATCACGTTTGGTCATAGGTGCGTCATCTCACGAGCAATTCCAGCAATTCAAAATCACTCCGGGGAGCCGTCCGGCAGGATTGACGGATGGGGCGGAAGAATCAAGCGTGTTTCGGCTTGGATGTCGATTGGCGGATATGCAGTTCCGGTCTGATGAGTTCCTGTGTCGAGGAAACCTCAACGCCGTTCAACTGATCGAGCAGCGCACGGGCAGCCCTGCGCCCCACCTCGCGCTGGCCGTTCCAGACGGTCGTAAGCGCGGGCGTGGCAATCGCCGCCTCCTCAAGATCGTCATAGCCGGTTACGGAAATATCCTCGCCCGGCACCAGCCCGGCGCGGGCAATGCCGTTCATCAGGCCGATGGCCGTCAGGTCGTTCCAGCAGACCGCCGCCGTTGGTTTATCTTTCAGGGCCAGAAACTGCGGCGCGACCTCGAACCCGCCCTGCTTGGTGCGCGGGCCGGGAATGCGCCAGTCGGGGCGGACCTCAAGCCCGGCCTTTTCCATGGCCTGCACATAACCGCGATAACGGTCGCGGCCCGTGGAAGTCTGGTCCGTGCCGCCAATCATGGCAATGCGCGTATGGCCAAGCGAAATCAGATGGTTGGTGGCAAGGCCGATCCCATAGGCATTGTCGCCCCGGAAGACCGGAGCATGCACGCCCTCGACACTGCGCGCGATGAGCACAACCGGCAGGCCATTGTCTTCGGCAAGCTGGATATCCTCGGCAGGCGTGCCGATAGCAGGCGACATGATGACGCCATCCGCACCAAGCTGCAAAAGCGTGTCCATGAAGGTGCGCTGTTTGTCCAGCTGGTCATAATGGTTGGACAGGATGAAAGTCTGGCGCGAACGGTCGAGCTCGGTTTCGATGGATTTGAGAATTTCCGCGAAAAACGGGTTCATGATGTCCCGCACGACGACGCCGACAATGCCCGAACGCGAGGTACGAAGGCTCGCCGCCCGGCGGTTATAGATATAACCGATGGCGCGCGCATGTTCCTTGATCTTCTCACGGGTCTGGTCGGCAACCAGCGGACTATCGCGCAATGCCAGCGAAACGGTGGCGGTCGAAACACCGAGCGCGTCAGCGATGGTCGAGAGCTTAATTTTCTGGGCCAAGTCGCCTCCCCAAAACGGTCCGTGCGCAGTCCGAAACGCCAGCCGCGCCCCGGGCAAGGGAAGCGCAGCCGTTCATCCTGCGAACGGTTATGCCATTGCAATCATTCAATTGGAAGCCCTTTCGACGGGCTGTGAAAAGGACAGGTTCATTCCGCCTCGTCATCTTCCTGCGGTTCTGTTTCCGGCTCATCCGCAACACGCGCCGCGCCGCGCAACACCAGATTGCCCTCCATCCGGCCCAGCATTTTCAGCAGAGACTTTCGATCCTTCTTGTCGAGCCCTTTCAACATATCCTTTTCCGTCTTGCGGATGGACTTTTCGATCGCCTTGATCGTCTGAAGGCCCGCCTGTGTCAGATAGACATGCGACTGGCGCTGATCGGTTTCGGAAGCGCGCTTGACCACAAATCCCTACCCTTGCAGGCGGGTGATCGTCTTGGTGATGGTGGGCGGGCGAACGCCGAGGCGCTGCGCCAGAATGCCCGGTGTCAAACCATCTTCGGCAGCAAGTTGCAGCATGACTGCATCCTGCCCCGCATAAAGCCCCTGTTCCAGGAGACGGGCGGCCAGCACCGTTCTTGTCAGCCGCGCCACGGATTGCAGCCGGTAAAGCACAACTGCCTTGTTATCCTTGCTCATCGCCACCTCGTCCTCATTGCGACTTTGTTACGACGTCATCTTGTCGCGCGATCGACAGCCCTGCCCGGTTCTATAAGTTAAAATATTATCTGCCTTATGAAACGACAAGCGCCAGTTGCTGTCTTGGCTAACGAAGGTTAGGCTTGAAGGCTTAAACGAACAAAAAAGCGAGAAAAACATGACCGATCTGCGCGATCAGAACAGCGACATGATTGTCGTCCTGCCACTGGGCGCTCATGAGCAGCATGGACCTCACCTGCCCTTTGAAACCGACACGATCATTGTCGAGGGCATCGTGGCGCGCGTCAGCGATGCGCTGCCTGCCGATCTGAATGTCAATTTCCTGCCTGCACAGCCGGTCGGCTATTCCATTGAGCATATGGATACGAAAGGCACACAAAGCCTCGCTTTCGCAGAGGCTGTGAACCAGTGGATCGCCATTGGCGAAAACCTCCATGCCGGTGGCATACGCAAACTCGTCATGCTCAATGCGCATGGCGGCAATTCACCTCTTATGACCATCGTGGCAACCGAATTGCGAACCCGCCTCGATATGCTTGCGGTCGCAACAAGCTGGACGCGCTTCGGCCTGCCGGAAGGATTGATTACGCCGGAAGAAAAGGCGCTGGACATTCATGGAGGCTTCATCGAAACCTCCGTCATGCTGGCCCTGCGTCCGGATCTGGTGGATATGGCGAAGGCCCGTAACTTCCCCAATGCCCAGTCGCAATTTGCAGAAGAATTCAAATATCTGCGTGCTTACGGCCCCCACGCCTTCGGCTGGAAGATGCATGACCTGAACCCCGACGGCGTTGCCGGAAATGCAATAGCGGCCAGCGCACAGGCCGGTGAAAAGCTCCTCGCCCATGCGGTTTCGGGTTTCATTGATCTGCTGCGTGATGTGGACCGCTTCGAGCTTGCCCGGTTCAACCCGAAAGTGATGGCATGAACATGATCCGGCTGCGTGTGATATTATAGCATTGCATATGGTATTCGCACTGCCCTTCCCTTATATCAGGTGTCCGATCAGGGTCTCGGTGTTGCGCCGCTTCGCGCTGGCTGCTCCGGGGCCGTAGAAAACAAAAAGAGCGGTCCCAACAACTCCGCTTAACCGGAACCGCTCTGACGCCATATTGCACGCGTGATCTTGTTCGGGATCACGCTAACTCCAAGAGGTACGAACCATGGCCGAAGCCGAGGCAACAGCAACCACTGAAGCTGGCCGCATTCCCGTTACCGTTCTGACCGGATATCTGGGCTCGGGGAAAACGACCCTTCTCAATCGCATCCTGACCGAAAACCACGGCAAGCGCTATGCCGTCATCGTCAATGAGTTCGGCGAAATCGGCATCGATAACGACCTCATCGTCGAATCGGACGAAGAAATCTACGAGATGAACAATGGCTGCATCTGCTGCACCGTGCGCGGCGACCTGATCCGCGTGGTGGAAGGCCTGATGCGCCGCCCCGGACGTTTTGACGCCATTGTGGTGGAGACGACGGGCCTTGCCGATCCGGTTCCGGTTGCGCAGACTTTTTTCATGGATGACGACGTGCGCGCCAAGACCGGGCTTGATGCCGTTGTCGCCCTTGTGGATGCCAAGCACCTGCCGCTGCGCCTGAAGGACAGCCGCGAGGCGGAAGACCAGATCGCATTTGCCGATGTCGTGCTCATCAACAAGACCGACCTCGTGACGCCGGAAGAACTGGCGGCGGTCGAAGCCACCGTGCGCGCCATCAACCCGCACGCAATCATCCACCGTACCGAGCGCGCATCGATTCCGCTCGACCGCGTGCTGGACCGTGGCGCCTTCGACCTGAAGCGCGTTCTGGACAATGATCCGCACTTCCTCGACCATGACGACCCGGACCATGTCTGTGGCCCCGATTGCGACCACGATCATCATCACCATGGGCATGACCATCACCATCATGATCATCACGATCACGACCATGTTTGCGGGCCGGACTGCGACCACGATCACGATCATGCCTCGCCCATCCACGACGTTACGGTGAAGTCCGTTTCGCTGCGAACAGGTGAAATTGATCCGGCGAAATTTTTCCCATGGATCCAGAACATTACCCAGACGCAAGGCCCGAATATCCTACGCCTGAAAGGCATCATCGCCTTCAAGGACGATCCGGACCGCTATGTCGTGCAGGGCGTGCACATGATTATCGAAGGCGATCACCAGCGCGCGTGGAAGCCGGAAGAAAAGCATGAAAGCCGCCTCGTCTTCATCGGGCGCGAGCTTGATCCGGCGGCATTGAAAGCCGGTTTTGAGAACTGCCGGGCCTGAACATCCAGAGCGGTTCTAACAATTTGTTCTGTCGCATTATCCGACGAAAAACTGCTTCGCATTTTTGCTGGAAATGCTCCAGGCTCAGAACCTGTTAAAAGAAGTGATACTGGAATAGATGCCTACCGTTGCACCGTTCGACCTTGAAGGTCACTGTCTTTATGCGCGCTTTATCGGCGGCATTCCCTTCTTCGCAATGGCGGATGGCGCTGTCCATCGGCTCGATGACGGCCACCAGACCTCCACGGTCCATGACGGACTGTTGAGCGCCGCAATGGCCGTTGACGGCAAATCGCTCGTAACAGGCGGCGAGGATGGCCGCGTCTGCCGCATCGACGCCAAAGGCGTTGTAACCGAACTTGCAAACATTCCCCGCAAATGGATCACCGCCGTTGCAACGGGACCGAATGGAACGGTGGGTTTTGCATCCGGCAAAACCGCCTGGTCACGCGCCGCCGACGGCAAGGTGCAGGAATTCACGCAGGAACGAAGCGTCGAAGGCATCGCCTTTGCGCCCAAGGGCCAGCGCCTTGCCATTGCGCGCTATAATGGCGCGACGCTGATCTGGGCCGGCACGGCGGCCAAGCCTGTCGAACTGGAATGGAAGGGTGCGCATATCGGCATTACCTTCTCGCCGGATGGGCGTTTTCTCATCACGTCCATGCAGGAAAACGCGCTGCATGGATGGCGGCTGGAAGACAATAAACATATGCGCATGACCGGCTATCCGGCCAAGGTGAAGGACTGGTCGTGGAGCGCAAAGGCAAAATGGCTTGCCACGTCCGGCGCACCGGCGGCAATCGTCTGGCCCTTCGCGGGCAAGGACGGCCCGATGGGCAAGGCCCCGCTGGAGCTTGGCCTTCGCGGCGACAGCATGGTGACATCGGTTGCCTGCCATCCAGGCGAAGATATTGCAGCCATCGGCTATAATGACGGCATGATCCTGATCGTTCGCTTCGCCGACCAGAAGGAAGTGCTCCTGCGCCGCCCCGGCAAGGGCGCCATCACCAGCATGGCCTGGGATGAAGACGGCTATCGACTGGTCTTCGGGTCGCAAGCCGGTGATTGCGGCGTGGTTCCGTTGAATGAGTAGGGCAGTGGGGCAGTGGGGCAGTGGGGCAGTGGGGCAGTGAAGAATACGGCCGCTGCGCTCATGCGCAACCAAAACATACTCCCCTACTCCCTTATTCCCCTATTCCCTTAACATACTGCCTTACTGCCCTAACTCCCCCCTCACCTCGCCTTCATTGAAACCGTCGGCCCGCCATCCGGTCCAAGTGAGTCGACCCACTGTCGAATGGTGGCGATATCCTTTTCGCCAAGCATGTGATCGGCATCGATAGTCCGTGCATCGACGCGTGCGCCGCTGGCGCGCAGGATTGCGGAAAGCGCAGGCGCGTAAGGCGAATAGAGCTTGTCATGTTCACCCGCGATGGTCAGCACGTGCGCCTTGCCCAGATTGGCAACAGGTGCGTCGTCCAGCACCGGCATTGAGCGCATCAGAACCGCGCGCTTTACAAGGTCTGGATGCAGCAGCATCGTCGCCGCCAGAAGATTGGCGCCGTTTGAATAGCCTACAAAGGTTGCATGAGCGAGGTCGAGATCCTTGTTATCGGCAAGGCGCGTCAGGAATGTCACGAAAGCATTGGCTTCAAGCTTCACGTCCTTCTGGTCGAACTTGACAGGCGTGATCCGCCTGTACCAGCGCGTATCGCCATCCTGCATCACGCGGCCGCGAATACCAAGTAGCGTCGCGCGCGGCCAAATCTTCGTGGCAAGCGGCACAAGGCTGGTCTCATTGCCCCCCGAACCATGCAGCAGAACAATCAGCTCGTTTGAAGCATTCTCCGGCTTGTAAAAGCGATAAATAAACTGCTTGCTGCGTGAAAAATTCTGTTCAGGCGTGACATCCGTGTCCATTTTCTTCTTCTCGCGCATCGTCATACCTTCGCCAAGCTTGGGCGCACTTTTGTCTTCCTTCATTGAGGCTGCAATGGCATTCGCAGCCCTGTTCTGAGCTTTCACCGCCACAACAGGCTGCTCTTCGGCCAGGGACAGGCCCGCCGATATCATCAATGCTGCAGCCGCAAGGACGGCCATAAACATCTTCTTTACCATGATCTCAACATAGCCAATGAGACGTTAACGAAGGTTTGAGGGCAGCTTTTTGCGGGTGCGTACCCGTTCCTGCCGGTTTCAAAGCGCATACGCAAAACATGCGCATGACAGGATTTTCAGAGCATTTTCAGCGACTCCGGTTTAACTGGAACCGCTCTCGAACGCCCGCTCGCCAAACAGATCAAAGGCGCACCGGACGATGCGCCCTCGTTAATAGCAGAGTTTTAGCAAGAATATGGCGACATACACGAAAAATTACATCACAATACAATCGAGTTACGTTCAGACCTGCCTTCAAGAAAGCGTGAGCTATAATCCGCCCATACATTATCCATGTTTTTGACGCCTTTACGTGAGAATCTGATGCGAACCCGATGGCAACCGAAAAGAAGTGAGAACGCCCCATGAGCAGCTTCAAACCCAGCCGCTTTTCGACGGCCCGCCTCACTGGCGATGCGGTGACACCGAAGAGTATTTATCTGCGCCGACGTGAATTCATGATCGGTCTCGGCGCTATTGCCGCAACAGGTGCAGCCTCCTCCGCCTTTGCCGACCCGCTGGAAGCCAAAACCACCGCCTATAAGGTCGATGAAAAACTGACCCCGCAAAATGCGGTGACGACCTATAACAATTTCTACGAATTCGGGACCGACAAGAGCGATCCTTCAGCCAATTCCGGCAGCTTTAAGCCGCTGCCATGGAAGCTCACCGTTGATGGGCTGGTAAAACAGCCAAAGGAATTCGACGTCGAGGAATTGATCGCCAAAATGCCGCTGGAAGAGCGCATCTACCGGATGCGTTGCGTGGAAGCATGGTCGATGGTCATTCCCTGGATCGGGTTCCCGCTCTCAAGCCTTCTGTCGCAAGTGGAGCCGCTCGGCTCGGCCAAATACATCGCCTTCACAGGCGTTGTGCGCCCAGATGAAATGCCCGGACAAACCGGACTGTTTCAGGCGCTGAACTGGCCCTATGTCGAGGGTTTGCGTCTTGATGAGGCAATGCACCCGCTCACCATTCTTTCCGTCGGGCTTTACGGCGAAACATTGCCCAACGCGAATGGTGCACCGATCCGGCTTGTCGTTCCATGGAAATACGGCTTCAAGGGCATCAAGGCCATCACCAGGATCAGCTTCGTGGAAAAGCAGCCGCCGACATCATGGAATCGGCAGGCCGCCAATGAATATGGCTTCTATGCCAATGTGAACCCGGCAGTGGACCACCCGCGCTGGAGCCAGGCAACGGAACGGCGCATCGGGGAAGGAGGCTTCTTCGGTTCTGACCGCCGCCCCACCCTGCCCTTCAACGGCTATGGCGAGGAAGTCGCATCGCTCTATGCCGGCATGGACCTGAAGGCGAATTACTGACATGGCGGCGGCAACCGGAACGCGCAAGAAAAAGACGCCGCGCCCCGGCCAATGGAAGCTATGGCTTCTTTATACGGCAGGTTTTGTCCCGGCTGTGTGGACCTTTTATCTGGGTGCCACCGGACAACTGGGCGCAGACCCCGTCAAAACTTTTGAACATCTATTGGGTCTCTGGGCACTGCGCTTTCTGATCCTGACACTACTCGTTACGCCAATGCGCGATCTGACGGGTATTACGCTTCTGCGCTATCGGCGCGCACTCGGCCTGCTCGCCTTCTATTATGCGCTGATGCATTTCACGACTTATATGGTGCTCGATCAGGGCCTGAACCTGTCTGCCATCATCACCGATATCGTCCGGCGTCCATTCATCACCATCGGCATGATAAGCCTCGCGCTGCTTGTGCCGCTCGCGCTGACCTCCAACAACTGGTCCATCCGTAAGCTCGGACGCCGCTGGAGCAGCCTGCACAAGCTGGTTTACATAGCCATTGCAGGCAGTGCTGTTCACTTCCTCATGTCGGTCAAAAGCTGGCCCGCCGAGCCAGTCATCTATGCAGCGATCGTCGCCGCCTTGCTCCTGTGGCGTCTGGCCCGCCCTTATCTGCGCACCCGCAAGCCAGCGCTGCGCCCACGGGGTGAAGCAATAGCCCTCCGAAAATAAGCCTTCTTTTTTAGAGTATTTTCGAGCCAAAAGTGTGAAACACCTATGCGGGAAAATCAGTCCACCGGACTGATTTCCGATCCCGCTGCGATGCATTGAAAAACGCGAAAAAACAAGCGGTTAGAGCGGTTCTATTGAAACAGGAACCGCTTGGGCGCGGCAATCAACCCTCAGGGGCTGACACTCCCGAATGTGGTTCATCCCGTTTCAAAGAGCGGCAATTGCGGTCATTTCAACACGCAAATCCGGATCGGCAAGCCGTGCTTCCACGCAAGCGCGTGCTGGCGGGTTTTCGGCATCGATCCAGGCGTCATAAACCGCGTTCATCGCATCGAAATCGACGATTGCAGGCAGAAAGACATTCACGGCGAGCAGTTTTGAGCGGTCAGTTCCCGCTTCTTTCAACAACACATCGATCTTGCCAAGCACGTCGCGGGTCTGTTCTTCAATACCGGCCTTCCGATCGTTTGCGACCTGTCCGGCAATATGCACGAGCCCACCATAGCTGACGGCCTGGCTCATTCGTGAACCTTTTTGATAGCGCATAATCATACTTGCATTCCTTGTTATGTTTTGGGGCGTGTTTGATGGATACGGCTCGATGACCGGCCCGCTATAAAGACGCATTATCGACGCGCCTCCCGCCCGGAAATCATCAGCAATCCGAGAATGAGCGAACCGAACAGGATGGAGCGCAGACCCGGCGATGCATTGACCATCGTGATAAGCGTGGTCGTCGTCACAAGGAGAATGGCACCCGGTATCGTCCCGGCATAGGTGCCGCGCCCGCCGAGAATGGAAGTGCCGCCAAGCACCACCGCCGCAATCGACAAAAGAACATAGGGCTCGCCAATGCCGACATAGCCCTGCCGGTTCATGCCGAGAAGCACAATGCCGGCAAGACCGGCAAAGAAAGCCGATAGCGCATAGAGTGCGACCATATTGCGATTGACGTTGACCCCGGACAGCCGTGTCGCGACAGGGTTGGCACCCAGCGCCAGAAAGCGTGCGCCCGTCGGCATCTTATGCAGCAGAACCAGCACGACAGCGGTGACCGCCACCCACAAAATGATGCTGGCCGGAATACCGAAGGGACGAGCCGAACCCAGGAAAATTGCCGCCGCATTGTTGACTGATACCGCACTGCCGCCTGCCACGATGACCAGCAGGCCCTGAAGGAAGGTTGCCATGGCCAGTGTCATGATGATGGGCGGCACGCGCAGCCACGCCGCGCCAATCCCGTTCACCGCCCCGATGATCGCCGCAATAGCCAAAACCATGACGACGCCAAGCAGGCCCGTCGGGTCCCAGTCGGGTGAGATCACCGGCAGCAGGATGGCCGTAACGGTCATGACCGCACCGACCGAAAGGTCGATCCCCCCGACAATGATGACCAGCGTTTGCCCGGCAGCGACGATGCCGATGACAGCCGCCAGCTCCAGAAGATAGCGCAGATGACCATAAGCCCCGAAGCCACGCAATGTCAGGCTGGCGACAAGCCAGACCAGCGCAACCAGAAGCAAGGTGAGGAGAGGCGGGCTTTGCAACAGACGACGCCCGGTCAGCGGAAGCGAATTCATGACTTCCTCCATTTGCCTGCAAATTCCGGCAAGGCCACCGCACCAACAATAATCAGCCCTTGGGCGATATATTGCGCCACAGGAGGAAAGCCCAAGAAGAACATAACGTTAATCATCACGGAGAGAAGAAGGCTGCCGCAGATGGCACCGCGCATCGTGCCTTTTCCGCCAAGAAAGCCGACGCCGCCCAATACAGCCGCTGCAATGGAATTAAGCGTGAAGGGCGTGCCGATAACCGGATCGCCCGATCCTGTTTGCGCGGCCACGAACAGCCCCGCACAGGTGGCCAGAACGCCCGACAGGGCAAAGGAGATGACCTTGACCTTCTCGACCGGAACACCGGAGCGATAGGCCCCGACCGGATTTTCACCGGCGGCATAGATGCCAAGCCCCATCGGGGTGGCAAGGAATAGTTTCCAGCCCAGTATGACAAGCACCAGAATAATAAAGGCCGAAGGCGAATGGCCTGCCAGAAAATCGGAGAGCCAGCCGGGAATGTAACCGCCCGGCCGGGGCAGGATAAGCAGGGCTATTCCGGTGATGATGAAGGAACCCGCCAATGTCACGATGATGGCCGGAAGGCGCATGAACGCAACGATGGAGCCCGTCAGCGCACCGATGACAAAGCCACTCAGAATAACAGCAGCGACACCGCCGAAAACGCCAAAAGCACTGCCCATCGTGGTTGCAGCGATGACCGCACCCAGGCTTACCAGCGGACCGATGGCAAGCGTAATGCCGCCATTCAGCATCAACAGCGCCTGCGCCATTGTCACCAGCGCCAGCGGAAACCAGTTTTGCGTAAACTTGGAAAAGCCGCTAACGCTCAGAATTCCCGGAAATAACCAGGCATAGAGCAGAACAAAAATGCCGACGACGGCATAAAGCCCGATCAGCCCCCTGTTTCGGCGGCGTTGAACGGCGATATAGAGATTTCCGGCCATATCCTGTTGCATCAGGCTGCCTTTCTCGACGATTTCAGGCCCATGGCAGCCCCTACAATTGCCTCTTCCGACAGATCCCCGTGTTTCAGGGTCGCGACCATGCGGCCCTCGCGGAAAACCATGACGCGGTCACACAAATGCACAAGCTCCGGCGTGTCGGAACTCAGCAGGACAACGAGCTTTCCTTCATCGGCAAACCGGCGCAGCATCAGGTAGATTTCACGCTTGGTTTCGATATCGACGCCGCGGGTTGGATCGTTCAGCAACAGGATTGTAGGTTCCAGCGGAAGCCATTTGGCAAGCGCAACCTTTTGCTGATTGCCGCCGGACAGCGCCTGAACCGGGCGCGCAGTATCTCCCCTGATCGTCAGCCGTTCGGCAAGTTTGGCAACGACACGCTGCTCGTTTGCCGTGTTGCGCAAACCGTGCCGCGTATATCGATCAAGTGACGGCAGGAGCAGGTTTGACGCAATGGAATGCGGCAGCACGAGCCCTTCCCGCTTCCGATCCGCCGGGACATAGGCAAGGCCAGCCGCGTTTGCCGCGCCAACCGATTTGAACAGGCCGTTATTTCCGCACACTATCGCTTCACGGGCTGCGGTCGGCAGCGCACCATAGAGACCCAGCAGAAAATCTTCCTGTCCTTGCCCAACCAGACCGCCGATACCGATGATCTCGCCCGCATTGGCATCCATATCGACATTCTGCGCCATACCCGCGCTCATGCCGCGAATATGAATCCGTTTTTCGCCGGTGGCACTGGTTCGCCAAGCGGGGAAAAGGTCGCCAGTATCACGCCCGACCATCAGGCGAACTAGCTCCTCCGGGTCCGAATTTGATAATGACTGATCTGCGGTCACGACACCGTCTTTGAGCACGGTCACATGAGAACAGAGCGAGCGAATTTCGTTGAGCCTGTGAGAGATATAGAGAAGTGCGACGCCCTCATCGCGCAATTTGAGAACCAGCGATGATAATACGCCCGCCTCATGCGCAGATAGCGATGATGTCGGCTCATCAAGGATGAGCACCCGCGGTTTGCGGAAAAGCGCCTTGGCAATCTCGACCATCTGCCTGCGCCCGAGCGACAGTGTGCCGACCGGAGTTTCGAGCGGTTCGGTCAGGCCGACACGTTTACAAACGGCCAAGGCTTCCCCGTGAAGGGCCTTGTAGTCGATCAGGCCGAAACGGCGCGGATAGGCGCCAAGCCCGATATTTTCTGCAATCGACAATTCCGGCGTCAGACTAAGTTCCTGCTGAATGACAGCAATGCCCGCTTTCCGCGCTTGCGCCGGGTTCAATCTGGAAAGAGCTGCACCTTCCAGCACAATATTCCCGCTGTCCGGCGGCAAGGCGCCGGACAGCAGATTGATGAGTGTGGACTTGCCCGCACCGTTTTCTCCAAGCAGTGCGTGCACGCGGCCGGGCCGCAAGGCGATGCTGACCCCCTTCAGCACCGGGTTGCCGAAAAACCCCTTGAACACGTTGCGCGCTTCGAGCCACGGAGCCGGCGCGTCCACGACAGGCCTGGATGAAACCTGCATGGGGGCGCTTGCTGCCCCAGCAACTTGTCGAACAGGGCCCGGTCGTAGTCCGAATAGACATAACCGTCGGCAGGAAACTTGTCCGCGCGGCGCAAGATAAGTATCGACATTGCTGGCATCGATGACAGGAAGCGGAACCTTGATCGACTTTGGAATATCCTTGCCTTCAAGGGCCTGTACGGCTGCATAGACGGAGAATGCACCAAGCCAGTTGGGCTGCATGGTCGCCCAGGCTTTCAGGCCTTTTTCCTTCCAGAGTTCCAGAAACTGACGGGCATTTTCACCCGTTATCGGCACCGGATCGCGCCCCTGGCGGTCAAAGGCGAGAACTGCGCCAGCCGCGATTGCGCCGCTTAGCGACAGTACACCGTCGATTTCCGGGTTGGCGAACAGCAGGCTGGTCATCGCTTCCTGAGCGGGAGCGACATTATATTCCGTATTCGTCTCGGTGATGATCTCGATGCCCTTGTTGGCGTCGAGAACCGGCTGGGCGCCCTTGCGGCGATCATCGCTGACCGAAACGCCTGCGGGGCCATTCATGATGATGATCTTGCCCTTGCCACCCAGTTGGTCAACCATCCACTGGGCTGCCCGTTCGCCCCATTCGGCGGAATCGGTATTGATTTTTGCGGTCAGATTTTCCGTATCGACAAGGCTGTCGAAATTGATGACGGCGATACCTTTCTCGCAAGCATCGGCAATGACACGGTCGAGCGCGGAAGACGAGCCTGCATCAATGACGATTGCATCCATATTGGCGTCGATCATCGATTGGATTTGCTGGATTTGCGTCTGCGCATTGCCCTGCGCATCGGTAATCATCAGGTCCTTGACCAGACCTTCCTTCTTCAGCTGTGCAACTTCATCGACAATCGTGTCCTCAGTCTGCTTCATCCAGGTCGGCACGGCATAGATATTTGCCCAGCCCACCATATACGGCGCCTTGCGATCTCCCTTCACGCAATTTGCAGCCGCTTCAGCCGACCCCGCACCCGCCATGCACAGAAGTGCAGCGCCGCTTACGCCCGCCAGCAGCATACGCAAGCCCGATCCGGCTCTGGTTATAAAATGCATCATTGTCCCCTCCTCCAAATTTGACACATTCACAGCATTGCTTATGTCTGTTATAGTGTACATATGTCTGAATTATCAGACACGGCAATCATAGGAATTATTTTGCGCTTGGCAAGCAGGCAAACTTTTACCGGTTTTGAAACACCGGAGCTGCGATCTGATTCAAGCAGACCGGCGCTCTAACGCCTTCTACTGGAAGCATAATCTTATCGATCCTCGTTTCACTCCGGTCGGATTATGCTTTAATTGACAGCCGGGCCTGTGCCGCCCACAAAGAACCAAAGCCGGAGACCATCGTAGAAACTATGGATAAACTTCATATCGAACCCACGGCAAAGCGTTCACGCGGACTGGAACGCGCCTTCGAGATTCTCGATTATCTGCGCGTCAGCCGTGCGCCAGCCAACCCCAACGAGATCGCCGCGCGCATCAAGGCTCCGCGTTCGACAGTCTATGAGCTGGTCAATCTGCTGCTTAGTAATGGCGTTCTTGAATATTGCGACGATGAAGGCCGTGTTTATCTGGGGCGCAAGCTTTATTTTCTGGGTGCGGCCTACGAAGACCACTTCAATTTCATACGCGAGTGTGACCGCGCCCTTTCAAAGGTGGCGGAACAAACGCGGGAAACAGCCCAGTTCTGCATGCTCGATGAGAATAAATACACCGTCGTGCGTATGCACGAGGGAGCCCGGCCATTCCGCATTTCATCAGATGTAGGGCAGCGCGTTCCCATTCCATGGACCGCTTCGGGACGGCTTTTATTGTCACATCTCAATGATGCGGAGATTCTGGCCTTCATTCCGCCGGAGGATTTTCAGCTCCCCAATGGCCAATGGCTCGCGCCGGAGGTTTTCCTCCGCGAGGTTCATGCCGCACGCGAGGCCAGAGCCTTCACCTTCGACAGCATTGTCGATAGTTTCACCCATTGCTTCGCGGTTCCCGTTGAAAACGACCACGGAAAGTTCTGCGCGACAGTCTGTCTTGTCGCCCCGCGCGATGACGGCATTCGCAACCACGACATGTATTTACAGTCGCTGCGGGAAGCAGCTCTCAGCCTGAAGGGAAAAGTTTCAGCCTTTCAACGCGACCAGAGCGTTTGAATGACTGGACATGCTGCCCATCTGCCGTTACGCATATCCCCCGACCGGCTCCCCCTTGGGGAGATATGCGCCAGGCTACCAGCAAGATATGATTCAACGCGCCAAAGCCGCGCCGATCCATTCTAGCCGCTTTTGCGGGATGAGGCCGTAATTGTAAAAATTGATGCCGTCCACCCCGGCCCGCTTTCCTGCATCGACCCGGGCGGCGAATTCTTCCTTCGATTTCACGAGCGAATAGAACAGGCTGAGGCCAAGCCCGACATATTTGTCAGCCGGCAATCTGGAACGGGCATCGCGAATTGTTTTTTCGATCTGTTCCGCGCCCATGTCGTAGCAGCACAGAATGATGCCGTCGCAAGCGCGGACAGCCTCCTCCAGATCGACACCGCCGAGCCAGCCATCCTTCAAATCGATCAATACGATTCTGCTGGCCGGATCTGCCACCGCACGAATTTCGCCGATCAAGCTGGTTACAGGTTCTGTTCGCCATTGCAGGAAAGCATATAGAGACGGCCATTTGGCGAAGGCGGAAATTCCCGCTTGCGGGAAATCGGCAAACTGCTTTTGCGGCACCTCCCGTTCGCAAGCCTCCGCAATGAACCCTTTCACAACGGCCTGGGCATTATCGATATCGACACCAGCAGCCTTTGCCCGCGCCTTGCAATGATCGCAGAAACACAGGGACATGAAGAAATCGTCTTCATCGGTGAGGCCGACACCATCCTTTTCATGATGATGCTCATGCGCAAACCCCATGAAATTGACGCTTTCCAGCTCGACCATATCCGGCTGATAGCGCGATGTGATATCCGCAACCAGCGTCACGACATAATCGCGTGCTGCCGGGCTCGAAGGACAAAGATTATAATAATTCGCGTTGCCGAAAGCGTTGCGGGTGACATGGTCGGGATGGAGTTCTCCCAACCGGCTATTGTGCAGTCCCACCGTCCAGCATGATACACGCAATCCGCCTCCTTCTCTGCGCCGCTCGATCAGCCGCTGGAGCATGTCGCCGCGCTCGATGCAGTTCTTTGCAACAAGCGGGCGTATCTCCTTTCCTTCCCATAAGGCCTCGTCCGGTGTGTAATAGATGGTGCCGTCTTCCGGAAAATAAGCCTTCTGCTGAGGGCTGCGTGGCTGGAAAAACCGCCCGGCATGATAGGATGTCGCAAGACTGATCGTGTTTCCACCGACTTTCTCGCGCAGATCGGAGCAAACCATATCCAGCCCCAGGTCCTGTATATCCCACGGATACGTCCACATCGAAAATTGCATGGTTTTCCACCTCCCCCATGAATAGCAATGGACGGCAGGAATAACCAAACCGTTGGCAGGACTGCAACTCTGACCCCCATCCCGTCTCGACCTATGTCACAATAATCTCGAAAATCTTGAACTGATTCCGAGGCAAGAGAGGCGATTCCGTTTTAATCGGAACCGCTCTAGAACTTGAAGTCGGTCTTGGCCCAGAATGTACGGCCCGGTTCGCGGAGCTGATAATTGGAGGAAAAGCCGAAGCCGGCATCGCCATCACGGTTCAGATGTTCGGTATATTCCTTGTTGAAGAGGTTATCGACACCAAGCGACAGGCGGACGCTCTCGTTGAAGCGATAGGTGCCGTTGACGGAGAACACGCCGAAGCCCGCGCTCTTGTCGAAGTCCTTGCCCACCACATTGCCCATGTTTTCGGCAATGCGTGTCTGCGCTGCGACCAGCCTCCACAAAGCACCAACGCTCCAGTTGTCTCGCTCGTAGGTAAGGCCAAGGCGGCCTTCCAATGGCGGAATCTGGGGCAGAGGCTCATCATAGGTGGTGTTCTGGCCCCAGGCATAGGCAATGCTGGCTTCTGCCTTCCAATAATTCGCAAACTGCCGGGAAACACCCAGTTCGGCCCCCATGATGCGCGCATTCACATTCGTTGCCACCGATCCGCCTGGATTGCTGTAGTCGAAGAGGATGAAATCATTGATGACACCGAAATAGCCGGACGCCCAGATATCCGTATCGCCTTCGGAATATTGCGCACCGAAATCGACCTGCACGGTCTTCTCGCTTTCGATACCTTCAAAGGCATTCAGCGCCGAGCCCGTTACCCCCTTCGGTGAGAACAGTTCCCAGTAATCGGGGAAGCGGTTGACGTAACCAAGCCCGATATAACTATTGACCGGAAGGCTGCTCCAGTCCTGTTCATGGCGTATAAAACCGCTGAATGCCGCCTGGTTGCGCTTGTCGCCATATGTGAGGCTGCTCGCACGGTCATCCTCCACCGACGCCCTGTCGATCCGCCCGCCGGCAACAAGACGCTGATTGTCGGCAAAATTCCACGTCCATTCACCGAAAACACCATAATTGGCAAATTGCGCATCCTTGAGCCAGTTATCGGTGAGCTGCATGTTCACCTTTTCCTTGCCGCGATGGGTATCGGTCTGGAAATCAAGCCCCGCAACAAGCCTATGTTCATCGAAGTTCCATGTGGTTGACACGCGCCCTCCCATGCTGCGCCGGTCCACTTCGCTTTCCATGGGCATTTTCTGAGGCGGCCTCAGACGGAAATTGTCCATGATGTGATCGGCGTAATTGTAATAGAGCTGGGCTTCAATCTTCTCCAGATAGTCGCTCACATTGGATTTGCTGAATTTGAGACCAAAACTTTGCCGCTCGAATTGCGAGCCGTCCATGGCCCGCCCGGCATAGCGTGCTTCGCCATCGCCAAGCCCGCCGGAGATTTCAAGCACCGTATCCGCATCCGGTGTAAGCCCCAGATAAAGATCGGTATTCCATTTATCCCACTTGGACGGTACCCGGTTGCCGTCGCCATCCTTGTAGTCGTTGGCACGGGATTTATTGGCCATCATGCGGATATAGCCGGGCTTGTCCCCCACCGTCGCGTCCACCCGCGCATCAAAGCGCCCGTTGGAGCCGAAGAGAATGCTGCTGTCGCCCTTCAGCGTCAGCTTGTCAAAATGCTGCGGATCGCGCTCGAACAGCACTGTGGCCGCCGAACCTGCCGGGCCCCATTGCACCGTCTGCGGCCCCTTGATGACGCTCATCCGGTCATAGCTTTCAGGGGAAATGTAGGAGGTAGGGTTGTCCATGCGCCCGCCGCAAGCGCCAAGGATCACGCCGCCATCGGTACGAATATTGACGCGCGAGCCAAACATGCCGCGAAAGACCAGATCGCCATTGGTTCCGCCATTGCGGATGGTCGAAAACCCAGGAATGGTCTTGAGATAATCCGCCCCGCCACTTGCAGGCACCGGCTGGCGCGGAGCCTTGGGATCGGTCACAACCTTGAACGGGGTGGATTGCGGAGCGGAGGTGATGACGATCCGGTTCAATATAACGCCAGATTGTTCATCGCTCTTCGGCTTTTCTTGCGCATATGCCGGCATGGCGGCAAGCGACATCAGCGCGCTGGACAGGAGGAGGGATTGCCGGAAAGTGCGGGCGCGAATAACAGCTTTTATTCTCATGATTAATACATCCATCGATAACCCGGACGTTGCAGGCGGGAGGCTCCGCAATGGCCAGGGAGGCAGTCAGGACCGATCAGAGGACCGGAAACAGTTTCAGGCGATGGAAAGCTTGAAAGGTGGCGCGCGCGGACTGCGGTTCGATGGCAACCGCTGCTCATGACAGGCGGCATAGCTCTTCCTGACGGTCCGCACATTTGCGCGCAATGGGCGATTGACTGTGCCGCTTTCGGGCACGGGAAGAATGACCGAACAGCTGATGCGGCATGCATCGCAGTCGCTCCGGCGGCTTTGCGGCTGCTTCGATGTGCGGTCGCCATTATCCGTCAGGCAGAAAACAGGAAATGTGCCATCGGGAAGCTCGTAGGAAGAAAGATCGAAATACCCTTTCGACGAAGAGGCGAAAACCGGAATCTTGTGGGCCAGCCCGACAGACACAAGCGCCACTGCACATAATATGCGCAGGACAAATGCCCAATGTTGCAGCCGCCCCCTCTTCACCATGATGCTTAGTTCAATCCCCGCCCCGTTTTATCTGGCTGTGCTTCGCATAATCCGCCAAACCAATCGTTGCGCTGATGCAAAGATTGGCTGGCAGACTATGAAAAATAATGACAGCGCACGGGAAATATCCCGTTTGCCACCCCGTTCGGCAGCTACAGGTCGATATATTCTGAAATTTCCACGAGGTTTCCGTCGGGATCACGAAAATAGATGGAGCGGATTGGCCCCATCGCACCTGTGCGCGCCACAGGCCCGTCTTCAATCGCAATATTTTCAGTTTCCAAATGCGCGATAACCTCGTCCAGCGGTATGGAACTGATGAGGCAGAAATCCCCGCTACCACGGGTGGGGCTGGCGGCTTTGGGCAGGAATTCAGACCCCGCCTGATGGAGATTTATTTTATGCTGGCCAAAGGAAAGCGCCTTTCGCCCTCCGGCAAAAGTCACGACTTCCATACCGCAGGCCCTGCTATAGAAATCGCAGGTTACGTCAATATCCTGAACAGTGAGCACAAAATGGTCGATGCGGCTGATCTGCAAGATGGAACTCCTTCTTGCTTCGAGTGTTTTCGAGCCGAAAAGGCAAAGCGGCTTTGCGCAGGATAATACGTAAAAGCAAAGAGAGCGAGCGGTTCCCGCGATTCTGTTAAAACAGGAACCGCTCAAGCGGCAACCCGCGCCGCTGCAAAAGCCGGAGGCGGGAAACCTCCGGCCTAAATTGATCAGATAAGGCCTTCTTCTTTCATGGCCTTCTGCACATTCGGGCGCGCCAGCACGCGCTCATACAATCTGAGAGCTTTCGGATAGGCATTCAGATCAAGTTTCATTCCGACGCCCCATCCAAGAATGACCGCGGCATAGGCATCTGCCTGCGTGAATTCCGCGCCCAGCCAGTAGCTGTGCTCATCTGCAAGCATGGCCTCCAGCTGGCCAAGCCGGCGATTGATATTGGCAATAATGCCAGGCCGGGCTTCTTCGGAAAGATTGGGCGCAAACAAGCCGCCGAAAGCGCCATGAAGATCGGAGCAGAAACCGAGGGCTTCCTGCAGGCGAGCCCGTTCCAGCGAACCGTAAGCCGGCTTGAAAGCTGCAACATGCGAATGGTCGCCGATATATTGCAGGATTGCCGCATTCTGAGTGATGACGACACCCGGCTCCACTTCCAGCGCCGGAACTGCGCCACGCGGATTGATCGCCAGATAGTCCGCACCGCTTGCCGTCTTTTTCGCTTTCAGGTCCACCGCCTCCAGCGTATAGGCAAGGCCGGCCTCTTCCAGAATGATATGCGAGGCCAGAGAGCAGGCACCGGCTTTATAATAAAGTTTCATGAAAATCTCCCAATCGGATTCATATGGGAGACTTGTATAGATTCTGATATATCTCGCAACAAATAGGACCGCAATTCTTTGTGTAGTCCCGTTATTCAGCCCATCAGAAAAGCGATGCGATGCGCGCAGGCTTCGATGACGGCATATGCGCCACAACCACCATCCTGTTCACCTCACCACGCTTGAAAGCACGCAGGAAGCGGGCGTAATCCTTGAACACCACGCAGCCGTTGGAATCGCCCCGGCGCCCCAGCATGAACGTATGCGCAAGCAGGCCATCGCGATTATAGCGATTATTGCCATCGACAGGCGTAAGCCGGATTGCCTGCACACCATGGAACAGCGCCTCACGCATGCGCAGGTCATAGGTGTGGGGCGGTGTGGGGCCACGATTTTTCTGGCTCACATAGCGTGGATTGTCATGCATCTGGCCAAGGCCGGAATGTGCTTCAAGTTTCTCTCCGCTTGGCAGATAAACCGTTGCTGCCGAAATATCATAGACTGCAACCCGGCTACGCGCCGCCTGATTGAGAAGCGGGCTGAAAATACCGAGCTGCGGCTCCTCGGTCGCGCCGCTTTCCGGCGCGTAGGCAAGCTGGGTCTTATCGTGCAGGCGGGAGCGGCGCAGCGCCGGTTTCGCGCCCGGAAGAGGCACGTCGTCCGGCAGGAACAGGTCGTGCCCCGCCTCACGATCCGCTGCCATATCCATCGTCTGGTCTGGCGCCATGGCGGGAACGGGAACGGCACGGCCCGAGGGCAGGCCTGCCTGATTTTCTCCGGCATCCGCTTCTTCGGCCCTGGAAAGCGGCTCGATCTTGGCAAAGGCGGAAACGGCCGGCGAGGCAGCAGGCATTTCCGCATAGGCGAGCACATTTTCTCCCGCGGCGGGCGCGATGGGCGCTTGCAACACTGTTATGGCTGGCTCCTTGCGGCGCACGCGGTCGGCGCGCAATTCAACCAGCAACGCCGTTTCAACCGGCTTGTCCTCAATGACCGCATCCGGCCCGATATCGGCGATGATAGGTTCGTCATGCGCGCTTTTACTGCGCCGCCAGTCCAGATTGGAATAGGCCGTATTGGCCGTATAGGCATCGATGAAACCCTGACGGACCCGGCGGGACGGCACAATGCGCGGATCGACCACGGCAAGTGCCTGCGGCGTTGTCAGCGGCACACGACGCAGAACAGGCGTGACAGGCGCAAAGGCGGGGATGACGGTTTCCAGTGTGCCGAGTGCAGTTATCGCCCAGCCCCCAGCAACAAGGCCCGTCGCAACAAAAGCTGCAACACGCCCAAGCCCCTTGAAACCGAACGGAAGTCTGCTGCCACGGCTATGCGAAGCTGCATAGCCGTACACTTCTGTCACACACGCCATGATACCCAACCCGACTGAAACTCGACCCATATGGCCACCGCTTTGCGTGTCAGTTTCGCAAAAAACGAAAACGACGTGACAAAGCGGTGGCTGGAGGTCAGCTCCAAGCATCGCTAATTATGGTAACCAAATCCTTTACAGGATGGCGTCAAGTGAAGAGAAATATCGGGCGCCCCATAGATTCCCAAGAGAGCCCGGTTTTATGCGGTGAGAAGATAAGTACCCCGCATGGCGCTGGGGAATTCCAGCCCCTCCACCGCAACACGGTTGCGCCCAAGGTTTTTGACCCGCATCAGGGCCAGGTCGGCACGAGCGGCCGTTTCCCACAATGTCTGGATGTGACCTTCTGTCCTGCCGGCAATTTAGAGAAGGCATGGCGCGCAACCAGCCCGCACAGCCGGTTGCCCAGCGCCTCGCATTCTTCGGCAGTACCGCTCACCAGCAGCACAAATTCCTCACCGCCGACGCGGCCCACGATCGCATGGTCCTTGCTGGCGGACGAAAGAATGCGGGCAAACTCCACCAGCACCTGGTCCCCCACCGGATGGCCGTAGGCATCGTTGATCGCCTTGAAATGATCGATATCGGCAATGATGACGCCATAGGAGAGGCATTGCGGTGTGTGCAGGCGAAGATCGGCCTGCCTCTCAAGCCCGCGACGGTTCAACAGCCCCGTCAGCGGGTCGGAATCCCGCTCGCGCTGGAGTTCGTTCACCACATCCGCCGTCGCTACGACGAGGATCAGCAAGCCGACCAAAACGCCCACCAGCGACACGGCAACCATGAGGCCCAGCCAATAGCGCGAATGGACAAGTTCCGATGGGGCGGCGGCATCCCCAACGAAGAAGAAAGCCAGCACCGCCTGCACGATAAAATGCGCGGAAAAGACTGCGAGCGCCCCCACCAGAAGCCGCTCGATCCAGCTTCCCCTGGCCAAGGCGCGCGCCTGCACGCACAAAGCCGCCGTTAAAAGCCCCAGCCCCATATTAACCGTTGGCGCGATAAAGGCGTAGCGGCCATCAAAGCAGATGAAGGCAATAACAACCCCGAAAACGACGACCGCCAGCGTTCCACCAACCAGCCGCGAGAAATGTTTTCCCATGCGCACCATCACGGCTTCGCAGAAGGTCAGCGCGCCTGCAATATGGAACAGGGTTGCAATAGGCGTCGTTATCGCCAGGCTATCCGACAATTGGGAAACCGGCGCAAGAAAACCAAGGCCGAAGCCCACGAAACTCAGACCAAACAGCAGCAGATGCTTGCGCTTCGTGTCAAGCATCCAGACGCCCAGCATCGTCGCAGCAAAAAGCAGGATAACCAGTGGTGGAACGAATTTCACAAACAGAGCCTAAATCGTTTAAAATAAAACTGTAAATTCCAGGATCGAACCTATGTGCAATTACAAACTGAAGTGAAAGTCAAGCTAATATTTCCTCCGCGCGCGGCACATAATCCAAACAAAGATTATCGATAAATTAAGCAATCGCTAATAATAAATAGGAAACAAAGACCTTCATTCGCCGGTTACGGATATATCCTTTTCCGCCTGCAAGTTTATCCCCAGAAGCTTTTGCGCAATCATGCGCCCGATGGGAATAGATGAGGTTGCGGCTGGCGATGGCGCATTGCACACATGCAGCATCCGTTCGGTTTCCTTGAACAGAAAATCATGCACCAGCGTTCCATCATCCAGCACCGCCTGCGCACGAATGCCGGCCCCCGGCGCGCCCAGATCGGAAAGCTCCAGCGACGGACAATATTTGCGGCACTGCTTCAGATAGCGCGCGCGGGAGGTTGAATTGCCGAACTCGGATATTGCCGAGCGCCAGTTTTTCATCGCCATTTTCCAGAAGCCTGCGAAAAACGACATATCCGCGATATCGCCGGGGTGGAAACTGCCCTTGGCATAGCCTTCGCGCGAGAAACCCAGAACGGCATTCGGCCCAACCGTCACACCGCCATCGATGGTCCGCGTCAGGTGAATGCCAAGAAACGGCAGGTCGGGATCGGGAATAGGATAGATCAGGTGCCTGACGATACCGGCCCTGGTTTGCGGCAAGGTATAATACTCACCCCGGAAGGGCACGATGCGATGGGTGATGTCGAGCCCGGCCAGCCGCGCAATACGGTCCGATTGCAGCCCGGCGCAGGCGACGAGTTTGGAAGCGCGCACAGTCTCGCCACCCGAAACAACTTCAACACCCTTTTCGTCCTCATGGATTGCAGTCACCGGCGAATTGAGACGCACGATGCCGCCTCGCTCAACAATTTCCGCTGCCATGGCTCGCGAGACCTTTGCGTAATCCACGATACCGGTGGCGGGAACAAAAAGCGCCCCCAGGCCGGAAATGGCAGGCTCCGCCTTTCGCAATGCCTGCTGGTCCAGATGGCTGAATTCGATATTGTTTTGCACCGCGCGCCTGGCCAGCGCCTCCATGCGCTCCATTTCCAAGGCGGACGTGGCGACCAGAAGTTTGCCGCAACTCTCAAAGGGAATGGAATATTGCTTGCAGAACGCTTTGGTGGCCTGTGCGCCCGCCCGGCAAAGCCGCGCCTTCAATGAACCCGGCTGGTAATAGATGCCTGCATGAATGACGCCGCTATTATGTCCCGTCTGGTGACGGGCAAGGCCGCTTTCCTTCTCCAGAACGATAATTCTTGCGCCCGGCTCGGCTTCCTGCACCGCTTTCGCGGTCGCAAGCCCGACAATGCCACCGCCGATGACGCAATAATCATAATCTGCCACGAAGTCCCCTCCTCATGCCTTTCCCGACGCAAGCGCCCTGCCTTGCGGCCGCCCGACAGGATGATTACCTGTTACTTATACGATTGCGGCCTTGGTTACAGCACCGCAAAATGGCATTCTTTGCCAAATCCTGTTGCCCCTTGCGGAGATGTTACATGCGCCATCAGTTCGACCTTTTTGCCCCTCCCTCCGAGGATGGGGAAAAACGGGAGGAACAGCGCCCTGCCCGCGGGAAAACAGCCAAAGCGCCAGCCATCGACGAAGCCGAGATGGTGAAACGGCTGAAGGAAAGCGGACGTTATCGTATTTTACAGCGGCTCGACCCGCCGCCAATCGTGCCCGATGCCGACAGAATCGCCTTTCCGCGCCTGGGCGTGGTGGTGGATACGGAAACCACCGGCCTTAATCCGGCACAGGAAGAAATCATCGAAATCGGTGCGGTTGCCTTCCGCTATGCCGATGACGGTTCCATAGGCGATGTCTGCGCTACTTTCGGCGCATTGCAGCAGCCATCCAAACCGATCCCGGCTGAAATCACCCGCATCACCGGCATTACCGACGAGATGGTGAAAGGCCGGACGATCCCGCGTGATGAACTTGATGCGCTCATTGCCGAGGCTGATATCATCATCGCGCATAATGCCGGTTTCGACCGCCCGTTTCTGGAAAGACTCTCGATCGCTTTCGCCAACAAGCCCTGGGCCTGCTCGGTCAAGGAGATCGACTGGACCGCGCGCGGCTTTGAAGGCACCAAGCTTGGATATCTGATCGGCCAGAGCGGCTATTTCCACAATGGCCATCGCGCCGAGGATGACTGTCAGGCGCTGCTGGCCGTGCTGAAAGGGAAATCCGGCAAGACCACGCCCTTTGCCGAACTGTTGAAGGCCAGCCAGCGCGCGCGAATGCGCATCTATGCCGAAAACAGCCCGTTCGAGATGAAGGATCATCTCAAAGCGCGCGGCTATCGCTGGTCGGACGGCACGGATGGGCGTCCAAAATCCTGGTGGACCGAGGTTGGCGAAGACGAACTGGAAGCAGAACTTGAATATCTGCGCACCGAGATTTATGGCTGGCGCGATGCCGATCCGCTGATCCAGAAGCTCACCGCCATGGACCGCTATAAAGAACGTGGGCCGCTACGGGCAAAGAAGTAAAATGGCCGCATTCAGTGCCTCGCCCTTCGAGAAGGCGCTTCGCGCCTCCCCAGGATGAGGAGCGGGATTTGGCGATCACGCAATAACGGGCCACGGCCTCTGCACCGGCCGCATATCTTCGTAAGCTTTGGCAAGACGCAACACACCCAGATCATCGAAACGCTGGCCGAAAATCTGCAAGCCAATGGGCAGGCCCTTGGCCGTATAACCACAATTGATCGAAATGGCCGGCTGTTCCGACATATTCATCGCAACGGTGAAGGCAATATGCTCGAACGGGCGTTGCGGATCATTGATCGGAGAGGCCCATTCCGCCGGATAGGTCGGCATCGGCGCGGTTGGCGAAATGATGAAATCGAAGTCCTTCGATGCGGCAAGCGCCGCATTGCGCATGGCGTCCATCTGGGCAAAACCAAGATAGGCTTCCTCGCCAGAAAGCCCTTCGGCCGTTTCCGTCCACTGGTAGATATAGGGCAATATCTTTGCCTGATTTTCCGGCGTCATCTTTTTGATATCCGACCAGGAACGCGCGCGCCAGAAACGATCCAGACCATCGATCATGGTGCGATTGAGGAATGGCGCCACCGGCTCGATGATCGCGCCTGCATCGGCAAACAGTTTGGCTGCGGCTTCCACGGCGGCACGGGTTTCCCCCCCCACCGGCTCGTCAAAACCGGCATCGAGCCAAAGGCCGATCTTCAAGCCCTTCACTTCGATGTCGAGGTTCATCCAGTCGATATCCTGATAGGGCAGGCTCATGCCATCACGCCGATCCGGCCGCGACAGCACCGACATATAAAGCGCGTTATCGGCCACAGTGCGCGTCATAGGCCCGGCAACGCGCCCCAGAAACGGCGGATCGATGGGAATGCGCCCGAAGGATGGCTTCAGGCCGACCAGACCGCACCAGCCGGCAGGCAGGCGGACGGAGCCGCCAATATCCGTGCCGATATGGAGCGGGCCGTAACCGGCGGCGGCGGCACTTCCCGCGCCAGCGCTTGAACCGCCGGGATTGGTGGCAATATCCCACGGATTGCGGGCCAGCTTGTGAAAACTCGACAGGCCCGACGACAACATGCCGAGATCGGGCATGGTGGTCTTGGCAAGCAGCACGCCCCCCGCCTCGCGCGTGCGCGCCGCAGGCGGTGCATCGGCGGCGGCAGGCTTTAACGGCAGGGCCGCACAGCCAAGCGGCACTGGCGTTCCTTTCGTTGCAATATTTTCCTTGATCGTCAGCGGCACACCGTCGATGGGACCAGCCGGTTCGCCCTTTGCCCAACGCGCTTCCGAAGCTTTCGCAGCCAGGCGCGCTGCTTCAGGATCATAGGCCCAGAGCGCATTCAGCTTTGGCTCATAAGCTTCGATACGCCCGATAACGGCTTCCGTGACTTCCACCGGCGAAAGCGCCTTTGCCTTATAGGACGAGACAAGTTCCACAGCCGACAGATCAGCAAGATGTGACATGATGTTCCCTTATTTATTCTGGCAGGCTATTCATGGGATTGAGGCGGCGCGCCCGCTTGCGGCGTCCGGAAAAAGGCTTTGGCACGGCATCGACCAGCGCCCGCGTATAATCATGGCGGGGATGATCGAATACTTCTGCGGTCGGCCCCTCTTCAACAATATTGCCGCGATAGATCACGGCGACACGGTCGGTGATGGCGCGCACGACACCAAGGTCGTGACTGATGAAAAGATAGCTGAGGCCAAATTTCTCCTGCAAATCCATCATCAGGTTCAAAACCTGTGCCTGAATGGAAACATCCAGCGCCGAAACCGGCTCATCGGCAACGATCAGCGCGGGCCGGGTAATCAGCGCGCGTGCAATGGCAATGCGCTGACGCTGGCCGCCGGAAAACTCATGCGGATATTTTTCCGCCGAAGCCTTTGGCAAGCCGACGGCCTCCAGCACTTCGGCCACGCGGTTGTCGCGCTCGCGGGCGCTCGTGCCGCGCTCCAGCGAAACAATCGGCTCGGAAATGATACGCTTGACGGTATGGCGCGGATCGAGCGAGCCATAAGGATCCTGAAAAATCGCCTGAAAGCCCTTGCGCGCTTCGCGCAGGCCTGAACGATCAAGCGCATAAATATCCTGACCATTGATGAGAATCTGACCGGATTGCGGGCGTTCCAGCCCCATGACGGCACGCGCCAGCGTGGATTTGCCAGAACCGCTTTCCCCAACGATGCCAAGGCTCTGCCCCGCCTCGATTTCAACGCTCACACCGTGGAGAACACGCAAGGAAGCTGGCTTTAAGAAAAACGACGCGCGCGCAAGCTGATACTCCCGCACGACATCACGTACCTGCAAGATCATGTCGCTCATGCCTGCACCTCTGCCACCACATTGCCGGTACGCGGATGGAAACAGGCAGCGCGATGCGCAATGCCCTCATCCTCGCCAAGCCGGTCGAGCGGCGGGATTGCCCGACGGCAATCGCCCTGCACGAAGGCGCAGCGGTCGGCAAAGGTGCAATGCGGCGGGCGCGCCAGCGGGTCGGGCACGACGCCGGGAATGGCCGCAAGGCGAGGTCTTCCGGTGGCGCTGTGGCGTACGAGCGCCGCGCCATGCGGCGACGCTGCAAAAAGCCCGCGCGCATAGGGATGTGCCATGCGATGGAACACGGCGTTGGTGCGTCCGGTCTCAACGATACGGCCCGCATACATGACCGCAATGCGGTCAGTCATTTCCGAAACCACGCCAAGATCATGGGTGATCAGCATCAGCGCCGTGCCGGTTTCATCGATCAACTCATCCATCAGATCAAGAATCTGCGCCTGAACCGTCACGTCGAGGGCTGTCGTCGGCTCATCGGCTATCAACAGGTCCGGCTCACACGCAATCGCCATGGCAATCATCACACGCTGGCGCTGCCCGCCGGAAAGCTGGTGCGGATAAAGATCGAGATTGAAGCGGGGTGCAGGCAAGCCGACGCGATCAAGCAACCTGCGCGCTTCACGCTCCGCATCCGCCCGGCTTTCGCCAAGGTGCAGGCGGCGTCCTTCGGCAATCTGCGCGCCAATGGTCTTGACCGGATTGAGCGCCGTCATCGGCTCCTGAAAGATCATCGCCATGCGCCGTCCGCGCATCCTGCACAATTCGGCTTCCGGCATGGCGGCAAGGTCCTGCCCATCGAAGCGCAATGTACCGCGCACACGCATCCGGTCGGGCAGCAGCCCCATGGCGGCAAGGGCAGTGATCGACTTGCCGCTGCCGGATTCGCCCACTACGCCAAGGCGTTCGCCGCGATTGAGCGTCAGCGTGATATCGGACACGATATCTGCAACCTTGAGGCCGATTGGCAGTTCGACGGACATATTGTCCATTTCGAGCAGTGGTTTTGTCATCTCTGCCTCCTGACGCGCGGATCGAGCACGTCACGCAATCCGTCGCCCAGCATGTTGAGGCCAAGTACGGCAAGCGTGATGGCAAGGCCGGGGAAAATGGCAAGCCATGGCGCATCATAAATATAGGTCTGTGCGTCGTTGAGCATCTTGCCCCAGCTTGGGCTTGGCGGCTGGGTGCCAAGCCCGACATAGGAAAGCCCCGCTTCGGCCACGATGGCCAGTGCAAACTGGATCGTCGCCTGCACGATCAGCACATGGTTGATATTGGGCAGCACATGCAAAAGCGTAATCGAAATATCGCCACGGCCTGCGCAGCGCGCCGCCTGCACATATTCACGCTTCCAAAGCCCCAATGATGCGCCGCGTGTGACGCGCGCAAAGACCGGGATATTGAAAATACCGATAGCAATCATTGCATTAACGGCACCGGGCCCGAAAATCGCGGTGATGATGACAGCGGTTAGAAGGGCTGGAAAAGCAAAAGCAAGATCGGTCATGCGCATGACAAAACCATCGATCAGCCCGCCCCGCGCTGCCGCAAGCGACCCGAGCGGAATGCCGATGCCCGCGCCGACCAGGACGGCGATGATCGACACGGCAATGGAATTGCGTGCGCCGACCATGATCATGGAAAACACGTCGCGCCCGAAATTATCCGTCCCGAACAGGTGACTTAAACCCGGCCCCTGCAATTTGTCACGAAAGTTCATCGCGGTCGGGGAATAGGGTGTCCAGACATAGGAGACGACGGCCATCGCTACCAGAATGATCGTGATGAGTGAGCCGATCAACAGACTGCGGCTCAGCAGCACCGTTTTGAACACACCCGGTTTCGGGAGAACCTGCGCTTCGCTCATCGGCTGCCTCCCGTCGAAAGGCGTGGATCGATAAAGCCATAGACCAGATCGACAATGAAATTGACCCCGATGACGGAAGCGGCAAGCAACGTCACCAGCGATTGCACGGTGACGAGATCACGCTGCGCAATGGCCTGAAATACCAGCCTTCCGAGACCGGGCAGATTGAAGACATTTTCGATGATGATGGTTCCCGCCAGCAGAAAGGAGAATTGCAGGCCAATAATGGTGACGACCGGGATCAGCGCATTGGGCACGGCATGGCGCCAGAGCGCCGCCTTGCGCGTCAGGCCCTTGGCGCGCGCTGTGCGCACGAAATCCTCACCCAGAGTTTCAATGACGGCGGATCGGGTAACGCGGGCCAGAATGGCGGCAAGCGGCAGGGCAAGCGCCAATGCGGGCAAAAACAGCGAGCGGATGCCATTCCAGAAACCGCCTTCCCAGCCTGCAAAACCCGAAGCGGGAAACCAGCCAAGCTGCAAGGCAAACAACAGGATCAAAAGCAGGCCAAGCCAGAAATTCGGGATCGCAACGCCGACCTGCGCCACGCCCATGGAAAGCACGTCGCCGGTCTTGCCGCGCCTGGAAGCCGCATAGACGCCAACCGGAATGGCAACGGCCACCGACAGCACCATGGACAGAAGCGCCAGCGGCAGCGTGACCATGATGCGTGGCCCGAGCAATTCGCTGATCGGCACGGAATAGGTATAGCTCGTGCCGAAGTCGCCTTTGAGAAAGCCGCCTATCCATTCAAGATAGCGCCACCAGAGCGGTTGATCGAGGCCGAGTTGCTTGTGCAATGCGGCCAGCGTCTCGGGCTGCGCATTAATGCCGAGGATCACCGCCGCCGGATCGCCCGGCAGCACCTGCATCAGCAGGAAGACGATGACGGAGGCCGCAAGCGTCGTAAGCAGGAGCGAAACCAACCGCCCGGATATGTAAGCCAGCAAAGCGACCTCCTTGAAAAGACGGGTATCCGCTTTTCAAATTTCAACTCGCTGTGCGCCCTCCCTCTTAATTTTATGGAGCGCACAGCCATTCAAATTATTATTCAGCCCAATAGGCCTGGGTCACATCATCTGCCGGGATCGGCATGTTTTTCCAAAGGCCCTTCACGTTCTTGTTCCACACACCGATTTTCGGCAGCGCATAGAGGAAGATGTTCGGCTCGTCAGCGGCAAGCTTTTCCTGCAACGCCTTCACGAGCTTGAGTTGTTCCTCCTCGCTGCCCGCTTCGGCATAGGCCTTATAGAGCGCCTTATATTCCGGGCTGTTATAGTTGAAGTAATATTTGTCGCGAGCATAGATATCGAGATCGCGCGCTTCGGTATGGGCGATGATCGTCGCATCGAAATCCGACCGCTTGAACACCTGATCCAGCCATTGCGCAAACTCGATCGGCACGAGATTGGCCTGAATGCCCACTTCCGCCAGCATGGCCGCGATAATCTCGCCGCCACGACGCGCATAGGCGGGAGGCGGAAGCGTGATGGTGATCTGTGTGCCCGCTGGAACGCCCGCTTCTTCCAGCATCTGCTTGGCCTTGGCCGGATCATATGGATAGGTTTGCGAAAGATCGACATAGCCCGGATCGACCGGCGCATAATGCGAGCCGATCGGCGTGCCGAAGCCGGAATAGGTGCCTTCGATCAGCGCCTTGCTGTCGATGGCATGGGCCAGCGCCTGACGCACTTTCACATTGTTGAACGGCGCCTTGGCATTGTTGAGCGACAGCAGAACCTTGCCCGCCGTATCGCCAACTTCCACCTGAAGCTTGTCGTCACTCTTGAAGCGGCTGATAAGTTCCGGGGCCTGGAACATCGGGAAGGCATCGATATCGCCCGCAAGGATGGCGGCGGCGGCAGCCGACGGATCGCTGACGAACCGGAAGGTCACGGCGGAAAGCTTTGACGGCTCGCCCCAGTAATCCGGGTTGCGCTCAAGCTCCACGCGGTCGCCCTGCACCCAGCGCTTGAACTTGAACGGGCCGGTGCCGACCGCGTTGGTCTTGTTCCCAGCGGCTGAATTCGGTGCAACCATCACCGCATCGCCCCAGCCCATATTGAACAGGAAATTCGAGGTCGGGCGCTTCAGTGTGACGACAGCGGTTGCGGGATCAGGGCATTCCGTGCTCGCAATCGGTTCAAACAACCCCTTTTGCGCATTGGTGGAATCCGGCGCCACCGCGCGTTCATAGGAGAACTTCACGATCGAGCAGTCGAACGGCGTGCCGTCATGAAACTTCACACCCTGACGCAGCTTGAACCTGTAGGTTTTCTTGTCATCGGAAATGGTCCAGCTTTCGGCCAGAAGCGGCTTCACTGTTCCGTCCTCGACAATGCGCACCAGCCCCTCATAAAGGTTCGCATAGGTAACCTGCCGGATACCGGCAGCGGCATTGGCGGTCGGGTCCAGCCCCGGCGGCTCCAGCACTTCACCGACGACCAGCGTGTCCTTTGCGAAGGCACCGTTGATTGATGCCAGCATCGCTGCCGTGATCAGCCCGGCTTTCAGTAAATTACCCATGGCTCCCCTTATCCTTTTTAATTTAGATCGAACGCCCGCCATCCACGTCGAGCGCAACGCCTGTAATCATAGAGGCTTGAGGCGAGCAAAGGAAAGCCGCAGCTTCAGCCAGATCGTCAGGTTTCAACAGGCGGCCCATCGGAATGGAATCGCGGAATTTCTTGCGGATTTCCTCGCTATCCTCACCCATGAAGGTGGTGAGAAGCGGCGTTTCACCCGCCACCGGGTTCAGCGCCACCACGCGAATCTTTGCCGGTGCAAGCTCGATGGCCAGCGCCTTCGTCACCGAAACAACCCAGCCCTTGGTTGCATTGTACCAGGCGAGATTCGGGCGCGGGCGCCCGGCCCCGGTCGAAGCGACGTTGAGGATTACGCATTCTTGTCCCTTGGCACCATTCTCCTTGAAATGCGGAATAAGCTTGCGGGTCATCAGATAGACGCCGCGCACATTGACACCCACAATACGGTCGAACTCTTCCGGCTCCACCAGCTCGGCATTTTGCGGCTTGTGGCCGATACCGGCATTGTTGACGAGAATATCGACCTTGCCGAATTTCGATAATGCAGCCTCCACCGCCGCATCGACATCGGCTTCTTTGGAAATATCGGCAGCAACAGCCAGCGCCGCATCGCCGATTTCACCGGCCACACGTTCGGCACCCGCCTTGTCGCGATCCACGATGACGACCTTCGCGCCGCCCTTGGCAAAGCGTTTCGCCATGCCTTCACCAAACCCCGAACCTGCTCCCGTAATGAGCGCGACCTTACCTTCAAGCGACACTATGTTTCTCCCAAATGCTATTTCCAGCACATTTTCAGCCGTGATAGACGGAAATGGTCTTCAGCGAGGCAAACCCGTAGAGCGCCTCAAACCCCTTTTCGCGGCCATGGCCGGATTTCTTCACGCCGCCGAACGGCAGCTCGATACCGCCCCCCGCACCGTAATTATTGATGAACACCTGACCGGAATGGATGGCATGTGCGAGGCGGAACTGCCGTCCGCCATCATTGGTCCAGATACCACAGACGAGGCCATAATGCGTACCATTGGCGATGGCTTCTTCTTCCGTGTCGAAAGGCAGGATCACCTGCACGGGGCCAAAAATTTCCTCCTGCGCCAGACGATGATCGGCAGGCACATCACGGATCAGCGTCGGCAGGACATAGGCCCCGCCTTCCGGCGCGCCTTCTGCCAGCACACCTTGCGCGGCAATGGCGAGCCCGCTTTCTTTCGCCAGATCGAGATAGCCATCCACAATCGCCTTCTGGCGCTGTGACACGACAGGACCGACAGAAAGATCGGCACTGGCCGGACCGACTTTCAGCGCCCGGTAACGCTCGCTCATGCGCGCGATGACTTCTTCATAAATACTGCGCTCGACCAGAATACGCGACGAAGCAGAACAGGTCTGACCGGCATTCTGGATGCCCGCATTGACCAGAAACGGCAAGGCACGGTCGAGATCGGCATCGGCAAAGACGATCTGCGGAGACTTGCCGCCCAGTTCCAGTGTCACCGGCACGGTGTTCTTTGCTGCCGCCGCCTGAACCACCTCGCCAGTGCGAACGGAGCCGGTAAACGAAATATGGTTGACATCGGGATGTTCGCAGAGCGCCGCACCGGCTTCCGCACCAAATCCCGTGACGACATTGAGCGCACCTTTGGGCAGGCCAGCCTTTTCCGCGATCCTGGCAAATTCCAGAATGGTGAGGCAAGCTTCTTCGGCAGGTTTCACCACCGCCGCATTGCCCATGGCCAGTGCGGCACCAAGGCTGCGGCCCAGAATCTGCATCGGATAGTTCCACGGAATGATGTGGCCTGTGACACCATGCGGCTCGTAGATCGACAGAACCGTGAAACCGTTCTGATAAGGCAGCGTATCGCCATGCACCTTGTCGGCGGAAGCACCGTAGAATTCGAGATAACGCGCCAGCGCCACCACATCGACACGCGCCTGTGTAACGGGCTTGCCAACATCCTTCGATTCCAGATCCGTCAGCAGATCGATATTCTTCAGCACTTCTTCCGAAATGCGGTGCAGGATGCGGCCGCGCTCGGTTGCCGTCAGCTTGCCCCAGTCACCGGAAAGCGCGCTACGGGCCGCCACGACGGCCAGATCGATATCAGCCTTGGCGCCGCGTGCAATCAGCGCCAGATCACTGCCATCGGAAGGATTCTTGAGTGTGATATGCTCGCCGCCAACGGCATCCTGCCACTGGCCCGCGATGAAATTGCCATAATGAAGCAAGCTAGCTCCTCCTGCCTTGTTTTCATGCTTCCCCATCTTATTTTCTTGCGTCATTGTCATTCTCCCGATGAGGCCGTTCCGCCTCCAGCCTTGCCGTGGTTGCGCGGATATGCGCCCGCGCCAGCCGTTCGGCTTCCTCGCCATCGCGGGCGGCAATGGCTTCGACAATGGCTGCATGTTCCCGGATTGCATCGCGCGCCCGGTCCACCGACAGTGAAAAGGACGGCGCAAAAACCTGCGATGTCATGCGTAAAAGTGGCACGAAGGCAATCAGCGAGGCATTGCCCGCCGTGTTCATCACCGCCATGTGAAAATCGACATTGGATTGGGTATAGGCTTTCGGATCCCACGGATCGACAACCTTGTCCTGCCCCGCAACATGCGCGCGCAGCTTTGCGATATCCGCATCGCTCGCCCGTTCGGCGGCAAAACGCGCCGCAACGCCGTCCAGCACCTCACGCACAGCATAAGCATCGATCAGGCGCGTGAGATCGGCGGAGGCAACACGAACCCCCCTGCCCGGCAGGTGGATGACCAGTCCGTCACGTTCCAGAACACGCAATGCCTCGCGCAGCGGTGTGCGGCTGATGCCAAATTCCGTCGCAATATGCTCCTGCCGCAAGATTGCGCCCGGTGCATAATCGCCCGCATAAATCCGCTCCCGAAGCGCCTCGGCAACTTCATCCAGCAGACGGGTCTGACTGCGCCACTCGTAAGCCGACAATAGGAAAGCCTCCCAACTCTCTTTCGTCAAACTATATCCTGGATACAAAATCGGTCAATCTGAAAACGGACGGTCTTTTCAAAAAATCAGCCCGATAGTTTATGTGTGAAGATTGCGCATAAACACCAGAAAACGACCGGAATATCTACGCCTGTCTTCCAGAGGCTCCGCTGTCTTGCCCGACCGGGCACCGTTGGAAGGCAAGCCGCTCACAATAATGTTATTAGGGCTATTTTTCTTCTCCATCGGCAGTGCTTTGCGGGTAATTCTAAGCTAGATGATCTAGAAACCCTCCCAATCCGGATAAGGTTACAAAAATCCCGTTATTTTTAGCGTACCGGATCACCGGTCGCATCATTGGCTGATGGAATGAAACACAAAACCGCTATCCAACAAGGCGTGTCCCTTGCCCCGGATGGATTGCCCAGGCCGCGCATTTATTGGGCCTGGGCCACGTTGATGGTCGGCCTTACCCTGGCCGTGATTGACGGCACCATTGCCAATGTCGCGCTTCCCACCATTGCTGCCGATTTCTCCGCAGGACCGGCCGCGTCGATCTGGATCGTCAACGGCTATCAGCTTGCTATTGTCATCACCATGCTGCCGCTTGCCGCGCTTGGCGAAATCTACGGCTATCGCCGTGTTTATGTCGCAGGCGTGGCCCTCTTCACCATTGCGTCCATCGGCTGCGTGTTCTCCCGTTCCCTTGAGGCGCTAACACTCGCCCGCATTATTCAGGGGCTGGGTGCAGCCGGCCTGATGAGCGTCAATACGGCACTCCTGCGCTACACGGTTCCACAAGCCAAATTCGGCACGGCCATCGGCCTCAATGCCCTTTTTGTCGCCGTTTCCTCCACCATCGGCCCCTCGCTTGCCGGTGTCATGCTGTCTTCGCTCAGTTGGCCCTGGCTCTTTGTAATCAATATTCCGCTTGGTATCGCCGCCGTTCTCATGGGGCTGCGAAGCTTGCCCGATAATGACCGCTCAGCACGCAAGTTCGATGTGGTCAGCGCCATTCTGTGCGCCGTCACCTTTGGCCTGCTGATTACGACTATCGACAGCGCAGGCAATAAAATCGGCTCCCTTGCCGTGATGTTGCAGGCGCTCTGCTGCCTGCTGGCAGGCATATGGCTGACGCGGCGATCATTTCACATGAGCGATCCCCTGCTGCCGCTCGATCTTTTGCGGATACCCGTGTTCACGCTGTCCATCTGCACCTCGATCATGTCGTTCCTGGCGCAGATGATGGCTTTTATTTCTCTGCCCTTCCTGTTCCAGACCGTGTTCGGCTTTCGGCCAATTGAAGTGGGCTTCCTGATGATGCCTTGGCCGATTGCGCTGGCGCTTGTCGCCCCTCTTTCGGGCAAACTTTCTGACAAATACTCTCCGGCAATTCTTGGCCTGCTCGGCCTCATCACTTTTTCTGTTGGATTGGCGCTTGTCGGCCTGCTTCCTGGGCATCCGACGATTCCCGACATCTGCTGGCGCATGGCAATTTGCGGTATCGGATTCGGTCTTTTTCAAGCGCCCAACAACCGCATGATGATAACCTCGACACCACGCGCCCGCAGCGGCGCGGCAAGCGGAATGCTCGGCACAGCACGCCTGTTGGGCCAATCTGTTGGCGCAGCGCTCGTGGCTTTTCTGCTTTCACAATGGGGGGTAGAAGGCACGCCTTACATTCTCTTCCTTGCATCAGGCTTTGCCCTCTTCGCATCAGTCATCAGCATCTCACGCCTCAGGCACTGACAGCGAATACCGGACGCTTTCCAACGCTCATCCACAGGTTTGAAAACACCATGCAAATATCTTGTGTCGGGATGTTATTTTCCCTGTTGCAATCTGCGGAGCGTTGGTCCATATACCGCCTGCCTGACGGAAATGACTGGCGCGAGCGGGTGTAGCTCAGGGGTAGAGCACAACCTTGCCAAGGTTGGGGTCGAGGGTTCGAATCCCTTCGCCCGCTCCAGTTTCCTTCCAGTCTCAGGTTTCAAAATCCCGGCTTTGTCCGGGATTTTTGCTTTTCTGGGCCGGTGAACTCGCTCGCACCGGAATGCCGGGAACAAACACCCAAATATACGCAGATCCGCCCGGTATTTTACTGGCCTGCCCGCAATACCCCATGACATTGCAAGCCAAATCATGCCAGTATCGCCGCAAATTCCGCATCCAGAGCGACAATCGGCGCATACTGCCGGCAAATACGGAATGCATATGTCTTCTATCCTGAAATCGGCACCCGTCCGTATCGCAGGCCAATTCATTTTCACCTTGTTCGTGCTCGTCTTTTCGATCTGGGCGAGCTTCGCCATGTGGTTTCAATTGCCTTTCGGCAATGCCGTGCGCGCCTCCATCATTACAGGCTGGCTCCTGATCTCTTTCCTTGTGATCCTGGGTGGGAACAGCCAGCATTGCTGGCGCAAGCGGTTATTCTTCTGCATCCTCGCTTTGCTGGCGCTGGCAGCATGGGCGACGGTGCGGCCTTCGCTCCATCGCATCTGGGCTCCTGATGTCGCCCGCACTGTAACCGGCAAGATCGATGGAAACATCGTCACCCTGTCAAACGTGCGCGATTTCATATGGCACACGCCCGACGATTTCACACCAAACTGGAAAGAGGAAACCTTCGATCTCGACAAGATCACATCGGTCGATGTCTATCTTTCCTACTGGTCGAACCCGGCCATTGCCCACACGCTCCTGTCCTTCGGCTTTGCCGACGGCCGCCATGTGGTTTTTTCAGGCGAAATACGCCGCGAGCATCATGAAGTCTATTCACCGATTGCCGGTTTCTTCCGCAAATATGAACTGGCAATGATCGCGGCCGATGAGCGTGACATCATTTATCTGCGAACCAATATCCGCGAGGAAGATGTCTATCGCTATCGTGTAAAACTTTCGCCAGCGGCGGCAAAGGCGCTGTTTCTTTCCTATGTGGAAATGGGCAATGAACTGGCCAAAAAGCCGGAATTCTACAATACGCTGACGACGAACTGCACCACGATCATCTTTCAGATGGCGCGGCTTCTTGATCCGGCCTTCCCCTTCGATTACCGCGTACTCCTGTCGGGTTATCTGCCCGGTTATCTTTACGATCACGGCTGGCTGGAAAATGGCGACACACTGGAAAAGGTGCGGGAGCGCGCTTCCATCGATGCCCGCGCGCAGGCGAGTGGGCGCGAAGACTATTCGCAGCGCATCCGCGAATAAAACCCCGCCGGTGCAGTTGCTCCGGCAGGGCTTCAAGAAGGATGGGAAACCGATCAGACCGCAGCGGTGATGATGATTTCAACCTTGTAGTCGGGCGTTGCAAGCTTGGCTTCGCCGGTCGCGCGGGCAGGCGTATGAGCCGGATCGACCCAGGCGTCCCAGACGGCGTTCATTTCGGCAAAATCCTTCATATCGGCAAGCCAGATGATAGCCTGAAGGATCTTCGTCTTGTCGGAACCCACTTCCTTGAGAAGACGCTCCACCTCAGCCAGAACGGCCTTGGTCTGTTCGGTGACGCTCGCGCCCGGATTCCCCACCTGACCGGCGAGATAGGCGGTGTTGCCGTGGATGACGGCCTGGCTCATGCGCGGGCCGGCTTCGATACGACGGATGCTCATGGGTGAACTCCTCTCAATGCTGCTGCGGAAACAGTCCCGCATGTGAAAACGTTGCGCATCCTTATTAAAGCCCTCGCCTGCTTTGGCAATGCCCACTCTACGCGGATTGACTCTTTTCTCCCCTCCCCCTATAAGGCGCGTCACGTTCGCCCCTGCGGGCTTACGGACGGTTTATGCTGTCCGCTGCCGGGTAGAACCAGCTCCTGTTCAGAGCATGATTCCAGAAGACGAAAAGCAATTTTCGGACAAGATCGTGTTCAAAAGAAAAACAGAATCAAGAAGGGCCGCACACCGCGGTATTAAATAAATGAAGCGCACTTATCAGCCATCCAAGATCGTCCGCAAGCGTCGCCACGGTTTCCGTGCACGCATGGCAACCACCGGCGGCCGCAAGGTTCTCGCCGCTCGCCGCACCCGCGGCCGCAAGCGGCTTTCCGCTTAATCTGTTCCCGCGCAATTTGGGTCCAGGGCCAGGCGCGGTGAATGAAAACGTGAAATCGAAGAAACAAATACTCCGCCTTCGCAAGAGAGCGGAGTTTTTGACTGTGAGGAACGGCGAAAAACGGCGCGGGCCGTTGTTTCTGATGGCAGTCCGCGAGCGGACCGAAGAAGAATCGAACGCCGCCAAAACCGGCGATAACCCGCGCGTCGGCTTCACCGTCACCAAGAAAAACGGCAATGCAGTCATACGAAATCGCATCCGCCGCAGGCTGAAAGAAGCAATTCGTTGTCACGCAGGGCGTGACATGGCGCCTTCGACCGATTATGTCATCGTAGCGCGCGAGCAAGCCCTCAACGCGCCCTTTTCGCAACTGACCGAAGAACTCTCCCGGCGCATCACGGCCAAGGGCGAGCGGCGGAGCGGGGGGAAACGCCGAACGGAAAGACCGGAACCAGGACCCGTCAATGGAAAATAAACGCAATTTCTTCATCACCATTGCCCTGTCCATCCTCATATTGGCGCTGTGGCAAGTGTTTTATCTGGGTCCGAAAACGGAAGCCCAGCGGGAGCAGGCACGCATTGAGGAACAACAGCGACAAGCCCAGCAGGCAGCACAGAACAGGCAGGCCAGCAGCAGCACAGGCGATACGCCGCAGATGCCGGCAAACCCCGATTCCATTCCGGGGCAAGGTGACACGAAGGCCGCCGGCGCACCGCTTACGCGCGATGCCGCCATCGCGCAATCGCCACGCATCGAAATCGACACGCCTTCGCTGCGCGGCTCGATCAATCTTACGGGCGCGCGCCTCGACGACCTCTATCTGAAAAAATATCACGAGACGGTCAGCGACAAATCCCCCGAAATCGAACTGCTCGCGCCTTCGTCGCTGAAGCAGGGCTATTTCGTGGAACTGGGCTTCACCGGCAATGATGCCACCGGCGCCGTTCCCGGCCCCAACACGGTCTGGGTCGTGGAGGGCAACAACAAGCTGACGCCGTCCACACCCGTCACGCTGACCTATACCAATGACAAGAACCTCACTTTCAAGCGCGTCATTTCCGTTGACGACGCCTATATGTTCACCGTTGACGACACGATCATCAACAACGGCGGCTCAACCGTTTCGCTCGCCTCCTATGGCCGCGTGACCCGCTTCAACCAGCCCGAACATGCCAGCGCCACCTATGTGCTGCATGAAGGCCTGATTGGCGTCATGGGGCAGGATGGCCTGCAGGAAATCAAATACGCCAAGATCGAAGACAATAAGGATATTTCCTTCAAGGACGTCATCGGCGGCTGGGTCGGCATCACCGACAAATATTGGGCGGCAACGCTCATTCCGCCGCAGGACGAAAAGTTCACCGGCCGTTTCTCGCATTTCACGAATGATCGCCCACGCTATCAGTCGGACCTGTTGAGCGCTCCGCTGACGGTTGCGCCCGGCCAGTCGCAGAAGATCCAGAACCGCGTTTTCGCAGGTGCAAAGGTCGTCAACACGATCCAGAACTACGAAACGAAATACCACATCAAGCAGTTCGATCTTTTGATCGACTGGGGCTGGTTCTACTTCATCACCAAGCCGATGTTCTATCTCATCGACTGGATCTATAAGTTCACAGGCAATTTCGGCGTCGCCATTCTGGTCGTCACCGTTCTGCTCAAGGCACTGTTCTTCCCGCTCGCCAACAAGTCATACAAGTCGATGGCGCGCATGAAGCTCATGCAGCCGAAGATGACGGAAATCCGCGAGAAATATGCGGACGACAAGATGAAGCAGCAGCAGGCCATGATGGAGCTGTACAAGCGGGAGAAGATCAATCCGCTTGCTGGCTGCTGGCCGGTGCTGGTGCAGATTCCGGTGTTCTTCGCGCTCTACAAGGTTCTCTATGTCACCATTGAAATGCGCCATGCGCCCTTCTTTGGCTGGATTCAGGATCTTGCCGCACCCGATCCGACCTCGATCTTCAACCTGTTCGGCCTTCTGCCTTACACTGTGCCACACTTCCTGATGATCGGCGTCTGGCCTATCATCATGGGCATCATCATGTTCCTGCAAATGCGCATGAACCCGACGCCGCCCGATCCGACACAGGCTGCGATCTTCACCTGGATGCCCATCATCTTCACCTTCATGCTGGCTTCGTTCCCGGCTGGTCTGGTGATCTACTGGGCATGGAACAACACGCTCTCGATCATCCAGCAGAGTGTCATCATGAAACGTCAGGGCGTGAAGATCGAACTCTTCGACAACCTCAAGGGGCTTTTCAGGCGAAAACCGAAAGAGGCGAATAAATAACTCCAGAAAAACCCCGCTTTGGCGGGGTTTTTTGTGCCAACATGGGCAGGGCGGTTGACAATGGAGCCCATTGCATTGATGCGTGTACTCAACAGAATACACTGACCGGGATAGAACCATTGAGCGAACAGGATAAAAAGCAGGCGGCGATCAAAGCTGCTCAGGCGGCAGCGGATGCGGTTCGGGAAGCCCAGGCGGCCCTGGCCGAAGAAGGACGCCTGCTGTTCAAGAAATCATGGATTTTCATCCGCGGCGTTCCCTCCATGAAATTCCTGCCGCCGGAAGGCCCGGTGGAGATTGCCTTTGCGGGGCGCTCCAATGTCGGCAAATCGTCGCTGATTAACGCGCTCGTCGGCAAGAAGGGCCTTGCGCGCACCTCCAACACGCCGGGCCGCACGCAGGAACTGAACTATTTCGTGCCGGACGGCTATTCCGGCGAGAACGGCGACCTGCCGCCGCTCGCCCTTGTCGATATGCCGGGCTATGGCTTTGCCGAAGCACCGAAAGCGCAGGTGGATGCCTGGACGCGCCTTGTGTTCGATTACTTACGCGGACGCACCACGCTGAAGCGCGTCTATGTGTTGATCGACGCCCGCCACGGCATCAAGAAGAACGACGCGGAAGTGCTCGACCTTCTCGACAAGGCCGCGGTGTCCTATCAGATCGTGCTGACCAAGATCGACAAGATCAAGCCTGCGGGCGTGCCACGCCTTCTGGAAGAGACGCACAAGCTTACCTATAAGCGCGCGGCCTGTTTCCCCGGCATCATCGCTACATCCTCGGAAAAGGGGCAGGGTCTTGATGACCTTCGCGCGGCGATCGCCCTGCTGTTGAAGGAATATTGACAATCAGTCCGAACAGCTTTTCCATCTTCACGGATTCCAATTGCCGCAAATCCGGTCTATCTCTTCATTGACATCGCATTATCCTCACGCAAAACCGCTTGGCGTTTTTGCTGGAAATGCTCAAAAAAAGCCCGCCTGTTCTTGCCCTGTCGCCTGCCATGGAGCCCGCGATGACGACACTTGAAAACCCCGAAATGCAAGCGCAACTCCTGTCCGCGGCCCTGCCCTATATGCAGCGCTACGAGAACAAGCACGTCGTTGTGAAATATGGCGGCCACGCCATGGGCAACCCGGAGCTGGGCAAGGCTTTTGCGCGTGATGTCGCGCTTCTCAAACAGTCGGGCGTCAACCCCATCGTCGTGCATGGAGGGGGGCCGCAGATACAGGCCATGCTGACCAAGCTCGGCATCGAATCGCGTTTTGAAGGCGGTCTGCGCGTTACCGACGAGAAGACCGTCGAAGTGGTGGAAATGGTTCTGGCCGGCTCCATCAACAAGGAAATCGTCGCCCTTATCAATGCGGAAGGCGAATGGGCCATCGGGCTTTGCGGCAAGGATGGCAACATGGTCTTTGCGCAAAAGGCGCATAAGACCGTCATCGACCCGGATTCCAATATCGAGAAGGTGCTGGATCTAGGCTTTGTCGGAGAACCGGCGGAAGTGGACCGTACGCTGCTCGATCTTCTGGCGCGCTCCGAGATGATCCCGGTTATCGCGCCGGTCGCACCGGGCCGCGACGGCCATACCTACAACATCAATGCCGACACTTTTGCAGGCGCGATTGCCGGTGCTCTGGCTGCAACGCGCCTGTTGTTCCTGACCAATGTTCCGGGCGTGCTGGACAAGGATAAAAAGCTCATCAAGGAGCTTTCCGTTGCCGATGCACAGGCCCTTATCAGGGATGGCACCATTTCCGGTGGCATGATTCCGAAGGTGGAAACCTGCATCGATGCAATCCGCCGTGGCGTGGAAGGCGTTGTCATTCTGAATGGCAAGACCCCGCATTCCGTGCTGCTGGAGCTTTTCACCGAGCATGGTGCCGGCACGCTCATCGTGCCGTAATAAAAGAAGCACGCTTATCGTGCCTTAATAAAAAAGTACGCTCATCGTGCTGTAGAGCGCGGAAGGATAGACCATGACCGATATTCCGGATAGAGCCGCTTTTGCTCACGTCACTGACTGGGTGTTCGACCTCGACAACACGCTCTATCCGCACGCTGCCAATCTGTTCGCGCAGATCGACGTGAAGATGACGAGCTATGTCGAGGCGCTTCTGAAGTTGCCGCGCGATGAGGCGCGCAAGGTCCAGAAGCAGTTTTATCTTGAATATGGCACCACGCTGAAAGGTCTGATGGAATGCCATCAGATCGACCCGGACGACTTTCTGCAAAAGGTCCATGACATTGACTATACGTGGCTGAAACCCGATCCAGCCCTTGGGCAGGCCATCAAGGCGCTGCCCGGTCGCCGCTTCATCTTTACCAATGGTGATCGCGGCCATGCTGAACGCGCCGCGCGCCGGCTCGGCATTCTCGATAATTTCGACGATATTTTCGATATCGTGGCCGCAGGCCTCACGCCGAAGCCGGAGCGCGCCACTTATGACCGCTTTCTCGGTGCCTTCGGGGTGGATGCGACCAGGGCTGTGATGTTTGAAGACCTTGCGCGCAATCTTGTCGTGCCCAAGGCCCTCGGCATGAAAACCGTTCTGGTGGTGCCGAACAATTTTGAACCGGCCTTTTCAGAAATTTGGGAAAGCGACCCGGAATTCACCGATCAGGTAGATTACGTTACCGATAACCTGACCCGGTTTCTGGAACAAATAAGCCCGGACCGATAAGCAACAGAATAGAAATGCCCAACCTTTCGGCTGGGCAAATCAAGTGGAATATTCCGGGCAATCAGAGCTTATAAAAATCCTTGATATGGCCCCAGGCTTCATCGGCGGTTTCGACAAAGTTCAAGAGTTCTATATCGGCTGGCGAAATCGTGCCCTGCTCGGCCAGAAACTCGATATTGATCGCCTTGGTCCAGAATTCCTTGCCAAACAGGATAAGCGGCATCCGCTCCATGCGGTTGGTCTGGATCAGCGTCATCGCCTCAAACAATTCATCCATCGTGCCAAACCCGCCGGGGAAGACGCAGACCGCCTTCGCGCGCATCAGAAAATGCATTTTGCGGATGGCGAAATAATGGAAGTTGAAGCAGAGATCCGGCGTGACATAGGCATTGGGGGCCTGTTCATGCGGCAATACGATATTGAGACCGATGGTCGGCGCACCCACATCGGCAGCCCCGCGATTGCCCGCCTCCATGACGCCCGGCCCCCCGCCCGTCACCACGATGAATTCGCGGTAATAGGTGGTTGCGGAATATTCCGAGCAGAGCCGCGCGAATTTGCGCGCTTCTTCATAATAATGCGAATTGGCCTGAAGGTTCTTCTTCTGAACCTCATTTTTGGCAGCCCATGCCTCGCCGCCCGGCTCGGGAATGCGCGCGCCACCAAACATGACGACGGTGGATTTGATACCGCGATCGGCAAGAATCATTTCCGGCTTGAGCAGCTCAAGCTGCAACCGGATCGGGCGCAGGTCGCGACGGGTCATGAACTCATCGTCCATGAAGGCAAGACGGTAGGCGGGTGCCTCGGTCTGGGGTGTCTGCGGTACGGTTCGCGCCTGCTTGACCGCTTCCTCTGAATTCGGGAACGGCGTCCAGCCGGACTTCTCCATCGGGTTCATGCTTCTCACCTGCTCCTTACAATTTCAATACCAAGCTTATTCTGGCGCCAAATGCTTAATCTGTCTCAAACACGGCAAACATTGTCCGAGAACGAATGAGCGGGCCATGATCGAGATTGACCCATATGACGCCTTCGCTTAATCAATTTCCCGACACACGGGCCGCATTCATGCTGCGCCTGCCACCCGCTTCACGGAGACCGCTACTCATGACCAAGCCAGACCTCGCCTCCCTTGAGAAGACAATCGAAAAGGCTTTTGACGAGCGCGACGGTATCAACACGGCCACGCGCGGCGAAGTACGCGAAGCCGTCGAACAGTCGCTCATTCTGCTCGACCGCGGTGAAGTCCGTGTCGCAGAAAAACAGGCGGACGGCAACTGGCATGTCAACCAATGGCTGAAGAAAGCGGTTCTGCTCTCCTTCCGCCTGAACCCGATGGAAGTCATCAAGGGCGGCCCCGGCCAGTCCTCCTGGTGGGACAAGGTTCCCTCCAAGTTCGATGGCTGGACGGCAAACGAATTTGAAAAGGCGGGCTTCCGCGCGGTTCCCAACTGCATCGTGCGCCACTCGGCCTATATCGCGCCCAATGCCATCCTGATGCCCTCCTTCGTCAATCTCGGCGCCTATGTCGATAAAGGCGCCATGATCGATACATGGGCAACCGTCGGCTCCTGCGCACAGATTGGCAAAAACGTGCACCTTTCCGGCGGCGTCGGCATTGGCGGCGTTCTGGAACCCATGCAGGCGGGCCCCACCATTATTGAAGACAACTGCTTCATCGGCGCGCGTTCGGAAGTGGTCGAAGGCTGCATCGTGCGCGAAGGCTCGGTGCTCGGCATGGGCGTCTTCATTGGCAAATCCACCAAGATCGTGGACCGCGCAACCGGAGAGGTCTTCTATGGCGAAGTGCCTCCCTATTCGGTCGTGGTTGCTGGCACCATGCCGGGCAAGAACGTCCCCGGCGAAAACTGGGGGCCGAGCCTTTATTGCGCCGTGATTGTCAAACGCGCGGACGAGAAGACCCGTTCCAAGACCTCGATCAACGAATTGCTGCGCGACTGACGATCAGCACATAGCTGGAGCATGATGGCTTAGGGCGTATTTCGATCTGATTGAATCAGATCGGCGCTCTAAGCCGTTGTTTTGACGCGCATCTTTTCCAAAAACCGGTTCACACTTTTCGGGATGCGCTCTAAAAACACCGATCAATTATTGGCAACAGCCACAGAGCGTCCTGCAATCGAGACCCATTGCCCGGCATTGGCGGGTGACTGCATCTTGATATAGCGATAGGATGTCTTTTCCACCGGCAATACCTCATCGCGCAGATTATCAAGTATGTAATCGCCCCGATCCGTTCGCACCGCCAAAACGACATGCGCCTCGCTGCCTTGTACCATGGTGATGAGAAGCTGTGACGGGCTGATACCCCGCGCCATCAATTGCGCGCGCTTCATCAGAACATAATCTTCGCAATCCCCCTTGCCGTTGACAGGCATGGTCCAATAGTCGCGCTTGCCGTAATTCTCCTGATCGGAAACCGGCTTGATGCGATGATTGACCGAAGAACTGACCGATTGCAGCAGCTTCATGCGCTGCGGCGTCAGTTTCATGGGCGGCAAAACGCGGTGTGCGCCGCAATTGCGCGGATTGCGGTTGCAATATTCCTTATGTCCGTTAGGAATGCTTGTCAGCCCGCCTGCTTCACTCCACTGCGCCGCCTTGGCCGAAGGTATGCCCGCCGCGCCGAAGAGTGTCATAATGCCTGCTACCGCAGAAGAGATGAGACGCATACACAGTTTTCCATTTTAGAATGTTCCCGCTGATCGGTCCGTTTCCCGGATCTCATTATCAACTTTTCTTTAACTAACGACGACAGGCGCCCTTCGGTCAAGAAAATTTCGTTCTCAAATTGAAAGCTAATGAGAATAACATCTTATGGCTGAAAATTGCGGGTTACACGCCAGACGGGATTGTGGTTTCCTCCGGCACTTTCCCGATCTAATCTTACGGCAGTCGATTCCCTTTACAGAAGCCGCACCCCATGACCCTACCTGTCAATCCCGTCGATAATCTTGCCGCCCTCATCCGCTGCCCATCCGTCACACCTGCCGAAGGGGGGGCGCTGACTGCACTGGAAAAAATGCTGAAGCTCATGGGCTTTTCAGCAAACCGCCCCGTTTTCAGCGATGACAACACGCCCGATATTGAAAATCTCTATGCCCGCAAATCCGGCAATGGGCCACATCTGATGTTCGCAGGCCACACCGATGTCGTGCCGCCCGGCGATGAAAAGGACTGGAAGCACCCGCCCTTTGCCGCAGCAATCGAGGACGGCGTGATGTATGGCCGTGGCGCGGTGGACATGAAAGGCGGCATCGCCTGTTTCGTGGCCGCGGTTGCCCGCCACATCGAAAAGCATGGCAACATCAAGGGCAGCATTTCCTTTCTCATCACCGGCGATGAGGAAGGCCCGGCCGTCAACGGCACGGTGAAACTGCTCGAATGGGCAAAACAACGCGGCGAAAGCTGGGATGCATCGATCGTCGGTGAACCAACCAACCCGAACGCGCTTGGCGACATGATCAAGATCGGGCGGCGCGGTTCGCTCTCCGGCACGATTACCGTTCATGGCGTGCAGGGCCATGCCGCCTATCCGCATCTGGCTGAAAATCCGGTCCGTGGCATCGTCACGCTGGTTGACAGCCTGCTTTGCCCCGCCTTCGATGAAGGCACGGCAAATTTCCAGGCCAGCAATCTGGAAGTCACCACCATTGATGTGGGCAACAAGGCCACCAATGTCATCCCGAACAAGGCGACCGCCTCGTTCAACATCCGCTTCAATGACACATGGACGGCCGAAAGCCTTCAAGCGGAAATCATCTCCCGGCTGGAAAGGGCCGCGCGCGACAACCGCCTGCGCCAGGGGCGCGAAACGCCGATCAAATACGAACTGACCTGGCGTGAGCGGCCAAGCCATGTCTTCCTCACCCATGATGAAAAACTGATCGGCACGCTCACCGCATCGGTAGAGGCCGTAACCGGCAAACGCCCGGAACTGTCCACTTCAGGCGGCACGTCCGATGCCCGCTTCATCAAGGATTATTGCCCGGTGGTGGAGTTTGGCCTTACGGGCCAGACCATGCATATGGTTGATGAGCGCGTGGCCCTTGCCGACCTCGAAGGCCTGACGCAGATTTATGAACGCTTCATCGCGGATTTCTTTGGGTAAAGCTTGGCGGCGGGAAACTGCACGGCTTTCGGGAAATTAACGATACAAAAATTGGGAACCTCATGCCAAGTCTGGATGATATTTTCAGATATTTCCGGGGGGCCTGGAAAATGATGCTTGGCCGCAAGGACGGGCTCAATTTCCTCGATATTTCCGCCGAAGACTTCTGGGCATCCTTCTATGCGATAGCGGTGGCCTTGCCGCCGCTTTTTGCAAGCTGGGTTGCCTATGCAGCAAACCTGACTGCAGGCCGCGAGGAAGCGGGCACACGTTTTCTCATCGTCACCCGCACCGCTGTTGTCGATATTGGCGCCTGGCTGGTGCCGCTTGTCATCATCGGCCTGCTTGCAAAGCGCATCGGCATCGCCAAACGCTATGCGACCTATGTCATTGCCATTAATTGGGGCAATGCGCTCCTGGCATGGCTTTTTACGCCGATCACGCTACTTCAGCTCTTTTTTCCCGGCCGCTTCGACGTGGCCACGCTCTTTGCCTTCGTCATGTTCGGCATATCCATCGTGCTGAGCTACCGGCTGACATTTGTTGCGCTGCAACGCCCCCACACCTATGCAGCACCGTTCTTCGCCTGCGTGTTCATTGGCTCGCTGTTCCTGACGGCCTTGTTGCAGCAATTGCTCGGGATCAGTTTCGATCCGCATGCTTATTAGGGCATGTGTTTAGAGCGCATCCCGAAAAGTGTGAAACGGTTTTCGGAAAAGATGCGCGTCAAAACAAGGGATTAGAGCGCGTTATATTCCCATGCCGCGGTTTTCCCCTCATCCTGAGGAGCCGTTGAAAACGGCGTCTCGAAGAGCAAGAGAGAAGCGTGCTTTGATACGCATCTAAAACGGAAAGGCGTAATCCACTCCGACCAGATAAAGCCCATAGGGCGGCGCCACCTGCCCGCAGGCCTTGCGGTCACGCGCCTCAAGGGCAGCTTGCAGATCATCGGCCGTCCAGCGGCCAACGCCCACTTCCATCAGGCTGCCCGCAAAGGAACGCACCTGATTGTGCAGGAAGGACCGCGCTGAAACGCGCATTTCTACCATGTCGCCATTGCGGGTAACATCGAGCCGGTCGAGCGTCTTGACCGGGCTTTTGGCCTGGCATTGCGTGGCGCGGAAGGTGGTGAAATCATGTTCGCCCAGAAGCCGCTGCGCGGCCTCGTGCATTGCGTCAGCATCAAGCTGCTTCTGCACCCACCATGCGCGCTGGTAATCGACTGCAAGCGGCGCGCGGCGATTATGAATCCGGTAGAGATAATGCCGGGCACGCGCGGAAAAACGCGCATCGAATGTATCCGTCGTCTTCTCGACATTCAGGATGCTGATGCGCTCATCCGCCATGACCAGATGCGCATTGACTGCATCGCGCACCTTGCCCGCGCCCCAATCCTTGGCAAGATCGACATGGGCAACCTGCGCTGTCGCATGAACGCCCGCATCGGTGCGCCCCGCAGCACTCAATGTCAGGTCTTCGCCACAGAATTTCTTGAACGCCTGCTCAATAGCGCCTTGCACCGCATGGCCGTTTTCCTGTCGCTGCCAGCCGACATAGGGCGTGCCGTCATATTCAACCGTGAGCTTGTAGCGCGGCACAGGCTAGAGAACCTTCGTGACGCGCTGCCCACGCAGAAACTCTTGTGCAGGCAAGGGTTTTCCGCCGGAACGTTGCAGCGTGGCAAGCCGCACCGCGCCCTCGCCGCAGGCAATCGTCAGGCGATCATCCAGCACCGTGCCCGGCGCGCCCGAACCTTCGCCCAGCGTGGAACGCTGCAACTTCACGCGCTCGACAGCACCGTTGATTTCCATCTCGCACCACGCGCCCGGAAAGGGTGACAGGCCGCGAATGCTATTGTGCACGTCTTTTGCAGGCTTCGACCAGTCGATGCGGGCCTCCGCCTTGTCGATCTTTGCGGCATAAGTAACGCCTTCTTCCGCCTGCGGCTGCAAGGCAAGGCTTTCGCGCTCAAGCGCGCCCAGCGCGCGGATCATCAGGTCAGCGCCAATCATGCTCAGGCGATCATGCAGTTCGCCCGCCGTCATATCCGGCGTGATGGCCACCTTTTCGGCCATGGCGACAGGCCCGGTATCAAGCCCCTCATCCATCTTCATGATCATCATGCCGGTTTCCGCATCGCCTGCCATAATAGCGCGCTGGATGGGCGCTGCACCGCGCCAACGCGGCAAAAGCGACGCATGGCCGTTATAGCAGCCAAGCCGCGGCGCATCGAGAATGGCCTTCGGCAGCAAAAGCCCATAGGCCACGACAATCGCCACATCGGCTTCAAGGCTTGCGAAAACATCCTGCTCTTCCGCGCCCTTGAGGCTCTTCGGCGTGAAAACCGGAATGCCGAATTGCTCTGCTTTTTCATGCACCGGCGATCTGGTGAGTTCCAGACCTCTGCGGCCTGCCGGGCGCGGCGGCTGCGTATAGGCTGCAACGACCTCATAACCGTGACCGATGATGGCGGTGAGGATCGGCACGGAAAATTCCGGCGTCCCCATGAAAACAACACGCATTAAAGCACTTTCTTCGATGCCCGCTGGCTGGCGAGCTTCTTGAACTTCTTGATGACCATATCGCGCTTCAGCTTGGAAATATGGTCGATGAAGAGCACACCGTTCAGATGGTCAATTTCATGCTGAAGGCAGGTGGCCATCAGGCCATCGGCCTCCATGGACTGCGGCTTGCCGTCGGCATCGAAATAATTGACCTTGACCGTCGCCGGGCGCTCGACCTCCGCATAATAATCCGGGATCGAAAGACAGCCTTCTTCATAGGTGCTGCGCTTGTCGGAGGACTGCACGATCGTCGGATTGACGAAAATATGCGGTGCTTTCGGCTCGCCTTCCTTGGCAAGGTCGATAACAAGCATGCGGATCGGTTCACCCACCTGAATGGCGGCAAGGCCAATGCCCGGCGCATCATACATGGTGTCGAACATATCGCTGGCGAATTTGCGCAATTGATCGTCGAAGCGTTCAACAGGCTTGGAAACCTGACGCAGCACGGGATCGGGAAGGATGATAAGCGGTTTTACAGACATGGACTTTTCCGTAATGGGTCGCGCGAGAATCGTCAATTACACATTGTAAAATGTTCCTGTTTTGATCTCATCAAGGCGACACGAATCAGCTAAGCTTGTTTTATGGAAAACCAGAATCTCTTGAATGAGCCGCTTCTGCAGCTTGGCGCCACATCCTTCACGCTCGGGAATATCCTGCTGGCGGGCATCGCCGCGCTTGTGCTCTGCCTGTGCCTTTTTCTCATTGCGGCGGCGCGCTCCGCCCGGCTTCGCGCCGTCGCGGAAGCCCAGGCCGAAGACCGTGCCCGCGACGCCGAATATCGCATGGCGGAAATCCTGAAAGCGCAAACCGAAATGCAGGGCCGGATGCAGACCATGGCCGAGGTTTTCGGCTCGCGGCAGGCGGAGCTTAACCAGTCGATCCGCGAACGGCTCGACGGCATGACGCACCGCATCGGCCAGACCATGACCGAGCAGACCCGCTCAACGCATGAGAACCTCGCCAAATTGCAGGAACGCCTCGCCGTCATCGACACGGCACAGAACAATATCCAGTCGCTTGCGGGCCAGGTGGTGCAATTGCAGGCGATCCTCGCCAACAAGCAGACGCGCGGCGCTTTCGGCCAGTCGCGGATGGAAGCCATCATTGCCGACGGCCTGCCGCAGGGTGCCTATGAGTTTCAGGCAACGCTTTCCAACAGCACCCGCCCCGACTGCCTTGTGCGAATGCCGAACAATGCACCCTCTTTGGTGATCGACGCGAAATTCCCGCTCGAAGCGTGGAACGCTATGCGCGAAACGGAACAGCCGGAGGCACGCAAGGCAGCGGTGGCCCAGTTCCGCCGCGATATGGAAATCCATATCAAGGATGTCTCCGACAAATATCTGATTCCCGGCGAAACGCAGGATACCGCCTTCCTGTTCGTGCCGTCGGAATCGATCTTCGCGGATATTCACGAACATTTCGAGGCGCTTATCCAGCGCGCGCACCGGGCGCGGGTGGTCGTCGTCTCGCCATCACTGCTGATGCTGTCCATTCAGGTCATTCAGGCGATCCTGAAAGATGCCCGTATGCGCGAGCAGGCACATGTCATTCAGGGCGAAGTGATCCGGCTGATGGAAGATGTCGGCCGTCTTGACGAGCGCGTGCGCAAGTTGCAAACGCATTTCATACAGGCCAACAAGGATATTGACGATATTCTTGTGTCTTCCAGCAAAGTCACGAAACGCGGCGCGAAGATCGAGGCGCTGGAATTCGGCCCTCCGCCCGCGGAAGAACCTTCACGCCCACAAGCCAGACCGACCGAACCGGGTCAGCTACGCCTGCGCGTAGTGGATGAGGATTGAGGGCTTTTATCCTCTCGTCTTTCGATCCTTCGATCCTTCGATCCTTCGAGACGGTGCTACGCACCTCCTCAGGATGAGGGAATTGCGTATCCACTCACGTTCACCAAATCCGTGCTTTGTTAAATCGTCTGCGTCGATGTTTAACATCGTTGGCCGCATATCATCGGGCTCGCCGCCCCCTCATCCTGAGGTGCGGAGCGAAGCGTAGCCTCGAAGGATCAGTGATAGGAAGCCGCTCAAGAACTGATTGGCCGGTCCGAATGTCCCAGATCGCGTTCCGGCCAGACGAGATCACGCACGCGCTGCTTTAGCACCTTGGCTTCGGGAAAGCCGCCATCGCGCTTGCGCTCCCAGATGAGTTCCTCGCTGCCATCCGGCATCTGAACACGGATTTCAAAAACCCCGCCCGTGCCCGGACGAAGCGCCACTTCCGCCAGATCCTGCCCGAAAGTCTGCAACAGTTCCTGCGCCATCCATGCTGCCCGTAGCAGCCAATTACATTGAGTGCAGTAGGTAATGGAGATGCGGGGATGTGCAGACATTGATTTCAACCTTTTGAACACAAACAATCTTAAACGCAATTGCCGCGGCTTGTTAGGCAGGTAAACTTGCATAAACATCTATCTTCCAACGACAAGCGGGGGCAAGTCATGGAAATAATTGTCTACATTCTGCGCTGTGCAGATGGTTCATATTATACGGGTCTCACCAAACAGAACATTGAAGCGCGGTTGTGGGAACACAATGAGGGTATCTACGATAGCTATACAAAGAAGCGGCGACCCGTCGAGCTTGTGTTCACCGAGACCTACGGCCGGATAGTCGATGCCATTGCGCGGGAACGGCAGATCAAGGGATGGTCGCGTGTGAAGAAAGAAGCTTTAATTGCGCTAAATTACGAAGGCTTGCCCGAACTGGCGAAGCGAAGATAGCCGCGCTTCACGCGACGTCGCTCACTCCCCCCCCCCCTCTCATCCTGAGGAGGTGCCCTGAGCGAAGCGAGGGGAACCGTCTCGAAGGGCTGAGGGGGAGCGCTGTCGCTCTCGTCCTTCGAGACGCCTCCTTGAGCTGCGCTCCGGAGGCTCCTCAGGATGAGGACGAGATTGGCGTTTTCAAAGTTCAAAAAGAATGGGCGCCGAAGCGCCCAATCCAAGACAATATTGAACAGATCACCAAGCGATCAATCATCGCCCATCTTGAGTGCCTGAATGAAGGCCTCCTGCGGGATTTCAACCTTGCCGAACTGGCGCATGCGCTTCTTGCTTTCCTTCTGCTTTTCCAGAAGTTTGCGCTTGCGCGTCACGTCGCCGCCGTAGCACTTCGCCGTCACGTCCTTGCGCAGCGCCGAGATCGTCTCGCGCGCCACGATGCGACCACCGATGGCCGCCTGGATCGGAATCTTGAACATATGTTGCGGGATCAGTTCCTTGAGCTTTTCGCACAGCGCACGGCCACGCTTTTCAGCAGCCGAGCGGTGCACCAGCATCGACAGCGCATCGACCGGCTCTTCGTTGACGAGGATCGACATCTTGACCAGATCGCCCTCGCGATAATCCGAAAGATTATAGTCGAACGAGGCATAGCCCTTGGAGATCGACTTCAGGCGGTCGTAGAAATCGAACACCACTTCGTTGAGCGGCAGATCATAGGTAATCATGGCGCGTGGGCCGACATAGGTGAGATCGATCTGGATGCCGCGGCGCTCCTGACACAGCTTCATGATCGCGCCGAGATAATCATCCGGCGTCATGATGGTCGCCTTGATCCACGGCTCCTCGATGGAGGCAATCTTCACCACATCCGGCATATCAGCCGGGTTGTGCAGTTCCTTGTGCGTCCCGTCCGTCATGTTGAGGCGATAGACAACCGAAGGCGCGGTGGTGATAAGATCAAGATTGAACTCGCGTTCAAGACGTTCCTGAATGATTTCCAGATGCAGAAGGCCAAGGAACCCGCAACGGAAACCAAAGCCGAGCGCGGCAGACGTTTCCATTTCAAACGAGAACGACGCATCGTTGAGGCGCAGCTTGCCCATGGCGCCGCGCAGATCTTCAAAATCCGCCGCATCGACCGGGAACAGGCCGCAGAATACAACCGGCTGCGCAGGCTTGAAGCCGGACAGCATGTTTTCCGTGGGGCGGCGATCCTCGGTAATCGTATCACCGACGCGGGTATCGGCCACTTCCTTGATGGAAGCGGTGATGAAGCCAAGCTCACCGGGACCAAGATCGTCCACCTGAACCATCTTGGGCGTAAAGACACCGGTGCGTTCCACCGGATATTTCGCGCCCGTGCCCATCATGCGGATGGTCTGACCCTTTTTCAGCACACCATCGATGACGCGCACCAGAACGATAACGCCGAGATAGGAATCATACCAGCTATCCACCAGCATGGCTTTCAGCGGGGCATTGCGGTCGCCTTCCTTCGGCGCAGGCAGCTTGTTGACGATAGCTTCCAACACGTCCTCGATACCGAGGCCGGTCTTGGCGGAAATCTCCACCGCGTCGGAGGCGTCAATGCCGATCACTTCCTCGATCTGTTGCTTGACGCGCTCAGGTTCGGCGGCAGGCAAATCGATCTTGTTCAGCACGACCACGATTTCGTGGTTGTTGTCGATGGCCTGATAGACATTGGCCAGCGTCTGCGCTTCCACGCCCTGCGACGCATCCACCACCAGAAGCGAACCTTCACATGCGGCCAGCGAACGCGAGACTTCATAGGCGAAGTCAACGTGGCCGGGTGTGTCGATCAGGTTCAGCACATAATCTTCGCCGTTCTTTGCCTTGTAGCTGAGACGAACGGTCTGCGCCTTGATGGTGATGCCGCGCTCGCGCTCGATATCCATCGAGTCGAGGACCTGATCCTTCATCTCGCGCGTGTCCAGCCCGCCGGTCAATTGAATGAGGCGGTCGGCCAGCGTCGATTTGCCGTGGTCGATATGGGCGACGATCGAAAAATTGCGAATATGGTCAAGTGGTGTGCTCATGCGCGCGATTTAACAGCAAGCCACCAAATTTCAAAGGAGTATTCGCGCCAAAATGCGGGAAAACCGGCAGCTTTCGCAATCGTGACAACAAGTCCCCTTTGCCTTGTGGCAAAAAGGCGATAAATCACCGCTCGAATAGCGTGCTTTCATGCAGGAGTTTAGGATGAAGACCGAACCGAACGAAGTCCATAACAGGCCGAAACTGGTCACCGTTTTCGGCGGCTCCGGCTTTGTCGGGCGCGCGGTGGTCGCGGCCCTCACCAAGCGTGGTTATCGCGTGCGCGTGGCCGTGCGCAAGCCTGAAATTGCCTATTACATGGCCCCGCTCGGCAATGTCGGCCAGATCCAGATGGTACAGGCCAATGTTCGCCATCGCGGCTCCGTGGAACGCGTGGTGAAAGGCTCGGATCATGTCGTCAATCTCGTCGGCATTCTGGCAGAAAGCGGCCGCCAGCGTTTCAATGCCGTTCAGGTGCTGGGCGCAAAACACATTGCGGAAGCAGCCAAGGCCGAAGGCATCCGCATGACGCATCTTTCCTCGCTCGCAGCCGATGTGAACTCCCCTTCGGCCTATGCGCGCACCAAGGCTGAAGGTGAAATTGCCGTTCAGTCCGTGCTGCCGGATACAGTCGTCCTGCGCCCGTCGATCATTTTCGGCCATGAGGATCGCTTCTTCAACCGCTTTGCCAATATGGCACGCTTTTCGCCCTTCCTGCCGGTGATCGGCGGCGGCGAAACAAAACTCCAGCCTGTTTATGTCGGCGATGTTGCCGAAGCCGTGGCCCGTGCCGTCGATGGCAAGCTCATGCCGGGCGGCATCTACGAACTGGGTGGCCCGGATGTGCAGCCGTTCAAGGCCTGGATGCAGGACATGCTCAAGGTCATCGGGCGCAAGCGCATGATCGTTTCAATGCCCTGGTGGGCTGCCCGCCTGCAGGCTTCCATCCTGAACCTGCTGCCAAATCCGATGCTGACACCGGATCAGGTGACACTTTTGAAATCCGACAATGTCGTCTCCGAACAGGCGATCAAGGAAGGCCGCACGCTTCAGGGCATGGGCATCACACCGGAAACCGTCGATGCCATTCTGCCCGCCTATCTGTGGCGCTATCGCGTGGCAGGCCAGTACACCAAGACCGGCTTTGCATGAGCAACCGGAAACGGAAATGAGCAAGGGGCCGAAAAGGCCCCTTTTCTTTATTCCCTTGCCGGAATTTTCAACCTGTCAGCCACGAAAAGAACGGCAGAACTTACCCCCAGATAATCAGCGCCGCCATTCCTGCCGAACCGACGATCAGGCGCCACCAGCCAAACAGCGCAAAGCCATGGCGGGACACATAGTCGAGCAGGTGGCGCACGACGAAGACACCCGAAATGAAAGCCATGATAAAGCCTACGACGATCAGCGCGCCATCGTTGAACGAGAGAATGTTGCGGCTCTTGAAAAGATCATAGGCAAAGGCACCTGCCATGGTAGGCATGGCAAGAAAGAAGGAGAACTCCGCCGCCGAACGCTTGTCGGCACCGAGCAGCAGCGAGCCGACAATGGTGGAGCCGGAACGTGAAACACCCGGTATCATGGCAAGGCACTGGATGAACCCGATGGCAAGACAGATCGGCAGCGGATAATCCATCACATTATGATAGCGCGGGCGCAGGTTGAGCTGATCCACCCAGAGCAGGATGAAACCGCCGACAATCAGCATGATGCAGACCAGCATCGGCGTTTCAAACAGCACACCCTTGATGAAGCCATGCGCCAGCGCGCCGATAACGGCGGCGGGCAGGAAGGCGACCAGCACCCCCAGAACAAACCGGCGTGTGCGCGCATCGCGTGGAAAATCCGTGGCAATCCTGGCAAGCTTTGCCGAATAGACGGACAGGATGGCGAGAATTGCGCCAAGCTGGATCAGAACCTCGAAGGTTTTCCCCGTCGATTCAAAACCCAGAAAATGACCGATCAGCAAGAGGTGTCCTGTGGAGGAAACTGGTATGAATTCGGTTAGGCCTTCTATGAGACCGAGAAACGCGGCTTCCAGCAGATTAAAAAAATCCATGAAGTCAGCACCTTAGAATATGAATTACCTTGCGGCGGTCAGGCGGGCTCGCAATCCGGCCCCCTGGGCTAAACTTGGGCATTTCCAGCGATTGCTTGTCACCCGCGAACATAGCCCTTATAGACTTTATATTCCGTTGATACGGCGTCGAATCGCAGGATAGCAGGAAATAGCCTGCTATATCTGCAAACGCCAGCCGCCAAGCCATCTGCGGACAACCATTTCAAGCTGTTTATCGAGAGTATCGCGTCGATCATGCTTACGCTTTTCCATCATCCCATGTCTTCGGGTTCGCGCTATGTGCGTCTTATTCTCGGCGAATATGGCGTTGAAGCAGAACTGATCGAGGAAAGGCCGTGGTCGCGGCGCAAGGAGTTTCTGGCGCTGAACCCGGCCGGCACCCTGCCCGTGCTTCTGGCGGAAAACGACCTGCCCGTCGTGGGCGCAACCGTCATCGCCGAATATCTGGATGAAACCCGCGGCGCGCTGAAGCGCAATCGCCGCCTCTTGCCGGAAAGCCCGATGGAACGCGCCGAAGTGCGCCGCCTCGTTGACTGGTTTCTGCTGAAATTTGAAAACGAAGTGACGCGCCACATCGCGCGCGAACGTGTATTCAAATTGCAGATGGCTGCGGAAATGGGCGGCAGCGCACCGGATTCGACTGCCATTCGTGCCGCCCGCACCAATATCCGCCAGCATATGAAATATATCGACTGGCTGGCGGCCACCCGCGACTGGCTGGGCGGCACACATCCAAGCTATGCGGACATGGCAGCAGCAGCAGCCATATCCGTTCTCGATTATCTGGGCGAAATTGAATGGAGCGAAACGAAGGCCGCCCGCGACTGGTATGCGCGCATGAAATCGCGCCCTGCCTTCCGCCCGCTTCTTTCCGACCGCGTACGCGGACTTGCCCCGGTGGCTCATTATGGCGACCTCGACTTCTGATTCTGGGCAGATTGCCGAAAACAATACGCCAGTTCGGCAAAAGCCCGCGCTGGAAAAGGAGCTCCGCCTCAAGCGTTTCCTGATCGAAGAAGCCAAAGCCGCAGGTTTCGACGCAATCGCCTTCACCACGCCCGACGCCATTCCGCAGGCACCCCAACGCCTTCGGCAATATATTGCCGAGGGCTGCCATGCCGACATGCTCTGGATGGAAGAAACCGAAGAACGCCGCGCCAATCCGAGCGTATTATGGCCGGAGGTGCGCTCCATCATGGTGCTGGCAATGAATTACGGGCCGGACACGAACCCGCTCGCCATTTTGGACAAGAAGGACCGCGCAGCAATTTCGGTCTATGCACAGAACCGCGATTATCACGATATTATCAAGGGCAAGCTCAAGCACGTTGCAAGCCGCTTTGCCGCCCGCGCCGGGCAGGACGTGAAGGTCTTTGTGGATACTGCGCCCGTCATGGAAAAGCCGTTGGCTGAAGCCGCAGGCCTCGGCTGGCAGGGCAAGCACACCAATCTGGTGAGCCGGAAGCTTGGCTCGTGGCTTTTCCTCGGTTCAATCTTCACCACGGCGCAAATACCACCGGATGAACCCGACCACGACCATTGCGGCTCCTGCCACGCCTGCCTCGATATCTGTCCGACTGGCGCCTTTCCGGCCCCTTACCGGGTTGATGCACGGCGCTGCATTTCTTATCTCACCATCGAGAACAAGGGGCCGATCCCGCTTGAATTCCGCAAGCCGATGGGAAACCGTATCTATGGCTGCGATGATTGCCTCTCCATCTGCCCGTGGAACAAGTTCGCACAAGTCACCAGCGAGATGAAGCTGAAGGCGCGCGACGACCTGAAAGCGCCGCACCTGAAAGACCTGCTTGTGCTGGACGATCCATCCTTCCGCATGCTCTTTTCCGGTTCTCCGGTGAAACGGATCGGGCGTGACCGGTTCATCCGCAATGTCCTGATAGCAACTGGCAATTCCGGCGATATAACGCTGCTGCCGCAGGTCGAAGCCTTGCTCGAAGATCCAGCCCCTGTGGTGCGGGGAGCGGCGGTCTGGGCACTGAAGCAGTTGGCAAGCCCGCAGCATATCGCCGACCAACAAATGCGTCTGGCCACGCGCAAGGAGGATGCTACAGTGCAGGCCGAATGGACAATGGAGACGCACTGATATGAATATTTTTCTGTTCGGAGCCGGCTATTCCACCCAGGCCTTTGCAAGGCGTATGGCGGGCGAAGCGGGACGCATTGACGGAACCACCCGGCACGAGCAGAAATTCCCGCTTCTGGAAGCAGCAGGCATAGCGCCGATACTCTTCGATGGCGAAACACCCTCGCCAGAGCTTCTGGAAAAGCTTGTCAGATCCAGCCATATCGTCATCTCCATTTCTCCCAATGAAAGCGGCGATCCGGCAGTAGCCGTGGTCGAGGAAGCCTTGTGCCGCCGCGACAATACGATCCGCTGGATCGGCTATCTCTCGACCGTCGGCGTCTATGGCGACCATCAGGGCGAATGGGTGAACGAAACCACGGCCTGCAAGCCCGTCTCCCGCCGCAGCCTTGAGCGGGTGAAGGCAGAAGAAGCCTGGACGCAGTTGAGCAAAAGACACGGCACGCCGCTGGCGATCCTGCGCCTTTCCGGCATTTATGGGCCGGGCCGCAATGCCTTCATCAATCTGGAGCGCGGGACTGCCCGGCGCATCGTCAAGGCGGGACAGGTTTTCAACCGCATCCATGTCGAGGACATTGCGGGGAGCCTGCGCCTTCTGGCTGGCACAAACGCGGACGGCATTTTCAACATCACCGACAATGAACCGGCGCCGCCGCAGGATGTGGTGGCCTATGCGGCCGAACTCATGGGTGTCACACCTCCCCCGGCACTGCCCTATGAGGAGGCCGACATGACACCGATGGCCCGCTCTTTCTATGGCGAAAACAAGCGCGTTTCCAATGAGCGCATCAAGACTTTGGGCTACGAATTTACCTATCCCGACTACAAGACCGCCTTCTCGGCCATGTGGGCTGCGGACAACTGGCGCTGATTGCGGTTTGGCACATCACACCGCATAATTTCACAGTCGCGCTCGATTGATTCGGGCAGGAATTCGGGAAATCGATCCATGGCTCAGAAATCCGGCTCCAAATTCTGCTCTCGTCTGGTTCTCGCCGCTTCGCTGGCGGCAATGATCGCGCCCGGCTTCTTGCCGGTGGCTGTGGCGGAAGACATGCCCGCCAAACAGGCTTTCGGTGCGGAGCAATTGCCTATGCTGGCGCAGCAGCCGCAATCCATCGGCTTTTATGCCAAGGGCTGCCTTGCCGGTGCCGTGGCGCTGCCGACCGACGGCCCCAACTGGCAGGTCATGCGCCTTTCGCGCAACCGCCGCTGGGGCCACCCGCGCATGATCGCGCTTCTGGAAAAGCTGTCGCACGACGCGGCCAGGGACGGATGGCCGGGCTTGCTGGTCGGGGATATTTCCCAGCCGCGCGGCGGGCCGATGCTGACTGGCCACGCCTCGCATCAGGTGGGCCTTGATGCCGATATCTGGCTGACGCCCATGCCCAAAAAACGCTTCACCAATGCCGAACGTGAGAGCGTTTCCGCCGTTTCCATGCTGAAACCGGATTCGCTCTATGTGGACCCGAAAAAGTGGACACCTGCCCGCACCGCGCTTTTGAAACATGCCGCCAGCTATCCGGAAGTGGAACGCATCTTCGTGCATCCCGGCATCAAGAAACAACTCTGCGACACGGTGACAGGCGACAGAAGCTGGCTCGGCAAGGTTCGCCCCTATTGGGGCCACTTCTACCATTTCCATGTGCGCCTCACCTGCCAGCCGGGTTCGCCCGAATGCAAGCCCCAACCCAAGGTCGCGCCCGGCGACGGTTGCGACAAATCGCTTGCATGGTGGTTTACGGATGAGCCGTGGAAGCCCGCCAAGCCATCCGGCAAACCTGCAAAGAAGCCAAAGCCGGTGATGGTTTCCGATTTGCCGAAAGCCTGTGCCGCCGTGTTGAACGGGCCGGCGCCGAACTCTATCGCAGACGTCACCTACGGCACAAAATAGAGCTTTTCGCGCAAGCATGTCCGTCCAGCGCAATTACAGGGCTTGACGCGCACTGACACAATCTGCTTTTCAGCAGCGCGTGGCTCCGTTATAGATTTAAAACGATTTAGCCGCTGAATGACAAGGTTATCAATCGCCAAGGACGCCGCTTCATGACCCAACGCCTGCGCATCGCACTGATTGCCCATGACCAGAAAAAGGACGACATGGTTGCTTTTGCCCGGGCTCATGAGCAGGCATTGTCCCGCTATGATATCGTAGCAACGGGAACGACGGGTGGGCTCATTCAGGATGCCTGCCCTTCGCTGAACATTCACCGGGTCAAAAGCGGTCCTCTTGGCGGCGACCAGCAGATCGGCGCGATGATTGCGGAAGGCACGGTGGAAGTGCTCATCTTCTTTATCGATCCGCTCTCGCCGCTTCCCCATGATGTGGATGTGAAGGCCCTGACGCGCCTTGGCAGCGTCTACGATATTCCAATGGCGTTGAACCGCGCGACCGCTGAAAAGCTGGTCAGGGCGCTGGACTGAACAACCAGCGCCTATCAACATTCAGGTTTGAAGCATGTTAGCCTGCTCCATGGCGGGCGCGAGACATGACAGGAGAGGACATGCAAGCGATTATCGACGCCGAACAGAGTTTCAAGTTTCCGGTTCTCGTCGGCGATATCGGCGGCACCAATGCCCGTTTTTCTATCCTCGTGGATTCAAACGCGGAGCCGAAGGAGTTTCCCGTGCTCCAGACGGCGGATTATGCCACAATAGACGAAGCGATCCAGCACGCCATTCTGGATCAGACGGCCATCCAGCCGCGCTCTGTCATTCTGGCCGTGGCAGGCCCGGTGGACGGCGACGAGATCGACCTCACCAATTGCGACTGGGTCGTGCGTCCTAAAAAGATGATCGCTGATCTGGGCTTTGAAGACGTGACCGTCCTCAATGATTTCGAGGCGCAGGCCCTTGCCGTGGTTTCGCTGGAAGGCCACCATATGGAACAGATCGGCGGCAAACCGGAGGAGGCTGTTGCCACCCGCGTCGTGCTCGGCCCCGGCACGGGCCTTGGCGTGGCAGGTCTGGTTTGCACACGTCATGCATGGGTTCCGGTTCCCGGTGAAGGCGGTCATATCGATATCGGTCCACGCACCGAACGCGACTACCAGATTTTCCCGCATATCGAACGCATCGAAGGGCGTGTCACCGGCGAGCAAATTCTTAGCGGGCGGGGCCTGCGCAACCTCTATCTGGGCATCTGCGCGGCCGACAAGATCACGCCCACCCTTGAGACGCCAGTAGACATTACATCCGCCGGACTGGACGGCAGCAATCCACAAGCCGCAGAAACGCTTGACCTCTTCGCCACCTATCTGGGGCGGCTTGCGGGCGACCTTGCGCTCATTTTCATGGCGCATGGCGGCGTTTATCTTTCGGGTGGCATCCCGGTGCGCATCCTTTCCGCCCTCAAGGCCGGTTCGTTCCGCGCAGCCTTCGAGGACAAGGCCCCGAACAAGGCCATCATGCGCGACATACCGGTCCGCGTTATCACATATCAACTGGCGGCCTTAACCGGGCTTTCCGCTTTCGCCCGCACCCCCTCGCGCTTTGAAGTTTCGACCGAGGGCCGCCGCTGGCGCATGCGCCGCTAGAGCATTTCCGAGCCAAAAGTGCGAAGCGGTTCCGTTTCCATTAAATTGACCAGTCCCGCGCCTGGTCTTGATCTTAGGATGGTCAAGCCGCGCGGATGACGTTATAGAAACGCTGCCATGGAATTACGCTTCGCTTTTTTCATTGTGGCGTTCCCATGCGAGAGAACGCATTGTTCAACGATAGCCGCCGGGCAACCGGGGCCAGAGACAAAAAGCGCTTTTGCACGTGAGTCTATTCAAGAAGAAAAACAGGAAGATCGATCCGGGCGAAGCCACCCGCGTGATCCGGCGCATGATGTCGGAAAACATCCGCGAATATAAGCAGAATTACCTCATTGCGATCATCGCATCACTGATCGTGGGCGGGTCCAATGGCGCGCTCGCCTATATGATGAAGCCGATGATCGACAAGATTTTCTATGAGCAGAATCTTGCTCTGGTCTGGGTCATCTGCGGCGCATTGCTGACGATTTTCGTATTGCGCGGCATTTCGGGCTATGTGCAGGCGGTCGAGCTGGCAAAGATCGGCAATAATCTGGTCGCGCGCTATCAGAAACGCATTTTCGACCACTTGATGAAGCTCGGCCTCGACTTCTATAACGACACGCGCTCCGGCCATCTGGCGGCGCAAATCAACCAGAATGTTGCCGGCATTCGCGATCTTCTCAACATGACCATCTCGTCGATTGCGCGCGATTTCATTTCGCTTGTCGGTCTCGTCGGGATGATGTTCTACATGGATCCGGTCCTTTCTGTTGCGATTTTCCTGATCGGCCCGCCGCTCATTCTGGCCGTCGCCTATATTTCGCGCCGTATCCGCTCCGTTACCCGCGAGGTCGTGCATCTCAACTCCCATCTTCTGGGAGCCATGCAGGAATCGATCCAGGGAATTGCCATCGTGAAAGCCTTTACGATGGAAGACCAGCTTCGCGCCAAAATCGACGATCTGATTGATCAATCCGAAGGCCGCAGCAACAAGATTGCCAAGGTTTCCGAGCGCACGACGCCTATTTCCGAAATACTGGCCGGCGTCGCTGTTTCCGGCGTGCTGGTCTATAGCGGCTATCGCGCCATTCTCGAACACCAGCCGCCCGGCGCCACTTTTGCCTTCATCACCGCAATGCTGCTTGCCTATGACCCGGCCCGCCGCCTCGCCCGCCTGCAAGTCGGCCTGGAAAAAGCCCTGGTCAATGCGCGCATGATCTATGAAGTTCTGGATATCGAACCGCGCCAGCGCGACCTTCAAGGTGCGACGGAACTGAAAGCCGGCCCCGGTGAAATCCGCTTCGACAATATTTATTTCTCCTATAACCAGACTGCCCCGGTGCTGCATGGTGTCACCTTCATGGCCAAGGCGGGCGAAACCACGGCCGTTGTCGGCGCGTCTGGCGCTGGCAAATCGACCCTCATCAGCCTCGTCCAGCGGTTCTATGACCTCGACCGGGGAAGGATCCTTTTCGATGGGCAGGATATTGCCGGGGTCACGAAACAGTCGCTGCGTCACGCCATCGCCTATGTCTCGCAACAGCCCTATCTGTTTGAAGGCACGATTGCCGATAATATCCGCTATGGCCGTCCTGACGCGAGCGATGAGGAGATCATCGAAGCGGCCAAGCTTGCCCATGCGCATGAATTCATCCTGCAACAGCCGCAGGGCTATGACACGCCGGTCGGCGAAAACGGCGTGACACTTTCCGGCGGCCAGCGCCAGCGCATTTCCATTGCCCGCGCCATCGTGCGCAACACGCCGGTCCTGCTTCTCGACGAGGCGACGTCCGCGCTCGACAACGAATCGGAAAAGCGCGTTCAGCAAGCACTCGAAACCATCATGCAGAACCGCACGACCATCGTGATTGCGCATCGCCTTTCCACGGTCGTCAATGCCGACCGCATCGTGGTGATGGAGGCAGGCCGCGTGGTGGAAGAAGGCCGTCATGAAGACCTGATCGACATCGAGAACGGTGTCTATGCCCGTTTCTATCAGTTGCAGCGCGGCAAGGACGACATCATCACCGAACAATCGGAAGAAGCACTGCACACAGGAGAGGCCAGATGAGCGGGGAAGTGCAAGGCGGCAACAGCGAAATGGGCCTGGTTGTGGTTGGCGCGGGCGGCCGCATGGGCCAAACGCTCATCCGCACCATCCAGTCGATCGAAGGCGCCAAACTGGTTGGTGCAATCGAGCGTTCCGGTTCCCCGTTTCTCGGCAAGGATGCTGGCGAAGTGACCGGCATCGGCACGCTTGGCGTGGCGATTACCGACGATCCGCTGCCAGTCTTCGCCAAGGCGCACGGTGTCCTTGATTTCACCAGCCCTGCCGCAAGTGTGGAATTTGCCGGGCTTGCGGCGCAGGCCCGCATCGTTCATGTGATCGGCACCACTGGCTGTTCGGCAGAGGATGATGAGAAAATCCGCGCCGCCGCCCGCCACGCCACCATCGTCAAGTCCGGCAATATGAGCCTCGGCGTCAATCTCCTCTCCGTGCTCGTGCAGAAGGCGGCAGAGGCTCTTGGGCCGGAAGATTTCGACATAGAAATTCTGGAAATGCACCACAGGCACAAGGTTGATGCGCCATCCGGCACGGCGCTGCTGCTTGGTGAAGCGGCAGCGCGCGGACGCGACATTGCGCTGGCGGATAACAGCGTGCGCGTGCGTGATGGCTATACTGGCCCGCGCGAAACCGGCACCATCGGCTTTGCCACGCTGCGCGGCGGTTCCGTCATTGGCGACCATTCGGTGATTCTGGCAGACACGGGCGAGCGTGTCGTACTTTCTCACCACGCCGAAGACCGCTCGATCTTCGCACGCGGCGCGATCAAGGCTGCGCTTTGGGCCCACGGCAAGAAGCCGGGCCTCTATTCCATGCTCGACGTGCTCGGGCTCAATACGTGATAAATGACTGATTCTTCCCACCAACGGAGTACTGCGATGTCTCGTACCCTCGTCCTGGTCCGCCATGGCCAAAGCGAATGGAACCTCAAGAACCTCTTTACCGGCTGGCGTGATCCGGGCCTCACCGAGCAGGGCCATGCGGAAGCCAAGGCCGCAGGCCAACGCCTCAAGGCAGCCGGCCTGAAGTTCGACATTGCCTACACCTCCGCCCTTTCCCGCGCGCAAGTTACCTGCCAGCACATTCTCGACGAGCTTGGCCAGCCGGGCCTTGAAACCATCCGCGACCAGGCCCTGAACGAGCGCGACTATGGCGATCTCTCCGGTCTCAACAAGGATGACGCCCGCGCAAAGTGGGGTGAGGAACAGGTTCACATCTGGCGCCGTTCCTATGACGTCCCGCCTCCGGGCGGCGAAAGCCTGAAGGACACCGGCGCGCGCGTCTGGCCCTATTACCTTCACACCATCCAGCCACATGTGCTGCGCGAGGAGACCGTTCTGGTCGCCGCCCATGGCAATTCGCTGCGCGCACTCATCATGGCGCTCGAGGGCCTGACACCAGAACAGATTCTCAAGCAGGAACTCAACACCGGCGTTCCGATCATCTACCGGCTCAATGCCGATTCGACGGTCGCCTCGAAGGAAATCCTCAGCGCCTGATTTCGTTTCTACAGCCCGATCCTGCCGGGCGCAAAAGCGCGTCCGGCGGCCTTTTCATCGCGAAAAAAGCACCGGCTGAAAAAAAGCTGGCTGAATATCGAAAACGCGATTGACAGAGGCAAGGCGACCCCTTAGATGGGTCCTCGTCGCCCAGATGGCGGAATTGGTAGACGCACCAGCTTCAGGTGCTGGCGCTCGCAAGGGCGTGGAGGTTCGAGTCCTCTTCTGGGCACCATTTCCTTTCTAAGTCACTACCAAGACTTAGATTTCTGTAAAATCAAAAGCTTATGCGCTGCGCTTGGTACAAATCTCTGGTACGAAGGCAGCTACGGGAAATGGTATTCATCGTGCTGGCCGTTATAACGCGGTGGTCGCTGGCATGGATGTCTCCGGTACCCGGAAACGGGAGGGGGTTGAGCATGCTTTATCGAAAACTCATATTTCTTATAATCATAGCATTCTCAGCCTCACTGAGTACACAATCTGCAATTGCTGAATCAATCGAACGTATTTTATTCAATGGCCGGATCTTTACGGCAAATTCAGAACAACCTCTTGCTCAGGCAATGGCGATTAAGGATGGTTACATCTTTGCTGTTGGTTCTAATGAAGAAATATTGACTTATAAAACCGCAAACACTGAACTGCTGGACTTGCAAAATAAGTGGGTACTTCCTGGTTTGATTGATGCGCATAGTCATGCCATTATTGGCGCGCTCGCTGAACTTTCCCCTAATTTGCAAGATGAAGTGGTCGATTTAGCGACTCTCAAGCAGCGTATAGAGGGATGGTTCAAGCAGTCGGGGCATGGGAGTGGCCAGCCTTTCGTGGTCTTTGGCGCCAATCCTGCGCTATGGAGCGATCCGCAGATTTTGGCTGATATTTTTAACAAGAACAGGTGGAAAACACAGCCATTATTGCTAATGGGCTCTGATCTGCATACGGCCTGGGCGAATGGAGCGATGCTTCACATAGCCGGTATTGATGATGCCTATGTTCAAAATCTTTCCGATCATCAGCGTCATATCATTGGTGTGACATCAAAAGGCTCACCTGACGGTGTGCTTATTGATGCCGGTGTCGATTTGGTGACGGTGCATCTTCCCAAGCCGGATGATGAGATGCTTTTGAAGGCCGGCCAATATGCCGTCCATATGAATAATAGTTACGGGATTACCGGCTGGATGGATCCAGCCGCCAATGCTGGCCCGGGCGAGGCTCTATTTTCCCGCAAACCTGCAAGCCTTGGGACAGGGATCTTGCCTGCATATAAGCTATTGGCTGAGAAGGGGCAGTTGACGGCTCATGTCGCAGCTTTATTAGTGGCCAGTCCCTTGAGTGATGCGGCTGATCTTGAGCGCCTGGATACAGTGCGTCAGCAATTTGCCGCTGTACCCAATCTGACTATGCCCGGCATTAAAATATTTGCCGATGGAGTGCTTGAATTTCCGGCGCAAAGTGCAGCCTTGCTTGGTCATTATAAAAATTCGGGCAAGCAGGGAGAAATGCTGTTGACGGCGGAGGGGTTGAAAAACCTCGTTGATGCTGCCGATGAAAAAGGAATGTTGGTTCATATCCATGCCTTGGGTGATCGCGCAGTAAAACAGTCATTGGATGCTTTTGAAATTGCACGAAAAAAGCGTAATAGTGGCATTTCTCATTCAATCACGCATTTACAACTTGTTGATCCGAATGATTATCCGCGTTTTGCGGCGTTGAATATTATGCCGGTCATGCAATTGCATTGGGCGGAGATGGATAATTATTTGCTCGATCTGGTTAAGCCTTTTATCAACGAGACTGATTTTTGGGGGCAATACCCTGCAAGATCGCTGCAAAAAAATGGCGCTGTAATTGCCGGAGCAAGTGATTGGCCAATTTCAACGGCTAATCCGTGGGAGGCCATGCATCATGCCATGACCAGAGAAGGGCCGGATGGCGGCCTTAATAAAGCTGAACGCCTTGATCTCAATACGATGTTGCTCGCTTATACCATTCACGCGGCAAAAGCCGCAGGTATCGATGATAAGGCTGGCAGTCTGACAAAAGGAAAGCAGGCCGACTTCATTATTGTCGACAGGGACATTTTTAATGTTTCGTATGATTTATTTAAAAATACAAAAGTTCTCCGGACATATTTTGCAGGGAAGTTGGTTTATAGCTTGAATTAAATTTATATAACTTTTGAAAAATTTCCTCTCCCCCTGCCACATCTCGTTTCTGCGTGAATAGCGGGCCTATCAGACGATCCAGTCCGTAAGTTATTTTCCGGTCAATTCTCGATAACCCCCATACAGAAGCCGCAACGACAATATGGGATCAATCAAAAGAATGTAGCGCAGTGGAAGCGACGCACGGGAAGATTATGATTGCCGGATGTGCCTGCATCAGTGTGTGTCCTCGCTTGGGGCATCGAACCGGAACGCCTCATTTAACGGCTTGCCTCTAATACAAAATCTGGTACAAATCCCGACAATGCGAAGTGCTAAACTATTGATTTTACGTGCATAGAAGACAGGAAACGTCATTCTTCTTCCGGGCACCATTTCCAAGTCTTCCGACCACTACCAAGGTTCAGAAGCACCCCAAAAAGCCCGCGCAAGCGGGCTTTCTTGGTTTTTTGCGATGGCGTGGGCGGGCGCGTCTGTGTTCAACCTTCCCAAGACCGGATTGGCATTCGATGCAATTTTCCTCCTCTGAACGCGAAACATTCTTCGAGCTGATAAAATGGCGGCGCGATGTTCGCCATTTTCGCCGCGACCCGGTCCCGGAGGATATGGTTCAGGCGTTGAAAACAGCGATGGATCATGCCCCGTCCGTGGGCAATGCCCGGCCATGGCGCATATTCTCGGTCGAGAGCCAGGCGAAGCGCAAAGCGGTCCACCATATCTTCACCGAAGCCAATCAGGCGGCGGCGCAGATTTATGACGGTGCGCGCGCCAGCCAATACCATGCGCTGAAACTTGAAGGCATAGAAACCGCTCCCGTGCAGCTTGCGGTTTTCACCGATACGGCACCGGCGGAAGGCCATGGCCTCGGCCGCCAGTCCATGGCATCCACATTGGAACAAAGCACCGCCATGGCGGTCCAGAATCTCAATCTGGCGGCAAGGTCGTTCGGGCTCGGTGCCGGCATGGTTTCGGTTCTGGACCCACAGGCCATGGAACAGCTTTTTGAAGTTCCGCCAAGCTGGCGTTTCACCCTTTATCTGTGCATCGGCTGGCCCTGCACCGAAGACGACACGCCCCTGCTGCACCGCAACGGATGGCAGGAAAACCGGGAAACCTTCTGGCGGCGCGCCTGACCTTTGCCCCTAACAATAACGGCACTTGCGCGCCTTTTTCCAATTAGTTTTGGCTTGCCTACCAGTATCTATTTCTATCGCCAGAATAAAATCATCGGCGCATGTCAACTCACTAGCTATTGTGAGTTACCTCGTCTCTGCACTGCTATATAATGTTATTCTGTTACAGGTATTGTCAGCTTAACAAGGTGCAGCCATGTACAAGCACATCCTGATTGCCACCGATGGTTCCGCCCTGGCCGATAAAGGCATAGCTCAGGGATTATCTCTCGCAGAACAGCTCTCGGCCCGTGTTACGGTGCTCACTGTAGCGGAGCCGATGGGTGGACGCGCTGCCCATGTTGCCATGCTCGGCGGGGTGCGAGACCCGGTTTCTCTATATGACCAGCGCATTGATGCAGACATGAAAGAGCGGTTTGCGCCGATTGAGCGCAGGGCGTCCGAGCATGGAATTGCATTTGAACTGCTTCATGAGGTCGACGTCTCCCCGGCAAAAGCGATCGTCAGAATCGCCCACTTGAAGCAATGTGATGTTATTGTCATGTCATCACACGGTCATTACGGCTTCAGAAGTTTGCTTCTCGGCAGTCAGACTAAAGATGTCCTTATGCACACAACGATACCCATTCTGGTAATCCGGTGATTTCATTCAGGGATATTCCGCCGCTGCGCGCTTAGTCGCAACGGGAGATGGATTGCCGATTGTGCTGGCAAGCACGATCCGGCTTTTGTTTGCTCAATTCATCCGATTGAAACAGATCAAAGCATCTCGTATGAATATGGAAAAACGCGACGCATTTTAAGCGAAGTCGCCTGAAATATAATAATAAGCGGGGGAGAAAAATGCGGCACAAAGGCCTGCTGGAATTTGGGCGAAACAGAACGTTTTATGGGCTGTTTCTCTTCTGTGCGGTTTGCGCCATTGCGGGCAGCCTGCTCAGCCATGATGGCGAAATATCCCTCTGGCGCTGGCTGCATTATCTCACCAAGCCGACCGCAACCCTTCTTTTGCTGGGCGCTGTGCTTTGCGCAAAGCGGACGAATTCAAAGCCATATGGCCTTGCTATCGCTTTCGGGCTGGCCTTCGCCGCGCTTGGAGACTTTTTCCTGATGCTGCCAGGCGATTATTTCATGGCCGGGCTGATCTGTTTCCTCATCACGCATTGCACCTATATTTATGCGCTCTGCCGCGATGCACGCTTTGGTGCGCATAAAGGTCCATTCGTTGTTTTCACCATTGTCGCGCTTGCCATCATCTTCGGGCTGTGGACCTCGCTGCCTGCGGCTCTGAAAATTCCGGTCATCATCTATGCCGCCGCACTTGGCGTCATGGCGGCGCAGGCCACAAGCCGTGCGCTTGGCACACCAGCCGAGACCCCGCGCCATTACGCTGCCTGGCTCGCCGCAGCAGGCGGGTTTTTCTTCATGGTGAGCGACACGTTCCTTGCCTATGGTCGGTTCAGCCTCCATATCCCGCTCAACGCTTTCTGGGTTCTTGGAACCTATTATGCCGCGCAATTCCTTTTTGCGCGTTCAACGGAGGATTTTGCCAATGAGCACTGACATGCCCATCGAGGCAAAACCGGAAGTGCGCACCACTTTCGAGCGGCTGCGACAGGCGTGGCTGGAAAACCGCCCCGCTTATGAGCAGCGCATGGACGACCTGAAACGGCTGCGCGAAGCTTTCACCATGCGGCTTGATGAAATGGCAAAGGCGATCAGCGCCGATTTCGGCAACCGGTCACAGCACGAAACCCTGCTCGCGGAAGCAAACATCGTCTTTGCGGAAATCGACGTGCGCTCCACCATCTCAAGCGATGGATGAAGCCAAAGCGGCGCAAGGCGGGCTGGAAAATGTGGCCCGCCAAGGCTGAAATCCGTTATGTTCCATTGGGCGTGATAGGCGTTATCGCTCCGTGGAACTATCCGGTCAATCTGGCGCTGGCGCCACTTGTTGCTGCCATTGCGGCTGGAAACCACGTTTTCCTCAAACCATCCGAGCACACGCCACGCACTGCGGCGTTTCTCAAAAGCCTTCTCGCCGATGTGTTTCCGGAGGATCGGGTGGCGGTGGCGCTTGGCGACGCGGCCCTGTCGGCGCAGTTTTCGGCGCTGCCTTTCGACCATCTCTTCTTTACCGGATCCACCGCTGTCGGGCGCAAGGTCATGGCCGCCGCCGCACAAAACCTCACGCCGGTGACGCTGGAACTGGGCGGCAAATCGCCCGCCATCATCAGCGAGAATGTCAATCTGAAACGCGCTGCCCGCGCCATTGCAACCGGCAAATTCTTCAATGCGGGACAGACCTGCATCGCACCCGATTATGTGCTTGTCCATCACAGCAAGCGCGATGAATTCGTGGCCTTGCTGCGCGCGGAAATGGAAGCGCGCTATAGCAGCCCATCAGCAGAAAAAGACCGCACGACCATCATCAACGAGGCGCAGGAAATGCGGCTTGCAGGTCTGCTCGCCGATGCCGGGGAAAAGAGCGAAGCCATCATTGATTGAACTGCTGCCGCTCACCGAGCGCACGCGCCTGATGCCCCCTGCTCTCGTTATGGAGCCGACGCCAGACAGTGCAATCATGCGGGAGGAAATTTTCGGCCCGCTTCTACCTGTCATCAGCTATCGCCTGCTGGATGACGCGATCACCCATGTCCTTGAGCATGACCGCCCGCTGGCGCTTTACTGCTTCAGCGACAATACGGCTGAAATCGACATGATGCTTGGCCGCATCATTGCGGGTGGTGTTTGTGTCAACGATACGCTCTATCATTTTTCCTGTAGCGACCTGCCCTTTGGCGGGGTGGGGGCGAGCGGCATGGGCCAATATCACGGCTATGACGGTTTTCTCACCTTTTCCAAGGCAATGCCGGTGCTGACCAAATATGCGCCTGCTGCAAGCGATCTTATCAAGCCGCCCTATACGGGCCTGACCGAAAGGCTCATCCGTTTCATCGTCCGCTGAACCTCTCCATTTTGTGTTGTGGTTTGGTATTCAAACCGCCCGGCAACCTATCTATATTGAAGATTGCAACATATTTTCGGGACATTTCCGGTTCATATTCCCGCCCTATATGCATAATCTCGACCGGAACCGAAGACCTTACAGGTGAATACGGGTGCAAAAGAAAAAGGAACCAGGCCGGATATCGAAGTCCATTTTGACGGCTATCCGAAACAGGCCGGGCTACAGGCCGCTCGACGCGAATATCACCGGCGGCGATATCGTCATTGCATCGTATAATGTCCATAAATGCATTGGCATCGACAAGCAGTTCAACCCACAGCGAACAGCCGACGTCATCAGCGAAATAAACGCCGATGTCATTGCGCTCCAGGAAGCCGACAGGCGGTTTGGCGAGCGTTCGGGCCTGCTTGATCTGGGCCTTCTGGAACGCCGCCACGGCCTCGTTCCCGTTCCCATCACCGCAACCATGCCCAAGGGGCACGGCTGGCACGGCAATGTGCTTTTGTTGCGCGAAAGCGTTGTGCGCAATGTGCAGCAACTCAAACTTCCGGGTGTGGAGCCGCGCGGCGCGCTGGTTGCGGACCTGCAATTTCCCGCCGGCCCACTGCGCGTTATCGCTGCGCATCTGGGACTTTTGAAACGCTCACGCGAACAGCAGGCGGAAACGATCCTGTCTGCCTTGCAGGAAGCCGATACTTTACCGACACTTCTTATCGGCGACCTCAACGAATGGCGCATCGGCAAGCGCTCATCGCTTTCCGCGCTCATGCCGACCTTCAACCATGTTGCGACCGCTGTTCCAAGCTTTCCCTCCCGTTTCCCGGTTCTTGCGCTGGATCGTGTGTTGGGTGCGCCGGATAATCTCATTACATCGGTCGAGGTTCACAATACGCCGCTTGCACGGCTGGCATCCGACCATCTGCCCATCAAGGCGCATCTGGACCTGAAAACGGCCATGCAACTGTTGGAAAGCCACAATTCCAAGGCATCCAAAAGCGCTACAATATAGCGCGATCGATCAAAGAAAAGGTGAGCCGAGCCAGATGATCCTGTCAAGCAGCCGCTCCAGAAAAGGGCGGTTCTTCAGGCGCACAAGGTTGACCTCACGGCTTTTCTCGATCACCCGTCCGATACGCTCTTCCACCTGCCGTGCCACATCCCGGTCGAGGATTTCAAGATCGACCTCGAAATTGAGCCGCAGCGAGCGCGGATCGATATTGGACGAGCCGACATAGGACCAGGCGCCATCGATGGTCATGAGCTTTGAGTGATTGAAGGCCCCGCCAGCACGCCAGATGCGGCAGCCGTCCCGCAAAAGCTGATCAAACTGGGCGCGCATGGCGCGGTCCACCAGCTTCAGATTGTTGACACCCGGCACCACGATATCGACCGATACGCCGCGCCGTGCCGCCGTCACCAGCGCACTTATCAATTCGCGGTCCGGCAAAAGATAGGGCGTCATGATGAGAATATGCTGCTGGGCAATCGAAAACGCCCCCATCATCATGCGATGGTTCGTTTCGAGGTTCTTGTCCGGCCCTGACCCGACGACACGCACCAGCGTTCCCGTTCCGGGTGGATTTTCCGGTGGCGCGATGCTCCAGGCTTCGCCCGTCAAAAGCTCGCCGGTCGCAAAACGCCAGTCTTCCGAGGCAATATGGAAGAGGTCGGCAATGGCAGGCCCTTCGAGTTTGAAATGTGTATCGAAGGCAACCGCATCGCCTGCGATAGCCCTCACAAACCCGGCGCGAATATTCATGCCGCCGGTAAAGGCAGTCTGACCATCGACAATCAGCATCTTGCGGTGGGTGCGCAGGTTCGCATAGGGCAGACGCAGGCCGATGATGATATTGCCGTTGAACACAGCGACCTTGACGCCCTTTTCTTTCAAAAGCTTCACAATGCTTGGAAAGGAATAACGCGCGCCCACCGCATCCACCAGCACCCGCACTTCCACGCCGCGCTGCACCGCATCGCCAAGCGCATCGGCAAATTTTTTACCAATGGCGTCATGGTCGAAAATATAGGTTTCCAGCACAATGCTGCGCTCGGCCCGGCCTATGGCGCCAAGCATTGCGGCATAGGCTTCATCACCCGCTTCCAGCATTTCAATAGTGTTGCCGCTGGTAAAATCATAAAGGCTCACCGCATCGCCCAGAATTTTCATCGCGCCGAACTGCCGCCCGAAAGCGGCCCGCACCCGGTCGTTCGTCGTGTCGAAATGCGAGAGGTGGTAGAGCGCGATATTGCTGAGATTGGCGCGCTGATAGCTCAGTGTCGAACGCCGGATACGGTTGACGCCCGCAATCGCATAGACAACCGCCCCCACGATGGGCGACAGCACGATCACGCCGACCCAGCCAATGGCCGTGCGCACTTCCTCCTTGGTCATCGTCGCATGAATGGCGGCAATCGCTCCGAGAACGATCGACAGGACAAACAGAATGTGCGGCCAATAATGGGAAACGAGATCAAGCATCCAGCAAACTTTAAGCAAAAAATGGCTTTAACGGCAAAGAGATATAATGCTTTGCCCACAAAACGAACAGTGCGAAAATCCTGCCTGTTCAAGCCTGTGCAACAACTGGTTATTTTTCAGTTGTGCCTTATATTGCTTCGCATTGATGAAATTTTGAGGGACATTCATTCTATGACAACAGCACATAATAATTTTGACCGCCCCAGCCTTCCTCATGAACTTTCCAGCAAGTGGGGATGGTTTGTCGCGCTCGGGGTGGCGCTTCTTATTCTCGGGGGCATCGCCTTCGGCAATCTCTTTCTCGCCACCGTGGTCTCGGTCTATTATGTCGGCCTGATGATGCTGATTGCCGGCATCATCGAAATCATCCATGCCTTTGGCGTGAAGACCTGGGGCCGCCTGTTCTTCTGGCTCCTGAGCGGCCTGCTCTATACCGCAGCCGGCATTGTTACCTTCATAAATCCGGTTCTGGCAGCCGGTGTGCTGACCTTTCTTCTGGCAGCCGCATTGATCGGTTCCGGCGCATTCCGCATATGGCTCGGCTTCAAATCCAAGCCGTCGCAGGGTTGGGGCTGGATCGTGGCGGCTGGCGCCGTCACCTTGCTGCTGGGGCTTATCATTGCCATTCAATGGCCGGTCAACAGCCTGTTCATCCTGGGCCTTTTCCTCGCGATAGACCTTATCTTCCAGGGCTGGTCTTTCATCGCCTTCGGCCTTGGCATCAAGAGCCGGTAAAACACCGCCCATCACAGGCGAAAGCGGCGCATCATGCGCCGCTTTTTCATTTCAAACACCGACTTGTTGAGATTCCGCCCAATGACTGCTAGATGCTGCGCAACATCTTCGCAGTGCGCTTTCACGCGCGGCCCAACATTTCGCCATCACGAGTTTTTTCATGCCCGCTGACCATCCAGTTACAAAGCGTCGCACATTCGCGATCATCGCGCACCCGGACGCCGGTAAAACCACGCTGACAGAAAAGCTGCTGCTGTTTGGCGGCGCTATCCAGCTTGCGGGTGAAGTGAAGGCCAAGAAAGACCGCATCCAGACCCGCTCGGACTGGATGAACATCGAGCGCGACCGCGGCATTTCCGTCGTCACCTCCGTGATGACCTTTGAATACAAGGACTGCATCTTCAATCTGCTCGACACGCCGGGCCACGAAGATTTTGCCGACGACACCTACCGCACGCTGACAGCGGTGGATAGCGCCGTCATGGTCATCGACGCTGCCAAGGGTATCGAGCCACGCACGCTGAAACTTTTTGAAGTCTGCCGTATGCGTGACATTCCCATCGTCACCTTCGTCAACAAGATGGGCCGCGAAGCACGCGATCCACTGGAAATCCTTGACGAGATCGAGGAAAAACTGGCGCTCGACACAGCCCCCATCACCTGGCCGATCGGTTCCGGCAAGAGCTTCGCCGGCACTTTCGATCTGCACAACAATACGCTGCGCCGCCAGGACAATGAAGAACAGCCGACCAGGGTGAGCGGCCCGGAAGAAGCCGCAAAGCTTCTGCCGGAAAACGAGCGCGAAGCATGGCTGGAAGGCGTGGAGCTGGCGCGCGGCGTCTGCCGCCCCTTCGATCTTGCCTCTTTCCGTGAAGGCCATATGACGCCGGTTTATTTCGGTTCGGCACTGAAAAATTACGGCGTGCGCGACCTGATCGAAGCTTTCTGCGATTTCGGCCCAAGCCCACGCGACCAGCAGGCGGATGCGCGCATGGTGGCGGCAACCGAAGACAAGATGACCGGTTTCGTGTTCAAGATTCAGGCCAATATGGACCCGAACCACCGCGACCGCATTGCCTTCCTGCGCGTCTGCTCGGGCAAGCTTTCGCGCGGCATGAAGGCAAAACTGGTGCGCACCGGCAAACCGATGAGCCTCTCGGCACCGCAATTCTTCTTCGCCCGCTCACGCCAGATTGCGGATGAAGCCTTTGCGGGCGACGTGGTCGGCATTCCAATCCATGGCACGCTGCGCATCGGCGATACGCTGACCGACGGCGAGGATATCCTGTTCCGAGGCGTGCCGAATTTTGCGCCGGAAATCCTGCGCCGTGTGCGTCTTGACGACGCCATGAAGGCCAAGAAGCTGCGCGAAGCCCTGCAACAGATGGCCGAGGAAGGCGTGGTGCAGCTTTTCGTGCCGGACGATGGTTCGCCCGCTATTGTAGGCGTCGTCGGCGCGCTTCAGATCGACGTTCTGACCGAACGCCTGAAGGTGGAATATTCACTGCCGGTCGGCTTTGAAATGTCGCGCTTTTCAATCTGCCGGTGGATTTCCGCCGATAATCCGGCTGAACTCGATCGTTTCATCGCAGCCCATCGCGCCGATATCGCGCATGATCTCGACAACGATCCCGTTTTTCTTGCCCAGAACGGTTTCTCGCTCAATTACGAGGCCGAACGCTGGAAGGATATCCGCTTCACCACCATCAAGGACTATCAGGTGCGTGACAAGGTTTAACCAAGAAGGCTGGCGGCGATTTTTTCCGCCAGTCTTTCAGCGACGTCTTCCTTGCTCATTTCCGGCCATTCCTCAATGCCGGAATGGCTCAAGATACGCACCCGGTTGCGGTCGCCGCCCATCACGCCGTCCTTACCCGGCCCATGCGAAACATCATTGGCGACGATCCAGTCCGCACCTTTTTTCTCAAGCTTGGCTCTCGCATTTTCGGCCACGTCCTGCGTTTCCGCTGCAAAGCCGACAACCAGTCCGGGCCGCTTTTTGCTATGGCCGATGCCTGCCAGAATGTCCGGGTTCTCGACCATGGCAAGCACGGGCGCACCTTCGCCGGGCTTCTTCTTGATCTTCTGCCCGGCCTCATTGGCGCTGCGCCAGTCGGCAACCGCGGCCACCATTACTGCCGCATCGGCGGGAAGATGCCGTTCCACAGCCGCCTGCATTTCACGCGCCGTCTCGACATGGATAACGTCAACACCTTCGGGATCGGGAATATTGACCGGGCCGGAGACGAGATGCACCGTCGCACCAAGCCGCGCGAGTGCTGCCGCAATGGCATGCCCCTGCTTGCCCGACGAACGATTGGCGATATAACGCACCGGATCGATCGGCTCATATGTGGGGCCGGAAGTCATGACGATTGTTTTGCCGGCAAGCGGTTTTGCCTGCGGTGAGAGCAGATTTTCAATGGCCGCGACAATTGCCAGCGGCTCGCTCATGCGGCCAGTTCCAGCCTCCCCGCTTTCGGCCATCTCGCCCTTTTCCGGCCCGATGAAGCGCACGCCATCCTTTTCAAGCGTCAAACGGTTGCGCCTTGTCGCGGGATTGTCCCACATGGCCGGGTTCATGGCGGGCGCGATCAGCAGCGGAACCTTGCGGGCCAACAGCACCGCACTCGCCAGATCATCCGCAAGCCCGTTGGCCATCTTCGCCATCAGGTCAGCCGTTGCGGGTGCGACCACAATCAGATCAGCCTCGCGGGCAAGCCGGATATGGCCCACATCCTGCTCATCCTCACGCGAGAACAGATCGGTGAAGACATGATCGGCGGAAACCGCGCCAATGGTCAGCGGCGTTACGAATTGCTGTGCCGCAGCCGTCATCAATGGGCGCACATGCGCACCGCGCTCACGCAGGCGGCGAATGAGATCCGGCGTCTTATAGGCGGCAATGCCACCGCCAATGATGAGGAGGATGCGCTTACCGTCCAGCAATGCCATGTGTTGCCGACCTCTCAAAAGAGAATAGTTTTACAGCCAGATATAGAGCTTTATTGCTATCGCGGCCATGGAAACCGCAATCACCACCTGCGCGATGCGGCCCCAGCGAGAATGCTGCGCTTCAGCGCGGCCAATGGCCTCTGCCGTCGCATCGTCAAAGCGCAATCCATTGGCCGCCATAGTGTCCAGAGCGACCGAGATGCGATCGATGCGCTGCAACAATTCCGGCGTCTTGCGCGTGAAATGCAGCAATGCGTAAGCACTCTCCTTCGCATCCAGCACCATGCCCTGCGGACCAAGATTCTTCCGGATCCAGTCGCCCACGACAGGTTCCGCCGCCTTCCACATGTTGAAATGCGGATCAAGCGTGCGCGACACGCCCTCCACCACCACCATGGTCTTCTGGAGCATCAAAAGCTCGGGCCGCGTTTCCATGTCAAAAAGCTCGGTCACTTCAAACAGGAGCGTCAGAAGCTTGGCCATGGAAATGGTTTCGGCGGGCTGGTCATGGATCGGCTCGCCAATTGCGCGGATGGCCTGCGCAAAACTTGCCACATCATGCGTGTAAGGCACATAACCTGCCTCGAAATGGACCTCTGCCACGCGCATATAATCGCGTGTGATGAAGCCATAGAGAATTTCGGCAAGGAACCGCCGCTGCTGCTTGTCGAGCCGGCCCGTGATGCCGAAATCGACCGCCACCACCAGTCCCTGATGATCCACGAACAGATTGCCCGGATGCATGTCGGCATGGAAGAAACCATCACGCAGCGTATGGCGCAAAAACGACTGGATCAGCGTTTCGGCAAGCTTCTTGAGGTCGAAACCGGCAGCTTCAAGTGCGGGAATGTCCGACATCTTGATACCGTCGATCCATTCGAGCGTCAGCACATCGCGGCCCGTGCGCTCCCAGTCCACCTTGGGAACCCGGAACCCCTCATCTCCCTTGATATTCTCGGCAATTTCAGAAAGGGCAGCCGCTTCAAGCCGCAAATCCATTTCGATGCGCGTGGTCTGCGACAGGGTTTCGACCACCTGCACCGGGCGCAGGCGGCGCGTGAAAGGCATATGGCGCTCCTGCATACGGGCGACCATAAAGAAACTTTCCAGATCGCGCGCAAAACGCTGGCGCACGCCGGGGCGGATGACCTTCACCGCAACCTTTTGCGGCGCACCATCCTTCATCACCTCGGCCGGATGCACCTGCGCCATCGACGCCGCCGCGATCGGCGCATCGAAACGCACATAAAGATCATCGATCTTGCGGCCAAGCGAACCTTCAATGGCCGCAACCGCTCCAGCCTGCGGAAAGAAGTCGAGCCGATCTTGCAACAATTCCAGATCAGCGGCAACGTCATGCCCGACAATATCGGGGCGCGTCGCCAGAAACTGGCCAAGCTTCACATAGGAAGGGCCAAGCTTGTTCATGGCCCGTGACATGCGTTCGGAACGCTCCATCTGACGCGCGCGTGGACGGGCCAGAAAACCGGCAATCCTGTGTCCGAGCGCCGGGAGGCCGGAAAGTCCTTCTACGGGAAGCGCGCTGATCACGCCCTCGCGCGTCAATATCCATCCGGCCCGCATCAGCCGGAAAACGGCGGAAAGGTTACTCATGCGCCGATGCCTCACGCTGGTTGCGACCCGAACTCATCACAGGCACGATCAAAGCTTCCAGCCGGAATGGAGCGCGGCAATGCCGCCGGTGAAATTGCGATAGCTGACGCGCTCGAAACCGGCCTTCTCGATCATCGCGGCAAAATCCTGCTGCTTGGGGAATTTGCGGATCGATTCGACCAGATAGCTATAGGAGTCCGCGTCACCTGTAATCATCTTGCCGATGCGCGGAATGGCCCGGAACGACCATTCGTCATAAACCTTGTCGAGAACCGGCAATTCAACTTCTGAAAATTCAAGGCACAGGAAACGCCCGCCCGGCTTGAGCACGCGATAAGCCTCGCTCAGCGCCTTGTCGATATGCGGCACATTGCGAATGCCGAAGGCGATCGTATAGGCATCGAAACTATTGTCCTCGAACGGCAATTCCTCCGCATTGGCCTCGACGAATTCAAGATTGTCGATGAGGCCCTTCTTGATGGCGCGTTCACGCCCGACGCCGAGCATCGACCCGTTGATATCGAGAATGGTGACATGTGCCTGGCGGCCCGAAGCTTCCACGATGCGAAAGGCAATGTCGCCCGTGCCGCCTGCAACATCAAGCGAGGTCCAGCCGGGGCGCTTCGAGGGCGCAAGCCAGGCCACCATCGCATCTTTCCAGACGCGGTGCATACCGGCAGACATCAGATCGTTCATGATGTCGTAACGCTTGGCAACCTTATGGAAAACGTCGTTGACCAGCCCCTGCTTTTCGTTTTCGTCCACCGCCTTGAAGCCGAATGAATGCTCCATGCCGCCCGATGCACCAACACGATCTTGTGCGCCCACGCGGTTCACATTGCCGTTTTGCTGGCTCATAGCTCATCCTGCTTCTTGGTTTATTACGAAAACGATACTGCTGCCTGAATCAAAAAGCGGCAAGCCACGTATAGCCCCGGCATGGTGACTTTTGGATCAGGCACTCATGCATATAAAGCTTGTGCCGGACTATACAAGCAAAGACCTTCCTCCAATCCCCTTTTGTGATCCGCCACTTGTGAACTGTCTTGCGCTAGGGTTTAAAAATGGCCAAAGAGACATAAAACTGTGGGCGCGCGCCTGGCCCGGCATTTCCTCCGGCGCAATCCGCCGCTAAAGTCAAAAAGATAACAAGAAAAGTGGAAAAATCATGGGCGTTACAGTCGTCAGCCATCCGCTTGTCCAGCACAAGCTTACCATCATGCGCAAGAAGGAGACGTCCACGGCCAGCTTCCGGCGGTTGCTGAAGGAGATTTCGCTGTTGCTGTGCTACGAAGTGACGCGCAATCTCGAACTTACCACCATGTCTATTGAAACCCCGCTGATGCCGATGGAAGCCCCGGTGCTGGAAGGCAAGAAGCTTGTGTTCGCTTCCATCCTGCGTGCAGGTAACGGCCTTCTGGAAGGGATGCTCGATCTGGTGCCTGCCGCGCGCGTCGCCCATATCGGCCTCTACCGCGACCACGACACGCTTCAGCCGATCGAATATTACTTCAAGGCACCGGAAGATATCGTCAATCGCCTCGTTATCGTTGTCGATCCGATGCTTGCCACCGCCAACTCGGCCATTGCCGCTATCGACAAGCTGAAAGAGCGCGGCGCAACCAATATCCGCTTCCTCTGCCTGCTGGCCGCACCCGAAGGCATTGAACGCTTCACCAAGGCGCATCCGGATGTCGAGGTCTTCACCGCCTCCATCGATGAATGCCTTGATGAAAAAGGCTATATTGTTCCGGGCCTCGGCGACGCGGGCGACCGCATGTACGGCACGAAATAAATGCCATTGCCTCAATCTGCGCCGGCCCCTATCTTTTTTGGGACACTGGCGCGGATTGCGTGACGCCTCGCCTCCAATTCCATCATGGCCACACAAACGGAGATAAGATCATGTCTGCCGAAGAACGTCTTATCGAGCTGGAAATTCGCGTGGCGGAACAGGAAAAGACAATCGATGAATTGTCCTTTGTCCTCACCGAACAATGGAAAACTGTCGATCAGCTTTCCAAGAAGCTGAACGCCCTTACCAACCGCTTTCTGGAACTGGAAGAACAGGCTGCGCCGGACGTGCCCGTCACCAAGCCGCCGCACTGGTAAGCGCGCGCCTGATCAATGCGCAAGAGGGATCGGGCAACTCACACCGGTTCCGCGCAACCCGCAATAGCCATCCGGATTTTTCGCCAGATATTGCTGATGATAATCCTCAGCATAATAGAAATCGGGCGCATCGGTGATTTGCGTCGTGACAGGACCAAGGCCGCGTGAGGCGAGTGCCTGCGAATAAGCATCGCGGCTCTTTTCCGCAACCGCACGATCGACCGCATTAAACGTATAGATCACCGAGCGATAGGTCGTGCCGATATCATTGCCCTGCCGCATCCCCTGGGTCGGATCATGTTCTTCCCAGAAAAGGGCCAGCAATTCATTGAGCGTCACAACCTTCGGGTCATAGACCACCAGCACCACTTCCGCATGGCCGGTCAGCCCCGTGCAGGTTTCCTCATAGGTCGGATTGGGTGTGATGCCGCCTGCATAGCCTACAGCCGTCACATACACGCCCGGCACCTGCCAGAAAAGCCGCTCCGCACCCCAGAAGCAGCCCATGCCAAACAGAACCTGCTTCATCCCGTCAGGCCATGGCCCCTTTAGCGGATGGCCGGAAACGAAATGCGCCGCAGCCGTCGGGATCGGTTGAACACGCCCTGGCAATACTTCTTCTTTTGAAGGCATCTGCATCTTCTTGCGGTAGCTGTCGAAGAAACTCATGGCCCCTTCCTCCTGAATTTAATTACCGGGCAGTGAAGCGGCCAAGAGGCCGCTCCCGGCGATGACCGATGGCATAGAACAGAAGCGCAAGCACACCGAAGAAAAGCCAGCCTGGCTGCTCCAGCAGAGGAATGCACAGCACGTTCCACGCCTGCGCTCCTATATAGTGCGTCACGGTCGCTTCTGCATCGGCCAGCATCTCGGGCGCATTGCGCGACCACATGGAAAGAAGCGGCCTTGCAACAAATTGCGATGCCCCAACGGAGCGCGCGCCATCCAGAATGGCGAAGATCACGGCAAGAGCCAGAAAAATAACCGCAAAACTACGCAATACAAATCGGATCACGATTCTCCGCCTCGACTTCCTGTTCTGCTTCGGCGCCGAATTCCCATTCGGCCTCCCGGCAATTTGTATTTTTAATATCGCTTAAACATAGCACAGGGAGGCCATTCGCCTCAAAGCCGCGATGATGCACGATTGCGCGATTAAATTAAGTGGTTGTAATTAAAAGAAATTATTGCCTATTTGATGTTATTTTCACAGGCAATGTGAATTAGATTCAGAAACTTGCAAATAGCTGTTGAACATATGCGTATTCTGGCTATATTGCGCGCCGCACCTGCTAGTTGGCGATTAACCAGCGCCTGTTATCGAAAAGCGGTGTCACGTTTGCAGTCAGTTTCCACCGCGAAGCGGTTTTTCGACAGCAAGGCAGACGGAGAGGTGGCCGAGTGGTTGAAGGCGCACGCCTGGAACGCGTGTATACGGGAAACCGTATCGAGGGTTCGAATCCCTCTCTCTCCGCCATAATTCTCAATTAAAACGTTGATTTTTTATACTAATTTTTCGCTTTTGTTTGCGAGCCCATCAGGCAAGCCTGCGCTGTGTGTTAAGCGATCACGCACTCCTGTGGGGAATTAGCTATTGCCAAACAGAAAACGATGAGAGAGAGATTCGTTTGCATAGCGATTAATTGAGAGAATCGCGGAACATCAACATTCGCGCATGGCGTGCTTCAGATTGAAACTGGACTTGCTTCGGAAAAGTGGAGAGCTTCTGTCTCTAAGTTTCGGTTCATTGCCTCGAATTTCACCGGCGATTTATAGCCCAGTGTAGAATGTCTGCGCACGGGATTATAGAAGCCGTCAATGTATTTGCCAATGGCTTTGATTGCGTCATTTCTGGTCTGGAATGCAGCGCGCCAGATCAGTTCCGACTTGATCGTTATCAGTTCCGACTTGATCGTTTTGAAGACGGTTTCCACCATTGCATTGTCATAGCAATTTCCTTTGCCGCTCATGGATGGAAGCATGCTGTGCGATTTGAGGATTTTGCGATACTCATAACTGGCATATTGGCTTCCCCTGTCGGAGTGTTGGATCAGCCCCGGCTTTGGGTACCGAATTGCAATGGCCTTCTTCAAAGCACAAATAGCAAGGTCCTTTTTCATTCGATCGCGCGCTTCCCAGCCAATGATGCGACGAGAATAAAGATCGACAACGATTGCCAGATATAACCAGCCTTCGGCGGTCCATATGTAACTGATATCGACACCCCATTTCTGATCTGGTCTGTCACAAGTGAAGTCCTGATCCAGAAGATTGGGAGCGACAGGCTCACCATGATTGCTGTCGGTCGTGCGTTTGAAGCGCGTTTTCTGTCGGGCTTTCAAACCATTTTCACGCATCAGTCGCGCCGTGCGATGACGACCTGCTCGAATACCTTCTTCGTTCAGTTCAACATGCATTCGAGGGCTGCCATAGGTTTCACGTGACAGCGCAAACTGATTACGAATGTGGGCCAGAATACTCATGTCATCAAGCTGACGACGACTGGGCAAACGATGCTTCCATGCATAATAACCGCTGATGCTGACGCCTGCGAAAGCGCACAGCCGTGACAGGGACATATGGGCCTTCTCCGTGTCGATGAACGCAAACTTCATCGACTTGTCTCCCGAGCGAAGAAGGCCGTCGCTTTTTTTAGTAGGTCACGTTCCTGTCGCAGAAGTTCGTTTTCTTTACGAAGCCGGGCAAGCTCCTGGTCCATGTCCTCATGTGGACCAGAAAGTAAATCTTTCTCAGCAAAATTGCGCCGCCAACGCTCAAGCGTTGACTTACCAATCCCAAGGTCCTCAGCAACTGATGAAATGTTTCGACCACTCGTGGTTAAAATCCGAACAGCTTCGCGCTTGAAATCTTCTGTAAATTCACGCTGCTTCAATTCTAAGTCTCCTGTCAGTCTTCTCTAACAGAAGCCCTCCACTTTTGAAGGGGAAGTCCACTCACGCTAGGGTCTTATATTCAGGAGAAGGCGAAACTGTGTGGACCGGACAATCGAACCGCCACAAAATCTTAAGGCATATCTCCTGTAATCCGCGCAGAAGATCGCCTTTTTAGGTTACGGTGGGTGGTTACCTTGTCTATATGATATGCGAAAATTAATTGGCTTGAACTGAGATTGAATGATGAGCGATATTGAGCAGCCATCCCGTGAGAACGACAAGGGTGTTGGACCTGTTGCCCGAGACAGCTTAACCGGGCTTGTTTATAACAACCTCCGACAAGCGCTGATGGAAGGGCGCTTTTGGCCCGGTCACAGGTTCAAGATTCGGGAACTAGCAGCGGCAATGAATGTTTCCGAAACGCCGATACGCGAGGCTTTGATGCAGCTGGTGCGGGCGCGCGCGCTGGAAATGCAGGCTGGCAAATCCATCATCGTCGCTCACATGACTGCCAAACAGTATATTGAGCTTCGCACCGTGCGGCTTTTTCTGGAGGGACTTGCGGCTGAACATGCCACAACGCGCATTTCCGAAGCCGACATAGATCGGATTGAGGTCGTTCATGAAGAGTTGATCCGCGCCGAGCAGGAGGGGCGTTGGCCGGACGCCGTCAGGGCTAACTGGCAATTTCACCGCGGTTTGTATGACGCATCCGAACTGCCCGAAGTGCTGGCCATTCTGGATGACATATGGATGCGGAACGGCCCGCTTTTGAACTTTCATTATCCAGACGCCCCACCAACCTATCCGAAAGAACACCAGCATCTGGCGGTCTTGAAATATCTTCGGCAACGCCGACCGGATAAGGTCCGGGAGTCAATTCAGGCCGATATGATGGAAGGCGGCCAAAACCTCGTGCGTCTTTTGGAAAAATCCGGCGGTACTCGCTTCATGCCGCAGCGCGCAGAATGAAAAGCGAAACGGAACCACAGTTTCAGGCCCCTGCTTTCTGGCAGGGGGTAATAATTCTTTGGGAAAACATCAATCTCCTGCTTGAAGCGATGTTTTGCTGTTCATTTTCGCCCTTGGGCCTATAACTCCATTGCCATTCTTTTCCCGATGCTCAATGAACTGCTGGTCCATTGAGCATCCAAGTCATCTGTGGTTTCAGGCCTGCAGAAAGGAAACGAATTTAGTGTTCTGATAGGCTTCAAGCGCGTCGGCACCGCCTTCCGTTCCATAGCCGGAATCGTTGATCCCGCCGAAGGGCACTTCCGGCAGGGCCAGACCGTAATTGATTGATGGTGATCATTCCGCTGCGAACCGTGGACGATATCCGGGCAGCCTTCGCCGACGATCCTGTGAAGGCATAAGCCGCCAGACCATAATTCAGGCGATTGGCTTCGCTCAGTGCCTCGTCCAGCGCATCGAACCTGTTCAACAGCGCTACCGGGCCGAACGGCTCCTCGTTCATGATGGCGGCATCCCTCGGCACATCGGCAAGGATGGTTGGCTCGAAAAAATTGCCGCGGTTGCCAATGCGCTCGCCACCCGTCACCACTCTGGCCTTGTGCTCCCTTGCGTCCTGAACCAGCCGTTCCATGGCGTTCACACGTTTGGCATTGACGAGCGGTCCCATCGTTGTACCGGCTTCAAGCCCGTCCCCGACCTTCAATGAGGTCGCATAAGCGGCCATCCCCTCGACCACCTGGTCATAGACCGAATTTTCGATCAGGAAGCGGGTGGGCGAGATACAGACCTGCCCCGCATTGCGGAACTTTGAACCGGAAACAACCTTGATCGCCTGTTCGACATCGGCATCAGCCGCGATGATGACCGGCGCATGCCCTCCCAGTTCCATGGTGACGCGTTTCATGTGCAGGCCCGCCAGCGCGGCCAGTTGCTTGCCGACCTGCGTGGACCCCGTGAAAGACACTTTCCTGATGACCGGATGAGGGATGAGGTAGGCGGAAATTTCAGCCGGATCGCCATAGACGAGGTTGATCGCGCCATCCGGCAGCCCGGCCTCGGCGAATGCCCTGACCAGTTCCGCCGGGGCGGCGGGCGTATCTTCGGCCGCCTTCAAAAGGATGGAACAACCCGCAGCCAAAGCGGCCGAAATTTTACGGACAGCCTGATTGATCGGAAAATTCCACGGCGTGAACGCGGCGACAGGGCCGACCGGCTCCTTCACCTCGGCCTGCATGACATAGGCCTGCCGCGGCGGCACGATCCGGCCGTAGCTGCGGCGCGCCTCTTCCGCAAACCAGTCGATCAAATCGCAGGCCGCAGCGGCTTCGATCCGCGCTTCGGCAAGCGGCTTGCCCTGTTCCATCGTCAATAGGCGCGCAACCTCTTCGCCGCGGCTGCGGAATATATCGGCGGCGCGACGCATTATTTTATAGCGGTCGAATGCCGAAACCTTGCTCCATGCCTCAAATCCGCGATCGACGGCAGCCAGCGCATCGTCAAGATCAGCCGTCGTGGCCCTGGCGATATGGCCGATAACCTCATCGGTCGCCGGATTGAAGATTTCGATCGTTTCGCCACGCGATCCATCGCGCCACGTTCCGTCAATGAAAAGCTTTACATCTGGATATCGGGTCTGCATTTCCATTTTCCCTATTCGCAATCCTTCGGCTGATATTGATAAATGACGCCGGCCGCGATCAGATCGGCCAGCTTGTTTCCATCCAGTCCGAGAACATCTCCGAGCACAGAGGCACTGTCTTCACCAAGCATCGGCGGCGCCTTGTAGGCGGCGTTTTCCTGCGCTTTCAGCCCCTGTGCGGGCCGCACCAGCGAAATGGGGCCCAGATGCGCGCTTTCCAGTTTCTGCACCACCTGCCGCGCCTTCACGTTCGGGCTTTCAAAGGCCTCCGGCACCGTTTTCACCTGCCCTGCGGGCACACCCATCTTCAGGCATGCGGACATCCAGTGCTGGCGGGTATTGGTTCGAAAGCGTTCCGCCATTGGCGGGATCAGCGCGGCGCGGTTTAAGGCACGACCGCTTGCCGTTTTGAAGCGCTCGTCTGCGGCCAGTTCGGGCAGATCGATGATCCGTTCGCAAAGAATGGCAAACTGGCGATCATTGCCGACCGCCAGCGCGAACGCACCGTCGGAACATTCAAAAATCTGGTAGGGAACGACCGTCGGATGGGCATTGCCGAAGCGGGCGGGAACATGCCCCCCATTCAGATGCGCGCTGCCGACATTGATCAATGTATTGAGCGCGCATTCATAAAGTGAAACGTCGATATATTGACCAAGCCCCGTCGTCTTGCGCTGATAAAGGGCGGCGAGGACCGATTGCGTGGCAACCATGCCCGCAACGATATCCGTCATGGCAACGCCGATGCGCGTCGGCTCTCCATCGATCTGCCCCGTAATCGACATCAGGCCGGATTCCGCCTGCACGACGAAATCATAACCCGGTCGCTGCGCCTCCGGGCCGGTCTGGCCATAACCGGAAATCGAGCAATAGACGATGCCGGGATTGAGCGCTTTCAGGCTTTCATAATCGATCTTCAGCCGTTCGACCGTCCCTGAACGAAAGTTCTCGACAACCACATCGGCCTGCTTGGCCAGTTCATGGATGATTTCCAGGCCTTCACGGGATTTCAGATCGAGAGCCAGGCTTTTCTTGCCGCGATTGGCGCACAGGAAATAGGTGCTCGCCCCCTTGTAATTGGGCACCGACCAGGCGCGGGTATCGTCGCCGCCCTGGATATTCTCAATCTTCCAGACCTCGGCTCCCATGTCGGCAAGGCTCATCGTCGCCCAGGGTCCGGCAAGCACCCGCGACAGGTCCAGAACCTTTATCCCGGCAAGCGGCAAGGCTGCATTGCTGTCGGGCGAGCCCGTCGCCTTTATTTCATTCATCATTTTCAAATTCGTATCCTTCTCGATCGGTCGCCCGTTCAAAATTGGTGAAACAAAATCAGGATGCTGCCCGCCATTCCTCCGGGAAGTGGCACGCCACCTCATGGCCGCCTCCCCGGTTCTGCAATTCGGGCCTCACTTCGGCGCAGACTGCCTGTGCCCTGAAACAACGGGTGCGGAACGGACAGCCGGAAGGCGGATTGATCGGGATTGGCACGTCGCCTTTCAGCAATATCTGCTGCCGCTTGCGCTCGATGACCGGATCGGCGAGAGGCACTGCCGACATCAAGGCCTGCGTGTAGGGATGCAGCGGATGCCCATAAAGCCGGGCTTCGGGGGCCTTTTCCACGATGCGGCCAAGATACATGACGGCAACGGTGTGCGAGATATGGCGCACAACCGACAGGTCATGGGCAATGAAAACATAATATGTCCCGAACCGCTCCTGAATATCCTGAAGGAGATTCAAGACACCGGCCTGAACGGAAACATCGAGCGCCGAGACGGGCTCATCCAGCACCATGACCTGCGGATTGAGGGCCAAGGCACGCGCAATCACTACGCGCTGACGCTGCCCGCCGGAAAGCTCATGCGGATAGCGTTTGCCGTGCTCCGGGTTGAACCGCACCAGACGCAGCATTTCCTGCACGCGCTCCTTGCGCTCTGCTTGCGTGAGATCGCTGATGCGTAACGGCTCCGCAATGCTTTCCTTGATGCGCATGCGCGGATGAAGCGAGGCGAAGGGGTCCTGAAACACGAACTGGAGATGCTTGCGCGCGGCGCGCATGTCGCGCGCATTGAGTTTGGTCATATCGTTCCCCCGGAACAGGACCTGCCCGTCCGACGGTTCGATCAGCCGAAGGATACATCGTCCCAGCGTGGACTTTCCGCAGCCGGACTCGCCGACGAGGCCGAGCGTTTCCCCTTTGCGCAGATCGAACGAGATATCATCGACGGCTTTGACCGCGGCAATATCGCGCTGAATGAACGTGCCGCCCTTGACGGGAAAGCTCTTTCGCAGCCCGCGAACCGAAAGCGCGATCTCCGTGGAGTTCTCACGCATGAGTGCACCCCTCCATAAGTTCTTCATTGGTGTCACGTTTGAAGGGCGGCAGGCTTTCGGCGAAATGGCACGCCGATATATGCTCCCCGAACCGCCGATAGGCTGGGGCTTTCTCCCGGCATATGGCCTGTGCATGCACGCAGCGCGGATGGAAAGCGCATCCTTGCGGAAAGGCGCCGGGCACCGGAGGCGCGCCTTCAATGGAAAACAGTTTTCCGCCGCTATCGCCAAGTGTCGGAATGGAGGCGATCAGCCCGCGCGTATAAGGATGGCGCGGGTTTTCAAAAAGCTCGTATATCCCGGCCTTTTCCACCACCTCTCCGGCATAGACGACGGCCACCCTGTCGGCATGACCGGCGAGTACGCCAAGATCATGCGTGATGAGGATCAGTCCCAGGCCGAGCTTGTCCTGAAGATCGCGCAGGACGGCCATGATCTGCGCCTGAACCGTCACATCGAGAGCGGTGGTAGGCTCGTCTGCGATCAGAAGATCGGGATCGTTGGCGACGGCCATCGCAATCATGACACGCTGGCGCATGCCGCCGGAAAACTCATGCGGATATTGTTTGACCCGCTGGTCGGGTTGCGGGATCGAAACCAGTTCCAGCAATTCCACCGCGCGCGCCAGCGCCTGTTTGCGGCTCAGGCCCTTCTGGTGGAGCTGCAACGCTTCGATGATCTGATCGCCGATTTTCATCACCGGGTTCAGCGATGAAAGCGGGTCCTGAAAGATCATCGCAATCCTGGACCCCCGCAACTCGCGCATCTCCCGGCGGGATCGGCCCAACAGTTCCTGCCCCTGGAATGTGACCGAACCGGTTACTTTCGCATTTGGGGGTGCCAGGCCGATTGCAGCCAGCATGCCGATGGATTTTCCCGAGCCGGACTCGCCCACAATCCCCAGCACCTCGCCCCGTTCCAGCTCGAGATTGAGCCCCCGCACCGCATCCAGGACCATTCCATCACGGCCGAAACCGACCCGCAGGTTTTCTATGCGGAGAAGGCTAGCACTTTTGTTAAGATTTGACATCTTGTTCCCCGATCATTTGGAGCGCGGATCGAAATAGTCGCGAAGACCATCGCCGATGAAATTGAAGCCCAGAACAATGGTCAGGATTGCCAGTCCCGGCCCCATGGCGATCCACCAATTGTAGAAATGGACCGCGCCTTCAGCGATCATCGACCCCCACTCCGGCGTGGGCGGCGTCGCGCCAAGGCCGATGAAACTGAGTGAGGCGGCCAGCAGAATGACCTGGCCGAGATCCATGGTGGCGCTGATTAATACAGGGGTCCAGCAAAGCGGGAGAATATGCTTGAAAAGAATGCGCCCGCTGCCGGCACCGGCGGCAATGGCCGCATCGACCCAGCCGCCCCTATATCCGGCAACAGCACCGGCAAGCGCGCCGATGATGACGGCGCTGACCACGACGACCAGCGCGATCGGCAGCGAATGCCGGGCGCCGTACAAGGTTCGCGCCAGCACATCGCGGCCAAGAGCATCCGTTCCAAGCCAATGGGACCAGCTCGGAATCTGCAAACGACGGTCTGCCATCTGAAGCGGATCATAGGGCGTCATATAGGGCGCAAGGAATGTAGCGATGAGCCAGAAACCGACGACGAGAATGCCGATCAGGAGAGGCAACGTGAACCAGCCCGGTATTTTGAACTGGCGTGCCGACGTGTTCGATAAGGCAACCATGTCTTCCCCCTTTAGCCTAGGCGCACGCGCGGATTGGCCAGCACATAGGCAATATCGGTCAAAAGATTGGTCATGAGGAACATGATCCCGCCCACGATCGTCACGCCGATAATAGCGGGAAAATCAAGCGCTCTGGCTGCCTCGACCGCATAAGACCCGAGGCCGGGCCAGGCGAAGATGGTTTCGGTCAGCACCGCCCCGGTGATGAGATAGGCGAAGGAGTAGCTGATGACCGTCAGGACCGGCACGAGGATGTTGCGCAATGCGTGGCGGAACACCACTCGCAATTCCCCCGCCCCTTTTGCACGGGCCGTGAGGATGAATTCCCGTCCGATGACGTCCAGCATGTTTGCACGGACCAGACGGGAGATCGTTCCCGCAACTGCCCAGCCGAGTACGAGCGAAGGGAGGATGAGGTGGGCGAGCGCATCACGAAAGGCCGCGCCGTCGCCTGCAAGCAGGCTGTCAATGGTCATGAAACCCGTCACGGCAGCCGGTGGCGTCATCCGAGGGTCAAGTCGGCCCGGCCCCGGCAGTATCTCGAACTGGACGGAAAAAACAAACAGAACCGCCAGGCCAAGCCAGAAAACGGACAAAGAGGACCCGAACAGTCCAAAAAGCCGCGCCAGATGATCGATGACACTATCGCGATAATAAGCGGCCAAAATCCCGAGTGTGATCCCGATCACCGATCCGAGGATCATCGCCACGACGACCAGTTCCATGGTGGCAGGCAGACGCGCCATCAAATCTGTACCGACCGGTCGTTTGGTCACGAAGGAGGTGCCCATGTCGCCAACGGCAAGATTTTTCAGGTAGATGAAGTAACGCTCCGGCAAGCTACGATCCAGGCCCCACTTGGCCTTTGCTGCGGCGACCACTTCGGGATTGTTCATCTGCTGCTCGGCAACGATTGAGGTGAGCGGATCACCTTTTGTTATCGTCGTCAAGGCAAACGCAATTGTCACGATGCCCAGGATCAAAAACGGCATCGCAATGAGACGCTTAAAAAAATAGTTCGACATGCCTGCTTCCCGTCTGGATATTTCGTTACCGTTCTGCGGCGGCTTGCACATAGTATTGACAACCAAAATCGAAGTCGTCAATATAAATGGAATTAAATTTCACTTTTGTCACCTCCCCCTTTTTCTGCCTTTAGCACTCGCACTGAGAACGTCAGGAGAAACCGTGAAAAAGAGAATGAAACCGACGACGCAGGACCTGGAAAAAGATTCCGCGCAGGTTTCGAGCGCGCTCGTGCGCGGGTTGGAGATATTGCGCAGCTTCACACCGCACGATCTGTCGCTGGGCAATCAGGAACTGATTGATCGGACGGGTCTCCCGAAAGCAACGGTTTCACGCATGACGGCCACATTGGTCAATCTGGGTTATCTCGACTATGATGAAATGCTGGGGCGTTATCGTATCGGTCCAGCGACGATTGCGCTCGGCTATTCCGGGCTGAGCGCCAATGTCGTTGTTCACATAGCGATGCCGCTGATGCGCAAGCTTGCGGAAAAAACCGGCGTCGCGGTGGCTATGGGCCTTCGGGAACAGCAGGAGATGGTTTACATCGCCAATGCGCGCTCCGAAAATCCTGTTTCCCTGCGCCTGAATGTCGGTTCGCGGCTCCCCATTTGGAAGACCGCCATGGGGCTTTCATATTATGCCGGTATGGAAGAGAGCCAGCGTGAGGCGCTGCTGGAGCGCATGCTGCAATGCGAACCGGAACATGCGGAACGAATTTTGCGGCTGACCAACCATGCGCTCGATGATTACGCGCGGGATGGCTTCGTTGTCTCCTGCGGCGACTGGTACAGCTATATCAATGCGGTCGGGGTTCCGTTCCGCCCGACCGACGGGACACAACTCGTCGCCATTACCTGCGGCGGCATTACCGACATTGCCCCGCGCGGTGTCTGTTACGGCGAGATCGGGCCCGCCCTGAAGGAACTGGCCGCCGAATTGCAGGAGCGGCTCCTAGGCAATTCCAGAGAGGCGCCTTGAGAGCATATTTTCCGTGAAATTCTGAAGGCTGCGAAAGCCCAATTGTTGCAGGACACCCTATGGCCACTGAAATTCTATATCCAAAAGTCAGTCTGGAAACCAATTCCGGAACGATTTCGCGTTGGCACGTCCAGGATGGTGACGCGGTCGAACAGGGCCAGATCCTGTTCGAGATAGACAATGACAAGACAGTCGTGGAGGTTGATGCGCCGCATGCCGGAACGGTAAAGATACTGAAATCTTCCACCACCGATGAAATCGAGGTCGGCCAGAGCGTCGCCAGCCTGTTTGCCAAGGGAGAAACGATCACCGCGCCTCCCGCACCGGCCGCAGCGCAAAATGCATCGGCGCCAAAAACGGCGGATATATTGGCGGTCGTCAATAAAGGTCAAAATGGCAGGGCCATTGCGACACCTCTTGCCAGGCGCCTGGCCAATGATGCCGGGATCGACCTTGACCGGATCGGCGGCACCGGCCCAGGCGGGCGCATCCAGAAGAAGGATGTCATTGCAGCATTGCAAAGCTGCCCATCCATTCCCGAAACCATTGCTGCTTCGAGGCAGGCGCGGCCGGAAGGCGATTGCCTGCTTAATGCCGTGTGGCTGCGCAAGGGCGAAGGGACGCCGCTTGTGCTGTTGCACGGCTTTGCCTCGGACCACAACAACTGGCGGGGGCTTTTTGCCGGCACACAATGGCAACAGCCCTTGCTGGCGATTGATCTGCCCTCCCATGGCGCTTCCCCGCTCGTCGCCGTCACGAGCCTTGATGCGATTGCCGCGATGATCGAGGCCACACTCAAGGCCCTCGATATCCAGCGTGCGATCCTTGTGGGCCATTCCTTTGGCGCAGCCGTCAGTGCTCGCCTTGCCAATCGCGGCAATATCGACATCCGCGCCTTGGGCCTGTTTTCGCCAGCCGGGCTCGGTCCGGAAATCAATGTCGGGTTCGTCCAGAACTTCGTTCGGGCAAGGGCGAGGGAAAGTGTGACCCCGTGGCTGCACGAGCTTGTGCACGACAAGGCCAGCATTTCCGATACTTTCATCAAGGCCGTCGTGCAGCAGCGCCAGGATAACGATCTGAGCGACGCCATGATGGCATTTTCCGAACATTTCTTCGCCGACGGCACGCAGACCGTCTCCATTCTCGACGATCTCGCCTCGCTCGAAATTCCCGTCCGCGTCATTTACGGCAGGCAGGACAGGATATTGCCGTTCCGCTACACCCGGAACCTGCCCGACAATGTCGCGCTGTATGCGTTCGATGCTTGCGGGCACATGCCGCATCTGGAAAAGCGCGGCCTGAGCCTGCGCATCCTGGCGGAGGTTTCCGCCTCCGCGGCAGGCTGAGCGACACAAAAGCCTGCCATAGCAAAAAGCCACCGATGCGGGATCGGTGGCTTTTTCTTTTCAAAAACAGGTTCCCGTCATGCCTATCTGGATACGGAAAGCTCCTGCAATGGCAGATTGCAGCAGGCGGAATAGCGCACGCCGTTCACCCTGTTGTTATATGCCAGAATAACGTCTGGGCTCAGCATCGGAATGATGACATTCGACGCGGCCATGGCCTCGCCCGCCTTGAACCAGACCTTGTCCGCCTCATCTAGCGGTGCTCTGAGGGCATCTGCCATGATCTGCGGAATTTCAGTCTTTACGAATGATGGATCGCGAGCCTCCCCGGCGCGTTTTGCCCAGAGACTGCCCTTCGCCAATCCAAATGCATCCACATACTGGGATGTGCCGAAGAAATCCGGCGCGTAATAAACGGCTGTCATCGGGATTCCGTCGCCATTAGCCTTTTCACGCCAGCTTGCAAACGGCACCGGCTGCAGCTCGACCTTGACATTGATCTGAGAAAGATCCTGCTGGATCTTTTGCATCATCTGGGTGAAATCTACGCCATAGACGTTCAGGTTCGGATAAACGGCTTCCAGCGTGAAACCATTAGGATGACCGGCCTTGGCAAGCAGCTCCTTGGCTTTTTCGGGATTATATTCGGGAATTTTATGCCCCGTTCCGCCCGGAAAACCTATCGGAATTGCCGTTCCGATCAACTGACCTTTGTCTCCAAGCATGAAGTCGAGCAGCGATTCACGGTCGATCGCAATAGAAATGGCCTCTCGAATGTCTGCAGTCAGCGGCACGGCGTTCGATTTTGCACCCGGCGAAAGCGCCAGATAGATGAAGTTGTAGGAATGGATGGAATCGACCTTGATGTCCTTGTTACGGAATGTCTTGGCCGTCTCGGGATCAATCTGCATCGCGATGTCTGCAGTGCCATTCTCCAGCATTTGTGCCTGTGCCACAGCGTCCTTCACTTGGCGGAAGATGACCTCATCCACCTTCGGCGCTTCCCGCCAGTATTTTTCGTTTCGCTTTAGACGCAGTTCAGAATTTGGCTCATAAGCGCTGAGGACGAAGGGACCGCTGCCAGCCGAATGCGCGAGAAACCACGCTTCCGCATTATCTTTCTCCGCTGCGTCCGCCCCATTTTCCGCCTTAGCCTCGGTCGTGGCCACATCGCTGTTCACGATACCGAAATAAGGCGAGGCTACAACATTGAAGAATTCAGAATTCGGTGCCCGGGTTTTGACCACGACTGTTGCTTCGTCGGGCGTTTCTATCGAAGCAATAGTATCGGCCAGGAACGACGGGCTGCCCTTGACGTTTTTAAGCCGTTCCCACGACCATTTGACGTCTTTTGCTTCCACCCGTGAACCATCCGAGAATACGGCCTTTGGATTGATTTTGAACGTAAACTCGGTCTGGTCGCCATTGGCTGCATAGCTTTCGGCAAGCACTGGCACAACCTTGTTGTCCTTATCCAGCGAAAGCAAACCCTCATAGACGGCAGAATCGTAGATCTGGCAGGTATCGCAGAAGGTCCGGTGCGGATCGAGCGAGTTGATATCCATATTTCGCGCGATAACCAGTGAATTGGCACTTTGTGCCGAGGCAATCCCCGAGAATGCCGTCAGCAAGGTTGCCGCCATCATCAGGCTTCGCAATGTTTTCAATGATCCAGACCTTGTTCCCGTTGTCTTGAATAGCATTTTGTCCTCCTCGTATTTTACGTTTTTTGTCATGCGGAATGCGTAATCTGCTCAAGGGCCGACCGGACCTTGTCGGCCGATCCGAGGGCGGCCTTGTTTAAAACCAGCGACACGACCGGCGAGGCCATGCTTCCCGTCACATGCAGGACTTCATGGTCGAGATCGTTGAAGAAGCGCTTCTGGATTTCGGCGATCCAATGCCGTCCGAGCGACAAGCCGCTTGCAACCTGCTCGGCAATCACCATCCGGTTGGTTTTGCCGATGGAAGCGCCAATCAAGGCCCAGTCGATCCCGAACATGTCGAGGCTGCGCATATCGATGATTTCGGCATCGATGCCCGCCTCTTCCGCAGCCTTGATGGAAGCCTGTACCATGACGGATGTGGCAAGAACGGTGCAGGCCGACCCCGGACGCACGATCTTCGCCTTGCCGAGCGGGATGCAATAATCCCTGTCATTCCTCGGAACTAAGCTTTCGCGCTGGTAAAACTCGACATGCTCAATAACCGCGACGGGATCGTCCGATTTCAGCGCGCTGTTCATCAGGCCGATATAATCAAAGGCATTTGTGGGCGAGACGACGCGCCATCCGGGAAACATGCCGAACAGTGCCGAGGGATCGCCGGAATGCTGCGAACCATAGCCGGTGTGGGGCGAAACGCGCACACGCATGACGATGGGGACTGGAAAACCGTCGCCGAACATATGACGCACTTTTGAAATCCCGTTCGCGATCTGGTCGGCCGCGACAAAGCAGAAATCACCGAACATGATTTCCACCACCGGGCGCAGGCCCCGCAGGGCTGCACCAAGCACTACGCCGGTAAAGCCGTTTTCGGCGATGGGCATGGCGAGAACCCGGTCGGGAAAAAGCTCAAGCGCGTTTCTGGTAAAGCCGCTGACACCGCCTGCAAAACGATGGACATCCTCCCCTATGACGATGATCGTCGGGTCCTTTTCCATCGCCCGCCCGAGCACATCCGAAGCCGCCGCGGCAAAGCGCATCTTTTCCAGCTCATCGGGCTGATAATCCTCGATCTCGCGAAATTCCGCACCGGAAAATTCGCTGCCATCTCCCAAAATCCCGTCGTCCACACTGGATGCCGACGGCCAAAGCGCATCGGGAATACGCAGAACATTGCTGCCGGCGGCCGTTTCGGTCAGGCGCTCTCCAGCCGCTTGAACGGCGGCGGTCACACGCTCGTCAAGCTTCAAAAACTCGGCATCTCCCGCGATCCCCAGTTCCTTCAGGCGCCGCTCGGCAAGCGCAATCGGATCGCGGCTTTTCCATTCCTCTTCTTCCTCACGCGTGCGATAACCGAAATCGCTGCCCGATTTGCTGCCGCTTTGATGCAGATATCTGTAGCACTGCGCCTCGATGACGACCGGACCGCCCTCTTCCTCGATAATGCGGCAGGCTTCACGCATCGCCTGATGGACGGAAAGAATGTCCATGCCGTCGCATTCGATGCCGGTAAAGCCGAGCATGGGACAGCGCGAGGCAATGCGCGTCTCGCGCGTTGCATCCTGAATATGGGTCGATACGGCGTAGAGATTATTCTCCACGTAAAAAATGACCGGCAGGCGGTAGAGCGCGGCGATGTTCATCGCTTCATAGGTCGCGCCCTGCAAGGAAGGGCCATCGCCGAAGAAGGCAACAGAAATTCCCTTCCGGTTGAGGATCTTGTCTGCGAGGGCATAACCGGCGGCATGGGGAATATTGCCGCCGACGATCGCGCTGGTTCCGGCAATGCCCGAAGCCGCATCGCGCATATGCATCGAGCCGCCGCGCCCGCCGCAATAGCCCGTATTCAGCCCCATGATTTCGGCCATGAGGCGATAAACCGCGTCATGCATGCCATCGGTGAAATCGGACTGAAGAATATCGAAATCCGATGGCGTCTGGGCATTGATCAGTTTTGTCAGGACCTGATGGTGGGTGCGGTGCGTGCCATTGATCTGGTCATCGGTTTTCAGCACCGACATGGCGCCGACCGCAGCAGCCTCCTGACCAATGCTTGCATGGGCCGGTCCATGGACCAGACCCGCCTTTTCAAAATCGAGTATCTTTTCTTCGAACCGGCGGATCAGCTTCATCTGGCTATACCATTTCAGCAGATCGGCCGCTTCTGCATTTTGCCAATCCTCGTCCGTGGTATTCAACCGATACCAGGGTGCGGATGGTTTCAGATCAATTTTCTCTGCCATTGTGAGAGTTTCCCCTAATTGTAGTCTGCCAGTCGCAACCCAAGTTCAGCCCGGCGCCGCAGCCAGAGGCTTGCCCGGTATCGTGGATCGAATGTTCGTGCGTGAATGCTGTCCAGAATATGGACGATGACGTCTGCGCCGATACGATCACCCCATGCAAGGGGGCCAAGTGGATAGCCCAGGCCGAGCTTGACGGCTGCGTCGAGATCGTCAGTACAGGTAATGTTCTGCTGGATAATATCTGCAGCGATATTCATGATCATCGCCAGAACGCGCTGGCAGACCGTGCCACACGTGTCATTCACGATGGATGCGTTGACACCATCGATAGTCGCCAGAGCCATGGCCTGTGCGCGGGCATTCTCGCTACTGGCTGGAGACGCTACGAGGGTCCGGTGCGTATCAAAGCCGATGACATTGGTCGCATCGAGGCCCAGTCTGACAACAGCGGACGTCAGATCGTCTCCAACCAATCCCACGAGAACCAATCCATCCGGCCCGACATTTTCCCCGATTTGAACTTTTGCCTGCTCAGCGAGGCGGTGAATGTCCCCGGACGCCGTATCATCGATGATCCTTACAATCTTCGGCAAAGGCCCTTTTTCCGGTTGGGTGTTTGCATTCGATCCGGCGCTGGCGTCTGGATAATCGTAGAAGCCCCGCCCGGTTTTGCGACCCAGCAAACCGGCCTCCAGACGGCGGCGCGTGATTAGCGACGGGCGATAGCGCGATTCCTCATAATATTGATGGTAGACCTCCTCCATGACGAGATGGGACACATTAAGGCCTGTCAGATCGAAGAGTTCGAAAGGCCCCATGCGAAATCCCGCCGCGTCTCGCAGGATGGTGTCAATCGTTGCAAAATCAGCTACCCCTTCCTTCACCATCGCCAAAGCTTCCGTTCCGTAAGCACGGCCTGCATGGTTGATGATGAAACCCGGCGTATCGGTCGCATTGACCGGCCTGTGACCGACCCTGACGGCAAGCTCCTTAAGGGCATCCACCACCGCATCACCCGTCAGCGCCCCCTTGATAACCTCCACGACGCGCATCAACGGAACGGGATTGAAAAAATGGAAGCCCGCGATCCGCTCGGGATATTTTGCGCTGGCTGCAATAGCCGTCACCGAAAGGGACGACGTATTCGTCGCTATCACGGCTTGACGGGGTAAAATCGCTTCCAGAGCGGCAACGAGATCTTTCTTGACTGTCAGATTTTCAACGATCGCCTCGACGACTAGATCAGCTGAAACGATCTCGTCCAGTTGCTGTACCGGCACAATCCGTTCCAATATCTGTGCCGCTCGATCGGCCCCGAGCTTGCCTCGCTCAACGCGGCTTTGCAAACGGTGCGAGAGGGCGAGTTTGGCCGCACTTGCCTTGTCGGCCATCTGGTCGAAGAGCAAGACGTCAATGCCGCCAGCTGCCATCGTCTCGGCGATGCCTGCTCCCATGACACCGGAGCCGATGATCGCGACTTTTGCGATCTGACCGTAAGTCACTGTTTCAATGACCATTTCAGCGCCCTTTGAATGCCGGCTTGCGCTTGGTCAAAAATGCATCGATGCCTTCACGCTTGTCTTCCGTATCGAACAGGAGCTGAAATGCCTTGCGCTCCAGGCGGAGTGCGGTTTCCAGCGGCGCATCCTCGCCGTACATGACCGCCTCCTTTATCTGTTCAGCAGCCAACGCGGGCATAAGCGCGATTTTCCGCGCCAGTTTCAAGGCTTCTTCAAGCGCTTCACCTTCTTCCGAGAGCCTGCTTACAAGTCCGTATTTTTCAGCTTCCGTTGCAGGCAGCATTTCGCCCGTCAATGCGAGCAGCATAGTCTTGTACTTGCCGATCGCGCGCAAAAGGCGCTGCGTGCCGCCTGCTCCAGGCATCAGTCCGAGCTTTATTTCTGGCTGGCCGAAACTGGCGGTTCTTGCAGCTACAATAATGTCGGCGTGCATTGCCAGCTCGCACCCGCCACCTAGGGCATATCCCTCTACGGCCGCGATAACCGGCTTGGGGCAATGGGCGAGGCTTTCCCAATAGCGGTGCATGCGCTGTGCAAGCAGACTACCCGCCCCGGTTTGCGCAAAAACCTTGACATCTGAACCCGCGGCGAAATTTCCGCCACGTCCGGCAATGACGATCACCCGGATGTCCGGATCCTCAACGAGACTGTCGGCTGATGCAGCCAGTTTCTGGCGCACATCCATGTTCACGGCATTCAATGCATCAGGGCGGTTGAGTTCCAGGAGGGCAACACCGTCAGCCGGACGAGTTTCTATCACAACATCAGTAGCTTCGCTCATTTTGTTCCCCATGCCGTCCCACATCGTACCCGACGTGGAACCTCCAGTAATGGAATTAAATTTCATTTTATGTTGAGTTGAACAATATTCTATGAAACATTCGCTTAGCAATAGGAGATTTCAGCAATCGAAAAGCGTTTCCGCCCCGGGCAGGAAACTGTTCGATTTCTTGGGGGAAGTTGATGATCCGCGATCCGGAAACACTCGATGCGCTTGTCACAACGGTTCGGCGTTTCGTGCGCGAACGTCTGGTACCGGCGGAAAGTCGCGTCGAAGAGACGAACCGTATTCCTGATGACATCATTGAAGAAATGCGGGCCATGGGCCTCTTTGGTTTGTCGATCCCGGAAGAGTATGGCGGTCTTGGCCTGACGATGGAAGAGGAAGTCCGTGTCGGTTTTGAACTTGGATATACCTCACCAGCCTTTCGCTCCGTCATTGGTACCAATAATGGCATCGGCTCTCAGGGCATCATTGCCGATGGCACAGACGACCAGAAGAAATATTGGCTTCCACGGCTGGCCAGCGGCGGGATAATTGCTTCATTCGCATTGACAGAGCCTGATGTCGGTTCGGATGCCGGTGCAGTACGCACCACTGCCGAACGCGACGGAGACAGCTATATCATCAACGGCACGAAGCGCTTCATTACCAATGCGCCGGTTGCCGGAGTTTTCACGCTCATGGCTCGTATGGGTGGTTCGGGCCCATCGGGAATCAGCGCCTTTCTGGCGGAAAGGGATTTGCCCGGTCTCACGGTCGGAACACCCGACCACAAAATGGGCCAGAGAGGCACCCAAACCTGCGATGTCTATCTTGAGAATGTACGCGTTCCTGCTACAAGCATAATTGGCGGGGTCGAAGGACGCGGTTTCAAGACCGCTATGAAAGTACTCAATCGCGGGCGTCTTCATATATCGTCCGTCTGCGCCGGTACGGCGGAGCGTCCGATTGAGGAATCTGTCGGCTTTGCCGGCAGCCGCGTACAGTTTGGCAAACGTATCGCCGAACATCAGATGATTCAGGCGATGCTGGCCGATATGAGCACAGAAGCCTATGCGGGGCGTTGCATGGTTCTTGATGCCGCACGGGCCTTTGATGAAAGCAACGTCGATATCATTCGCAAAGCTGCAAGCTGCAAGTTGTTTTGTTCCGAAATGGTTGGAAGGGTTGCAGACAATGCCGTGCAGATACACGGCGGCTCCGGATATATGCAGAACTATCCGGTCGAGCACTTCTATCGCGATGTACGTTTGTTCCGCCTCTATGAGGGAACCTCGCAAATCCAGCGAATTATCATAGCGCGCGAAATGATAAGGGAGTGAACCAGAAAGCACGCAAAATGCAGCGGAAAGAAAAACATCTATACGCCTGAAACAACTGTCCGACGAGAATTACCGGCATAGGAAACAAGCCGGTTTCGATATATCATAGTTCAGAAAGCTGTTTCGGCGAACAGTATTTATTTGTTGTCCTAAGATACCGTACGTTAACGACGCGCGACATTTTTACTCGTTCGATCAAATACTTAAATAGAAATCTGGATCTCATCCCAGCCATCCATTTCCCACGCACAAAAATGCAAGTTTAGCTTGACACCGCGGCCATTCTTATATCGGATATATCAAATACCAAAAATGGGGAAAAGTTATGAACGTCGCGAGTGCCCGGCCAGCCGTTGCCCGGCAGATCAATTTGCAAGGCCTGTCTGATACTGTCGAAATCGACTACGACCTGTGGGGCATTCCCCACATATATGCACACAGCATGGATGATCTGTTCTTTGGCAATGGCTATGCGCATGCCGCAGATCGCCTGTGGCAGATGGATGCGGCGCGACGCCGTGCCCTTGGCCGTTTTGCGGCTTGGGCAGGCAAGGAAGCGCTAAGTTCGGACATGCTCATGCGCCGCCTCGATCTTGCGACGGTTTCCCGCGCGGATTACGCGGCACTTTCCCCCGAAACGCAGCGCATGTGCGAACGTTATGCCCAGGGTGTGAATGCCTGGATCGACTCGGGACAATTGCCCGCCGAATACCGGCTCCTGGGAGAAAGGCCCGAGCGCTGGGAAGGCTGGCATTGCGTGCTGGTCATGCGCCAGCGCGGCATCCTCATGGGATCGCTCTGGTTCAAACTGTGGCGCGCCGCAGCATTTGCCCGGATAGGACCGGACTGCCTGCACCTGCTGCGTTACGAGGATGGCGGCACAGAGAGGTTCGTCGTGCCGCAGGAACAGAGCGCGGATCGCTGGAGCATTTCGCTAGAAGAACTTCGCCCCGCCATTGAAGGGCTGATGAAACTCTTCCCGCACGATGCGACGGGCGGTGGCTCCAACAATTGGGCGGTGGATGCCCGGCATTCCAAAACCGGCATGCCGATTGTCGCAGGCGATCCGCATCAGGCCTATGAAATTCCGGGCATGTACGCCCAGATTCACCTGACCTGCGATTCCTTCGACGTGCTGGGGCTGTCCGTTCCCGGCGTGCCGGGTTTTCCCCATTTTGCCCATAATGAGGAAATGGCTTGGTGCGTCACCCATGCCTTTGCCGATATTCACGACCTTTACGTCGAGGATTTCAGCGGCCTGCCCCATGGGGCCTATCGCACGGAAAAAGGGACCGAAAAGGCGCAGCACCGCGTCGAAGCAATTCAGGTACGCGGCGGCGAGGATGTGCAGATCGACGTGTGGGCCACACGCCACGGCCCGCTGATCCTCGGCTCGCCGGAAGAAGGAAAGGGCATCGCCCTCAAATCCGTGCAGCTGCAGCCGGGCGACCGCTCGCTGGACTGTCTGCTCCCCATGCTGACCGCCTCCAGCATCACCGAATTTTATGACATGATGGAGCCATGGGGCCTCATCGACCATAATCTGGTTTCAGCGGATAAAAAGGGAAATATCGGCGTGCTGGTGCGCGCAAAAATTCCGGTCCGCGATCGCCTGAACGGATGGCTGCCCATGCCGGGCTGGACCGGCGCGCATGAGTGGCGGGGCATGCTGCCGTTCGAGCGAAGCCCACGCGAGGAAAATCCCGCTCGGGCATCGTCGTGACAGCCAATAACCGCACGGTTCCCGATGACTGGCCCGATTATATCTGCACCGACTGCCATCCGGCCACGCGCGCCAAGCGTATCCGCTCCCGGCTTGAAAGCGAAACGCCTTTCTCGCCTTCGGACATGCTTTCCATTCTCCATGACGATGTTTCTGCACCCGCTGCCGAAATTGCGCAAAAGCTGCGCGCGATAACGCCGAAATCCGAACCGGCGCGCCATTTGCTGTCGATGCTGGCGGGCTGGCAGGGTGACATGGCCCCCAACAAGCTGGCGCCGACCGCCTATATGGCAATCCGCCAGGAAATGACGCGCATCCTCGCCCGCGTGTCGGATCTGGCGGGCGTGGCCGATACGGAAATCTCGCGTCTGCCGCCCGGCGTCAGCCCGTTCACCCATCTTTGGTGGGCGCTGCCCGATCAGCTCCGGCGCAACGATACGAGCCTTTTGGGAGGGATGAGTTGGGACGAACTGCTCCTGGAAGCGGTCGAAACCGTTGCGCAGACATTCGATCCCCAACCATGGGGTGACGCACACCGGCCAATCTTCCGCCATCCTCTGGCAGGCGCGTTTCCCGAACAGGCGGCCGTTCTCGCCCCCACTTCGCGCTATGTCGGCGGCGACGGCGATTGTGTTCTCGCCACGGGTTCCTTGCCGCAATCCGGCGCAACCGCGGCCTATGGGCCGGTTGCAAAATATATATGGGATCTCGCGGATTGGGATGCCTCGTCCTGGGTCGTCTTCCATGGAGCCTCGGGCGATCCGGCTAGCCCACATTATAGGGATCAGAACGAGCGCTGGGCACGCGGGGAACAGGTGCCGGCCTGCTATTCACGTGAAAACGTCAGGGCCAACAGCGCCAGGCACCTGATTATGCAGCCATCTTAACACAGAAATCGGGGAGGAAATCATGACAATTCGCACCTTGTTCAATGCCATCCTGTTGTCGACGACGCTGCTCGCAGCCCCCTCTCTGGCGGAAACGCCGAAAGAAGGCGGCACATTGGTTTATGCCAGCAATGCCGGCCCCGGCACACTGGACCCGCATATGGGCAACTCGCTGGTGGAACTGGAAATCGCCCATCAGATCTATGAGGGCCTGGTCACAATCGACGCTAATTATAATACCGCGACAATGCTCGCTGAAAGCTATGTCCTCAGCGAAGACGGCAAGACGCTGACCTTCAAGCTGCGCAAGGGCGTCAAATTTCATGACGGCTCCGACATGAAATCGGACGACGTGCTCGCGAGCTTCGAGCGCTATGCAAAAGTGAGCCCTAACGCCAAGGTTCTCGACATTGTCGACCATTATGAAACCCCGGATGATTACACCTTCGTCATTCATCTCAAGGAGGTGAATGCAGCGTTTCTCGACACGTTGAAAAGCCCCGTCTATCCCTTCTCGATCATCCCGGCAGAACAAAAGGACAAGCCCGCGCGCGAACTCGACATCATCGGCACGGGCCCTTTCAAGCTCGGCGAATGGAAGCGTGACAGCCACCTCTATCTGGAGAAATTCGCCGACTATGTTGCCGATAAAGGCAAACCCGCCTCCGGTTATGCAGGCGAGAAAAAGGTTTATGTCGACAAGGTTCGGGTGAACTTTCTCAGCGAAACCAATTCGCGTGTTGCAGCGATCCAGACCGGCGAAGCACAGGTCACAACCCAATTGACCGCCGATGCCACCAAGAAGCTGCAAAACGCGCCCGGTGTGAAGCCGCTCGAGATCATTCCCTTCTGCCAGCAATATCTGATCGTCAATACGCAACAGGCTCCGACCAACAATTCCGCGATCCGCAAGGCCTTGCGAACGGCGGTGAATGCCGAGGATATTCTCGTCGTCAGCGGCGAAGCCGCCACCATGGACCCATCCATGTCCTATCCGGGTGGCGCCTATTATTCGAAGGAAAATGCCGAGCCTTATTACAATCAGAACAACCCGGACGAAGCCGCCAAAATGCTGGCCGATGCCGGATATAAAGGGGAAGAACTCGTTCTCCTGACCAATTCCAATTACGACTATATGCGTGACAACATCGTTCTTCTTGCCGAACAGCTTCAGGCGGCGGGCTTCAAGGCCCGCGTGGAAATGACCGATTGGGCCACCAATTCCACCGCCATGCAGACAGGCTCCGGCAAATGGAACGTCTCGACCACATCCTTCTGTTCCAACCCGCTTCTGGGGCCGCAGCAATGGCAGTCGGTCGTCTATCTCTTCCCGCAGGTCAAGTCGGACGCGCTGATGGACACGGCTTATAAAAAATTCTTCACCTCCCTGAAACTGGAGGATCGTCGCGCAGCCTGGCTCGATATCGAAAAGCACATTCTTGACGAAGCCTACATGATCAAAATCTCCAATCGCGCTTCAGGCCGCGCCTATCGTCCCGACGATATCGGCGGTTATCCGGAATATTACATGAACTTCTTCTGGAACGTCTGGCTGAAGAAACAGTAGGGCGGGTCCCGTTTCGTCAAAAAGGCGAAGCCGCTCTCGCCATTGGTCCCTATGCCGTTTCGAACCGGGGCCGGTTCACATTTCCGGTTCGAAATGGCTCAAGCGCGTCGCTGACGACCATCAGCAGGCCCGGCGCGCAACTCATGTGGAGGGGTGATGACAGCTCTTATTCTAAAACGTGTGGCACAAGCGATCCCGGTAATGCTGATCGTTGCCATACTGACCTTCCTGCTGATGAAACTGCTGCCGGGCGATCCCGCCATCCTGATCGCTGGCGACGGTGCAAGCCCCGAAACGGTGGAGCGGATCAGGGTCGAACTGGGGCTCGATCAGCCGACGGTCGTTCAGCTTGGCCAATGGCTGTGGAATCTTTTCCATTTCGATCTCGGGCGTTCGTTTCTTCTGAGCCAGCCCGTCTCGCAGGCAATCGCAGAGCGGCTTCCCGTTACGATCTCGCTCGCGCTGCTGGCATTCGCCATCACCATTCCGGTGGGCATCATCATGGGCGTCGTGGCAGCCTATTTGCGGGACAGCTGGTTCGACACGGGCGTGATGAGCCTCGCACTTCTGGGCGTTTCCGTCCCCAGCTTCTGGCTCGCTATCCTTGCCGTCATCCTGTTCTCGGTGACGCTCGGCTGGTTTCCTTCAGCGGGCTATGTTCCCTTTCTCGACAGCCCGCTTGGCTGGCTGCGGTCGCTCATTCTGCCCGCATCCATCCTCGCGCTTTTCCAGATCGGCTATCTGGCGCGCATGACGCGGTCGGAAATGCTGGAAGTCATGGACCAGGATTATATCCGCACCGCCCGTTCAAAGGGCGTATCGGAATATTCCGTTCTCTCGACCCATGCATTTCGCAATGCGCTGGTCTCGGTTCTGACCGTATCGGGCTATATTTTCAGCCTCCTGATCGGCGGCTCAGTGGTGATCGAACAGATTTTCGCCCTGCCGGGGCTGGGCCGCCTGCTCGTACAGGCCATTCTGGCGCGCGACCTGCCCGTCGTGCAGGGAACCATGCTGTTCCTCGGCTTCCTCTTCGTTGCCATCAATGTGCTGGTGGACATCCTTTATACAATCGCTGATCCGAGGGTACGCTATGACTGAGCTGGCAAGCCCGACTTCCTTCTCGATGCCGGATATCGGCAAGAGCCCCGTTGTGCTGACCGCCCGACGCCTGATGCGGCACCGCTCATTCCGCATCGGCCTGGTCCTTCTGCTGATCGTGGTTCTGGCAGCCGTTCTCGCCCCCTGGATAACCAATGGCAAGCCCAACGCGACATCCGTGCGGATGCGGTTTCAGCCGCCCGGCCTCGAACACCTGTTCGGGACGGACAATTTCGGCCGTGACCTGTGGACACGGGTTCTTTACGGCGCGCAGGTTTCTCTGTGGATCGGGCTGACGGTCGCGGTTCTTTCCGCCATTCTGGGCGCGATTATCGGCATTGCGGCGGCATGGTACCGGCGTTTCGACACTTTGCTCATGCGGGTGATGGACGCCTTGATGGCCTTTCCCGCCATCCTGCTCGCCATTGGCATCAGTGCTGCCCTCGGGCCCATCTTTCCTTGGTCATCATTGCCCTGACCTCGGCCTATATTCCCCGCTGCGCCCGCATCGTGCGCGCATCCGCCCTGGTGCTGCGGGAAACCGATTATGTCGATGCGGCCCGGCTGGCGGGCGCTTCAGATCTGCGCATCATCACCCGGCACATCCTCCCGAATTGCCTCGCACCGCTTCTGGTGACGCTCACCTTCGTCTTTGCCTATGCCATCCTCGCCGAAGCCACGTTGAGTTTCCTTGGCATCGGAACCCCGCCGCCCCACGCAAGCTGGGGAAGCATCGTGGCGCAGGGCAGGGACTATTCCGTCGATGCGTGGTGGATCATGCTCTTTCCGGGCATCGCGATCACCATATCGGCCCTGGCGATCAATCTCATCGGCGACGGTTTGAGAGACGTCCTCGATCCACGGCTTAAAATGGAGGGCTGACGATGACGATTTCCCTCAAGACTGCTCCTCTGCTCGAAGTCTCCAATCTCAGCGTGGATTTTCGCACCGACGGCGGCTGGATCAATGCCGTGGATGATGTAAACTTCACGCTCGCGCCACGCGAGACGCTGGGCCTTGTGGGCGAAAGCGGATCGGGGAAAAGCGTGACCGCTCTATCCCTGCTGCGCCTTCACGACCAGCGCAACAGCCGGCTGGGCGGCTCTGTCCGCTACAAGGGCGAAGACCTGTTCACGCTTGCGACCAGCCGCCTTCAGCAAATCCGCGGACATGAGATCGCCATGGTGTTTCAGGACCCGATCCATACATTGAACCCGGTTCTCACCATTGGCAGGCAGATCGAGGAAGGCCTGCGGCTGCACCATGGCCTGCAAGGCCGTGAAGCGCGCAAACGCGCTATCGAACTGCTTGACCGCGTCCGCATTCCCGATGTCGCCCGCCGCATTGATGAATATCCTCACCGCATGTCGGGCGGGCAGCGCCAACGTGTAATGATCGCTATTGCGATTGCCGGCGATCCGAAAATCCTGATCGCCGACGAACCGACGACCGCGCTCGATGTCACGGTTCAGGCGCAGATCATGGAGCTACTCCGCAATCTGCGCGATGAGCTTTCCATGTCCGTCATCCTGATTTCCCATGATCTTGGACTGGTATCGGAATTCGCGGATCGGGCAATGGTCATGTATGCAGGCCAGCCGGTGGAAACGGGTCCTATCAACAAGATTTTCGATGAACCGCTTCACCCTTATACGGAAGGACTTCTCTCTGCGATTCCGGATCTGGATGACGATCTAGACCGGCTGCCAACCATTCCGGGTTCCATCCCCGAACCGTCGCGTCGCCCGCCTGGATGCCGCTTCGCCCCGCGCTGCACCTTCGCACAGGCAAGCTGCGTCAAACCCCAACCCATAATGAGCCTGACGGGTGGGCGGGCCAGCCGCTGTCCGCCGCGGCTGCCCACCGAGGAGTGTGTCCTATGAGCGATGTTATGACAGCCAATCGTCGCTCTTTCCTTGCCGAAGATGGTAAAGAAACGATCGTTCGTACCGACGATCTGGTCCGTGACTTTGATCTCGGGCACCGTCCGGAAGGTGGCCGACTGGTTCTACGGGCAGTAGACAAGGTGAGTCTGACCATCAGACGCGGTGAGACATTGGGGCTGGTCGGCGAATCCGGTTCAGGCAAGTCGACCATCGGGCGAATGCTGGTCGGCCTTCTGCCCTATACCAGCGGAAACATCGAACTTTTCGGCCAGAAAATCGAACCCCGCGCGAAGGCTGCTGCATGGAAACCGCTTCGCAGACGCGTGCAGTTCGTCTTTCAGGACCCGCATGCGGCTCTCAATCCACGTATGCGGGTGGGAACCGCCATTGCCGAACCGCTGGATGTCGCAGGAAACCTTACGCGCAAGGAACGGTCGGCAAGGGTTGACGAACTGATGGAGCTGGTTGGCTTGCCGACGTCATTTGCGCGCCGTTTTCCGCACGAGTTTTCCGGCGGCCAGCGACAGCGCATCGTGATCGCCCGCGCGCTGGCGCTAAACCCGGAAATCCTCGTCTGCGACGAAGCAGTGGCGTCTCTCGACGTTTCGATGCAAGCCCAGATCGTCAACCTGCTCAAGGATCTGCAGGACCAGCTAGGATTAAGCCATCTTTTCATTGCGCATGATCTGGCCGTCGTCAGGGCCGTATCGCACCGTGTTGCCGTGCTTTATGCAGGACAGATTGTTGAAACTGGTCCGCGAACCGCCCTTTATAGCGACCCGCTGCATCCCTATAGCCGCGCGCTCCTCGATTCCGTGCCGCGTGCACGCCGCGGCGCGCCGCGTTCCATTATTGCAGGAGAGGTGCCCAGCCTGCTCAACAAGCCTAAAGGCTGTGCTTTTTGTCCTCGCTGCCCGAAAGCCATGGATATATGTCGGGACGTTCCGCCACCTTTGCGCGTGATCGGAGATCGCGAGGTCGCATGTCATCTCTATTGAGGACGCAGCTTTCGCAATTCTGGATATATCAGAATTGCGAGAATTTCTTGCAACCTTCGGCGATTTCCCGGTTCAAGCGGAGTACCTATGAGAAAATCTCCCGTACGGCGATTCACCGGGGCGAGAATCAGGCTGGATATCTTGAATTTCGCCGCTTGACAGAAAATGATTAGCAGAATTTGATATATCGAAATAATCGCCACTAATGCTCGGAGCAAGTTTCATGAATGTCATTAAGGCGCTCGATGCGCTCCAGCAGGAAAAGAGTGACGGATCTCCGGCAGCTGAAGTTGGAGAGGTCCTTTCAAACGCCGTCTACACCACGCTGAAGTCGCAACTCATGCAGGCCCAGCTTCTTCCCTTACAACGACTGAAAGTCCGCGAAGTTGCCAAGGTGCTTGGCACCTCGGAAACACCCGTACGTGAAGCGCTGCAGACAAATTTTGACTTCCACTTCAAACTCTATCGGCTTTCGGGAATGCAGCACCTTCTCGACATGCTTGAAGCATTGTGGATGCGTACCGGGCCAATCCTGTCGGAACTCTACCCCCATGCCATGCCTGCTTATGCAGGTCCTCATCAACACGAAGTCGTACTAAACGCGCTACGCGAACGGGATTCCTACGCCCTGCGCATGGCGATCCGAATGGATTTGATCGAGGGAGGCGCGGCGTTGATCCGTCATCTCAAATCCGCAACCGGATAAACGATCTCATTCACATCCAGAACCACATAAGCGCCGGCCAAAGGCGCATCAGGGGAACATGAACAATGCTACATCTGGGAACATTCGTCCGTCCTGCATCTCGCCGGGCCATCATCTCATCGGTCTTGCTCGCAATCGCATTCCTGCCTGTCACCGCAGTGGCGCAAGACAGTTCTGTCTTCGTTTATGCCGACGCCGGTGAACCCACGACACTGGACCCGGCCCGTACCAATACCAACTATGAGTTCACGGTCACGCGCAGTGTTTATGACCGGTTGATCAACTATGATCTCGACGACCCTTCCAGCCTGCAGCCAGGGCTAGCCGTGGAATGGACACAGGACGGGAATGCATGGATTGTCAAACTGCGCGAGGGGGTCAAGTTTCATGATGGCACCTCATTCGATGCGGAAGACGTGAAGGCAACTCTCGACCGTTTGCTGAAGCTCAAGCTGGGGCAATCCTATCTGGTTTCCGAAATCACCGGTGTCACTGTGATCGACCCCGCTACCGTGCGGATCGAAACCGCTCAACCCAATGTCTTCCTGCCTGCGAATCTGTCGAAGATCGAAATGCTTTCATCCGATGATATCGCGGCACATGGCGGCGAAGGCGACACCTTCTTTGCCGAAGGAGGAAACGGCACGGGGCCTTATAAGCTCGTAAACTGGAAGCGCGGTGTTCAAATAGAGCTGGAACGTAACACCGACTGGTGGGGTAAATTCTCTGATAAGCCCTTTGATCGGATCGTCGACCGCTTCGTGGAAGATGGAGCCAACCGCGCGCGCGGCGTGGAAGGCGGCGAGTTCGATATGGCTAACTTCATTCCCCTGGACGATGCGATCCGCATTGCCGCTCAGCCGGGCTTCAAGCTGATCGAAGGAAACAATCTGTGGGCCTGGCCAGCCATCTATCTCAATACTCAAAAGGCTCCCACAGACAATGCCGATTTCCGCAAGGCGCTCGTAAAGGCTTTCGATTATCAGGCCATGCTCGATTTCTCACATGGCAAAGCCACGACGCCACGCGGCCCCATACCCGATTGGTTCCCCTTGAGCCCCGAAGCGCAGGAACCCGAAATTGTCACCAATCTTGACGAGGCGTCTGCCGCACTTGAAAAGTCCGGTATTCAAAATGCCACGATGAGCTGCTCCATTCCTGCGGGTTTTCCCGAATTCCGCTTTGCGGCGACCATTTTGCAAGCCAGCGCGGCACAACTCGGTGTCACCGTAGAGGTTGACGAACGTCCGACTGTTGAAGCGCTGAAAGCGATCAAGAATAATGAAACCAACTGTTTTGCGATAGGCAATGCCAATCTGTCGCCTGCCGATGCCACGAAATTCTTCGCGGCACATTATTCCAGGAATGGTCACTACAATGCAGCTAAGCTTGATCTGCCAGAGCTTGAAAAAATCATAGCTGATATGCCCACGGTCACGCAACAAAGCGAACGTGCGGCACAGCTAAAACGGGCCTTCGAACTGATCGTCGACAGTAATGCTATCATTTGGACCGCCCGCCCGAAAACGCTGGTAATCCAGCCAGACCGCATCACCGGCTATCGAGTTGACCCGGCCGAGTATATCAACATTCGTTTCTGGGAAATCGGACAGGCCAAGTAACCCTTCCGCGACCAACCAATGAATTCGGGGGCCCAATGGTAGCCTTTCTTGCAAAACGTCTGGGTTGGGGGCTGGCGGTTCTGCTCAGCGTGGGAGTTCTGACCTTCGCGCTGGCCCGCCTGGTGCCGGCAGACCCGGCAAGCTTTCTTGCCGGACAGAATGCCTCTACCGAAACGGTGGAACGCATTCGGAGCGAGCTTGGGCTGGATCGCCCGGCTCTTGAACAATTCGCAAGTTATTTCACGGGCATTCTTCGTGGAGATCTGGGCCAATCCATTCGCACGGGTCGCCCGGTAGCGGAAGACCTCGCGCAATTCCTGCCAGCTACGCTCGAACTGATGATCGCAGGTTTTTTCCTCTATATGCTTATCAGCTTCGGCCTGGCTCTTCTTGCCCTGCGCAAGCCGGATGGCATGCTGGACAAATCCGTGCGGCTCGTAACGATGCTCGGCACCGGCATTCCTGTTTTCTGGCTGGGAATGGGATTGCAATTCATCTTTTTCTACAAGCTGGGTTGGCTTCCGCTCAGTTCTCGCTTTCCGGTAAGAGAAATTGCGCCAGCGGGACCGACAGGCTTTCTTCTGATCGACACTTTGGTCGCCGGGAATTTGCGCGGTTTCGGATTGGCTTTGCAGCACCTCTGCTTGCCCGCGCTCACCATCGTCATGAACCTTCTGGCCGTTGGCACCCGGCTTACGCGTAGCACGCTGCTGGACGAAAGAGAACAGCCCTATGTCCGCACTGCTTTGGGCAAAGGGCTGACCGGGCGGAGCATATTGTTGAAACACATGCTCCGAAATGCTGCCAATCCGATTCTGGTCACAACCTCGATGCAGTTCGGCTACCTGATCAGCTGGATATTGATGGTCGAAGTAATCTTCGAATGGCCGGGTATCGGCCTCTATGCCTATAAATCATTCCAGCTCTTCGACTACGCTCCGGTTATCGCGCTGGCACTGGTTTCGACTGCCGGTTTTGTCATCATCAATCTCGCCGTCGATCTCGTTCAACCGCTCATCGACCCTCGCATACGGAAATCGACATGACAGCCATCTCGCTTATCAAGCCTTGGCTGCCAAGCCATTTTCGTGTCCTCCCAGCCCTCGCCATTGTGTTCGTGATCGTCCTCGCCATATGCATGACGTGGCCTGGTGCAATCGCTGGGCAAAGTCCGATCAAGCTGAATATCATCGCCCGCCTGCAGCCGCCAAGCTTCGAGCATCTGTTTGGCACCGATGAAGCGGGGCGTGATATTTTCGCGCGTCTCATTCATGGCACGCGTTATTCCCTCGGCGTTGCGCTGGCCGTTGTTTTGTTCGCCGCTGTGTTTGGCGTGATCTACGGTGCGATTGCAGGATTTGTGTCGCCCCGCATCGATACTTTGATGATGCGGATCGTGGATGTCTTCATGGGATTTCCATCTCTCATCTTTGCACTTGCCGTCGCTGCGGCTCTTGGGCGTGGGCTGGGAAGCGTTACCCTGGCGCTTTCACTGATGTGGTGGCCGGGATTTGCACGAACCGTGCGCGCGGAAGTCGTTCGCCTTAAGGAGTTTCCGCATGTTGAAGCTGCCCGTGCGCTGGGCGTAAAACCTGTTCTCATTTTCATACGCCATATCCTTCCCTTTGTAGCCGGACCGGTAAATATCCGTATCACGACAGATATCGGTTATGCGCTCGTTGCGGTGACGGCCCTGTCTTTCCTCGGTCTTGGTGCAAAATCACCAACTCCTGAATGGGGCTTGCTGATCCGGGATGCACGTCCCTATTTCGGCACTGCATGGTGGTATCTCGTGTTTCCCGGCACCGCGATCATGCTGTGTGCGGCCGCCTCCTCAATTCTCGGCGACAGCCTGACCGCGCGCAGGAGCAAATGATGCTGGAAGTTACCAATCTTTCCATCAGTTTTCCTCACACATCTGGCCGGTTACGCGCCGTCGAAAATATCGACTTCAGTATCGAGAAGGGGAAAGTTCTCACTCTGATCGGTGAATCCGGGTCAGGCAAAACATTGACCGGCCTGTCATTGATGGGACTTCTGCCGGGTGGTGCGCAGGTGACCGGAAGAATTGCGCTCGAAGGACGCGAGATTTCTGGCCTCAGTGAAGAAAAACTTCGCCACATTCGCGGGCGCGATATTGCCATGGTGTATCAAAACCCGCTTAGTGCGCTCAACCCCGTCTGGCCGGTCGGCGAGCAGATCGCCGAAGCTGTTCTGGCGCATGGGCTGGCCACACGTCACGAGGCCGGGCAACGGGCAATTGCCCTGCTAGGGCGGGTTGGCATACCGGGGCCGGAGCGGGTTTCGAAGCTGTACCCTTTTGAAATATCGGGAGGCATGCGTCAACGCGTGGTCATCGCTATGGCTCTGGCATGCAATCCCCGGCTTATTATTGCCGACGAACCAACAACGGCACTGGACGTAACGATCAAGGCCCAGATTCTTGACCTGTTGGCTGATCTAGTTGCTCAGGAACAGATCTCGGTGCTCCTCATTACCCATGACATGCATGTAGTTGCCCGACTTGCCGACGATATCCTGGTTCTTTACGCAGGCCGCATGGCTGAACGTGGCCACGTCCGCGATCTACTGGATCATCCGGCTCATCCCTACACTGCCGGCTTGCTGCGTTCAGCAGACATCCGCTCCCGTCCTCCCCAGACAGATCTCGAAATATTGACAGGCCAGCCTCCACGGATCGGGAATTTTCCGACCGGCTGCCGCTTTCACCCGCGTTGCCCATCCTCGGGCGCCCTGTGTCCGACCCATTCACCGGATTTCATCCAACTTTTCTCGTCGGGACAGGCCACCGCTTGTCATTACCCAGCAATCTCTGCGGACAGATTGCAACAGGAGCAGCTTTTATGACAGTCTCGCTATTACAGGTTCAGGACCTGGTCAAAAGCTTTCCCTCTCGCCACGGGACGCATCCCGTGCGTGCTGTTGACGGTGTATCGTTCACTCTTTCGCGGGGAGAAACACTCGGTCTCGTCGGTGAATCCGGGTGTGGAAAATCCACTTTGGCAAGGCTGGTGCTGAAGCTCATGCCGGTTTCCGATGGAAGCATTTCGGTCGAAGGGCACGATGTGACGTCCATGCCCGATTCAATTTTCCGAGACTGGCGGAAACGTATCCAGATGATTTTCCAGGATCCCTATTCCACACTCAACCCGCGTCATTCGCTTCGGCGGATATTCCAGGAAGTCTTCGAAACACATTGCATTCCGACCCCGGAAGGTATCGAGAACCGCATCATGAAGCTCCTGGCAGATGTGGGTCTGGGAGAAGTGGATTTGTCCAAATTGCCACATGAATTTTCTGGCGGCCAACTTCAACGCATCGGGATTGCCAAGACACTCGCCCTCGATCCCGATCTTATCGTTGCAGACGAACCCACTTCTGCGCTGGACCCTTCCATTCAGGCTCAGATATTGAACCTCATGCTTAAAATCAGGCGCGAGCGTGGAGTGGCTTTTCTGCTAATTTCACACGATTTGGAAGTAGTCGGCCATCTGGCGGACCGGATTGCCGTCATGTATCTCGGCCGGATCGTGGAGGAGGGTCCTGCAAGCGAAATTCTCACTTCCCCGGCGCATCCCTATACAATGGCGCTGCTGTCCGCTTCACCAACGCTCGCGGATATTCGTATGGGTCGGGATCAGCGTATTCGGCTGCGAGGCGACCCACCCAATCCCGCGAATGTGCCGGATGGCTGCCGTTTTCATCCGCGCTGCCAACACGCCATGGATATCTGCAGGCGCCAGGACCCGCAATTTACATCAATCGCGGAAGGGCGCAGATGCGCCTGTCATTTTTGGGCTGAAGGAGGCAAGGCCGCATAATGAACAGCCTCCAATTTACCACCCACGCGGAAGGCCTGGGGTTTCCGGAAGGACCCGTCTACATGCCGGATGGATCGATTGCTTTCGTCGATCTGCTCCATGGCGTTATCCGCAGTTGGAATGAAAAAAATGGGTTGAACGTCTTGGCGAAAGTGGACGGTTCGCCGAACGGCATGTGCCTTGGGCCCGACGGCAGGCTCTGGATAGCGAATAATGGCGGCATAGCGCCGGAAGCTCCAGGCAAGCTGAAAGTTGCCGAACGCTCTCTACCGCATGGTGCCGTGCAGGCGCTTGATCTGAAGTCCGGCCAACTGGAAACAATGACGACCGATGGCGTTACACCCCACCGACCGAACGATATTGTCCCAACCCCTGAGGGAGGCGCGGCTTTTACCGACCCGCAAAACTGGGAATGCCTGCGTGACAAACCAGAAACCTATCTCGGCGGGCGTGTGTTACACTGGCGCGTTGATGGCGAGACCGAACTTCTCTGCGAGCTTCCCGGTTTTCCTAACGGCATAATCTTCCATCCTGTTGGCAGTCTTCTCGTCAATCTAACCCGACACCGGGAGATCATACGCCTCCCCTGGATCCGCGGACGCATTGGAACGCCGGAGCTCTTCTGCACTTTCCCCGAAAGCTTTGCTCCTGATGGAATGTGCCTCGCAGGCGGCTTTCTCCTCGTTGCCGGCAGCGTCGGGGATATGATCGCCGCCGTTAATCTCGATGGCGCACCCCGAGGGCTCGTCGGGACAGGCCATCACACCGACCCGACAAACCTCTGCCTTGCTGATGATCGCATCTTTATTACCATGGGGTTTACCCATTCTCTGGTTTCGATACAACTCGACGCCTTGCTTGCGCGCTTCTGACAGGAGTTGACCCGTTGGACCTGACCGAACTTTCCGCCGCGCGCCTTGTGAACATGATGGGAAAAAGGCAGACTTCCCCCTCCGAAGTGATGGCCGCGCATCTTGATCGTATCGAGCGGCATAACGGAGCCGTCAACGCCATGGTCGCCATGCGTTCCCGCGACGAGCTGATTGCCGAAGCCCGGTTGCTGGATGACAAACCAGTTTGCGGGCCACTGCATGGATTGCCCTGGGCGATCAAGGATCTTCTGCCAACAAAAGATATTCGCTCCACCTGGGGCTCTCCTATTCATGCTGATTACATTCCGGCAGAAGATGCCCTAGCAGTGAGCCGCATCCGAAAGGCCGGCGCCGTCATCATGGGCAAGACAAATACGCCCGAATGGGGCCATGGTAGCCACAGTTTCAATCCCGTCTACGGCGTCACCTGTAATCCCTACGATACTCAATTAAGTGCCGGTGGCTCCTCGGGCGGAACTGCAGCCGCGCTTGCCGCCCACTTTATGCCCCTGGGCGACGGATCGGATATGATGGGAAGTCTGCGCAATCCCGCAGGCTTCTGCAATATTTATGGCTATCGGCCAAGCTGGGGACTTGTGCCCAATGAAATTGGCGGCGATCTCTTTGTACACACCATGGCCACTCTGGGCCCCATGGCACGTGATATTGAGGATCTCGTTCTGCTGCTTGACGTTCTGGCCGAGCCGTATTCACTGAGCCCTTTTGGACAGAAGCACACCGGGTTTGCCACGAACCACGCACCCGCAGACCTTCGGGGCAAACGCATTGCCTGGCTTGGCAACTGGGGAGGAGCATATCCGTGTGAAGCAGGCATTCTGGAGCGTTGCGAGAAGGGCCTTGCCGTCCTGAGCGAGCTTGGCGCCGAGATCGTCCCGCTCGAACCGCCTTTTTCTTCCCAAGCCCTATGGGAAGCATGGATCACCCTTCGTTCACTGGTGATCTATGGTTCCAAGCGCGCCCTATGGGAAAAGCCGGAAACCCGGAAGCTCATCAAGCCCGAAACGCTTTGGGAAATTGAAAACGGCGCGGGGCTGACCGCACAACAGATCATGCATGCGAGCCAGATACGCTCGGACTGGTATGTCAGCGCCCACAGGCTGTTTGCCGAATATGACGCCCTGATTATGCCGACGGCCCAGGTCTGGCCTTTTCCAGCTGACTGGCGCTGGCCGCAGCACATCAACGGACAGCCGATGGACAGCTATCATCGCTGGATGGAGGTCGTTGTTCCGGTATCATTGATCGGCCTCGCCGCGCTCAGCGTTCCCGTCGGTTTCGATCAGCGCGGGCGGCCGACGGGCATGCAGATTATCGGCGCCAGCGGCGCCGATGCCGAAATTCTGGCGATCGGCGAAACCTATCACCGCGCGACCTTGTGGCCGCAAAGGAAACCGCCGATGCTTGCCGCATAAAAGACAAAAGCCGGCTTCCACAAACGAAGCCGGCTTTCTTGCCGATCATTCGGCCAGCCAGTTTTGCCAGCGTTCGCGAAGCATGTCGCGGTTTTCACCGATCCACTTGAAGTCCGGCACCATCAGCAGTTTGAAATTCTCAGGCACCGTCGCATAATTCTTCTGTTCTTCCGGCGGAAGCAACGCCATACCATCCTTGGAATGGGTCGCATAGTTTGCAGTCTTGATGAAGGCCGGGTGCCCTTCGGCGTGACCGTAGAAATAATTGATGAATTTCAGGGCGCCTTCCGGATTTGGCGCATCCTTGAGAATGGCGAAATATCCCGTATCCATGATGGCGTCGTTCCAGCTCAGCTGGAAGGGAGCGCCTTCGTTCATCGCGGGCAAGGCGCGCCCGGAATAGGACATGGTCATAGCCACTTCCTGATCGCGCATGATCTGCGCAACCTGATTGCCGGTCTTCCACCACACGCTGATATAGGGCTTGATCTCATCGAGCTTCTTGTAGGCGCGATCAAGGTCCATCGGAAAAATCTTGTCGCGGGGCACGCCGTCCGCCATCAAGGCAATGGCCGGCAGCCACCAGTCGCGATCGCCGGTATCGGGCAGGCCACGCGGGCCGGGAAATGTCTTCACATCCCAAAAATCAGCCCATGTTTGCGGAACCTTGTCTTTATACACGGATGCATCATAGGCGAGCAGCATGCCGCCGGTGGTCCGGGCCACGCCTTTTTCCTTGCAGGAACCCTCAAGGCCCTTCGCTTCCACATTGGGCAGTTTCGAACAATCGATGGTCAAAAGAAGGTCGGCCTTGTCGACCAGGTCCGGGCCGGTTGCCGTAACGATATCGAAATCGTATTTTCCGGCCCGCTTCATCGCTTCGACACGGGCCCACTGGTCGGGCACTTCGATGTCATATGGGATGACGTCCGTGCCGCTTTCCTTTGCAAAAGGCTGGTAGAATGCGCGTTCAAGCGTCTGGCGCATCTGTCCGCCAGTCGTGGCGTAGACGATGCTATCGGCTTTTGCGGCAAGCGCACCGCCAGCCAGCAGAACCGCGGCCAGCACAGTCATCGTTTTTATTTTCTTGGACATGTTTCCCTCTCTTCTATTTTTTATTTCAATCATCGGACACTACTTTTTGAGAGCGCGCGGCCAGCGTGCGAAGACCGGCGGCGCCGACCAGCACGAGGATGGACAGCAGCGTCAGCATCACCGCGATAGCCGGGATCACCGGCGTCAGATTCTGCTCGATGTCGTCGAACATCATGCGCGGCAGGGTCTTGTCGCGCACACCCGCCAGGAAAAAGGAAATGACAGGCTCGTCAAACGAGATAACGAAAGCAAAAAGCGCGCCGGAGAGAACATTCGGCCATATCAGGGGCAGAGTGACCGCGCGAAAGGCCAGAAACCTGTTGGCGCCGCAGCACATGGCGGCATCTTCCAGTGCAGGGTCAACCTGCGACAGGGCGGCCACGATCGTAAACACGCAGAACGGCAGCGCGATAATCGTATGTGCGATGACATAGCCTGTCGTCGTTTCGGTCAGCCCTATCGTCTGGAACAGGAGATAAAGCGCGATTGCCAGGGCGATATGGGGCACGACGATCGGCCCGATCAGCAGGGTCTGGAAGACAGTTGCGAGCGCACCCTTTCCGCGAACGATGGCATAGCTCGCACATAGTCCGATCAGTGCACTTGCTAGCGCGGTGAAAAACGCAATCTTGCCGCTGAAGGCGGTTGCGCTCATCCACTGCGGCGATTGGAAGAAGGCCCCGAACCACTGCCATGTGAACCCCTTGGGTGGAAAGGTGATGTAGCCGGTTTCGCTGAAGGCCATCGGCAAGATGATCAGGATCGGCACCACCAGAAAGCACAGCACCAGATAGACATAGGCGTTCAGAAGCAGATTTCGCGTTTTCATACGCCGCCTCCCATCATTCGGTTGAACTTGAAAACGCGGCTGAAGAGCAATGTCACCACAGTCACAAGCACGGTCAGGACGCCCACCAGTGCGGCGGCAAAGGGCCAGTCCAGCGTTTCGCGAAGTTGCTGGGATATGAGGGTGGCGATCATCATCTCCTTGGGCGAACCAAGAAGCGAGGGAGTAATAAAGTAACCGAGGGCCGTCAGGAATGTCAGGATCATCCCGCCGATCACGCCGGGTAGCGTCAGAGGAAAAATGACCTCAAAGAATGTGCGCATAGGCCCTGCACCGAGAATTGCAGCCGCACGACCATAATCCTTGGGCACGTTGCGGATCGCGCCGTAGATGGGTAGCACTACGAACGGCAAAAGCACATGTGTCATGGCTATGAGAACGGCTGTTTGCGTATAGAGCAGTTTGAGCGGCTGATCGATGAGGCCGGTCTGCATCAGCCCTTGATTGACCAGTCCATTGCGCTGCAACAGCACGGCCCAGGCCGCGGTACGCACGAGAACCGACGACCAGAACGGCAGGAGGATACACGCCGTAATCAAAATCAGCTTTGGCCCGCTGGAGTGAGCCATCAACCATGTCACCGGATAGGCCATCAGCAACGCAATGACGCTCACCAGCACCGCCGTTAGAACCGTGCGACCCAAAACAGTCAGGTAGACGGGATTGGAAAAGACGCGCTGATAGTTATGAAGTGACAACGTCGGTTCCGTCACTGACAAGGAGAGCAGATTCACCAGCGGATAGAAGAAGAACAGAAGCAATAGCGAGAAAAATGGGAGCAGAAGGAGAAACATCCCTCCTTTGGATATATTTCACCCATCCGGCTCGAAGAATATTTTCAACATGGCCTTACTCCGCCGGACGATAGAGCAGGCCGGCTTCCGGCGAGAAGCCCAGATACAATTTCTGTCCGCTGCGAATATCCGGAAGCGCTGCGCTTGCCAGACGGGCACGCAATTCGGTTCCGTCCGCCATGGTTTCCAGAACAGCCGTATCGGGCCCGGCGTAGATCACGTCCCGGACAGTAATCTCCAGCCCCTGCCCGGCTGGCGCCAGCCGTTCGGGCCGAATGGCTATTAGTGCCTTCCCGGTAGACGCATTCATCACGTTGTGCGCCGGAACCGGAACCGTGGTCCCATCGGTCGTGCGCGCGGTCTGGCCATCCCAGTCGACCGGAATCAGATTCATCTCGCCAATAAACCTGGCGGAGAACAGGTTTGCCGGTCTATTGTAAAGCTCGCGGGCGCCTGCGATCTGCTGAATATGGCCACCTTGCAGAATCGCCACCCTGTCCGCCATGGTGAGGGCCTCGCCCTGGTCATGGGTCACGAATACGATCGTCATGCCAAGCTCGGTATGCAAGCGCTTGATCTCGATCTGCATCTCTTCGCGCAGGTTCTTGTCCAGGGCCGAAAGCGGCTCATCCATCAGGAGCACGCGCGGCGAATAGACAATGGAGCGTGCCAGCGCGACGCGTTGCTGCTGCCCGCCGGACAATTGCTTGGGACTGCGATCCGCAAAATCGGCAAGCCGCACGCGCGCCAGCGCTTCACGCGCGATCCTGTGGCGCTGGCTGCGCTCCATGCCCCGCGTCTTGAGCGGGAACGCCACATTATCGAGCACGCTCATATTGGGAAACAGGGTGTAATGCTGGAATACCATGCCAATATTGCGCCTGTGCGGCGGAACACGGGTATAATCATTATTGCCGAAGAGAATGCGGCCATTATCCGGGCGCTCGAACCCCGCCAGCAGCATCAGGATGGTGGACTTTCCCGATCCGGAAGGCCCCAGCAACGCCAGAAATTCGCCAGGCGCAATCTGCATATCCAGCCCGTCGACTGCGGTGAAGCTGCCATATTTCTTGGTGACGCCTTCAATGCTGATACCCAAGCCTGAATCGCGGGAGATCTTTTGGCTATCCATATTTTCCCCTGTCATTTTTGTTGTGTTTACGATAACCTGTTTTCTGCGTTTTTGTCTACAATGATATATCATATGTGATTTCCGGCCCTGTCCCGACAAGCGCCAGTTTATTAGGCAATAAACCGACATAGAGCGGCAGACCCCCGTAAACTTTACACCAGCAGTCGCTATTCTATTAAAAATTGCAGCAGCAATCGACAATGCCCTTGACATATTTGCGCCAACTTGCTCTTATTGATATATCATATTTCTTATTTGGCGCCAGCTTTGGGCCCGCCGTTTTCGGGGAGCGTTGAAAATGAACACGCATTCAGTTCCAGTCACAACGATGGACGCACAATTGCGGGAGCGCGCAGAGCGCGTCATTCCCAACGGCATGTGGGGACATCAGCGGGCTTCATCGCTTCCGCAGGGCTATCCGCAATATTTCGCCAGCGGCAAGGATGCTTGCGTCACGGACGTCGACGGCAACAGCTATATCGATTTCATGTGCGCCTGGGGGCCGATCATCCTGGGCCATCGCAATCCGCTGGTCGATGCGGCAGCGCTGTCTCAGATTGAGCTTGGCGACAGCTTGAACGGCCCAACCGCCCATGCCGTGGAGCTGGCCGAACTTCTGGTCGCCACCATACCCCATGCCGACTGGGCCCTGTTCCAGAAGAACGGAACCGACGCCACCACAAGCTGCGTCACCATTGCGCGCGGCACCACGAAACGCCGCAAGGTCCTGGTGGCCAAAGGCGCCTATCATGGCGCAGCGCCCTGGTGCACCCCCTCGCTGGTTGGCGTCACCGCCGAGGATCGCGTCCACCTCATTCATTATGTCTATAACGATGTCGAAAGCCTCACCGCAGCGGCGCGCGAAGCCGGTGACGATCTGGCGGCAATCCTCGTTTCGGCATTCAAGCACGATCTCGCCATTCCGCAGGAATCGCCAACGAAGGAATTTGCGCAAGCCGCAAGGGCGCTTTGCGATGCGGCAGGCGCGGCGCTCATTCTCGATGACGTTCGCGGCGGGTTCCGTATCGACCTCGGCGGAAGTTGGCGCGGCACAGGTATCGAACCGGACATGGCCGCCTATTCGAAGGCTATCGCGAATGGTTATGCCCTGGCGGCAGTGACCGGAAGCGACCGTTTCCGCGAAGCGGCGCGACAGGCCTATATGACGGGCTCTTTCTGGTATGGCGGCGCGTCGATGGCCGCAGCGGTTGCGACCATCAAGGAATTGCGGCGCATCGATGGCCCCGCGCTCATGAAACATGCGGGCGAACGCCTTCGCAGCGGCCTTGACGCGCAGGCCGCCCGATACGGGTTCGACCTGCTTCAAACCGGCCCGGCGGTCATGCCGCTGGTGCAGTTCACCGGCGACAGCGATGCCGCGCTTGGCGCGCGTTTTTGCCAGGAGGCGTTGAAGCAGGGCGTCTATCTGCACCACAAGCACAACATGTTCATCTCCTGTGCACACACCGATGACGTGATCGACGACGCACTCTCCAGAACAGAGGACGCTTTCAAGGCTATTTCCACCAAATAGCGAACGGGAAGGCGAACGGTCGATCGACAATGGGGCATAATCCGACAGGCGTGAAACGGTTATCGGACAAGATGCACGGAAAAACACATATTGCGAGCGCCGGTCTGATCCAGTCAGATCGAAACACGCCCCGAGGAGGAGGCTCAACAATGTCCGGCGATAAATTCAGGTTTCCGGAAATGGGACCGCATGCGATCAAGCCCTGGGCGGTACGCAAGGGCTATGCAGACGAACATTTCCTGTCCGACTACCGCTACCAGTTCCCGCGCGAGGACCCGGCCCTGCCGGAAGTCTTCGTCTATACGGAGAAAATGTCCTATGATCCGGGTGAGACCGTCGAATTCCACGGTTCCACCACCGCCCGGACATGGTCGATCCAGATCTATCGCGACGGGCACAAGCCGCAGATGAGGGATGAAGCCTTCGAGCTTCCCGGCAGTTTCACCAAAACTTCGGAAACCGCCTTTATGGACGGTTGTGACTGGCCGGTGCTTTATCGCTGGAAAATTCCCGATGATGCCCGGTCGGGTTTTTACCGTGTCGTATCGACCTGCCTGCGTCCCGACGGCGAGCGTTTCGTTCAACACCATTTCGTCGTGGTGCGCCCCACCCGGAAAACCCGCTCCGGGCGTATCCTTCTGATGTTCGCCACCGGCACCTGGACCGCCTATAACGACTGGGGTGGCGCCAACCACTATTTTGGAACCTGGGGCCCGAACAAGAACGAAGGTTCGCCTGTTCTCAGCCTGAAACGCCCCTGGTCCAAGGGAATGATCTGGCTGCCGAAGGGTGCTGGTCGCGTGACCAACGCCACCTGGCAGGATATGGGCGATGCAACCCGCTACCCCTCCAAGGAATGGGGTTATACGATGGGCTTCTCGCAATATTATTCCTCGGCGGGCTATGCCCAGTATGAGCGCCATTTCGTAACCTGGGCCGAAGCCGAAGGCTTCCAGATCGATTATATCACCCAGACCGATCTCCATTACAATCCATCCATCCTCGACGATTATAATTGTCTCGTCACGGTCGGCCATGACGAATACTGGTCGTGGGACATGCGCAAAACCGTCGAGGATTTTGTTGCGCGCGGCGGACATCTGGCCCGGTTCGGTGGAAATTTCCTCTAGCAGATCCGGCTCGAGAATGACGGTCAGACACAGGTTTGCTGGAAGACGAAAGCGCCAACCCAGGACCCGATCATGCAGACGGACCAGAAGCACCTGTGCACCGCCAACTGGGCAAGCGGCGCGGTCAACTGGCCGGGCGCCTTGACGGTCGGGGTCAATGGCGAGAACGGCATGTATGGAAGCTGGGGCGGTTTCTCGCCTCGCGGCTCCCGCGGTTTGACCGTCTATCGGCCGGACCATTGGGCTTTCGAAGGCACCCACCTGCGCTATGCGGATATTTTCGGCCATGAAGCCCAGATTTTCGGCTACGAAGTCGACGGGCTCAACTACACCATGCAGAACGGCTTTCCTTATGCCGTCAGCGAACATGGCGTACCAGCTGACAAGATTGAAATTCTCGCAATGACGCCAGCCTCCATCTACGAATATGAGATCGAAGGTGAAGGGCAGCGATATTACATTCGCGACAGCGACCTGCGCGGCATTTGTGAAATGGCGCCCGATGGCTATGAATCTGCCCGCAAGCGGCTCGCCCATGGCGCGGGAATACTGGTGTCGATGACACAGGGCAAAGGCGAGGTGGTGACGGCAGGCCTTTGCGAATGGGTCATGGGGCTGAAGCGCCATTGCGACTTCACCACCACCATCACCCGCAATGTCCTTGACCGTTTCCAGCAATCAGGCCCGGCGGGGACATAAGTTCTGCACGACAATGAGGGCGCGTTTCGACCTGATTGAAGCAGGATCAGAAATCCACCCGGTGGAATGATTTCCCTGCGCAGGCGTTTCCACACATTTCTGGATGCGCTCTCAACAGCAGTGCTGCCAGCATATCTTCCCAAACCGGAAACCGGTTTTGGGAAGACATATGTAAAGACAAATGGGGAGTGTAAAATGCAGATGAATTGCGATTCGGCCCTTTTGGCCCGACAGTCCATCGTGGATGCGATGCGGTCTTTTGAGGAAAAGGGATTCAATCATGGCAGCAGCGGCAACATCAGTGTTCGGGAAGGCGGGCATATTTGGGTGACGCCAACGGGCGCGACCTCGACTATGGACCCGCAGGACATGAGCCTTGTCTCCCTTGAAGGCGAGCATCTGGCTGGCAAAATTCCCTCCAGCGAATGGCGTATCCATACCGAAATCATGCGGGCGCACCCGGAAGCCGGTGCCGTGGTCCATTCCCACGCAGATGCCTGCGTGGCGCTTTCCTGCCTGCGCAAGCCCCTTCCGCCATTCCATTACATGATCGCTTCCTTCGGCGGGAGCGAGGTGCCTTGTGCGTCATATCGCGTATTCGGATCGGACGCGCTGGCTTATGAAGTCGTGCGTGCGATGGGGCACCATCGCGCCTGTCTGATGGCAAGCCACGGCATGGTGGTGTGGGGGCGGGATCTCGCACATGCCAGGCTCCTTGCAGAAAAGCTCGAAACGCTGGCACGGCAATATATATTGGCCTGCCAGATCGGAACACCCGCCCTGTTGAGCGATGTCGAACTGACGGAAGTCCGGGAACGCTACGGTTTTTACGGCAGCCAACCCATGCCGCGCTGAACCTCACATCGACGCGCGGCAATATCATCATTCAGTTTATCAGCCATATCGATAACAAGCGGTCATCGGCGCAGATGCGACCCCAGAGGAACCAATGGACAGATCAGGCAGGATAGGGATCATTGCCGACGACATGACGGGCGCCCTGATGGTTGCGGCTTATTATGAAACAGCTGGCATTCGCGCCATGGTGGTCACTGAGATTGATGCGATCAGGGACTGTGCCGATGAAACGATCATCATTTGGGCCGGACGAACACGGTTGATCGATCCTGTTGAAGCGTGTCGGCAGGCCGACCGCGCCGCCGCCGCTTTCGATGCCGTCGGATGTGACCAGGTTATCTACAAGGTCTGCGCCAGTTTCGACTCGACCGAACAGGGGAATATCGGGCCGATCGCCGACATATTGAATGTGCGCTACAAGCCCGAAAACCTTCTGTTCTGCCCCGGCTTTCCGAAGTTCAACGCGACCGTCCATCAGGGGTATCTTTTCTATCGCAGCCGTCTGGTTTCGGAATCGGTCAAGCGCTACGATCCCGCGACCCCGATGAGCGACCCCGACATGGTGCGGTTTATCGGAAAGCAGACGCAGCAACCTATCGGCTTGCCCCATTCCGTTCTGCTACAGGGGGCAGAGGCCGCCCAGGCACATCTCGATACCCTGGCGAAACAGGGAATCCGCTATTGCATCGTCGACGCAAGCGACAATGGGGATGTGGAAATTGCAGCACGACTGGCCGCGCGCCAGCCCACATTTGTCAGTTCGGATGCCACCCTTATCCAGCTCGGGCTTGATCGTTTTGCCTCCAATCCTCCCGCCACGGTCGGTGCGCCTCCCCCAACCGGCGGCACGGCGGCGGTCCTCGTCGGCACGGTTGGCCCCATCGCAGATGCGCAAATTGCGGAATTTGCGCGCCATTATCCCGTGCTGACACTTGATCTCCTGTCCGATGGCAGTGTGGAAGATATGGTAGAGAGAGCGATGGCCTGGGCCGAGCCATATCACAGCCACCAGCCCTACCTGATCTCGACGGCGGTAAACGATGCACGGGTGAAGGAAATCCAGTCCGAACTCGGCATACGCGGCGCCGGCGAAAAGGCTGAATTGTTGATGTCGGAACTCGCCGCCGCCATTGTTGCACGAGAGGTAGACCGTCTCATCGTGGTCGGCGGCGAGACATCGGGTGGCGTCATCACCCGCCTTGGTTTGAGACGGTTGCGCGCCCATCCAGATAACGGCATCAGCACCGGCTTTTGCTATAGCGAAGGGAGCGAACGCACCGCCTTCTTCTTCAAATCCGGCAAAGTCGGAACCGAGACTGTTCTCCTTGATGCGCTATCAGTCTTGTAGACACTGGCTACAAATCAGCGCTTCGTTCCAATGCTACCATGGTAGGCTACCGATCTCCGACGCCACGCGCGGCCGCGTCGACGCGACCCACCGCGAAGCGATGGACCGTCTTTCGTGTAATCAGGAGGACATTGTAGGTTTCTTAAAGCGCATATCCTCTTCGGACGTGAAGATGTTCACCCTTTCCGAGGATGAAATTTCGCCTCTACATGTCGGCCTTAAAAGCAGGATGAACGCGCTGATCTTAAAGGATTTGGCCGACAAGACTCGCCGAAACCAAGGCGGGCGCGACGATGCCGAAAAGTCTTGCGGCGGCAATTCCTACGGCTATGCTCCAAGACTGGGGATTGACCTGTTAGAAGACACAGCAAGGCACCGATTAAGAAGTGCAAAATTCGTGTCGTCGCGCTCCGACTTACAAAGGCTTGCGCATCTCTCTTTTTGGTGTCGCGCGCAATTGGATATTCCGTCGCAGAAACGGGAACCCTAACTTTTTATTCAGCTATGACCTGGAGGATTTCGCCCTACCTGCACCGCCATCATGGATTTAGGAGCGGTCGTGATCTTGTCCACCATAAGGCGGCACACCGACCGCAAGCCATTCCGCTCATTCGGCTCGACCGCAAGGCGAAATAAAGGCACATTGGTCTCATTTGTCGTGAATGCGCAAATGGTTATCGAGCCCGTAGCATCAAATCGATCGTCCTGCACAATCACAGCTGGACGCGGTTTACCTGCACGGTCCTTGCCGCCCCCGACCGTCCATATTTCGCCACGCTTCATTCGTCAGACCAGTCCGAAACAGAATTAATGAAAGCCAAATCATCAGCGGCATGACTCCTTGACGCGACGGTAAGCGACTGACGGTGCGCCTCATCACGAAATGAGGAGAAAGCACGTCCGGCACCCAAATCTGGATCGAGCGCAAACCTTAGGCGCGCAAACGAGCGCGATGTTCTCCGACCTTCACGCGGGATAGTTTCGGCTTCGATACGGCAAGCATATCATTCTCCCCAATCAATAGTTACATGTAAATTATACGAAACTGCTCATTCTTACAAGAATTTCACAATAAAATACTAATGATTCGCACTCCGCAAACGTGTCTGTCGGCCCCGTCGTAATCGATTTAGCGCCACAACTATTTGAAATACTACGTTTCAAGAAAGGAAAGCCGAATCCTATCGTGTAAACATGCTCCATAATGATGCTGCTATTGGTCGGAATGATATCCTGGAGTTTGCCAGTTCAATAGATAGCTTGTTTGACCGAGCCCTGGATTGAAGGCGTTGGTAGGGTCCAGGTCCCGATAAAACTTCTTGAGGCTTTCCTCGGCCTCATAGAGATGCCCGACATTATGTTCGGCGGGATATTTCGCTCCGCGTTCCTCCAGCAGGGCAAGAATTGCCTTCTTCAAAGCCTCGCAGTCCTCCCCTTTCTTGACCAGATATTCCTGATGCAGAACGTGGCAGAAGAAGTGCCCGCAATACATGGTGACATCGATTTTCTTTTCGATTTCGGCAGGCAGACGTTCGAACCAGTCGAGTGTGTTGCGTGGCAAGGCGATATCGAGTGCTACAATATCTTCCACTGTCTTTGCATGAACCGCACGATACCGAACCACCGACAGCAAACCGATTGAGGAAAGCCGCCTTGCCTTCTTTGTCGGTGCACTCGAAATAATTTCCATGTGTGGTTGGAAAGCGTTCGGCCAGATAGCGGCGCGCGTCATCGATACCCTCGTTTCCCATTTTCAAAAGCAGATGATGTTCGTAACCATCTCGGAAACTGTTGAGCCTGGTTGGCAGATGATCCGGCAACAGACCGGTTACGAATTGCAAAAGGCGATCGCTGATTGCGCTGCCGAGACGAAGCTTTTCGGTTATGCCGTCAAAACGGCTTTTGATGCTGAAAGCCAAGGGGATCTTGTCTGTGCCAAAAGCTTGAAGGAATAGGAAGAGGTCCTTGCCGTAGCGTCGTGACAAATCATAAGCTGAGCGATGCATATATTCGCCCGCGACGGGAAGATTTTCAAAGGTTGAAAGCATATCGCGACGAATGCTTTCCAGTTCTCCTGGATCGTTGGAACTGGACTTCCCCTTCAAAAGTGGAGGGCTTCTGTTAGAGAAGACTGACAGGAGACTTAGAATTGAAGCAGCGTGAATTTACAGAAGATTTCAAGCGCGAAGCTGTTCGGATTTTAACCACGAGTGGTCGAAACATTTCATCAGTTGCTGAGGACCTTGGGATTGGTAAGTCAACGCTTGAGCGTTGGCGGCGCAATTTTGCTGAGAAAGATTTACTTTCTGGTCCACATGAGGACATGGACCAGGAGCTTGCCCGGCTTCGTAAAGAAAACGAACTTCTGCGACAGGAACGTGACCTACTAAAAAAAGCGACGGCCTTCTTCGCTCGGGAGACAAGTCGATGAAGTTTGCGTTCATCGACACGGAGAAGGCCCATATGTCCCTGTCACGGCTGTGCGCTTTCGCAGGCGTCAGCATCAGCGGTTATTATGCATGGAAGCATCGTTTGCCCAGTCGTCGTCAGCTTGATGACATGAGTATTCTGGCCCACATTCGTAATCAGTTTGCGCTGTCACGTGAAACCTATGGCAGCCCTCGAATGCATGTTGAACTGAACGAAGAAGGTATTCGAGCAGGTCGTCATCGCACGGCGCGACTGATGCGTGAAAATGGTTTGAAAGCCCGACAGAAAACGCGCTTCAAACGCACGACCGACAGCAATCATGGTGAGCCTGTCGCTCCCAATCTTCTGGATCAGGACTTCACTTGTGACAGACCAGATCAGAAATGGGGTGTCGATATCAGTTACATATGGACCGCCGAAGGCTGGTTATATCTGGCAATCGTTGTCGATCTTTATTCTCGTCGCATCATTGGCTGGGAAGCGCGCGATCGAATGAAAAAGGACCTTGCTATTTGTGCTTTGAAGAAGGCCATTGCAATTCGGTACCCAAAGCCGGGGCTGATCCAACACTCCGACAGGGGAAGCCAATATGCCAGTTATGAGTATCGCAAAATCCTCAAATCGCACAGCATGCTTCCATCCATGAGCGGCAAAGGAAATTGCTATGACAATGCAATGGTGGAAACCGTCTTCAAAACGATCAAGTCGGAACTGATAACGATCAAGTCGGAACTGATCTGGCGCGCTGCATTCCAGACCAGAAATGACGCAATCAAAGCCATTGGCAAATACATTGACGGCTTCTATAATCCCGTGCGCAGACATTCTACACTGGGCTATAAATCGCCGGTGAAATTCGAGGCAATGAACCGAAACTTAGAGACAGAAGCTCTCCACTAAATCAGGGGAAGTCCAAAACAATGTCTTGGTGCATTCTTGGAGATTTTCGGTAAACAAAAACCATCAGCCAATTGTTTGAATTGATTGAGGGTTTTGAGTTTTATTTGGTTGCGGGGGCAGGATTTGAACCTGCGGCCTTCAGGTTATGAGCCTGACGAGCTACCGGGCTGCTCCACCCCGCGTCAAGGGTAATAACTATTTTCCGGTAAGAATGGTTATAGCGCGTTTTGCGCGATTGGTCTGTTTTGCATGATTGAGAGAAGATGGCTTTGTTTGTGTGCTTTGCAGACCTGGCAGCGACCTACTCTCCCGCGTCTTGAGACGAAGTACCATTGGCGCTGGAGCGTTTCACGGCCGAGTTCGGAATGGGATCGGGTGCAGCCGCTCCGCCATAACCACCAGGTCGGCGAAGAACACAAACATGAGAAGCTGGTTAGGGGCTTAAGGCATTAGGGGAATAGGGCAGTATGTTTGGGCTGCGCCTGTTCTTTGCCTTTGTGCTTTGTCTTTCTGCGTGGCGATGGTTGAGGGCTTTGGGCAAACATATTGCCCTATTGCCCTACTTCCATATTGCCTTCAACATCAAGCTTTTGCTTGATGGATATTGTAAATGGGAGTGATCAAGTCGATCGAGCTATTAGTACCGGTAAGCTGCATGCGTTGCCGCACTTCCACACCCGGCCTATCAACGTGGTGGTCTTCCACGGCTCTGATAGGGAATACTCGTTTTCAGGTGGGTTTCCCGCTTAGATGCCTTCAGCGGTTATCCCGTCCGTATATAGCTACCCTGCTATGCGGCTGGCGCCACAACAGGTCCACCAGAGATACGTCCATCCCGGTCCTCTCGTACTAGGGACAGATCCTGTCAATATTCCTACACCCACGGCAGATAGGGACCGAACTGTCTCACGACGTTCTGAACCCAACTCACGTACCGCTTTAAATGGCGAACAGCCATACCCTTGGGACCTGCTCCAGCCCCAGGATGCGATGAGTCGACATCGAGGTGCCAAACAACCCCGTCGATATGGACTCTTGGGGGTCATCAGCCTGTTATCCCCGGCGTACCTTTTATCCGTTGAGCGATGGCCCTTCCACGCGGGACCACCGGATCACTATGACCGACTTTCGTCTCTGCTCGACTTGTCAGTCTTGCAGTCAGGCAGGCTTATGCCATTGCACTCGACGAACGATTTCCGACCGTTCTGAGCCTACCATCGCGCGCCTCCGTTACTCTTTAGGAGGCGACCGCCCCAGTCAAACTACCCACCATACACGGTCCTGGACCCGGATAACGGGCCGCAGTTAGACATCCATAAAAACAAGGGTGGTATTTCAAGGGTGACTCCACAAAGGCTGGCGCCCCTGCTTCAAAGTCTACCACCTATCCTACACATGTCGTCACGAATGCCAGTGTAAAGCTATAGTAAAGGTGCACGGGGTCTTTCCGTCTAACCGCAGGAACCCCGCATCTTCACGGGGAATTCAATTTCACTGAGTCTGCGTTGGAGACAGCGGGGAAGTCGTTACGCCATTCGTGCAGGTCGGAACTTACCCGACAAGGAATTTCGCTACCTTAGGACCGTTATAGTTACGGCCGCCGTTTACTGGGGCTTCAATTCAAGGCTTGCACCTCTCCTCTTAACCTTCCAGCACCGGGCAGGCGTCAGACCCTATACGTCGTCTTGCGACTTCGCAGAGCCCTGTGTTTTTGGTAAACAGTCGCTACCCCCTGGTCTGTGCCACCCCCCTATGGTTGCCCATAGTGAGGTCACGCTTCTTCCGAAGTTACGCGTGCATTTTGCCGAGTTCCTTCAACGCAGTTCTCTCAAGCGCCTTGGTATTCTCTACCAGTCCACCAGTGTCGGTTTAGGGTACGGTCTATATGCAGGAGCTATTTCCTGGAACCGCTTCGCTGCAAGATCAATCCAATAAGACCTCACAACACACGCGATCCGTCACTACCTGCAGGCCCACGAATATTAACGTGGTTCCCATCGACTACGCCTTTCGGCCTCGCCTTAGGGGCCGGCTAACCCTGCTCAGATTAACTTTAAGCAGGAACCCTTGGACTTTCGGCGAGGGAGTCTCTCACTCCCTTTATCGTTACTCATGTCAGCATTCTCACTTCCGATACCTCCAGGATGTCTCACGACTGTCCCTTCACAGGCTTACGGAACGCTCCGCTACCACGCACATACGTGCATCCACAGCTTCGGTGTATGGCTTGAGCCCCGGTACATTTTCGGCGCAAAGACCCTTATTTAGACCAGTGAGCTGTTACGCTTTCTTTAAATGATGGCTGCTTCTAAGCCAACATCCTGGTTGTTTTGGGATCCTCACATCCTTTCCCACTTAGCCATAACTTAGGGACCTTAGATGGTGGTCAGGGTTGTTGCCCTCTCCACGACGGACGTTAGCACCCGCCGTGTGTCTGCCGACTAGTACTCCCCGGTATTCGGAGTTTGGTTAGGATCAGTAAGACGGTGAGTCCCCATAGCCCATCCAGTGCTCTACCCCCGGGGGTATTCGGTCGACGCTCTACCTAAATAGATTTCGCGGAGAACCAGCTATCTCCAAGTTTGATTGGCCTTTCACCCCTAGCCACAAGTCATCCCGATCTATTGCAACAGATATGGGTTCGGTCCTCCAGTACGTGTTACCGTACCTTCAACCTGCTCATGGCTAGATCACTTGGTTTCGGGTCTAATGCATCGAACTGAACGCCCTGTTCAGACTCGCTTTCGCTGCGCCTACACCTACCGGCTTAAGCTTGCTCGATACACTAAGTCGCTGACCCATTATACAAAAGGTACGCTGTCACCCAGGACAAACCTTGGGCTCCAACTGTTTGTAGGCATCCGGTTTCAGGTACTGTTTCACTCCCCTCGTCGGGGTGCTTTTCACCTTTCCCTCACGGTACTGGTTCGCTATCGGTCATGCACGAGTACTTAGGCTTGGATCGTGGTCGACCCATGTTCAGACAGGATTTCACGTGTCCCGCCCTACTCAAGGACTTCTGCTATTCTACGTGTACGGGA